>JAGAJB010000009.1 GCA_017626295.1 Clostridia bacterium | reverse complement strand
TATCAAGAGGTACAAAATTCGCACTGATTTTGGCAGAAATTCGTCGCCTCGGCTCCTCATTTCTGCCAAAATCATAATAGTTTCTTCTATCATCATATTTTTTTGAGACTTTTTGTCACCTATCATTGACGACTCTACAATTATATATAAATTATTGTATTCTTTAACTTGACATAAAGTTTCCTGTATTGTAAAATAATAGACTGTAAATTTATGTTTTAAAGAAACGAGTGTGATACTATGCATTGGTCAGAAATGATTGCAGACCGCATCATAAAGCGCAATCCCGATAAGGAAGAATATGTCTGCGCCGCAGGTATAAGCCCCTCAGGCTCTATTCATATCGGTAACTTCCGCGATATTGCAACAAGTTATTTCGTTGTTCGCGCACTTATTAAAAAAGGCAAAAAGGCAAAACTCCTTTTCTCTTGGGACGAATTTGACCGTATGAGAAAAGTTCCCGTTAACGTTGCGGCTATTGACAGCGATATGGAAAAATACATAGGCTGTCCCTATGTTGATGTCAGAAACCCCTTCGACACAGAAGAAAAAACTTATGCGGAATATTTTGAACACGAATTTGAGCGTTCAATTGTAAAATTCGGTATTGATATGGATTACCGCCACCAGGCAGAGATGTACAGAAGCGGTAAATATACAAAACATATTCTTCATTCTCTTAAAAAGCGCGGGGAAATTTTCGATATTCTTGCAAGCCACCGTACACAGCCTGTACAGGAAGGCGAGAGAGAAAACTATTACCCTGTAAGCATCTACTGTTCCGAGTGCGGTAAAGATACAACAAAAATCGTATCTCTTTCCGATGATTGTACACAGGCAGAATACACTTGTGCTTGCGGTCACAAAGGTTCTTTTGACTTCACAAAGGACTTCAACTGCAAACTTGCCTGGAAAATTGACTGGCCTATGCGTTGGATGTATGAAGGCGTAGACTTTGAACCCGGCGGAAAAGACCACGCAAGCCCCCACGGCAGTTACGACACAAGTAAAGATATTGCCAAGAAGATTTTCGGCTATGAGCCTCCCCTTTTCCAAGGTTATGAGTTCATCGGTATCAAGGGTACAACAGGTAAAATGTCCGGTTCTTCAGGTCTTAACCTTACCCCCGAAACACTTCTTAAAATTTATGAACCCGAAGTTATTCTTTGGCTCTACTCAAAAACAGAACCTCTTAAAGCATTTGACTTCTGCTTTGATGACGGTATTTTAAGACAGTATTTTGAGTTCGATAAAATGTACAATGCCGTTAAAGACGGTACTGCTAACGAGGCTCAGAAAGATATTATGTACAACACCACAGTTGGTGACAGAGTTCTCGACACAGTTCCCATGAGCCTTCTCGTTCAGTTGGGCAGTGTTGTTGACTTCAACGTGCCTATGCTTGAAACCGTTTTTGAAAAAATCGGTACTCCCTACAAACACGAGCAGTTCGGCGCAAGACTCGACAAGGCTAAATATTGGCTTGAAAACTGCGCACCCGACCAGGTAAACAGACTTCGTACTTTCAGAAATTGGGAGATTTACGAAACTCTTACAGAAAGCCAGAAGGCAGAAGTTAAAGCACTCTTTGAGTTTATTTCCGAAGGCGGTTACGACCTTGATGAACTCAACAGAAAACTTTACGCTATTCCGAAAGAAATTAACGGTGGCGACCTTGATGAAAAGGCACTTAAATCTTTACAGGGTACTTTCTTCAAGAATATTTACAAACTCCTTATTGATAAGGAAAAAGGCCCCCGTCTTTATCTCTTCCTTTACGCTATTGACCCTCAGAAATACGTAGGACTTCTCGACTTCTCTTATGAGAAAACCGCTGAAGAAGCAAAGGCCGAGGAAGACGCTAAAGCGGAAGTTATTGAAGAAACAGAGGATAAACACGTTTACGGTGAAGCAGATGCTTTCGTTCCCTTTAAGGAAGAACAGGTTTCCATTGATTACTTTGAAAAACTCGACCTCAGAGTTTGCGAAATCGTAAAAGCACAGGAAATCAGAAAGTCACACAGTTGCCTTAAACTTACCCTTAACGACGGCAGCGGTGAAAACCGTACAATCGTTTCTTCAATTAAGAGCGAGTACACTTGTGAACAACTTGTAGGTAAAAAGATTATCGTTATTGCAAACCTTGAACCCGCAAGATTCTCCGGTGTTCAGAGTGACGGTATGCTTCTTGCCGCAACAAACGGCGCTTGCGGTTGCCAGGTAGTATTCCTTCCCGACTGCGTTCCCGCAGGTACACAGATAAAATAATTATGATTAGATTTATTGATGTTACAGAAGAAACATTCGATAAGGTCTATGAAAAAATGACATCGGCGTTCCCTTACGAGGAACGCCGTGACAGTTTGGACCAAAAGAAATGTTTCGATAACCGTTATTTTAACTTTTTTGAAATTACAGAAAACGAATCTGCCGTAGGTTTTGTTTCGCCTTGGGTGTTTCCTGACTTTGTTTATATTGAACATCTTGCCATAGATGAGGATAAACGCTCGGGAGGTTACGGCACTAAAACAATTGAACATATAAAAGAATTATATAATAAACCTATTATTCTTGAGGCAGAAGCCCCCGTCACAGAACAACAGATAAAACGCATTAAATTTTACGAGCGTCTGGGTTTCAAAGTGAACGATTACGACTATATGCAACCCTCTTACCACGGTGGTGAAGGTGTACCGCTTATGATTTTAAGTTACCCCGAATACTTATCACAAAATCAGTTTGATTTGTTTTTAAGTGAAACAAGACGAGAAGTATATAAAATTAAGTAATGCGAAACTTATCATCCCTGTTTCATCTGTGATGAAATAGGGAGGGGGACCGCGTAGCGGTGGTGGGTAGTTCTATTGCGGTTATTCTTCAATTTGACAAACCGACTTATCTCCTAATTGAAAAACCCGTCCGACAAAAGTCGAACGGGTTTTATTATTTACCCACGCAGAAGTTTTTGAATACTTCATCTACAACTGTCTGTGTGGCTTTTTCGCCTGTGAGAACGCATAAATTCTCAATAGCACAATCTATGCAGACATTAACTGCATCGGGAGTTATGCCCATCTGAATTCCCGAAAGTGCTTCTTCAATATTTTCAACGGCTTTTACAACACAACTGCGTTGACGTTCTGTTGTAATAAGCGGAGCAGATGGGTCAAAACCTGCTGTTCCCACAGTTTCTTCAATAGCGTTCGTTAACGTTTCAAGTCCCAAAGAATTCTTTGCTGAAATTTCAACAATTGTATTATCCGTTAAGGTCTTGAGTTCTGACATAGAAAGTCTTATTTCACCGTCGGTTTTATTAACAACAACTATACAGTTTTTTCTTTTGCACATTGCAAGAAGTTCTTTATCATCATCGGAAATTTCGTTCTGTGCATCGAGCACCATAAGAACAAGACTTGCTCTGTCAAAGCGTTCTTTTGCTCTTTCAACGCCGATTTTTTCTATTTCATCGTCGGTATTTTCTCTGATACCTGCGGTATCCGCAAGTCTGAGTGTAATATTACCCACTCTGACCGTTTCTTCAAGCACATCACGGGTTGTACCTGCAACCGAGGTTACAATAGCCCTTTCGCTACCGGAAAGCGCATTAAGAAGCGTTGATTTACCTACATTCGGTCTGCCCACAATAGCGGTATCAATGCCCTCAAGTATTGCTTTACCTGCATCAAAACCCGAAAGAAGTTTTTCCAATCGGTTGTGAACATCTGTTAATGTGTTTGTCATTTCATCATCAGAAAGTTCGGGTATTTCATCGTCCGGATAATCAACCCACGCTGCCATAAATGCGGCAGCAACAGCCAATTTGTCGCGACAGTCGGCGATTTCCCGACTCAACGCACCGTCCAGGGCATTAAGTGTTGCTGCCCGTGCTTCCTCACCCGATGCGGAAATAAGCGACATAACCGCCTCCGCTTCGGAAAGGTCCATTTTCCCGTTAAGGAAGGCTCTTTTTGTAAATTCGCCGCCTTCTGCGGGAACTGCGCCTGCATTAAGCACCGCACGGAGAACCCTCTTTAAAATATAAAGACCTCCGTGACAACTGATTTCAACAACATCTTCACCTGTATAACTTTTAGGCGCTCTGAACACAAGGGCGACTGCATCGTCAATAACCGTTTCGCCATCGTGCACCTTACCGTAAAGGGCTCTGTAACCGGGAGTTTCGGAAATCTTTTTTCCCGAAACAGCAGAAAAAACGCTGTCCGCAACGGTCAGCGCATTTTCACCGGATATTTTAACTGTTCCTAAACCTGCCGCCGCCTGTGCGGTAGCAATAGCAGCAATAGTTGACAAAAAATCACCTTTTAACTAAAATCGAAAAATTATTTCTTTCCTGTTGAGCCGAAACCGCCTGCACCGCGGGCTGTATCGTCCAATTCAGCAACTTCTTCAACAGGCATCATTGAAACAGGCATAATAACCATCTGAGCAATTCTTTCGCCGGGTTGAATTGTATAGGCTTCTTTTACCTGGTTTATAACGCCCACCATAATTTCACCGCGGTAATCGCTGTCGATAACACCTACGGAATTAAGAAGACCGATTCCGTGTTTTACGGCTATACCGCTTCTGGGAAATACGAAAGCGCCGTAATCGGCAGAGGGTAACGCAATTGCAATACCTGTAGGGATTACCGCAGTATCGCCACCCTCAAGGGTAACAGGCTCATCAATGCAAGCGCAAAGGTCAAGACCTGCACTACCCGAAGTTGCCCTGTGAGGAACTTTTGCATTCTCTTTGACTTTTTTTATCTTAAGCATTTCCATATTATCACCAAAGTCTGCCTGTGTTGTTTTCTTCGGCAGTATTAACTGCTTTTATTCTGTCGAGTTCGCGTTTATAAAAATCGCGTTCACTTTTTGCTTGTGCCGCATCTTCAAGGTAGGCTTTAAGTTGTGAACGAAGGTTGTCCGCACTGCCGCTGTTTTTTGTTGCATCATCGGCATACTGCAAAGCAACAAGTATAGCCGCCTGTGTTGTAGATACACGGCTACCTTTGAGAATGCTTGCCATTTTCATATCTATTTCACGGGCTAACTCTTGCATATATTCTGTGGATTCTTCTGAAATAATTCGGTATTCTTCGCCCGCAATAGTAAGTTTATGTACTTGTTTTTCCATGTTAACCATCCTTAAAAATTTTCATAAAGTGATTATACATTGTTTTGCGTTTTTTCGCAACACTACATCTTGTAAAAATTCATTTTGTATACACAATTTATCTGTTGATATTTGCTATACTTATTGATATAATTTCATTATACATATTATACAGAAAGGATACGTTATGGAAAACATACCCGATAACAATACTTTCAACGAAAACTTTCAAAATAATACCCAACAGTATGGGGTAAACCCCAATACTGCTTACACAGGCACTTATACTCAGACGGCGCAGCAGTCCCCATCCGTTATTTATAATAACGCTCATACAGGTAACGTTCCGCAATACCATTACGGCAACCCTAATTTCGCCGGTATAATTGACAACCGTTACTATCAGGAACATCAGGAAAAAATGCGCAAACGCCGTGAAAACGAAAAGAAAATACGAAGCATAGGCAATATATCAGGTCTTGCTCTTATTGCCTGTTTTATAATAGCTTCTGTTTTTTCTTCTTTGATTTTTCTTCCCGGAATTTCCGACATTTACCAATCCGGTTTAGGCGGTCAGGCGATAATAAACCTGTTCTATTCAGTTATAGTTATAGGCGGAACATTCTTTGCCTTCGGCCAGATTCTCAAGAAAACTTCCGAAAAGGGAATCGGAAAACCCAAATATAATATAGATGTCAGACTGAATGCACCCAAAGACCCCGTAAAAGCAGTTTTGCTTGTACTCATAAGTTTCGGCGGCTGTATGTTGGCGAACTTTTTCACCTCTATGCTGACCGCATTCTTTGATTTGTTCGGTATTTCTTCGGGTTACTCCTCACTTCAGGACCCTAAAGGCATAACCGATTTTATTCTTATGTGCATCGGTACTGCCGTAATTCCCCCTCTTATTGAGGAATACGCTATGCGCGGCGTTTTGATGTCCTCTTTAAGAAAGTACGGTAATGTTTTTGCTATTGTGGGTTCAGCATATATTTTCGGTGTTTTCCACGGCAATTTTTCACAGATTCCCTTTGCCTTTATATGCGGTTTATTCTTCGGTTACGCAGTTGTTGCATCTGACAGTTTATGGACGGGTATTATAATCCACGCACTTAACAACTCCCTCTCCTGTATATCCTCTGTACTTATTCAGACATATGACGAAAACGTGGGCAATACATTTTTCTATGTTTGTTCCGTTTCGGGAATCGTTTTAGGTGCATTGGCATTGGCAATTTACATTTTGCGTTACAGAAACGACGGTGTATTAAAATACAATGGCGATGCAGAAGAACTTCCCCCAAAAACAAAAATTGCAAAATTTCTTAAAAGCCCCGCTATGATAGGTGCTACGGTAATATATATTGTGGAAGCAATTCTTATGATGACAACATCATCTGCAACAGCCTAATATTATGAAAAACGAATTTATGAATGAGGCTCTGCGCCTTGCAGAACTCGCCTTCCTTGAAGGTGAAGTTCCCGTAGGTGCAGTCGTCACTATAGGAAATAAAATAATCGGCACAGGCCGTAACCGACGTGAAAAAGGCAAAAACGCATTACACCATGCAGAAATTGAAGCAATTAACGAAGCCTGCAAACGCCTTGGCGGTTGGCGTCTTTGGGAATGCGAATTGTATGTGACATTGGAGCCTTGCCCCATGTGTGCGGGAGCAATTATAAACGCACGAATAAAAAATGTCGTTTTCGGCGCATACGATAAGAAGGACGGTGCGTGTGGCTCTGTAACCAATCTTTTTGAAAGCGGTTTCAGTTACAGTCCCTCTTATGAAGGCGGTTTTATGGAAGAAGAATGCGCAGATGTGCTTTCTCGCTTTTTTAAAGATTTACGCAAAAAATCAGAAGAAAAAAAACAACCCAAAAGGGAGAATAATAATATGGAAAAAATTGCAAGTTTTACCGTGGACCATACGAAATTACTCAGAGGTATGTACATATCTCGCATCGACGGTGACGTTGTTACTTATGATATAAGAACACGCCGTCCCAACGTAGAAGAAGTTATGGAAAACGGTGCTATTCACACAGTTGAACATCTTTTCGCAACTTTTGTAAGAAACAGTGAATTTAAAGATAATATAATTTACTTCGGACCTATGGGTTGCAGAACAGGTTTTTATTTCCTTACAACAGGAATGACTCACGCACAGGCTCTCAGCCTCACAAAAGATGCATTTGCTTTCATCGAAAGTTTCGAGGGCGAAGTTCCCGGTGTAAGCGCAGTTGAATGCGGTAACTACCGCGACCACGACTTAGCAGGCGCAAAAAAAGAAGCCGCAGACCAGAAAGAAATTCTTAAAAACTGGACCACGGCTGATATGATTTATTAAAAAAGAAGGCTCGAAGGGAGAGGCTACGTAAGGAAGTAGCTTCTCCCCTTGGCTTTGTAATCAGCCAGATTGATTGAAATTGTAGGAAAATCAATATTTTGGAGGATTACATAATGGAAAAAAGAATTTTTAACGAGCAGAAAGGTTTGTGGTACGAATTACAGGGCGATTATTATATCCCTTGCCTTGCACTCCCTAATGAAGAACAATTTGAAATCGGGGTATGGGGACAACGGCATTTAAGGTATATCAAGCAACACCACAAGGTGCGATATACTAATCTGCTGACAAACGGCAAGTTAAACGGTTATCTCGCTGACATTGACAAACAGGCTGAGGATATGTTTTTTCGGATCATAGAACAAATGGCAGAGCGTGAGGATGTGACCGAAAGGCTCAAAGCAGAAAATCAAATGGAGTGGGTTACTCGGATGAATAATATCCGCAGCAGAGCTACGGAAACCGTAAACAACGATTTGATTTACAACTAACCGACAGCGGCGCAGGGAGATAAATTTCTCTCTGCCGCCGTTTTGCTATATGTTTGCAACAAAACATAGAAATTTTTGAAAACCTATTGACAAGGTAGGTTTTACGTGCTATACTAATACCAACCCACGAGGTAGGTAAAACAGCGAAAGGAGATCACGGATATGAAACAGCGTACCAATATCGTTACTGCTATGATGATGGAGATGTGCATGTGGACTTGTCGCATATGCAAGACTTGTTGCGTTTTTTCTTCCGATGTACTCTCCGTATCAAGAGCAAACCCTTGTGCCGCCTGAACTTTGGCGGAATAACAATCGCTTACGACCGAGAGACTTCGTCGGAGTCTCTCGGTATATTTTTTGTAAGGCAGGTAATCACCTATGGAAAACTATTTTGAAAAGCTCGTCAGAGCAAATTTCCGATTCGGACGAATGTCCCCTTGTAATCGTCATTTATAAACCCGATAACAACTACATTCAATAACGAAAGGAAATTACGATTATGTCTAACTACAAATTTGAAACTTTGCAACTCCATGTAGGTCAGGAAAATCCCGATCCCGCAACCGATGCCCGTGCGGTACCGATTTACGCAACCACTTCTTATGTGTTCCATAACTGCGAACACGCCGCCGCACGCTTTGGTCTTGCCGATGCAGGTAACATATACGGCAGACTTACTAACTCTACACAGGATGTTCTCGAACAGCGTGTAGCAGCACTTGAGGGTGGCGTTGCAGCCTTGGCTCTTGCGTCAGGTGCAGCGGCAATTACATATACGCTCGAAGCGCTCGGTCAAAATGGCGGTCACTTTGTTGCACAAAAGACGATTTACGGCGGCAGTTATAACCTGCTGGCGCACACGCTCCCGAACTTCGGTATCACGGCAAGTTTTGTAAACATTCACGACCTTTCAGAAGTCGAAGCGGCTATTCAAGATAACACAAGAGCTATCTATATCGAAACGCTCGGCAATCCGAACAGCGATATTCCGAATATTGACGCTCTTGCGGAGCTTGCCCACAAGCACGGTATTCCGCTTGTGGTTGATAATACCTTCGGTACACCGTATCTCATCCGCCCGATTGAACACGGGGCAGATATTGTTGTCCATTCTGCGACAAAGTTCCTCGGCGGACACGGTACAACGCTTGGCGGTATTATTGTTGACTCCGGCAAATTCGATTGGTCGGTAAGCGGCAAATATCCTGCTATTGCAGAACCTAATCCAAGTTATCACGGAGTATCCTTTGTAAAAGCAGTCGGTGCGGCGGCATTTGTCACCTATATCCGTGCGGTACTGCTTCGTGATACGGGTGCCACCATTTCCCCCTTTGCGGCATTTCTGCTCTTGCAGGGCATTGAAACTTTGTCTCTCCGCTTGGAACGTCACGCAGAAAACACGAAAAAGGTTGTGGAATTTCTTGCAAATCATCCGCAGGCGGAAAAGGTCAATCACCCGTCATTGTCCGATTACCCTGACAACGAACTGTATCAAAAATATTTCCCCAACGGTGGCGGCTCTATCTTTACCTTTGAGATTAAAGGCGGTCAGGCGGAAGCACACAAATTCATCGACAGCCTTAAAATATTCTCTCTGCTTGCCAACGTTGCTGATGTAAAGAGCCTTGTTATCCATCCTGCTACCACTACGCACAGCCAGCTTTCCGCAGAAGAACTGGAGGATCAAGGAATCAAGCCGAATACGATTCGCCTTTCTATTGGTACGGAACATATTGATGACATCATTACCGATCTGCAAAACGGCTTTGATGCAGTAAAATAATTTGGAGGTTACGATTATGTCTAACATATATACATCTGCCGACCAGCTCATCGGCAAAACACCGCTTCTGGAACTCACTCATATCGAAAAGAAATTTGATCTGAAAGCAAAGGTCGTTGCCAAGCTGGAATACTTCAATCCGGCAGGATCCGTAAAAGACCGTATTGCTAAAGCGATTTTAGATGATGCAGAAGCCTCTGGCAAGCTGAAACCCGGTTCTGTCATTATCGAGCCCACATCCGGTAATACTGGCATCGGTCTGGCATCGGTTGCGGCGGCACGGGGATACAGAATCATCCTTACAATGCCTGAAACTATGTCGGTAGAACGCCGACAGTTAATGAAAGCCTACGGTGCAGAGCTTGTGCTGACAGAGGGCGCAAAAGGAATGAAAGGTGCTATTGCAAAAGCCAAGGAGCTTGCAAAAGAGATTCCCAACAGCTTTATCCCCGGTCAGTTTATAAATCCCGCCAATCCCAAAGCACACAGAGAAAATACGGGTCCCGAAATCTACGAGGACACCGACGGCAAGGTGGATATTTTCGTGGCAGGAGTCGGCACCGGCGGTACGGTTACGGGTGTTGGTGAATATCTCAAATCCCAAAATCCGAATATCAAGGTAGTCGCTGTTGAACCTGCTTCTTCTGCGGTACTCTCCACAGGAGTCGCTGGACCGCATAAAATCCAAGGTATCGGCGCTGGCTTTGTTCCCGATGTGCTGAACACGGGAATTTACGACGAGATCATCCCCGTTTCCAACGAAGATGCCTTTGCTACGGGAAAGCTGATCGGCAAGAGTGAGGGCGTGCTGGTTGGAATTTCATCGGGTGCGGCAGCATTTGCGGCAATCACACTTGCAAAGCGCCCCGAAAACGAAGGGAAAACCATTGTTGTTTTACTTCCCGATACAGGCGACAGATATTTGTCCACACCGCTTTTTGAAGATTAAATCATCAGCTCCGACATCTTTCTTAACAGGTGTCGGAACTTTAGGAGATTATATATGAGAATTTATCTTGATAATGCCGCAACTACAAAAATGAGCAAAACGGCAATCAATGCTATGTTGCCGTATATGGATACCGTTTACGGCAATCCTTCTAGTCTGCACTCTGCCGGACAAGCCGCAGCCGAAGCGCTGGCAGATGCGAGAGAACGGATCGCAAAGTGCCTTGGTTGTACTGCAAAAGAAATTACATTTACTTCCGGTGGTAGCGAAGCGGATAATCAGGCAATCCTTTCCGCTGCCAAAATCGGTGCGAGAAAAGGCAAGAAACACATTATTTCTACTGCATTTGAGCATCACGCAGTTCTGCATACCTTGGAGAAAATGAAAAACGAAGGTTTTGAAATAACGCTTCTTGATGTTCACGAAAACGGTCTTGTCCTGCCTGAACAGGTAGCGGGGGCTATTCGGGAAGATACTTGCCTCGTTACCGTGATGTATGCCAATAATGAAATCGGCACCATTCAGCCGATAAAAGAAATCGGTGAGATTTGCCGTGCGAAAGGTGTAATATTCCATACCGATGCGGTTCAGGCGGCGGGACATCTGCACATCAACGTGCAGGAGCAAAATATTGATATGCTTTCGCTTTCTGCTCATAAATTTCACGGCCCTAAAGGTATCGGCGCATTGTATGTGAGAAAAGGCATCCCACTGACAACCTTGATTGAAGGCGGTGCTCAGGAACGTGGCAAGCGTGCAGGTACAGAGAATATTCCCGCAATTATGGGAATGGCGGCGGCTTTGGAAGAAGCGTGCAATCTCATTGACGAAAATACAGCTAAAATCACCGCATTAAGAAATAAACTGATTTTGGGATTGTCGGAGATACCGCATTCCGTACTGAACGGTGATGGATCGCAACGGCTTCCCGGTAACGTGAATTTCTGCTTTGAGGGCATTGAGGGAGAATCCCTGCTGTTGCTTCTTGATGACAATGGGATTTGTGCGTCTTCCGGCTCTGCCTGTACTTCGGGTTCACTCGATCCAAGCCACGTTCTGCTTGCCATCGGCAGAGTTCACGATATTGCTCACGGATCATTAAGACTGTCCTTGTCGGAAGAAAATACAGAGGAAGAAATTGAATACACTATCAAGTCTGTCAAAGAGGTTGTCGGTTATTTGCGAAGCATATCACCGATATGGCGTGACCTTGTAAACGGAAAGAAAGAGTTTATCATAAAGTGAGGTTGTTAATATGGCTTTATACAGTGAAAAAGTAATGGAGCATTTCCGTAATCCCCGTAATGTCGGTGTGATTGAAAATGCTGACGGCATCGGTGAAGTCGGCAATGCTAAATGCGGAGATATTATGAAGATATATCTCAAGATTGAGAACGATATTATCGTTGATGTGAAATTTGAAACCTTCGGTTGCGGCTCTGCAATCGCATCAAGTTCAATGGCAACCGAGCTTATTAAGGGAAAGCCTGTTTCGGAAGCACTTGCCCTTACAAATAAGGCGGTAGTAGAAGCGCTTGACGGTCTGCCAGCGCATAAGATTCATTGCTCTGTTCTGGCGGAAGAAGCAATCAAAAAAGCATTGCAGGACTATTACGAGAAGAACGGTATCGACTACGACCGTTCGCAGTTCCCGTCATGTGAGAGTTGCGGACATTGCTGTGAGATAAAGGTATGACAGTAAGAGAATTGCAGGATGAGATCATCCGATTAAAAAAAGAAAAGAATATTTGTATCCTTGCCCATGCATATCAACGGCAGGATATTTGGGAAGTTGCAGATTATATCGGAGACTCCTTTGGTCTTAGTAAGCAGGCAACACAAACCGATGCAGATACCGTTATTATGTGCGGTGTTCGCTTTATGGCGGAAACGGTGAAAATGCTTTCACCACAAAAATCTGTGTTTCTTGCCAATTATGCTGCGGGCTGTCCCATGGCAGATCAGATGGATTCTGATATCATTATGCAAATGAAAGAGGAACTTCCGGATCATACGGTGGTGGCATATATCAATACGACTGCACAACTCAAAACCGTTTGTGATGTTTGCGTAACGTCCTCATCGGCAGTGAAAATTATCCGCAACATACCAAACAATAAAATCCTTTTTATTCCGGATTGCAATTTAGGAGATTGGATTGCAAAACAAATTCCCGAAAAATCAATCCAACTCGTCAGAGGTGGATGCCCGACTCATCTTCGCATTACAGTACGGGATATTGACAGAATAAGAGCGAATTATCCCGAAGCAAAGTTTTTGGTTCATCCGGAATGCCATCCAACTGTTGTTGCACAAGCAGATCTTGTAGGCAGTACAACCGAGATAATGTCCTATGCTGAAAAAGGAGCGGATTGTACTTATATAATCGGAACGGAAAACAGCATAGTAGAGCATCTTCAATTTAAGTGTCCGGATAAATTATTTATTCCTCTTTCAAAAGACTGTGTATGCCATAATATGCAGGCCACCACACTTATGGACGTTTACAGATGTTTGAAAGGTTCGGGCGGTGAAGAAATAAAAATGAGTGACGATCTGATAGCTGCTTCACGCAAATGTATCGATGAAATGCTGAGGTTAGGACAATGAGCAAAGCGTTGATTGCAATGAGTGGCGGTGTTGATTCCTCACTTGCCGCAAAATTGATGATTGAACAGGGATATGATTGTATCGGTTGCACAATGAAACTATATCAGAACGAGGATGCAGGAATCAGCAATACCAAGACTTGCTGTTCGCTTGATGATGTGGAGGATGCCAGAGCCGTAGCATATAAGCTCGGAATGAAATTCTATGTTTTCAATTTTACAGATTCCTTCCGTGATACAGTCATCCGAAAATTTATAAACAGTTATGAAAGAGGCATCACGCCCAATCCTTGCATTGATTGCAACCGCTATATGAAATTTGAAAGGCTATATGAGCGTGCAAGGACTATTGGGTGTGATTTCATTGTAACAGGCCATTATGCAAGGATAGAAAAAGAGGACGGTAAATATATCTTGAAGAAAGCCTTGGACGAAACGAAAGATCAAAGCTACGTCCTTTATTCGCTCACGCAAGAGCAGCTTTCGCATACATTGTTTCCGCTTGGGAATATGAAAAAGACAGAGGTTCGTATTTCGGCTGAAAAAGCCGGTTTTGTAAATGCAACCAAACCGGATAGTCAGGATATTTGCTTTGTACCAAACGGTGATTATGCGAGTGTTATTGAATTACAAACAGGCAGAAAATCCGTTGTCGGTAACTTTATTGATAAAGATGGGCATATCCTTGGTAAGCATAAAGGCATTATTCATTATACGATAGGTCAGCGGAAAGGTCTCGGTATCTCAAGCGATACCCCGCTGTATGTATGCAAAATTGATCCGCAAAGTGGCAATATTGTTCTCGGTAGTAACGATGAACTACTTTCACGGAAGGCAACTGCCGTTGAATTTAATTGGATAAGCGGAGACGCACCGAAAGGTGAATTTCGCTGCAAGGCAAAGGTGCGCTATCGCCAAACTGAACAATGGGCAACAGCTTTTCCGCTTGGTGAGGATACAGTGCGTATCCTGTTCGATACTCCGCAGAGAGCAATCTCACCCGGACAAGCAGCTGTTCTTTATGACGGGGATGTTGTTCTCGGCGGCGGAACAATAATATAAGCGTATCACTTGATTTACCTACTGTTATTGTGGTATAATTGTATAGAAGTGAGGTGACCATAATGCTGATTTCTACAAGAGGGCGATATGCGCTTCGTGTTTTAATAGAACTTGCGGAACATACAGACGGTTGCTATGTTCCAATGAAAGACATTGCTGAAAGGCAAGGAATATCCTTAAAGTATTTGGAACGGATTATCCCCGTGCTATCCAAAAACGGTATCATCGAAGGATTGCAAGGTAAAGGTGGCGGATACCGACTTGTAAAATCGCCCGAAGAATGTAAAATCGGAGATATTCTGCGGCTGACAGAGGGCGATCTTGCACCGGTTGCCTGTCTTGAATGTGGGGCAAAACCTTGCGAAAGAGCATTTGAATGCCGCACCTATCCGCTTTGGGTTGAATTTTACAGACTTGTAAATGAGTTCTTTGACGGCAAAACGCTTGCGGATGTTGTAAAAACAGATATGTCCAACCATTATTCGATATAGATGTATTTTTAGTCAAGCTCTTGAAATTTTACGTGAAATTACTTATGTTACGGCGGGTTTTATGGTATAATATAATTCCCTTAAATGAGGGACTACAACTGAATACGATGTAAGATTGAGATGTAGCAAAGCCACCCAATGCCGGCGGTATGCTAAGAGAAAATACCGTCACTCACCACTCTATGCGTTTTGGTATTGTTAGCGAGTGAATGGGTGAAAAACAGTCCCGTCTTTGAATTTCAAAGCCGTTACATAGAACATCATTTTGAAGGGGCTGTAAAAAAACAGCCTAAAAAAGAAAAGACTACAAACTTACCGAAAGAGGTAGGCTTGTAGTCTTCTTTTGTGATATAATTTACTTGCATGAAAAAACATACCACACAGATGTATAATACACCATATCAATTAAAATTACCACTGGAAATTGAAAAAATAATAGAAATTTCTGACCCGGTATATACATTTAGTGAGGTTTTGAATCAAATTGACCTAAAAAGATATCTTGTGATTAAGGAAAACAGGACAGGTCGCAGAAGATTTGATTCGGAAACCTTACTTAAAGTAATACTGTTTGCGTTTATGGAACACGGATATGTTTCGGTTCGTGAAATAGAGAAACTGTGTAAAACAGACATACGGTTTATGTGGTTGTTGCAGGAAGAGAAAGCACCAAGTCATATGACAATAGATAACTTTATGAATCATTGTCTGACAGATAGCATAGAGAATATTTTCAATGAAATCAACAGATATATCTTTGAAGTAGAAAATGTTGATTTAGAGCATATCTACATAGACGGAACCAAGCTTGAAGCCAATGCCAACAAGTATAGCTGGGTATGGAAAAAGAGCAGTTTGAAGAACCGACAGAAAACCTTTGATAAGATAAGTGCTTTACTTGAAGAAATCAACAAAACTATTGTGTATCAAGGTGTTAAATTCGATATACGAAATGAGTATGCAATAGAGTATTTAGAGCAAGTAGCAGAACAATATGTAAAACTTGTAGATTTGCACATAGTTCGTGGCAAAGGACACCGTAAATCAACAGAACAAAAGCATTATGATAAGCTCATAGAATACACAGATAAGTTAAAGAAGTATGCCGAACACATAAATACTTGTGGAGATAGCAGAAACAGTTATTCCAAAACCGATAACGGAGCAACTTTCTTTAGGATGAAAAGAGACTACATGGGAAATGACCAGCTTTTACCGGGCTACAATATTCAACTTAGATTATGTGATGAATACATATCTGTATTTGATGTAAAACAATACGCTTCAGATATGGACTGTTTTCAACCTTTAATGGAAAAATTTAAAGAAACATACAACAAATATCCTAAATATCCAGTAGCTGATGCAGGTTATGGTAGTCTTAACAATTACATATACTGCCAAGAACACGGAATGGAAAAGTATATGAAATTCCCTATGTTCAAAAAAAGAAACGGAAGATAAAAAATACAGAGATAATCCATACAGAGCAGTAAATTTTCCTATCAATGAAAAAGGCAATCCTGTGTGTCCCAATGGTAAAGAGTTTCATTTTCTCTACACACAGGCAGTAAAGAACAACAAATACGGAAGAAGAGAAGAAGTATATCAATGTGAAGATTGCAGTAATTGTCCTCATAAAGAAAATTGCACCAAATCTGAAGGCAACAGAACAATTAGGTTAAATCAGGAACTGACAGGTTATCATCAGGAGGTTTTGAACAATCTTAACAGCACAAAAGGTGCACTTCTTCGTATGAACAGAAGCATACAAGCAGAAGGTGCATTTGGCACAATTAAGTGGAACAGAGACTACAAAAGAGCAAGAAGAAAGGGCTTAAAAGGTGTAATTTTTGAACTTTCTTTAATTTCTTGCGGTTTTAATCTTCATAAGTACCACCTGAAGAAGCTGACTCTACTTTCTGCAGCATAGCAAAACAAAAAAGTTTTGAACATTTCAATCACGAAACTAATGGTTTTTACCATTGGCTTTGTTGTGGTGTTCAAAATTCTACTTTTTTCTTCTTTTTTAACTAATTTCTAAAGCTCAATACAAAAAACTATCCGAGACTCACTCTCCTCAGCGAATCTCGGATTTTTTAGGCTGTTTTTTTACAGCCCCTTTCACTTATTTTCCTGTGCTTTTTTCTTTTCAAGTTTTTTCTTTCTTGCTTTGTATGTGTTGAGTTCCTGCACACATTCATCGGGAAGGTCACAGTCGCCTACGGAAAGAATTTGTTTATTATAAAGACCTTTGAAATTAGAACCGCCTGTTGTAAGAATTTTCTTTTTCTTTGCGTATTTTGCAAATCGAGCCTTTTCTTCCGCAGTCATTTCAGGCGTATAGATTTCAATACCGTCAAGACCTGCTTCAACAAGTTCATCAAGAAGTTTTTCGTTCTTGCAACGCTGAGGGTTAGCGAGCACGGCTATACCGCCTGCATCGTGAATAGCCTTAAGAATATCAAAAATATCCTCATAATCGGGCACGTGGTTGATGTTGCCCTCTGCATCGGAAGAGAAAAGTTCTTTATAAAGGTCGCCGTAAATTCTGTCTGCAAAGCCGTTTTCGATAAGGGCTTGCATAATATGAACTTTAAAAATGTTAGTAGAACCGCTTGCGCATTTCACAACGAACTCAGGTGTTATAGGGTAACGCTGAGCAGTTTTGAGCACCATAAGGTGAGAAGATTTTTTTCTGATTATTGAACTGCGGCGGCAAAGACCCTCAAGTCTGTCGGGAAAATCAGGCTTATAGCAAAGCATATGTATTTCCTGACCGTTGGTTTTATCCGTACCCGAAAGTTCTACGCCGGGAATTACGGTAACACCGTGTCTTTCGCCAATTACCTTACCCCTTACCGTACCGGCAAGACAATCGTGATCGGTAATTGCTATTGTTGTAACGCCGCGTTTTTTAGCAAGTAAAATTAAATCTTCGATCCCGAGGGAGCCGTTAGATAAACGAGTGTGGCAATGTAAATCCGCTGACAAAATAATCCATCCTTTCAACCCTCTGCACTTTTGCAGAGAAATATTTCCATATCTACCTGAAAACGTTGATATATCAAGGTTAAGAGCCTGTCCACAAGAGCATAACAGCAGTAATTTCTCAAAAACAGCACACATATCCCGAATATATTACATTAACAATATTTTACTATTTCTTTTACAAAAAATCAAGCGAATTTTTGTATTTTGTGCCGAAAAGACAAAAAGAAAATTGTCTAAAAAGACCTTACGTAATGTTTGCTTTTTTACGTGTATTGTGATATGATTTACAGGGTAATTTAAATACAGGTGATTTATTGAGTAAATTAGTTTATGTAGCACTCAGCGGTGGTGTTGACTCTGCTGCTGCGGCAATAATTATGAAAGAACGCGGATATGAAGTCCGTGGCGTTATCTTGCGTTTAAAACCCGGTAACCTTGCAGACGGAGATATAGCAGACGCTCAAAAAGTTGCAGACACTTTAGGAATCCCCCTTGAAATTCTTGACGAGCGTGAGGATTTTAAAAAAATAACCGATTATTTCTGCAATGCATACCTTAACGGTTTGACACCTAACCCTTGTGTTCTGTGTAATCCCACAATTAAATTCGGGAAACTCGTGGAACACGCCCTAAAAAACGGAGCAGAGTACCTTGCAACAGGTCATTATTCAGATATTATAAACCTCAACGGTGTTTTTTATATTAAAAGAAACCCATCAAGCAAGGACCAGAGTTACTTTTTATGCGGACTTAATCAGCATTTGCTCTCCCATGTTATTTTCCCCTTAAGCGATTTAACAAAGCAGGAAATACGCGATTTGGCTGAAAGCAGAAATATTGAAGTCGCCCATAAAAAAGACAGTCAGGAAGTTTGTTTCATCCCCGATAACGATTATATTTCATTTATCGAAAAAGAGTTTTCGCCTGAAGCCATCAGCGGTGATTTCCTTTCTACAGACGGTAAAAAACTAGGAACACATTCGGGAATTTACAAATACACCATAGGTCAACGAAAAGGTCTTGGCTCTTTCGGTAAACCTATGTACGTTATATCCATTGATGCACAAAAAAACACCGTAACTATCGGTGACAACGAAGAACTTTTCAAAAAGATAATTGCCGTTAAGGATTTGAACTTTCTTTCGGGTAAAGCACCCGAAGAAAAATTTGAATGCGAAGTTAAAATACGCTGTGCCGCACGGCCTGCAAAGGCAGTTGCCGAAATTACCGAAAACGGTGCAACTATAGAATTTCAGGAGCCGCAACGCGCCGCTGCTCCCGGGCAGACGGCTGCCATATATATAAACGATATTTTAATAGGCGGAGGAACGATATGCAATCTTTAAAAATGCTTTACAAAGTAGGCATAGGCCCCTCAAGTTCACACACTATGGGTCCCCAATATGCCGCTGAATATGTAAACGAAAAATATCCGAATGCAGATTTTATTAAAGTTATCCTCTACGGCTCTCTTGCCCTTACGGGAGAGGGTCACGGAACACACACTGCACTTTCTTCTACATTAAAAGCAAGAAACGAAATTGTATTTAACACGGAAGAATCCGACCTCCCCCATCCCAACACTCTTGATTTTATTATTTATGATAAAAATAATAATCAGATTGACAGTGTCCGTGCTATGAGCATTGGCGGCGGTGAAATAAGAATTGAAGGCGTACCCGATGTTACCGCCCCCGAAATTTATCCTCACAAGAATTTTGAAGAAATAAAAGATTACTGCCTTATGCACCACTTACGTTTAAGTGACTATGCAGCAAAATTTGAGGGTGAAGAAATTTTCCCGTTCCTTAAAACAATATGGGAAAGAATGAAACTCACCGTTCGTGAAGGTCTGGCGCAAGAAGGTACTCTTCCGGGTGGTCTTGAGGTTGAGAGAAAAGCAAAATATCTTTACGCTCAACGCCATATGGACGAAACCCCCGAAACAAGAGAGAACAGGCTCGTTTGCGCTTACGCTTATGCCGCAAGTGAACAGAACGCAGGCGGCGGCATGATTACCACTGCACCTACCTGTGGTGCTTCGGGTGTACTCCCCGCAGTTCTTTACTATATGCAGGAGAAAAAAGGTTTTACCGACTTAGAAATCGCAAAGGCTCTTGCCGCGGGCGGTATTGTGGGTAACGTTGTTAAGAAAAATGCGTCCATCAGCGGTGCGGAAGCAGGTTGCCAGGCAGAAATCGGAACAGCCTGTTCAATGGCTGCGGCAGCACTTGCCGAACTTCATTTTATGGACCTTGACCAAATCGAATACGCCGCAGAAAATGCTATGGAGCATTATTTAGGTCTTACCTGTGACCCTGTTTGCGGACTTGTTCAGATTCCTTGTATTGAACGCAATGCAGTTGCTGCAATGCGAGCAATAAACGCTCTTTCGTTGGCAAACTTCCTTACAGCCACACGAAAGGTTAAATTTGATACTGTTGTTGATACTATGTATCAGACAGGTAAAGATTTAAAACACAAATACCGCGAAACAAGTGAGGGCGGTCTTGCCGTAAACTACGAAGCGTTGGATTAAGGAGGAATTATTTTGGCTAAAGTAAAAAAAGAAAAAGAAGTCAATAATCACCCGAATAAAATCGGTGCAAAAGATGTTGCCGGCTATACAATAGCCGAGGCAGCCAATATGTTTAACCTTACATATATTACAAGTTATCTGAAAATCTTTATGACGGACATTTTGAAGATTGCTCCCAAACTTGTAGGTTATATGTTTATCGTTACACGTCTTTGGGACGTTGTTAACGACCCTCTCTGGGGCGCTATTGTTGCTAAAAGAAAAGCGGGCAAAGACGGTAAATTCCTTCAGTATTTAAGGATTGTAGCAATTCCTTTGGGTATTTCCACTATAATCTGCTTCTTACCCTATACCGATAAAAATTCTATATTCTACAATCCAACCCTTGCAAATAATCCCACGTTGCTATTTGCAATATGCATTGTTATGTACTTAATCTACTGCACTATGTATACTGCAATGAACATCCCCTTTGGTTCTCTTGCGTCGGTTATCACAGATGACCCTAAAGGAAGAACACTCCTCTCAACATCCCGTTCTTTAGGTTCGGGCGTTGGCGGTGCAGTTGTTACTCTTATTGCGCCTTTTATCATTTACGTAGGCACAGGTACTATTGATCAGACCACAGGCAAAGAAATCGAAGTTGCTGACGGCAACAGAATGTTTATATACGCTTTACTTATGGGCGTTATGTCCATTCTTTTCTACCTTATCGGTCACAGAAACCTTAAAGAACGTGTTCCCGCAGTTGACGAAGGAAAAATTGATTTCAAAAAGACTTATTTAGGTCTTTTCAAATCAAGACCTTTCGTAATGATTGCCCTTTCGGGTGTCCTTATCAGCGGTCAACTTCAGTTCAACTCTTTTAACGCATACCTTTATAAAAACTACTTCACAAACACAAGCCTCAGTGTTCTGGGAACTATATGCACGTATCTTCCCATGGCAGCACTTATTTTATTCACACCTAAACTTGCCGCAAAATACGGCAAAAAAGAACTTTGCGGCAGAATGTCCGTTATTTCTGCTGCTGCGTCCGTTTTCCTTGCAGTTACGGCAAACAACCAGGATTTTATTATGTGGATTAACCCCCAACAAGGTATATATCCCGCTTGGTTATTTATGCTTTGTCTGCTCCTTATCGGCTTCGGCTATACTTTCGTAAGCCTTACCTGTTGGGCAGTCGTTATGGACGTTATTGACTACCAGGAATACAAAACAGGCGTGCGTAACGAAAGCGCTGTGTACTCTGCATACACCTTCGGCCGTCAACTTGGTCAGGCTATTGCCGATGCAGGCGGACTTTTCCTTCTCCAGTGGGCAAAGTACGACAGTGAAACTGCAGGAAACGGTTTTATTACCGCCAACGATACAAGTAACAAAATTATGTTTATCTGTACCATTATCCCCGCGGTTGTTTACACAGGCGTATGGCTCATTTTCAAATTCGGTTATCCCCTTACAAAAGAAAAACTTGAGCCCGTATACGCTGAACTCCGCGAAAAACACGAAAGAGAACAGCAAGAAGCAATTGCTGAATAAAAGATTTAAAGACACCGACTTTTGTAAGGCCGGTGTCTTTTTTATAATTCCAAATTATCATTATCCATTAACCAAACAAGATTACTTGTCCCTTCGGTTGCATCTTTGCCCTCTTTTTCCGGTTCTTTTACATTTTCGGCGTTAACTATTTTTACACCGTTTATTCTAACGGTTCTGCGTTGTTTTCTCTTAGTATCTTTTTTCACGGATAATTCCTCCCTTTCAGTTGTATTATTTGAAATTGTTCATCTTTTATACTTGTTTTGGAGGCTACTTTCTGCTATACTACATTACGTATATTTATGTGAAATTTTTAATTTATTTTTGGAAGTGCAACTATGACGAAAAGTTCAAAAAATATATCTAAAAGAGTGTTATCGCTGATAACGGCTTTGTGTTGTTTTTTATCCGTTTTCTTTTTCTCATCTTGCAGTATTTTGGAAAAACCAAACGCAATAACAATTAACGGTACAAAAATCAGCGATGATGTTTTCACCTATTTCCTCGACTGCGCAACCGTAGAATTGGGTGCAGATGCCAATTATGAGGAACTGAAAAATCTCGCATCCAAACTAACAGGAACTTATTACAAAACAAACTCCCTTGCTCATTCTTACAATTTATCTTTAACCACTGCACAGAAAGCAGCAGTTTCGGAAAAAGTTAACGCATATTGGAATATTTACGCAGGTTATTACACCAATATCGGTATATCCAAAGAAACTCTTACAAAAGTCTTTACCGCTGAAAGTTACCGCGATGCTCTTTTGCTTCACTACTACGGTGAAGGCGGAATTGAAGAAATCCCTGTTTCAAGACTTTTCGCAAATTTCCGTACCAATTATATTGTCTTTCAGTCTATTACGGGATATTTCAGTGAGACCGATACCGCAGGTAACCCCGTGCGTTTAAGCCAGAGTGACATTGAAACACTTGTTCTCAAATTTCAGAATATGTCAGCTATGGTAAATGCAGGCGAACAGACAATGGAGCAGGCCGCTGAATATCTTTCCGAAAGCGGTTATCAAAGTTCCGTTCAAACTGTCGTTCTTCATAAAGACGACTCTTCATATCCTCCGGGATTTTTTGAAAAGGTACACGAACTTGAGTCAAGATATGCTGCTGTTATCGGCTCAAACGATTACATTTTCCTTGTTTTACGAGGCGACGCTGATGCGAACAGTTCTTATTTCCTTGAAAAAAAGACGGATATTATAAAAAATATTGTAGGCACAGGTATAGACACCACCATTGAAGCCGCTTACGAACTTGATATAGAAATTTCCGACACAACCGCAAAAGGTTATTTCTCCTTGATCACACAGGAAAAGGGTGCTTAATATGAATGAAGTAATTAAAAACATCTTATCGCGCCAGACTATTCGTGAATACACCAAAGAACAAGTTCCCGATGAACTTCTTGACGTTATTCTTCAGTCAGCCATACGCGCTCCCAGTGGCAGAAACACTCAACCCTGTCATTTGCGCGTTTTGAGAAACCGCGAAATGCTTGACGAAATGAATACAGATTTCAAAAACATTGTGGGTTGGGACACCCCCGCATATACAGGGTGGGATATTCGACCCGTTTATCATAATGCACCCACGTTTATTTTCATTTTTGCTAAAGACAATTCCGCTATGGCGGCAGGGCTTATGGCTGAAAACATCGCTTTAGCCGCCCACTCTTTAGGTTTAGGGTCTTGTATGATAGGTTCCTTGGGCGGTCTTTTTGACAACCCCGAAGGCAAGAAAAAATGGATGAAAATATTGGATGTTCCTGAAGACTGGTGCTTCCTTTTAGGTATAACTTTAGGTTACCCCAATGAAAAACCGCCCTTCAAAGACAGAGAGGACGGACACATTAAATTTATAGGATAAATCAGGCGATAAACAATGAATTATTTTGCAGGAAATTATGATGTTGCCGTTATCGGTGCAGGTCACGCAGGTATCGAAGCTGCACTAGCCAGCGCAAGACTCGGTGCTTCAACAGTTGTTTTTACCGTAAACCTTGACTGGATAGGCAATATGGCGTGCAACCCCTCCATTGGCGGTACATCAAAGGGTCACCTTGTGCGTGAAATTGATGCATTGGGCGGCGAAATGGGTAAGGCAGCAGATAAAACACTCATCCAGAGCCGTATTCTCAACTTAGGAAAAGGACCTGCCGTTCACTCCTTAAGAGCGCAGATAGACCGCAGAGAATACACACAATATATGAAACATTGTCTTGAACTGCAAGACAATCTTGATTTAAAACAGGCGGAAATCATTTCTCTTAAAAAGAATGATGACGGTCTTTGGGAATTTACAACGAAACTCGAAGCAACGTATACTGCTAAATGCGTTATTATAGCAACAGGCACATTCCTTAAGGGTAAAGTTTTTGTCGGTGACGTTTCATATGAAAGCGGTCCCGACGGTATGTTCCCCTCTAACGAACTTTCCGACTCTTTGTTTGATTTAAACGTACCGTTGCGTAGATTTAAAACGGGAACTCCCCCCAGAGTCAACAAACGAAGCGTTGATTACACAGGTCTTGAAGAACAAATCGGCGACGAAGAAATCACTCCGTTTTCTTTTGAAACACCCGATGGTGAATTGGAAAACAAAGCCATTTGTCATATTACATACACAAACGCTGATACAAAACAGGTGATTCTCGACAATCTTCACCGTTCACCCCTTTATTCAAAAAAGATTGAGGGTGTTGGTCCCCGCTATTGTCCGAGTATTGAAGATAAAATTGTACGCTTTGCGGAAAAAGGTCGCCATCAGGTATTTATCGAGCCTTGCGGACTTGATACGGAAGAACTTTATTTGCAAGGTCTTTCTTCGTCACTGCCCGAAGATGTTCAGTTAAAAATACTCAAGAGCATAAAAGGTCTTGAAAATGTAAAAGTTATGCGTAACGCTTACGCTATTGAATACGATTGCGTTGACCCCCTTGCGTTAAAATCGACCCTTGAATTCACAGAACTTCCCGGTCTTTACGGTGCAGGTCAGTTCAACGGCTCTTCCGGTTACGAAGAAGCCGCCGCACAGGGTCTTATAGCAGGTATAAACGCCGCGCGAAAAGTTCAGGGGAAATCTCCTTTCACCCTTGACAGAAGCACTTCTTACATCGGCACACTCATTGATGACCTTGTTACGAAAGGTTGTCGTGACCCATACAGAATGATGACTTCCCGCAGTGAGTACCGACTTATTCTAAGAGAAGATAACGCTGACTTACGACTTACCGAAATGGGTTACGAATTAGGTCTTATAAGCGAAGAAAGATACCAAAAATTACAGGAAAAGAAAAGACTTATAGAGGAAGAAACCGAACGCGTTTCAAGAATTACCATTCCTCCCTCAGAGGAACTTTCAAAAGTTCTTGAAACTGCGGGTACAGCCCCCACAATAACAGGTTGCAGACTTTCGGAACTTCTCAAACGTCCTCAACTTTCCTATAAACTTCTTACACCTTTTGATAAAAGACGTCCCGATTTACCCCGTGAAGTTTTTGAACAGGTGGAAATCAACCTTAAATATGCAGGCTACATAAAACGCCAACTTGCACAGGTTGAAGAACAAAAAAGACTTGAAGTGAAGAAGATTCCCGATGATATTGACTACGATAAAATCACTAATCTTCGCCTTGAGGCTATTGAAAAATTAAAGAAGATACGCCCCGAAACTATCGGACAGGCTTCCCGAATAAGCGGTGTTTCTCCTGCTGATATTGCCGTTCTTCTTATATATCTAAGATCTAATTAACAAGGAGAGTTATTATGATACCAAGAAATGAACATCCTAATCCGGGATTTTTCCGTGAAAACTACTTAATCCTCAACGGCGAATGGGATTTTGATTTTGACTTCGGTAATTCCGGAGAAGAAAAGAAACTTTATAAAAACGACTGCAAACTTTCTAAAAAAATCATTGTTCCTTTCTGCCCCGAAAGTGAACTTTCAGGCATCAACTACAAAGATTTTATGGCTGCCGTTTGGTACAAGAAAACAGTCAACATCACAAAAGAACAACTCAACATAGGAAAAGCGTTCATAGTTTTCGGTGCAGTTGACTTCCACGCAAGAATTTTTGTAAACGGCGAATTTGCAGGGGAACATTTCGGCGGTTATACATCTTTCAGAATTAATGCAACTAAATTTTTAGTTGAGGGTGATAATATAATCACCGTTTATGCACAGGATGATATACGCTCACCTCTTCAGGCACGCGGTAAGCAGAGCGAACTTCTTTACTCTCACGACTGCGACTACACAAGAACGACAGGTATCTGGCAGACAGTTTATATGGAGTTCTGCCCTGTAAACTACATTAAAAGTTTCAAAGTTTACCCCAACATTGACAATGCTACCGTTACAATTCACGCTGACCTTGAAGGTAACGGCGAATTTTCAGCAAAAGCATATTGGGATGATAATTTAGCAGGCGAAGTTACAGTTAATGCTTCGGGTCAAACTGCAACAGTTACTGTTCCCCTTTCCGAAAAACACCTTTGGGAAGTGGGAAAAGGCGGTCTTTACTCCCTTAAACTTGCTTTCGGCGGTGACGAAGTTTCAAGTTATTTCGGACTTCGCGAAGTAAAACTTACTGCCGACAAAGGTGTTAAAATCAACGGCAAAACAGTATTCCAAAGACTTATTCTTGACCAAGGTTTCTACCCCGACGGCATTTACACCGCACCCTCAGCAGAAGCACTTAAAAATGACATCATTCTTTCAATGAAGGCGGGCTTCAACGGTGCAAGACTTCACCAGAAGATTTTCGAGCCTCTTTTCTTACATTATTGCGACGAATTAGGCTACATCGTATGGGGCGAACACGGCAACTGGGGTGCTGACCACACTAACTTTGAATCACTTCGTTACTTCCTTCTTGAAATTGAAGAAGAAATCGAAAGAGATTTCAACCATCCTTCAATTGTCGGTTGGTGTCCTTACAACGAAACCTGGGATATTAACGGAAGAAAACAGGACGATGACATTATACGCATCGTTTACCGCACTATTAAAAATCTTGATAAAACCCGTCCCTGTATTGACACAAGCGGTAACTTCCACGTTGAAACGGATATTTACGATCTTCATAACTACGATCAGGATTACAACAAATTCCGTGGGGATTACGAAAAATTCATAACAGAGAATATTCTCTTCGACCACCAGGGTCACCGTCAGGAATGGAACGGCGCACCTGTATTTATGAGTGAATACGGCGGAATAAGAGTTGACCTTTCTAACCCCGGTGAAAACGACAGAGAAAAGGCTTGGGGTTACGGCAACGCCGCAACTTCACTTGAAGAATTCTACGAAAGATATGACGGACTTACAACCGCTATGATAGATAATCCGAAAATGATAGGCTTCTGCTACACTCAACTTACAGACGTTGAACAGGAACTTAACGGTATCTACCGCTATGACAGAAGTGAAAAATTCGATTCCGAAATTCTTTATAAGATAAATTCCAAAAAGGCTGCAATTGAGGAATAAATAATGAAAAAACTCTGCTCTTCATTGAGTAGAGTTTTTTCATTAAATTTCTTCTGTTGAACTTATACATATTTCTTCTGCTTCAATTTGGGCAGACCTTAATATTTCATCTGCTTTTTCTTTATTTTCACAATTCAAAGCATCGGTTATTGCATTAAACAGAACAAAATACATTCTTTTATACATATCACACCTCACCTACGACAAAATATACCTAATTGGGATATTTAAATTATACTGTATTGGTATAATTTAGTCAAGGTGATTATATGAGATTAAGAGAATTGCGAAAGCAACAAAATATAACACAATTGAAATTAGCAATGGATTTGGGCCTTAACCAAAATGCTGTAAGCCGTTATGAAACAGGCGAACGTGAGGCAGATTATAAAACACTCATTCTTCTTGCTGATTATTTTAATGTTTCAATAGATTATTTATTGGAGCGTACTGATAATCCTGAAAGAAAATAAACAACTGACACTCTTACGCGGAATGTCAGTTGTTTGTTTTTTATCTAACTATCTTTTCGCCGTCAAATACTATAATGCCGTGGCCGTGGCCTGTTTTGTTGCCGTCAAGAACGAACTTCTTGAATGCTCTTCTCATTGATGTATCTTCGGGCCATTTTTTAGGATTCTTGTAGCCGTATTTTGCAAAAATACGCCAAGCATCAGTAAACTCATCCTTGGGTTCGCTGTTTATTAACTCAAAATCATTGATAAATTTAACTGTGTTTGATGTTTCGGGTAAGAATGTTTTGTACTCGTCATAAAGAAGCCATGAACCGCATTCAAAAATCATTAAACCGTCTTCTCTGCGGTAATCTTTGAAGAATTCATAAGCCTTTTTATATGAATCAAAACGAACTTCATCTGTAAGGGGCACGCCCGATGAGGGAATATGGAAACCGAGTGTTTTATCTCCCCTTTTGATTTTAATACCTGCTGAAGTTGTGTATTCATCGCAACAACCGAAAGTGCTGTATTCAAACTGGAATCTGCCCAAAGCAAAGCGGGTGAGTGCATAGGCGCCTGTGTTCCAACTTGCAACGAAAGTGCCGTATACTTCTTTACAGTCAACGCATTCATCGAATTTGTAGCGTAAATCCATTAAAGTATCCCAGAAAAGTTCTTCGCTCAAGCCTGCTTCTTTATATCTTTCGTGCATTATCTCAGAAGCGATAATTAAAAATACAAAGTCCAAGGTATATTCTTTTACTTTGAAAATAATTGAAAGATATTTTACTTTATCAAAGCATTCACCGAAATCGTGTGCTTCGGGATACATATATTCTTTAAGAATTGCGTCAAATTTAGCAGAAAAACTTTTGCTTTTTTCTATTTTTTCTACGGTTTTTTCAAAAACTTCAATTGCCTCTTGAGGTAATCCGAGTCTTTTTTCAACTTCTTTAAAATGTTCGTTTAAATATTTCATGCTAGCACATCCTCAGTTTCTTAAACTATTAAGGGGAGCAGGAATTCTGCCACCTCTGTTAACAAAGTTAATACTGCCTTCATTATGAACAGGCATTACCGGGGCAGTTCCCAAAAGTCCGCCCATCTCAATTGAGTCACCCACATTTTTACCGGGTGCGGGTATAATTCTTACAGCGGTAGTTTTACTGTTAATCATACCTATTGCCGCCTCATCCGCTATAATTGCAGATATGGTTTCGGCACTTGTGTCACCGGGAACAGCAATCATATCGAGTCCTACGGAGCAAACACAAGTCATAGCCTCAAGTTTATCGAGAGTGAGAACACCTTTTTCTGCTGCGGCTATCATACCCTCGTCCTCCGAAACAGGTATGAATGCACCGGAAAGTCCGCCTACACTTGAAGATGCCATAACGCCACCCTTTTTAACTGCATCATTAAGCATAGCAAGGGCTGCAGTTGTACCGTGGGTACCGCAAACTTCAACACCGATTTCCTCAAGAATTCGTGCGACAGAGTCACCTATTGCAGGTGTGGGAGCAAGGCTCAAATCCACTATACCGAACTCAGCATTAAGGCGTTTTGATGCTTCGCAGGCAATAAGTTGACCCATTCTTGTAATCTTAAACGCGGTTTTCTTAATAGTTTCGGCGACCACGTCAAAGGGTGCGCCTTTTACACCTTTAAGAGCGTTATAAACAACACCGGGACCGGAAACACCTACATTTATTGCACATTCGGGTTCACCTACGCCGTGGAAAGCGCCCGCCATAAAGGGATTATCTTCAACTGCGTTACAGAATACAACAAGTTTTGCACAACCGAAACCGTCATTATCTTTAGTACGCAAAGCAGTTTTCTTTATGGTTTCACCCATAAGTTTAACTGCATCCATATTTATACCTGCTTTTGTTGAACCCACGTTTACTGAAGAACAAACAAAATCTGTAGTAGCAAGGGCTTCGGGTATGGAGTTGATAAGTCGTCTGTCGCCGATGGTAAAACCTTTTTGAACAAGGGCGGAAAAACCGCCGATAAAGTTTACACCGCAAGTTTTTGCGGCATCATCCATAGCCTTTGCAAAAATTGTGTAATCCTCTGTTTCACAACTTTCTGCAGCAATGGCAATAGGTGTAACGGATATACGCTTGTTTATAATGGGTATACCCATTTCCCTTTCAATATCCTCACCTGTTTTTACAAGGTTTTCGGCGTATTTTGTTATTTTATCATACATCTTTGTGGCGCAAATTTTGGGGTCCGGATGGGCGCAATTGCGCAACGAAATACCCATAGTAATTGTACGGATATCAAGATGCTGTTCATCTATCATATTTAGAGTTTCAATTATTTCGTGCTGATTAAGCATAGTCCACCTCAGATTCTGTGCATTGCATCAAAAATATCTTCGCGCTGAATACGGATGCTGACACCCAAACGCTCGCCTTCATTATCCAAAGCCTCTACAATTTGGGGGTAGTCAACATTAGCCTGTTTAATGTCTACAAGCATATTCATTGTGAACATATTCTGCATAACAGTCTGGCTAATGTCAAGAATATTTACGTTGATTTTTTGAAGCACAACGCAAACACCTGCCATAATACCTACTTTATCTTTTCCGACTACGGTTATAATTGCATTCATATATACTCTACCTTTCTAACCGATATTTAATTTATTTTATCATAGAAAAAATAATATTACAACAAAAAATCCATAAAAAACAGAGCTTCGGCACATTTCCTCAGAAATATGCCGAAGCCAATTATTTTATTTGAAGATTATCATTTAATTGTTTCCCAAATATATTTGAAAATTTCAAGTGAAGCAAGGAATTTTACAAGAGTATCGGGGATAATGCTTGCTACCCACCAGAAATCGTTGGTATCTTTTGTTTCTGATTCGGGTGCGCCTTCGTAGTCGAGGAGCATTGCCTGTGTATAAACAATACCGCCTTCACCGAAAATTTCTGCTCTTATATAACTGCCGATTTCACCGCTGTGTTCATCAAGGTCAATTTCATCGCCATAAGCAATTGTTTTGCCGTTTGAAATCCAACGGATGCAAAGATCATCATCAACATCAAGTGAAATCTTATCAGCAGAATCATCAACAATAATCTCGTTTACTTCGGGAGCCTCTACATCGAGAGGTGCTTCATATTTTGCATTGTAATCTTCTGCCTGTCTGTCAAGAATATCCTGACCGATAGCAGCCGCATCAGCATCACCGTTCTGGATAAGGTATGTTGCGATTTCCTGGAGTTCTTCGTGGTTACCTATGCACTTACTTGCTGCAAGGAATTCGCCTGCACTCATACAATTTTTAAGGTTATCAACAGTGTTTTCGGGCATAATCATCAAGGTGTAACCTGTGTATGCAGCAGAAACTCTGTGTGCGTCACTTGTTGCAATACCAAGAACATTTTTACCTGAGGGAGTAAGGTCCATAAGCATAATATCCCAAAGTTTTCTGTCAAAACGTGTTCTTGAGTCGCCTTTACTGTTCATATCAATACCGATGCAGGAAGGATACTTCAAAAGAAGGCTTTCAAACTTGTCGATATAATATGAATAACTTTCATCATAAGCATCTGCGGTGTACTCTTCATCACGGGCATTTGTGTATTCACCGGGGTGGTTGATTACAGAAAGACCGCCCAGTTCATCAACTGCCTTAATGGGAGTTTCATAATCACTTGTACCGCCAACAACACCGTGACCGTAGTCAACAAACCAAGTGTTAACGTGTGCGTTGTTAAGTGATGTGGGGTTCTGTTCGTTTGCAAAAGGAACACGGAGCATTTTTTGACCCTGTGAACCGTCTTCGTAAGTCTGGTAATAATAGTCGCCGCCATTTTCGGTAACAAGGTCGTATCTGTCACCGTCAAATGTCAGACCGCCACCCTCTTCGAGAGCAACTATTTCAGAAATACCGTCTTTAATTCCGAGGAACACCTTAATAGCAGGAATAACCTCTTGATGTGTCCAACTGTAACTTGTAGTACCGTGGTCGGAAACTGCATAAATATCAAAACCGTAGTCATAGTTAACTTCAAGCATTTCTTTAAGTGTGTTATCACCGTCAGAAGCAGTTGTGTGGGTATGAAGGTCAGCCTTGTATTTATCCCAAGACCAATCAACATTTGCATAGGGATTAGTAATCTCATAATCAATATCTTCGCTAGCCGCGAAACCTACTGTTGAGAAAACACCTGCAAGCATAGCAACTACGCATACGATTGCAATGAACTTTCTTGTTTTTTCCATGGAAATCACCTTTCTGATAAAATATTCACATTATAGTATAGGTACAGTGATATATAATATATTTTAATACATTGTTCTGCCAAATTCAACCATCAACTTGAATAAAAAACATTTTCAATTTATGTACAAATAAATAAAAAATCCCCCGAGAAACTCGGGGGAAATAATCAGTTCGATTACGCCGCTTCTTCGGTTTCTTTAAGTAAATCCATAAATGAATTTACGAAAGTTGAACCTGCGCTCTTACTGATTACGTTTACTTCTTCGTTTTCGGTCAATAATGAGTGGTACTCATTATCTCTGAGAACGTAACCTGCCTGGTCATTGCAAAGACCGAATACCATAACATTTTCGCAATTTGTGCAGTCTTTAAGTGCAGGCATAGCCCATTCGCCACCTGTCCAGGAAGCGTCGCCTGATTCGGGACCGCCATAGATAAGAATAGGATCAAATTCACCGGGGCAAAGGAATACTGCAACACTGTTGCCGAGTTCCATATAACCGATTTCTGTAATCATATTGTATCCGTCGCCGGCTTTTGTGATAACTGCGTTAAGAACATCTTCGCGTGCTGCGAGTGTAAGAATCTGGTTATCTACATCAAGAGCAACTTCCTGCATTGCGATGTTGAGAACAGGATCAAGTTTCTCTTCTTCCTCGATAGCGATAACTTTCTGAGCAAGAATGTAACCATACTCTGCCATTGTTTCGAAATCGTTTTTATCGCCGATATTGTTCTGATACCAGATGTCGTTTGCTTCGCCTATATCTTCACCGAATGCAACTTCGCCACAACCGTTGGGGCAACTGATTTCAACGCCGTCATCTGTATGTGCAACGTTTGCAATAGAATCACATTCACCGCAAAGAAGAATTTCTCTTGTAGTGATAGCAAGTTCTGCACCCTGAACAAATACAACGTTCGCACCGATTTCCTCACGGATGGTTTTTTCGATATAGTAGGGATAGTCAGCAGTAAGTTCTTCGGGACCTGCACCGATACTTGTGCAGTGGATACCTGCTTCAAGAATCCAGGTTTCGCCTGTGCCATCTTCGGGAACGAAACGAAGTCTCTGGATTTCGCTGTCGATAGCCTGAGGATCACGCTTATCTTTAATGTAATCAGCAACATCAACAGAACCGTAGTAGAGGTCACCTGTTTTCATATTCACTACTGCGCGCTTCATAGCATAAACGGTTTTTGTGAAAAGGTTTTCCATAAACTGCTGATTCTTCTGAACTTTCTGATCGTCAAGAAGACCGCCTGTTGCAGCGTTACCGGTATTCATAATAAGCGCCTGTGCAAGAGGAACGTTCATACCGAGTGTGTCGATACAGGAATGCTGATGAAGAACGGAAACGTTAATAGCTACAACACCGTATTTTTCTGCGAAATCAGCCATTCTTGAACGAATTTCCATAACGTCGCCGCGAGAGAAACCGAAACCGTCGATTACTGCATGAACAACAGTACCGCTAACACCGTCGCTGATAGCATAAACGCGCACTCTCTGATCGTCGATAACCTGTGTGGGAACACGGCCAACGATGGGTTCAAGAGAACCTGCAAGGAAATAGTCGCCACTCATGGGGTCGATACCTTCAAGAAGTGATGCACCTGCATAGCCCACTTTCCACTGAGCATCGGGAGAAACTGTTTTATCAAAAGTTTCTTCACCTTGGTAGAAGTTTTCGGGTACATAATCTTCGCTTGTACTCCATTTATCTTCATATCCGGGCCAATATTTGTTAAGATATTTAAGGATATAAGATAAGAGTTGGTCAATAAACATATTGAATACATTTTCAATGCTTGTTTCGGGAAGTACAATATCCGCTGCACCAACCGGAACAGTAATCACTGAAAAAGTAAGGATAAGGGACAGGATAACTGCCAATACCTTTTTAGACATAGGATCTCCTCCTTTTAATTATACACATTGATTATATAACTTTTCTTTCCAATAATCAATATTTATTTATACGCTCTCTGCTTCTTTGGTATTTTTAACTAATTCCTCTTCAATAATTTTGTTTATGTTGTTTGAACCCATATGTCTGTAAGGCTTGATTCTGAGGAATACATACATTAAAACCGCACCGATACCGTTAAGAATGGTATCTGCCATAGTATCCATCAAAGCAAATCTTGCTTCAAAACGCTCTGCATCCAAGGGAATGAGCATAAACACGTTCTCTAAACCGCCCGCTTCTTCAATGGCTTTCTGTAAATCCCAATGCTGAGCATCTCCGCCGAACCATTGGTCAAAACTGAACTCGAAAACCTCCCAACCGGAAGCAAAGGCAAAAGCGAGACCCATTGCGGCAATTGCTGCAATACCGGGAGGGCAAGTTGTTTTATCGCGAAGTTGTATAGCGCAAATGCACTCGTACGCTACATACACACCAACGGCGCAACCCAACGCGTGCAACACCTTATCGTAACCCGGAACGATATAATAGAAATTCAGGAAAGCACCGCCGAATGATGCTAAAAAGAAGGACATAATAGAAAAATTCTGGAATTTGTGAGAAAAGTATCTCGGAAAAGTCTTTGCGGGGAACATCTGACAAATTTCAAAAGCGAACATACCCACAAGATTTGCGGCCATCTGCATAGGCTGATACGTACCCAGACCATCGGGTTTTATAAGCCTGTAAACTATACCGCCAATCATCAATAATCTTAATAACCACCAGTACGCTAATTCAACTTTGCTTACGTCTTTGTAAACTCTTTTAAAATAATCTTTAACCATTTTCGTTCTCCTTAACTTTTGTAAACCAATAATACCAAATATCTCTTGATGTATTATTCTTTTTCGGAATAATAAAATTATATTTAATATCCGTTTGGAAATATAAGCATTATATCATGCATATGTTATCATTTTTTTAAATTTATATTGAAAAAATTAAAGTTTAACTGTATAATGTACATTGGTATTGAATGAAGTATTCTTCAAGACGCAAATATGATGTTCGGAGGTCTCCCTATGGCAAAAAGAGAGGACTACATCTCCTGGGATGAATTTTTCATGGGTGCTGCTATGCTTTGCGCTAAAAGAAGCAAAGACCCTAACACACAGGTAGGCGCCTGTATCGTTAACGATGAAAACAGAATCTTATCCGTAGGCTATAACGGTTTCCCCTCCGGTTGTGACGATGACTGCTTCCCCTGGGAAAGAAGTGCCGACGATTCTTACGACACAAAGTACCCTTACGTTTGCCACGCTGAACTTAACGCAATACTTAACTGTCGCGGCAGAAATCTTGCGGGCAGCAGAATTTACGTTGCACTGTTCCCCTGTAACGAATGTGCAAAAGCAATTATACAAAGCGGTATTTCGGAAGTAGTTTACCTTTCCGATAAATATGCCGACACATCTTCCACAAGGGCTTCCAAGCGTATGTTTGACGCGGCGGGTGTCAAATACAAACACCTTGTTCCCGAAAGCAAGGAAATAGTTCTTGATTTAAGGGAAGAGAACGTTTAATTCGGTTTAAATAAAAATTTTATATATAGGAGTGTTTATAATGCCTTTAGTTAACGCAAAAGACATGCTCACAAAAGCAAAAGCAGGCCACTATGCAGTTGGTCAGTTCAACATCAACAACCTTGAATGGACAAAGTCCATCCTTCTCACTGCACAGGAAATGAATTCACCCGTTATCCTTGGTGTTTCCGAGGGTGCCGGTAAATATATGTGCGGTTTCAAGACTGTTGCTAACATGGTTAAAGCAATGATCGAGGACCTTAAAATCACAGTCCCCGTTGCTCTTCACCTTGACCACGGTTCATACGATGGCGCTAAGGCTTGCATCGAAGCAGGTTTCTCTTCAATTATGTTCGACGGTTCACACTACGATATTGACGAAAACATTGCAAAAACAAAAGAACTTGTTGCTATCTGCGAAGAAAAAGGGCTTTCTCTTGAAGCAGAAGTTGGTTCTATCGGCGGCGAAGAAGACGGCGTTATCGGTGCAGGTGAATGTGCTGACCCCGATGAATGCAAAATGATTGCTGACCTCGGTGTTACAATGCTTGCTGCAGGTATTGGTAACATTCACGGTAAATATCCCGAAAACTGGGCAGGTCTTTCATTCGAAACTCTTGCTGCTATTCAGGAAAAAACAGGTGTAATGCCCCTCGTTCTTCACGGCGGTACAGGTATCCCTGCTGATATGATTAAAAAGGCTATCGACCTCGGTGTTTCCAAAATCAACGTTAACACAGAATGCCAGCTTGCATTCCAGGAAGCAACAAGAAAATACATCGAAGCAGGCAAAGACCTTGAAGGCAAAGGCTTCGACCCCAGAAAACTTCTTGCTCCCGGTTGCGAAGCAATTAAAGAAACTGTTCGCGAGAAAATCGAACTTTTCGGTTCCAAGGACAAGGCTTAATTACCAAAAACGGAGCCGTACCCAAAAGGTACGGCTTTTTTACAGGAGTATTTCAATATGTCAGACAACAAAAACAAAAACACGGACAAAGCCAGGCAAATTCTTAACATAATATTTGCTTGCGTGGCTATCGGTGCCGCTGTTACGGCTTTTCTTTTGTCGCCATTGGGACGAAGAATAACTGATAAAACAGAAACCACTATCCCCCCCATAACCTGGGAGGCTATGGAAAGCAGTAATGTAATCACTACCGAAGAAACAAGCGAAACTGCCGAAGTTTCAACAACAATTTCTTCCGATGAGCCTTCTTTTTCCGTTCCCAAACCTACAAATCCTACGGTAGACCCATATAAAAACTATACTTTTTTTATAGATAAATCTACCTTCGATTACACATTGGAAACAGGCGTAACAACACTTACTGCAAAGGGTAATAAAAACGTAACAATGACCGTTACACCTTTGAACACCACAAGTTATACTAAACTTTGCGCCGACACCAAAAATGCACACGCTGCTCTGACAGATAAGGAAATACTCAAAATAGAAAACCTTAACTCCTGCTACCGTTCACAAACAGGCGATAAAGACGAGGATATTATAACCACCGTATACTGTATTGATGACGGTAAAGGCGGAAGTATTGAAATTAAATATCAGTACCCCGTTTCCGCAAAGGAATACGAAAGAGATTTCGATATTTTACTTTCGATGTTTAAAGTATTGTAAAGTTAACCCCCATTCACATTTGTTGTAGTGAATGGGGGTTCTTTTATCTATCATACTCAAAAACAGTATCATAAGTTCCGCTTTCAAATTCGTATTCTTCATCGTCCAGATAAAGAGTTGCGTTGGAGCCTGTGGGAATTGTGAAAGAGAATTTACATTCGTTTCCGTTGCCTGTGTATTCCCAGGAAGAGATAATTTCGCCGTTGTCTGTAAGAATACGAGCCTTGGCGTAGCCCAGTTCTTTATTGGGAAGAGGTCTGAAAATTATATGCTTGTAGCCCGGCTCTTCAAAATCCGAGTCAATACCTGCAACGGTAGTATACAGCCAGTCACCGACAGAGCCGTATGCATAGTGGTTAAAGGAATTCATTTCGGGAGTTGCAAAAGAGCCGTCCTCTTTCATACCGTCCCATCTTTCCCACATTGTTGTTGCGCCCCTTGTAACAGGGAATAACCATGAGGGGAAATCCTGTTTAAGCAGGAGTTTATATGCAATATCGCTTCTGCCGATTTTGGTAAGAGCGTGAAGAAGGTAAGGTGTACCTACGAAACCTGTTTTAAGGTGTCCGCATTCTTCAATATCTTTTACAAGTTTTGCACCCTCACGCTGAATATCATCCGTAAGGTCAAAATATATTGCAAGAACGTTTGCGGTCTGGGTTTCGTGCTCGGGTTTACCTGTGTTAAGGAATTTCTTTCTGTATGCTTTAACGGTTAAGTCATAGAGTTCTTCAAAGTAACTCATATCTTCGCCGATAACCTTACCCATCTCTATAAACAAACTGTTTGAATATGCAAGGTATGCTGAGCCGATAAGGTGTTTATCTGTAAATCCGCCTGTTGCCTCGTTACCTGCATCAAGCGAGAGCCAGTCGCCGAAATGGTGTTCGTGAGTATCAAAAAGACCTCTTTCGCTACCCATTGACTCCATATAAAGAATCCATCTTTTCATAGATTCAAACTGGTCTTTTATAATTTCGGTGTCGCCGTATGTTCTGTAAACCCAATAGGGAACAATAACCGCTACATCTGCCCAAGCGGATGAGCCGTAAGATTCCCAATTATGCAAATCGGGTACAACATCCGTTACTGCTCCGTTTACGCGCTGGTCTGCGGCAACATCGTGCATCCATTTCTTAAAGAATTTCTTTGTACGGTAGTTTGTTGATGCGGTACGAGCAAAAACCTGTGCATCACCTGTCCAACCGAGGCGTTCATCACGCTGATTACAGTCCGTGGGAATATCAAGGAAATTACCGCGCTGACCCCAGATAATATTTTCATAAAGTTGCTGTACAAGGTCGTGACCGCAAGCAAAATAACCTGTACGCTTCATGTTGGAGAATACAACAACCGCAGTAAAATTATCGGGGTTAATATCTTCGTTTTCAAAGCCTTCAAGTTTTACATAACGGAAACCCTGATACGTAAAGTGGGGTTTATACACTCTTTCGTTGCCGTCGGAAATAACCTTAATTTCAACCTTTGCACCGCGCATATTATCAAGGTAGAAATTACCCTCTTTATCAAGAACTTCTGCGTGGTAAAGTCTGAACTCCTTGCCTTTTTCAGCAGGAACGGACCATTCAACATAACCTGTTAAATTCTGACCGAAATCGAGAACGGTTTCACCTTTAGGCGTAGTAATAATCTCAGCAACACCAATGCGTGCCATTTCACGAACTTCTTCGCCCTCTGTGGGAACAAGAATTTTTGTATCAATATCTTTAAGTTCTTTTACAGGGAATTTCTCGTCTGTATTTGCGGTGAAATCAACTGTTTCACCGTTATACACGTGGGAATAAAGAATATTACTTTTACTGCATTCCCAAGTGGAATCCGTAGGAATAAACTCCTCTGTTCCGTCCTCGTACTCAATTAAGAGTGATGCAATAAGTGCATCTTCCCTGTCGGTAATGCTCTCGTAATGTTCGTGGGGGTTACCGTGGTAACGTCTGCCGTTACCTAAAGCAATATCAAGTGTATTGCACTCTTCCATAAGATGTGTAACATCATATTCCTGATACTGAATTCTTTTTCCGTAACTTGTCCAACCGGGAGCAAAAATAAATTTGCCTACCCTTGAGCCGTTTAAATATGCTTCGTAATAACCTAATGCAGAACAGCAAAAGGTTGCCTTCAAAATAGGTTTATCTATCCAGATAACCTTATTAAATACAGGGCGAATATCGCCGAAATCTGCATCCTGTCTTATAAAAATTGCGTCTTTAATTGTTTTCATTGTCATTCCTCAATTCTTGTCAGAATGTTGACATATATTTTTGTAAAATATATAATCACATTTATGATAATATCTTATTTGAAAATCATTTTCAATACTTTTCGGAGGCAATAATGAAAAATCTTTCCGATATAAATGTTATAAAATCGGTTATGTCAAAACACGGCGTAACTTTCAATAAAGGTTTAGGGCAAAACTTCCTTGTTGACCCGGAAGTTTGTCCTTCTATGGCAGAGGCGGCAGGCCTTGACAAAAACACCTGCGCTATCGAAATAGGCCCCGGGGTAGGTGTGCTTACTGCCGAACTTGCAAAAAGGGCGGGCAAAGTTTTAAGTTTTGAGGTGGACAACCGACTTTTGCCTGTGCTGAACGAAACATTGGCAGACTTTAATAATGTTGAAATAATAAACAAAGACGTTATGAAAGCCGACCTTAAAAAAATAATAGAAGAAAAATGTGAGGGTATGGAAATTGCCGTTTGCGCAAACCTCCCCTATTACATCACCTCGCCCATAATAATGCTTCTTTTAGAAAGCAAACTTCCCATTAAATCCATAACCGTTATGGTGCAAAAAGAAGCCGCTGACAGACTTTGCGCTGAGGTGGGCAGTCGCGACGGCGGCGCGGTAACAGTTGCAGTTACTTACTATGCAGAAAGTGAAAAACTTTTCTTCGTCCCTCGCGAATCGTTCCTTCCGCCGCCCAAAGTTAACAGCGAAGTTATACAACTTACCGTTAGAAACACCCCGCCTGTTGATGTTAAAAATGAAGAAAACTTCTTCAAACTTGTAAAAGCCGCATTTTCACAAAGAAGAAAAACTGCGGAAAATTCCATAAGTGCAGGTTTAGGCATAAGCAAAGACCAAGTCGCCACCGCCCTGGCAGAAGCAGGTCTTGAAAAAACCGTGAGAGCAGAAAAAATGACTATACAGGACTTTGCTACCCTTTCGGATATTTTGTTTGAATAAAAGATTTCGGAACATTGCCTTATAGCAGGCAATCTTCCGATTCTTTTTTATATATTCAATAATATCTGTGCGTTTTTGTAATAAATTTTATCTTTTTCACTTTCCGTCAGTTCGAGGGTTTCTATCATTTTTATATCCCACGAAGGTGCGTGCCACGGGCAATCGGAACCGAAAATGATATAATCCACGCCCTTTTTATCCAGTATACGTTGGGCGCGGTCTTTCGGCATTGTGCCGTAACCGAATGCGGTATCGAAAAACACAGGAATATCGCAAAGATATTTTAAAACATCTTCGCCCATACCTGCCCCGCCCCAATGAGCGCATATCATAGGTGTATCTATCCACTTTGCCGCTTTTCTCAAGCGTTCGGGTGTTGCGTGGTAAGGTGCGGGATAGCCGAAATCTTCACCTGCGTGGAAAAGAACTATTAAACCTAATTCCGATATTTTTTTGTAAATCGATTTCATTTTTTCGTCATCTACAAAAAACTGTTGATACTCCGGGTGAAGTTTAATACCTTTTAAACCCATAGAATGTATTCTCTCAAGTTCTTCAAGAGCATTTTCAGCGTGAGGGTACACGGACCCGAAGGGGATTATATCATCAGTTTCCTGCGATTTTATAAAATCATTTACGGCAGTTTGCTGTTTTTCATTTGTAGCAATTGCAAGGACTACACTTTTATCAATACCGTCTTTTTTCATCAGATATTTAAGGCTTTCTACGGTACCGTCCGTTTGCGGTATAAGTCCGCCCGACGTGTAACTTAATTTTTCTATTGCCCTTTCGGCTATTCTTTCGGGAAATGCGTGGGTATGAAAATCTATAATCATTTTATTACTTTTTCGCCTCTTGAGTTTTTTAATTAGTTTGACTTATTTTTAAATAATAATACTGTTTTTCAAAAATTCCAATAAAAAATTATAACAAAAAACTCCTCTTACTACATAACATTGTGCAATAAGAGAAGTTTTTATTTATAATTCAAAATTACTTTTCATCAGTCAAACCAACAATATAATCAACACTTGTATTATACAATTTAGCAAGTTTAACCGCAAATTCGAGAGGTAGTTGTCTTTCTCCTCTCTCATATTTTGAATACAACGATTGGTCACACATAAGATACTCTGCCACATATTTCTGAGTGTAATCGCTATCTTCACGCAAATCTCTAATCCTTAGTTTCATTACTATCACCAAATAAAATATACAACAGGACACTTTGTCCTATTGACTTTTTGGACTAATTGTCCTAAAATATAGCAAAGGTGATAACTATGGATTACAAAGAAATGTATTTTGAGTTATTTAGGGCAACTGAAAAAGCAATCAACATCCTCATTGAAGCACAGCAAAATTGTGAAGAAAAATATATATCGCAAGCCGAAATTACCGAGTTGTTTCCAAAATCAACTGATACATAAATATAAAACAAAACCGCCGACAATAATCGGCGGTTTTGTTTTATCCTAAAAGAATCTCTCTTAAATTATCACCTAAAATGCCTCTTTTGGCTTCCTCGGTAATAGGGAGATTTTTTATTCTTTCTATTGCTTTTTTAGTGTATTCTATATCTTTATACGGGAAATCCAGACCGAATATACTGCGTTTTGGTCCTGTCTGATGAATAAGGGTGCAAAGTTCGTCGTCTGTTAATGACCACGCACCCTGTCTTTCGTTTCCAAAATCATCTTTTTCCATAGAAATACTTGTCCAGCCTGCAAAAACGTGCTGAATATCATCTCTGGAGTTATTATTCATAACAAGCAGAGCCTCTTTAAAGAAACTGTAACCGCCTATATGCTCCATACTGAAACGAAGTTTCGGGAAATTATATGCCACTTCGTCAAAAAGAAGCATCTGATAATCTTTAATACGGTGCCAATGAAGTCCCGTATGAAAGGATATAAACAGACCCTGTTTCTCTGCCTCTTCGTAAACTTCAAAAAGTTCGGGAGAGTCTATTTTCAACTCCTGTGCGGCAGGGTGAATTTTAAGACCCAAAAGCCCTGAATCTGCAGTTTCTTTTACCTGGTCTTTAAGATTCTTTTCATCAAAATCTATTGTTCCGAAGCCTACAAACTGAGGTTCGTTTTTTATTTCGTTTGCTAACCATTTGCGTGAATTTTCGGTTATACCGTATCGTGCCAACTGGTCGGTAAAGGGGGCAAAACAAACTGCTTTTTCTATTTCGCAAGCATCAAGCAGTTCTTTCAATTTATCAATATCTGCGTTGGGTTTGGTGTTTTTCGCAAAAAGATGTGCGTGATTTGCAAAAATTTTATAATCAGACACTCAAATCACCCTCAATATCCCATTCATCATCTTCGGGAAGTTCGCTGTAATAATCCCAAAGGCGTTCTTCCTGTGCGGCAGTTAACGGCTCGGCAGGAACTTCGTTTATAACCTCAAACTTTTTCATTCTGCTCCAAAGCGACGGAGTTATACGGATTGTATAACCGCAGGCAGAGGGGCAAAGCCACTCAGTCATAGGCATTTCAGGGAGACCGAAGGCTGCAAGTATTGACATTATCACACCGCCGTGGGTAATGATGGAGGCACTTCCTGTGCCCGTTTTTATAAGTCCGTCAACGGTTTTAATAAAGCAATCGCAAACTCTTGTTGCAAATTCGCTGTTGCTTTCACCGTTTAAAGGTCTTGCATCTTCGCCACCCGCAAGCCAATGGGAAAACTCCTCGTAAGGCTGGAGTTCATCTGCGGTATGACCTTCAAATTCACCGAAATCACATTCTTCGAAACCGCGCATTTCAATAGGTGTTTTGTCGGGATAAAGTATTTTAGCAGTCTGCACGCAACGTTTAAGAGTACTTGTGAAAACAACATCGGGGTACGGATAGTCATAGTCCGATTTCATTTTTTCAAGTTGTTCTATACCCTCTTTACAAAGTTCTTCATCGGTCTGACCTATGTAACGACCTTCTAAATTTCCTTTGGTAAGTGCGTGACGAATTAAATGAACTGTATAAGTTTTCATTGCATTCTCCTGAAAGATAGTGTAATATAATAAATAAAAATATTATACAGAAAGTATAACGGGGTGTAAAATTATGGCAACATATTCGGAACGTCTTGTTGAACTGAGAACAGAAAAAGGTATCAGCCAAAAAGCCGCCGCTGCCGATTTAGGCATTTCACAGGCGCTTTTATCCCACTATGAAAAAGGCATTCGCGAATTTAATATGGATTTTTTGTGCCGTGTGGCAGATTACTACGGTGTAACCGCCGATTATGTATTGGGCAGAACACAAAGCCGTTCGGGTCTTAATTCAACTGAACTCGATGACAGGGAGGAGGACTCCATTTTTAACACCCGTTCCATTTACCGTGCGGCTATTATGACCCACGAAAGAATGAACGCAGGCTCGGCACAGGCAGGCGAATACGCCGATATTCTGTATGCCATTACCCTTTACCGCGTTCTTTTTTCTGCGGCACAAAAAGGTTATATTCCTAAACGTTGGTTTACTATTCAACCCAAATACGCCCAGGCTTCTGCCCTCGCCCTTACAGAAACATTTCTTAACGATTTTCCTGAAAAGACTGTTAATGCAAGACGATACGGCGGCCCCGAACCCAAAAGCATCGAGGCCGTCATAAAAGGTATTGAAAGTATTCTGAGAAGATATTCGGGCAGTATTTAAATCAACCCTTTAAAACTTCCTTGTACATTCTTATATATTCGTTTGCGGATTTGCCCCAACTGTTATCGCTGTCCATAGCGCGTTTAACAAGTATCTGCCAACCCTCTTTATCCTGATAACCTTCGCAGGCTCTTCTGATGGCGTGAAGCATATCGTGGGCATTGTAACTTGAGAAAACGAAGCCGTTACCTTCACCGTCACCGCTGTCACGGACAGAATCTCTGAGACCGCCTGTTTCACGGACAATGGGAATTGTACCGTAACGAAGAGCAACCATCTGAGAAAGACCGCAAGGCTCACTCTTTGACGGCATAAGGAACAAGTCACTTCCGGCATAGATTTTTCTTGCAAGGTCGGGAATAAAGCCTAAGCACAAACCAACTTGTTCGGGATAACGTGCGGCAAGACCGCGGAAGAATTCTTCGTACTGATAATCACCCGAACCAAGAACTACAAGTTGAATATCCGTTGTTGCAAGGAGTTCATCGAGAACTGCTTTGCAAAGGTCAAGACCCTTATGAGAAACAAGTCTTGTAACCATACCCATAACGGGAGTATCACTTTTCTCCGGAAGCCCTAAAAGCTTCTGGAGTTCTGTTTTATTAGCGTATTTACCGCGTACATTATCGGCAGTGTAATTTTTGAAAATATCCTTGTCAGTTTCGGGGTTATAGTTAATAACGTCAATACCGTTAAGTATACCTCTGAGTTTGAAACTGCGCTCTTTAAGAATTGTATCAAGTCCGTGTGAATACCAAGGGTCAAGTATTTCCTTTGCATAAGAGGGGCTGACGGTTGTAACCGCATTAGCACACTCAATTGCACCTTTCATAAGGTTAACTGTTCCGTCATATTCAAGAAGATTCTTGTCTGCGTGGTTGATACCAACAACATTGTCAAGAAGTTCTTCACCGTAAACGCCCTGGTACTGAATATTATGAATTGTAAAAACGGTTTTTATATTCTCGTAACCGGGCTGATTAGCATACATTGTGCTGTAATATACAGGAGTAAGAGCAGTCTGCCAATCGTTACAATGGATAATATCGGGTTTGAAGCCGATATGGGGAATTATTTCAAGAATTGCTCTTGAGAAGAATGCAAAACGCTCTGCATCATCATAAAAACCGTAAAGAGAATCTCTCTTAAAATAATACTGGTTATCAAGAAGATAGTAAATAACTCCGCCTGCTCTTGCTTCAAATATTCCGCAGTACTGTCTGCGCCAGGCAACAGGTACGGAAATATTTGTAATGAATTTCATTGAATCTTTAAGTTCTTGCTTGATGTTGTCATAAAGGGGCATAACAACGCGGCAACCTATAAGCCTTTTTCTTAAAGCCTGAGGTAAAGAACCTGCAACATCGCCTAAACCGCCGCTTGCTATAAACGGCAAAGCTTCACTTGCGGCATATAAAACTTTCATTTTATTACTCCTTTAATTTTGTGTTAAATAACGATTTCTTTGCCTACAAATAAGGGATAACTCTTATCGCCGGAAAGAACTTTCTTAGGTGTGATAACTGTGTTTTTATCCATAATTACACAGTTAAGTTTTGCATCCTCACCAACAAAAGCGTCCTGCATAAGAATAGAGTTTTCAACTACTGCACCCTTTGCAACCCTTGCGCCACGGAAAATAATACTGTTTTTAACAGTACCTTCTATCTGGCAACCGTCGGCAATGAGCGAATTTTTGCACTCGGATGTAATGCCGTAAACAACGGGCATATCGTTACGGACTTTTGTGAAAACAGGTGTATCTTCATTGAAAAGTTCTTTTCTGCATTCTTTTTTAAGAAGTTCCATATTTGCTTCAAAATATGTGTTCATACTGTCGATAGTGCAGTTCCATTCTTCTATTTTGTAGCCGTAAATGTTAAGTGTGGAAACATTCTTCTGAAGAATGTCTTTTTCAAAACTTGTGTATGCATAACTTTCAGCATCGCCTATAAGTCTTTCAAGAAGTGCTTTTCTTATAAGAATTACATTTGCTGAATAGTTTACGTCAGAACTTGTTTTTACGTCAATACCGATATTTGTAATCTTCGCATCCTCATTAACGTCAAGAACTGCCTGATTCTGAAGTTTGGGAAGAGCGCCTGTGCAATAAGCGATGGTAATATCTGCATTTTTCTTTGAATGGAAATCAAAAAGTTTGGAGCAATCCATATTGCATACAAAGTTTGAGTCCATAAGAAGAACGTTTTCCTGTTTTGAGTGGGAGATAAACTCCATAATTCTGCTTAAAGAATCAATTCTGTTGTTAGCGTCAACTGCTGTGGGTGTAAAGGGAGGAAGCATTGTAAGACCGTCAACTTTTCTTGAAAGGTCCCAGGGTCTGCCACTGCCTACATGGTCCATAAGTGAACGGAAGTTACTGTTTGCAATAACACCGACTTTTGTTACACCGCAGTTTACAAGGTTTGAAAGCGGAAAATCTATAAGACGGTATCTTCCGCCAAAGGGAACTGAGCCCATAGTACGTCTTGCTGTAAGAGCACCAAGACTTGAATCATAGGAATTGGAATAAACAATTCCGAGAACATTTTTCGGCATCATACTGTTTCACCCTCCTTAACATCTTCAGAAATCATAGATTTTGCTTTAACTTTAGCATTTTTACCTACATTTACGCCTGCGCCTACTACGCTGACGCCCCAGTTTTCAAGGTTTTCACATTTTTCGGGATTTTCGCCGACTACTGCGCCTTCCTCGATAACTGCATTTTCAGCAACCATAGCATACTGAACAACTGCGCCTTTTTTGATAACTGCACCGGGCATAACAATTGAATAATCAACAAATGCGCCCTCTTCAACGGTAACATCCGAGAAAAGTACGGAATAATCAATTTTACCTTCGATTTCGCATCCGCCTGCAGCGATAGAATTTTCGATAACCGCTTTGTCGGAAACATACTGAGGAGCAGCAGCGGCACCTCTGCCGTAAATCTTCCAGGTTGAGTCGCTAAGGTCGATATTTGCCTTGGGATTAAGAAGGTCTAAGTTAGCCTCCCAAAGAGAGTCGATGGTTCCCACGTCTTTCCAATAGCCCTCAAAACCGTATGCAAAAAGTCTTTCGCCTGCTTCGTGCATTGCAGGAATAACGTTTTTACCGAAGTCGTTTGAGGATTCGGGGTTGTTTTCATCATCAATAAGATACTGACGAAGTTTTTCCCAAGTGAACATATATACGCCCATTGAAGCCTTGTTGCTCTTAGGATTCTTGGGTTTTTCCTCAAATGCGGTAATTCTACCGTCATCATCTGTAAACATAAGTCCGAAACGTGATGCTTCTTCCCACGGAACTTCAAGCATTGCTATTGTGCAAGCCGCATCTTTTTCCTTATGGAACTGAAGCATTTTAGCATAGTCCATTTTATAGATGTGGTCACCGGAAAGAACTGCCACATACTCGGGGTTATATCTGTCAATAAACTGAATATTCTGGTAAATTGCATTGGCAGTACCTTTATACCATTCCGTACCCTCAATTTGCTGATAGGGTGAAAGGATATGAACACCGCCGTTTGCACGGTCAAGATCCCACGGACCGCCGTTACCGATATAATCGTTAAGTTCAAGGGGCTGATACTGTGTGAGAACACCTACTGTATAAATACCTGAGTTTACACAGTTTGAAAGAGGGAAGTCGATAATTCTGTACTTACCGCCGTAAGGTACAGCAGGTTTGGCAATGTTTTTTGTAAGAACGCCCAGTCTTGAACCCTGACCGCCTGCAAGAAGCATTGCAATACATTCTGTCTTTTTTGCCATTGTTGTCACTTTCCTTTCGATTTATATAAAGTTAAATTTTATGCTTTTCAGAAGAAGTTTTCTTCTCCAAGGAAGTTTTTCCTTCCGTTTTCTTTTGTTTTAAATAAATTGTCGTCATAGGCGGAAGTTTCAACTCTATGTAGTTATCATAGCCGTGCATTGCGCCCTCTTTAACCTGATAGCTCTTTTTAAGTCGTTCGCCCGTACCGCCGAATTTTGATGCGTCGGAGTTGAAAACGATTTCATACCCGTCTGCTTCCGGAACACCTATTTTATAGTCTTCCCTGAGAACAGGTGTAAAGTTACAAACCGCAACTATTTTTTCATCATTTTCATTACTTCTTACGAAAGCAATAACAGAATTTGCGTTGTCGTCGCTGACTATCCAATTAAAGCCTTCCCAACTGTAATCTATTTGCCACATAGGCGAATTCTTTTTATAGAATTTATTAAGTTCTCTTGTATAGTCCTGCAAAAGAACGTGCATATCGTAATCCAGAAGAATCCAGTCAAGACCTTTTTTATAATCCCACTCTATAAACTGACCGAATTCCGAGCCCATAAAGAGAAGTTTTTTACCGGGATGAGCATACATATATCCTAAGAACGCTCTGACACCTGCAAACTTTTCGTTATAGTTGCCGGGCATTTTGTTTATAAGCGAGCATTTTCCGTGAACTACCTCATCGTGTGAAATGGGCAACACAAAATTTTCGCTGAAAGCATAGAAGAATGAGAAAGTAATAAGGTCGTGGTTATATTTTCTGTAAATACCGTCAAGGGAGAAATATCGGAGAATATCGTTCATCCAACCCATATTCCACTTGAAGTTGTAACCCAGACCTCCCATATATGCAGGTTTGGAAACCATAGGCCAGGAGGTACTCTCTTCTGCTATCATCATAACGTCACCGTGTTCTCTGAACACCGCTTCGTTAAGTTGTTTCATAAATGCGACCGCTTCAAGATTTTCGTTACCGCCGTTTGCATTTGGTATCCACTGTCCCTCTTCCCTGCCGTAATCAAGATAGAGCATTGAAGCCACCGCATCAACTCGCAAACCGTCTATATGGTATTCATCAAACCAGAAACAAGCGTTTGAAATAAGAAAACTCTGGACTTCGTTTCTGCCGTAGTCAAAAACTTTAGTACCCCATTGAAGATGTTCGCCTTTTTTAGAATCTGCATATTCGTAACAGGGTTCTCCGTCAAAGAGTGCTAAACCGTGGGCATCTTTAGGGAAATGGGAAGGAACCCAGTCAACAATAACGCCGATACCCGCTTTGTGACATTCATCTATAAAATATTTAAAATCGTCGGGTGTTCCGTATCTTGAAGTTACCGCGAAATATCCTGTTACCTGATAGCCCCAGGAACCGTCAAAAGGATGCTCCGCAACAGGCATAACTTCTATATGGGTATAACCCATTTTTTTAACGTACTCAACAAGTTCCTTTGCCAAATCACGATAACTTAATGTGTTACCGTCCTCATAAACGCGCCAGGAACCTAAATGAACTTCATAAATATTAACAGGTGAACTGTATACTGAAGATGCTTTTCTCTTTTTAAGCCAATTTCCGTCACGCCATTTATAATTGCTTTCAAATATTTTTGAAGCCGTTCCGGGACGGGTTTCAGCGTGGATTGCATAAGGGTCGGCTTTATAATGCTTTCTGCCGTCGGAAGAGTATATCAGAAATTTATATGCGTGGAAATTACAGACACCGTCAACATACGCTTCCCATACACCTGCATCGTTAAGGCGTGCCATAGGCGCACTTTCTTCATTCCAGCCGTTAAAATCACCAATAACATAAACCGCTGTTGCGTGGGGTGCCCACACCCTGAAAACATATTTTTCCGATTCAACTTTATGCGCCCCTAAAAACTCCTGCGCCTTAAAATTGCGACCCTGATGAAAAACATACAAGGGAAAGTCATTGTAATCGGTTGCTTCGACTCTTTTTTTCACATCTTCCACCACCGTTAAAAATTTTTATGATACATCAACTTAATAATATCAAATTCAATTTTTATTTTCAAGACTTTTTAATATATTTTGTTCAAACCACAGTTAAAAATCTACCTGTTTGTTTGGTATTTTTGCACAAAACAATGGTATGTTTGTGTTGAAACGTCCCTATTTTTCACCCTAAATGTCGATTATTATATGTAAAATCCGATTTTTAACTTTTTGTGAACTTGAAAAAAAGGGTGACATTTTTCTTTTTTGTAAAAATAAAATTTAAAAAAGTGGTAATATATACAGGATTAAATTAAACGTTTAACTATTTTTGAAAGGTGATAAAATGGAACTGAGAAACCTTGTTCACGAACTTATCTCAATATCCGTTATCCACAGGTGCCGTATAACAAAATCCGCATCAAAAGTAGGTCTTTACTTCGGGCAACCGATGATTTTAGAATATGTTATCGACCACGACCTATGCACGCAAAAGGAACTTGCAAAGGCTATGCACATATCACCTGCAAGTGCCGCGGTAACGCTTAAAAGAATTGAAAAAGCAGGACTTATAACAAGAACTGCTGACGAAAACGATTCCCGAAAAAATCACATTTCCGTTACCGAAAAGGGAGTAAACGCACTTAAAGAATTCAGAAAAATATGTGACGCCACCGACGAAGATATGTTCCGCGATTTCTCCCCGGAAGAGCGCGAAACTTTGCATAATCTTCTTGTACGTCTTCATAAAAATCTTGATTCGGAAAGTTTTACCAGAGAAGAAATAGACGACCTTTTAAAAAAGTCAACATAACCGAAAGGAGTACGTAAATAATGATAAGAAAACTTTTGCCCTATGCAAAAAAATACAGGCTTTTTGCAATACTTTCGCCCCTTGCGATTGTGTGCGAAGTGCTTATAGAAGTAATAATACCTCTTTTAATGTCGATTATCGTTGACTGCGGTATCAGCGGTCAATCCCTGGCGGAAAAAGAAAGTTTTATTGCGGATATTCTTATTACTCTGGGTTTCGGCAATTTAGCGGGAACTGACCTTATACTTGCCACGGGCGGTCTTATGTTCGGTATCGCTATGATTTCTCTCGCCTGCGGTGCGGGTGCTGCCTACTTTGCCGCAAAAGCAGGTATGGGTTTCGGTGCTGAACTCAGAAAAGGTATTTTCAATAAAATACAGGACTTTTCTTTCTCAAACATTGATAAATTCTCCACCGGTTCTCTCATTACGCGTATGACTACGGATATAAATATGGTTCAGATGGCATTTATGATGGCTATAAGAATGCTTATCCGTTCACCGCTTATGTTTGCTATGGCTATATCAATGGCATTCAGCATAAATAAAAAATTATCGCTTATATTTATGTGCATTGCGCCTGTTATGTTTGCTCTTATTCTTCTTATCGGTGCGGCTGCACACAAGCGTTTCACACAATTATTTAAAAAATACGATAAACTCAACAACTACATTCAGGAAACCCTCATAGGTGCAAGAGTTGTTAAAGCCTTTGTAAGATCAAAACACGAAAAAGAAAAATTCCGCGTATCAAACGACGAGATAAAAGATGCATCTATTTTCGCCGAGAAACTCATTATTCTCAACAATCCCATAATGGCGGTGTCAATTTACACCTGTATTATTCTCGTTCTCTGGGTCGGCGCAAAACTTATATTGGGCGGTGATATGTATCTTGGCGACCTTATGAGTTTCATCACCTATATCCAGCAGATATTTATGTCTTTGATGATGATTTCCATGATTTTCGTTATGTCGGTTATGGCTAAGGCATCTATGAACCGTATATGCGAAGTTTTGGAAGAAAAACCCGACATCAATGACGAAAATGCTGATGAAAGTGCGACCGTTAAAGACGGCAGTATTGAATTCAGAAACGTTTGCTTTAAATACAGTAAGAATGCAGAAAACAACGTTCTTAAAGATATAAATCTCACTATAAAATCCGGTGAAACCGTAGGTATTCTGGGTGGTACGGGCAGTGCCAAAACTTCCCTTGTACAGCTTATCCCCCGCCTTTATGACACAACGGAGGGTGAAGTCCTTGTAGGCGGCAGAAACGTTAAAGATTATAAACTTCACGTTCTTCGCGACAGCGTTTCAATGGTGCTTCAAACAAACCTCCTTTTCTCAGGTACAATAGAAGAAAACTTGCGTTGGGGTAACGAAAACGCAACGCTTGACGAAATCAGAGCCGCTGCAAAAATCGCACAGGCGGACGATTTCGTTATGAGTTTCCCCGACGGATATAAAACAGACTTAGGCCAAGGCGGTGTCAACGTTTCGGGCGGTCAGAAACAAAGACTTTGTATTGCCAGAGCCATTCTCAAAAAGCCTAACGTACTTATTCTTGATGACTCAACAAGTGCCGTGGATACCGCTACTGACGGCAGAATCAGAGAGGGAATGAAAAATCTTCTTCCCGATACAACAAAAATCATAATTGCACAGCGCATCAACTCTATTCAACACGCAGATAAAATAATCGTCCTTGATGACGGTAAAATAAATGATATAGGCAACCACGACGAATTGCTTTCGCGAAACGAAATATACAAAGAAGTGTATTTCTCACAGCAAGAAAGCAAAATGGAACAATAAGAAAGGAGTGTTACAATTGGCTGAAAACCGTAAAAAAGCCCAGGGTCCCGGTGGCCCCGGCGGTAAAATGAAATTTGAAAAACCAAAGAATGTGGGAAAGACAATTGGCAGACTTCTCTCTTACGTTGCAAAAAGCAAAGGACTTCTTGTAATAGTTATTTTATTAGTTCTTTTTGCTGCCTTTGCAAATATTGCAGGAACATACCTGCTTGCCCCTATTATAAATGAAATAGGCGTTTTACTGAATACAGGGTCCAACGATATGAGCGTTGTTATTAAACTCCTTGTAGTTTTGGGCGTTTTATACGCTGCAGGTGCTGCCTCGCAGTATATACACGCCCGACTTATGCTTAACGTATCACAGAACACATTAAATCTTTTAAGACGCGACCTTTTCGACCACTTGCAAGATTTACCTATTAAATATTTTGACACCCATACTCACGGTGAACTTATGAGCCGTTTTACAAACGACGTTGACACAGTCCGCGAGGCTATAAGCCAGGGTCTTGTACAGACAATTTCTTCCTTCGTCACCGCAGTGGGTATATTTGCAATGATGCTTTATATCAGCCCTGCGCTTACCTGTCTTATTATTGTTATGCTTTTCATTATGCTTGCAGTAATCAAATTTATAGGCGGTAAAAGTTCACGGTATTTCAGAAAACAGCAAGCCGCTGTGGGTAGCGTAAACGGTTATATTGAAGAACTCATTGAAGGTCTTAAGGTTGTAAAAGTTTTCTGCAGAGAAGGCAAAACTAAAGAAACTTTTGTGGATATAAATGAAGATTTCAGAAAATCTGCAACCAACGCCCACACTTTTGCAAGCATACTTATGCCCATTATGGGAAATATTTCTTACATTAACTTTGCTCTCTCCGCTGCATTAGGTGCTTTTATAATCCTTAATTTAGGCGATTACCAAACAGGCGCTTTAGGAGTTTTCCTCGGCGGTGTAGAGGGTGCGCTTACAATAGGCTCTCTGGCATCATTCTTGCAATACACAAGGCAATTCTCCAACCCCATAACACAGGTTTCTCAGCAAATGAACAATGTTCTTGCGGCCCTTGCAGGTGCTGAAAGAATTTTCGACATTATCGACACTGTACCCGAGGAAGATAACGGCTACGTTACTCTTGTGAATGCAAAATTCGACGAAAACGGAAACATTACGGAATCCGAAGAAAGAACCGGTTCTTGGGCTTGGAAACATCCCCACTCCGCTGACGGCAGCGTAACCTACACTCCTCTTAAAGGTGACGTTCGTTTCCACAATGTTACTTTCTCATACGACGGCAAAAAGACTGTTCTTAAAAATGTTTCCCTTTACGCAAAACCCGGTCAGAAAATCGCCTTCGTCGGCTCTACCGGTGCAGGTAAAACTACAATTACAAACCTTATTAACCGTTTCTATGATATTCAAGAGGGTAAAATCACATACGACGGTATAAACATCAAAAAGATTAAGAAAGATGATTTGCGCCGTTCACTTGCAATGGTTTTACAGGATACACACCTTTTCACAGGTACTGTTGAAGAAAATATACGTTACGGTAAACTTGACGCAACCCACGAGGACGTTGTAAGGGCGGCAAAAATTGCCAATGCAGACAGTTTTATTACAAGACTCCCCGACGGTTATAACACTATGCTTAAGGGTGACGGCAGTAACCTTTCACAAGGTCAGCGCCAACTTCTTGCCATTGCCCGTGCCGCTGTTGCGGACCCGCCCGTTCTTATCCTTGACGAAGCCACAAGTTCCATTGACACAAGAACTGAACGCCTTATTGAAAAAGGTATGGATAAACTTATGGAGGGTAAAACTGTTTTTGTTATTGCCCACAGACTTTCAACCGTCCGCAATTCAAACGCAATTATGGTGCTTGAAAACGGCGAAATTATAGAAAAAGGCGACCACGATACTTTAATTGAAGAACAAGGAAAGTACTATAAACTCTATACAGGACAGTTTGAACTTTCGTAAATTCTTACTTCAGACACAAAAAATCTCTCGCGGAGTGCGAGAGATTTTTTCTTTTATCATTTTTCTATTATTGCTTTGAACTCCGCTATCGCCTGTCTGTTATATTCCTGATAGTCGGTTGTGAGCATGGGCACTTTGCCTTCAATAAGAAGTCTGAAACCTTTTTCAACGCCTGCCTGTGTATTTTCAACAAGAGTACCATTATTCTTTTTCATAAACGTTCTGGGACCTGTTATATCAGTTGAAACAACAGGTAAGCCGAGAATATCCGCTTCAACAAGAACAAGACCGAAGCCCTCGTAATGTGATGCAAGGATAAAGCCGTCGCATTTTTTAACTATGGGCAAGGGGTTTGTCATTGAAAGGATAAGGATAACATTTTCTCCGCATGGAAGTGTTTTTACGTATTCACAAAGTTCATCATAAATACCGTCACGCTGAATGCCGCCGATAATGATAAAGTATGTGTTTTTATTCTCCTGCCAGACGTTATTAAACGCATTTATCATACGTTTATGGTCTTTTTCGGGTGAAAATCTGCCAACACTTATAAGAACTTTTGCATCGCTGTCAAGAATATCTTTTAACTCTTCAATATCTTTATTGCTCTGTGTAACGCCCTCATCAAATTCGATTTCGCCGTTACCTTTTCTTACGATTTCATCGTATGCAATAATATTGTGAGCGATTTTAAAGTTGTCTGTTTTTCTTACGAAAGATGCGGTGGAGTCAACAATATCTTCCGTAACAAGTGCAACGTTATCGTATGTTTTATAAGCATAACTGAGAACGGATTTTCTCTGATTTCCTTTAAGTTCTCTTTCCTTAACCATATCGCTGTGAACATAGATACCGTTATTGCATTTAAACTGAGAGAACAAGAGAATCATCTTTGTTTCATAGCCGTTAAACTGAATTGCGCTGTCAAAGGGTGCGCCGCCGTAAATTCTCTGAATTTCGTACTGCCACTCTTTTTTCATAAGTGCCATCATAGGTGCAAAGGGGAATTTTCTTCTGTTAAAGCGCATCCACATTTTCTTTTTAAGGAAACTGAGGTTAAATACGCCCTGAACAGGAATATAGTTAACACCCTCGGGTAAGTTTGCGATTGTATCCTGATGAAGTTTACCGCGTTCTGCGGGGAATGAAACATAATAGTTGTACTCTGTGGGGTCAAGGTTATTAAGAAGGTTTACACCGGAAGTTGTAATACCGTTCTGGTCAAGATTACCGAGATAAAGAAGAATATTTTTCTTGCCGTTTTTAGCAATTTCAACTTCTTTAACAAGGTCGGTCTTTTTGCCGAGAATTGTGAAATCCAACAATGCCTTGGCTGCTTCGGGGCAGTCGTAAGTGCAGTATTCTTCAAGAAATGCTTTATCGTCGTAATTCTTTGGTGTACGCATTTCTTTAAGCAAATCTTCTACGGTCTTAACGTTTGTAAAGGGCAATGCAGAAAGAGGTTTGTAAACACCGCGGTCTGCAAAATAATCTTCTTCATCGAATGTGAAGAGAATAATCTTCTTACCTGTAACTGCGTAATCATAGAAAACGCTTGAATAGTCTGTTACAAGACACTCGGCACAGTTAAGGAAATCATAAGTTTCGTAATCGCTTGGGAAATTGCGAATGTGTTTGAATGTTGTAAAATCTACGTCTTTTTTTGCAATGGGATGAAGATTAAGGTAAACAATTTCGTCATCCGAAAGGATTTTATCAAGTTCGTAAAGATAATATTGGAAATATGCGTTGGCTTTAGCATCAATATTGCCTACCGAACCGCGCCAAGTAGGCATATATGCGTAAACTTTTTTATCCTGAATTTCAAGTTCTTCAAGAATTTCTCTGCCTCTCTCTTTATTAAAAAAGGCAGTATTTCTGGGATAACCTGCAAGAACCGCTTTACCCAAAGCAACATTTTCAAGCATATAGTCCTCTATCATATGCTCCATAGTGTATGTATTGGGATAAAGAAGATAGTCGGCTGCTATAAAGTTCTTCTGAGCATTACCTATGCCGTGCATGGCGTTGCGAATACCCTTACCTAAAGTTTTAAGGGGTGTTCCGTGCCAGGTGTTAAGGTAAACTTGTCCGGGTTTTTTAAGATAAAAAGGCAAAAATGTATTGTCATTGAAAAGGTACTTTGCAGAAGCCAACAATTTCATATACTTAAATGTTGACAATACAACGGGTGTGACATTCTCAATGCCGTATTTTTCAAAAATTATTTCAACTTTTGCTTTATTACCCACACGGCAACTGACATAAACCTTATATGATTTATACTCTTCGTTAGTGGCAAGTTCTTTTATTAAGTAGAACATATTACCGCTGAACTCTGTTCCGTGCTGAGATTCTAAAAGAATTGCTTTTTCATCAATTTTAAGTTTTTTGAAATAGTGGGTGTATCTGAGTTTTGGTAATGTAAACTTAAACCACTTAAAAATCGATGATCGTTTAAAGAACTTTATAAGTTTGTCTTTCATAATGCCCCTCCGAAATACATATATACACCTGAAAATCAGTATATCATATCCATATTTAAAAATCTACAATTATTTCATTCTCATTGAAATATCGAAAGCAGTTACGGAATGGGTGAGCGCGCCTATTGAAAGAATATCCACGCCTAACTCTGCCACACTGCGAAGTCTTTCTTTTGTAAGATTTCCCGATGCTTCAAGCAACGCCTTACCGTCAACGATTTTTACCGCCTCTGCCATTGTTTCGTTAGACATATTGTCGAGCATTATAATATCCGCACCCGCAGTGAGCGCTTCTTTAACTTCATCAAGGGTTCTTGTTTCAACTTCGATTTTTACGGTATGACCGATTTTTTCACGGAGTGCTTTAACCGCAGGGGTTATGCCTCCCTTTGCATCTATATGGTTGTCCTTAAGCATTGCACAGTCGGAAAGATTGTAACGGTGATTTCTTCCGCCACCACAAGTTACGGCATATTTCTGTAAAGAACGAAGTCCGGGAAGTGTCTTTCTGGTATCTGCAATTGTTGCGTTAGTACCAACGGTTTCTTTTACACATTCCTTTGTAATTGTAGCAATACCACTCATATGCTGAATAAGGTTTAAAGCCGTTCTTTCGCCTTTTAAAAGCCTTACCGTTTTACCTTTAAGTTCTGCAATAAGTTCGCCGTTTTTAATCTCGTCACCGTCTTTTTTATGAAGAACACAGGTGAAACTGTCATCAAGAAGGCGGAATACACGCATTGCAACGTCGATACCGCAAAGCACACCGTCTGCCTTTGCAACAAATATTGCTTCGCTCTCTTCGTTTTCGTCAAGAAGATAATCTGTGGCTACGTCAATATAGTTAATATCTTCTTTAATTGCATTTTTTATTAAATCGTCTACGTAAAATTGGGGCAAAATCATCTGTCTACCTCCTTGAGTATTATATAAGCAACCGTTGCAAGCGATAATGCCTCGCAATAGTCTGCCGTCACGGCAAATTTGCCGTTTTTAAGTCTGTTAAGTATATTTTCAATTCGTTTTTTACCTTGATGTATAGCACCTTCATCGGGGATAACAAAGTATGCCCTCTGTAAAATATCACGAATTTCAGTTCTTGTTCCTTTCGGAAGCGGTGCGCCGTTTCTGTCGGGCTCTTTTTCATCTTCGGGAACACTTGCCTTAAAGAAACCTGCTCTTATGCATTTTGTAATATCTTCCGCTGCCTTTCTTCCGAAAACGAGTGCCTCAAGAAGCGAGTTGCTGGCAAGTCGGTTTCTGCCGTGAACACCTGTACAGGAACACTCTCCTGCCGCATAAAGCCTGGGAAGAGTTGTCCTTGCGTTAAGGTCAACTTCAATACCGCCCATAAGATAATGCTGACAAGGGAAAACAGGAATTAAATCCTTTGAAATGTCAACGCCCTGTTTAAGACATCCCGCATAAATACCGGGGAATCTGTTTTTTATAAATTCCTCGCCCTTATATCGAATATCGAGATAGAAATTATTACTGCCTAATCGCCGTGATTCCATAATAATGGAACGGGAAACTACGTCTCGGGGGGCTAATTCAAGGCGTTCGTCGTATCTGTCCATAAAACGCTCTTTGTTGCAGTTTAAAAGATATGCACCCTCGCCCCTTACAGCCTCGCTTATAAGGAACTGTTCACGGTTTGCACCGTTGAACGCTGTGGGGTGGAACTGAACATAACTGAGATTTTTTATGCTTGCACCCATTTCGTAGGCAAGGCGTATGCCGTCACCTGTTGCAACTGACGGATTAGTAGTATATTTATATACTCTGCCGATTCCGCCCGAGGCAAGAAGGCAGAAATCTGCATAAACTGTTTTAAACTCCGAGCCACTCATAATTTCCATCTTGAAGCCGTTCTTTATACGGCTCATTGATGTAACCATAGTTTCGTCGGCAATGGTAACATTAGGAAGTTTTTCTACAGCAAGAACGAGTTTATCCACCATTTCTTTACCGGAAGTGTCTTTGTGGTGAAGTATTCTTCTTCGGCAATGACCGCCTTCAAGGGTCTTTACGAGTTCGCCGTTTTCATCACGGTCATACTCGACACCGTAATCAATTGTTCTGAGAACATCCCCGGGACCTTCTTCAACAAGTTGAGTTACCGCATCAAAATCATTCGCTCTGCCGCCTGCAATAAGCGTATCTTCAATGTGAAGTTCGTAACTGTCATTTTCAAGGTCAAGAACACAAGCCACACCTCCTTGCGCCAGAGAACTGTTGGATTGATGCCGTTCTTTTTTAGATAGCATCAAAATATCAACATCTTCGGGAAAATTAAGTGCAGCATAAAGACCTGCAATCCCACTGCCTACAATAACAACACTATATTGTCTTTTTAATTCGGAAAGGTTCATTTTATTACCCCAATTCCAACATACGATTTATGCTCACAAGAGCTTTCTTTCTCAATTTTTCGGGAAGTTCGATTTTCTCCCCACCCTCGCCTATAATGGCTTTATAAACATCTTCGAGAGATATTTTTTTCATATCTTCACAGCAAAGTTTTTCGGGTGCAAGTTGGATAAAACGCTCGCCGTTTTCCTCGTGAAGTGCAAGGTAATCTACTACTCCGCGCTCCGTACCTATAATAACTTTGCCTTTTTGTGCTTTCGCGTAATTTATAATTTCACTTGTTGCACCCACCATATCTGCAAGCGCCACAACCTCCGCAGGTGATTCGGGATGAACGGCAAAAACTGCATCTGGATGTTCCTTTTTACACTCTAAAACATCTTCAGCGGTAAGTTGCGCGTGAACGGGACAATAACCGTCCCACAAAATGATATTTTTATGAGGTAACTTTTCTTTTACAAAAGAACCAAGATGCTGATCGGGAATAAAAAGAATATCATCAGCCTCAATTTTATCTACAATCTTTACAGCAGAAGAACTTGTAACACACACATCGCACTCCGCCTTTAAGGCTGCGGTGGTGTTAATATATGCAACAACCTCTGTTTCGGGATTTTCCTCTTTAAATTTACGGACTCTTTCTGGTAAAATCTGCTCCGCCATAGGACAGGTAGCAGAGGGTACGGGAAGAATAGTTTCGGTTTCGGGGGAAAGAATCTTAACACTTTCGCCCATAAAACGAACACCGCACATAACCACTCTTTTTGCTTTTATTTCAGCGGCTTTTTTACTTAAGAAAAAACTGTCGCCTGTAATATCCGCAATATCTATTATATCAGGGTCCTGATATGTGTGGGCAAGCACAACCGTGCCTGTTTCTTTCTTTGCTTCGATTATTTTATTTTTGAGTTCAGTTATATTCATAAAATCACCTTTGTTTTATTATAACACACTATCACACATAGTAATTATAACACTATTTTGCTGATTAGCAATATAAAAAATTCAAAAATAAATGGAACAAATATATTATTTATGTTAAAAGTTCCAAACTTTCTGTGTTAAATATTTAACTTCCCTCTTTTTGTTGAAATAAAAGATTTTTTATTGTATTATAATCACGATATATCTTCATTAAATTTCAGGAGGTTTTATTATGAATTCCTATCTCGAAAAGGATTTTGAACTTCTCCAAAGTGCAGACAGCGAACTTTTTGAAGCATTTCAGAAAGAACAGGTTCGCCAGAGCAGAAACATTGAACTTATTGCAAGTGAAAACTACACTTCCGCAGCAGTTATGGCTGCAAGCGGCAGTATACTCACAAACAAATATGCAGAGGGTTATCCTTCACGCAGATATTACGGCGGTTGCGAATACGTAGATATTGCAGAAAGCCTTGCTATTGAACGTGCAAAAAAACTTTTTGGTTGCGAGTTCGCAAACGTTCAGCCCCATTCAGGCTCACAGGCCAACTTTGCCGTATATTTTGCACTTCTTCAGCCCGGTGATACCGTTCTCGGTATGAGCCTTGCAGACGGCGGCCACCTTACACACGGTTCACCCGTAAACGTAAGCGGTTCATACTTTAATTTTGAGAGTTACGGCGTTGATGACAACGGTTTCCTTGATTACGATGAACTTGAGAAAAAGGCAAAAGAATGCAAACCTAAACTTATCGTTGCAGGTGCTTCCGCATATCCCAGAACTATCGATTTCAAAAGAATCCGCGAAGTTGCCGACTCAGTAGGCGCACTCTTTATGGTGGATATGGCTCACATTGCAGGCCTTGTTGCCGCAGACAAACATCCATCACCCATCCCCTACGCACACGTTGTAACATCAACTACACATAAAACTTTGCGCGGTCCCCGTGGCGGTCTTATCCTTACAAATGACGAAGAAATCGCCAAGAAAGTCAACAAGGCTATTTTCCCCGGTATCCAGGGCGGTCCCCTTATGCATATAATTGCCGCTAAGGCTATCTGCTTCGGCGAAGCACTTAAACCCGAATTCAAAGAATACTCAAATAAAGTTATTTCCAACTGTAAAGCACTTGAAAACGGTTTGGCTGCACAGGGTGTTGATATGGTTTCCGGCGGTTCTGATAACCACCTTCTTCTTCTCGACCTGAGAAGCCTCGGCATTACAGGTAAAGAACTTGAAAGACGCCTTGACGAAGTTTACATCACAGTAAACAAAAACGCTATTCCCAAAGACCCCGAAAAACCCTTTGTTACAAGCGGTGTAAGAATCGGTACTGCCGCAGTTACCACCAGAGGTTTCGAGGCACAGGATATGGCTGACATTGCAGAGTTCATTAAACTTGCCGCAACTGATTTTGACAACAGCGCAGACCTTATAAGAGAGCGTGTTTCAAAAATCTGTGACAAATATCCGCTTTATAATTCATAAAAATAAAAAAATTCAGGGACGGATTTTTAATCCGTCCCTGAATTGTTTATTTAGCAGTGCAAGTTTTCTCTTGAGCACATGCTCCTCTCTCTGTAGCACCTTTAGGACCACCCGTAGCCACAACAGAATAGTTATAAGTCACGCCTGAAACAACTTCTGTATCGACATAGGTTGTTTTCTCTTTATCTACTTTAAAAACCTTGAAGGAAAAATCACCGCTATCATCAGATCTAAGCACCTCGTAAAAATCGCATTCAGCAGAAGTCCATTTAATAGTTATACTACCTTTACCGGCTACGGCAGATGTAACTGATACGGGATCTAAATATATTACGTCTCTGCTATTAGAAAATGCACCCATATAACCACTATCATATGCCCTAACCATATATGAATATTGGGTGTTGCTTTTTGGTGTTGTATCCGTGCAATAGAACAAACCTTTATCATTCTTCTTCAAATCATTTTTATTAACAATCTGAATTTTTTCCCAATTGCCGCCGTCTGCCTTTCTGTAAATATGGTATTGACTAGCAGTAGAAACAGGGGTAAACCATAACTCAACACCTTTCGCTCTATTGAAAATTCCATCAAGAGACGCTTCAGGAACATATCTTCCCTTAACGCCCGCGGTATTATAATTACTGAGATAATTGTTATAATATGCTCTTACGGTGTATGTGTATGTTGTGCCTGCAACTGCGGTTTCATCAATATAAGATGTTTCGCTTGCTTTTCCTATAAGCACCCAACCTGAATTTGCAGTTTTACGGTACACATTGTATCCTGCTGCACCTTTTACTGCTCCCCAGGTAATCTGAATACCCGAATCCACATTAACGGTACTCTTAAGAACAGGTGTAAACAGGCGTTTTGTCATAACGCCGTTATTATCAAAAGTACTCCAAGTTTTACCGTTAACGGCAATTATTGTGTAACCGTAGTAATATCCGCAGTTGTTTTTAATAGCGGTATCGGTATAATAATTATTCTTTGTTGTAGCAATATACTTCCAACCGGAATTCAATGTTTTACGGTAAACTCTGTATTCCGTTGCGCCTGTAACCTTGCCCCATTTTACATATATACCGTTATTGCTGTTAGAAACCCCTGTTATCTTAGGAGTTGTAAGGCGGGTTACACTTATACCGCTTTGGTAAGTGCTTATATATTTATTATGAACAGCCCTTGCGGTGTAAGTGTATTTAACACCGGGTTGTGCGGTTTTATCAAGGTAAGTCGTGGTGGTTGACGTGCCGAGAAGAACCCAACCTGTTGTTGCGGTTTTGCGGTATACATAATAACTTCTTGCACCGCTTACAGCACCCCATGTGAACTGAATTCCGTCGTTAACATTCTTCGCTGATTTAAGTGCGGGCGCGAAAAGTCGCTGCATCATAACACCCGTGTTATCAAAACCGCTGTATGTATTTCCGCTTACGGCGATTACCGTATATCCGTAGTAATAACCGCACTTATCTTTAATGGATGTGTCTGTATAATATGTGTTTTTGGTAGTTGCAAGATACTTCCAACCGGAATTCAACGTCTTGCGGTATACTCTGTACTCGGTAGCATCTGCAACCTTGTTCCATTTAACATACAATCCGTTATTACTGTTGGAAACACCTGTTAATTTAGGTGTTGCTATGCGTTTAATGCTAAGACCGCTTTCATAAGCACTCATTGAACCGTCTGCAACTGCTCTTGCAGTGTAAGTATACGTTGTGCCTGCTTTTGCGGTGGTATCAGTATATGAAGCACCTGCGGTTTTTCCTAAAAGAATCCAACCTGTTGTTGCAGTTTTGCGGTATACGTTGTAAGATTTGGCTCCGTCTACTGCGTTCCATCTTACCTGAACGCCGTTAGCCACATTCAATACTTTTGTTAACTCAGGTGTTGCAAGATATGTAACAGTATTGCTGTAAACAGGTGCACTTACGTAGTCACCGTAAACTTTAACCGCTGCATATGTATATACAACACCACTTTCAACATAGGGGTCATAAATATGCGGTTCATTACCGGGAGCGATACCGATATATATCCATTCCTCTTCGCCCTCATCCAAACGGTAAATTGCATTTTGACCCTCTGTGATGCCACAGTTGATTCTTATGCCTGCGCTTGTGTTGGATACTGAGAAACTCTTTAACGGAGGAATATACATTATTGTAACAACTTTGTTGCTGTCATAAGCACTCTGTCCGTTTGCGTTTTTAGCGTGTACAAAGTATTTGTAACTCTGATAATCTTTAATATCTTCAGTGTCGATAAAATAATTTTCAGTAGTTGTGCCTACTACTTTCCACGCACCCGTACCGCTGCGTCTGTAAATAAGGTACTCTGTTGCGTTTGTAACGTTATCCCACTCAATACCGATAACTCCGTCGCCGTTATAGCAACCTGTAATTTCTGCCGCTTCAGGTTTAGCACCGTTATAGAGGGATACTCTTACTGCTGTATATCTGCCCATAAACTCTACAACGATATAATTTGTTTCAGCGTCTAAAGTCCAGGGCAAGACAAGTTGTGCATCTCTGAATATAATTTCCTCTGTAAATGCGAGGGGTGTACCGTCGTCATTTACAAAACCGCCGTCAGCCTCGCTGTAGGTGAAGACGTCTTTTTCACCCGTAGTGTAGTTAACTGTTAATTTATTACCCTCTGAGTAAGGTGAATATTTCTCAATATCATAGATAAACGCATCGTAGAATTCGCCATTCTCTTCGTCGTATGCTTCTCCCCAAGAACCGTCAACTTCATATTCAAATACTAACGGCTCAGCGGTAGTAAACTCTATACTTTCAACAGGATTTTCAACAATTGTAACGGGTAAGGTAAACTCTATACCCATATGCTCAAGTTGGAATTCGTGCTCACCGATACCCCAAGGTGCATCGTACTGGTTGGAAGTGATACCCATATCATAATAAAGTTCAGTTCCGTCTTCCGCATAGAACCACTCTTCATATGAATCATAGATATAAGTTTTTGATGTACCGTCGGTGTTGTTTATAATAAGTGACACACCGTCGCTGTAAAGGGGACATTCATAGTAATAGAATTCCGTTTCATCGCCGTTTTCGTCATAATAGTAATCCCAATAACCGTTTGTTTGCTCATAGATTGTTACAGGAGATTCTGTATAAACATCTATTGACTCAATGGGGTTGGTTATAATTTCAACAGGAAGTTCTACACTCTTACCTGCACAACAAAGAATGAAATACTCTGTGCCTAATTCCCAATGGTCTTCTTCCTGATAAGTTTCAATTTCGTAATCATAAGGCAATTCGTTTCCTTCTGAATCAAAGAACCAGTCGCCATCGTAAATAAACTCAGTAATTGTTGAATCTTTATTTGTTACGATAAGTTTATCCCCTACAAGAGGGAAGTTTACAGAATCTTCATAATACTTATAAAATTCGCTGTCACCCTGAATGCAAACATCACATTCACATTCTTCATAATATCCGTTGAAATTTTCAATAGCAGTATACGTGCCTGCGGGAATATACTTAATTGTAGCAACAGGATTCTCAATAATAGTTACAGGAACTTCAAATCTGCAACCCATATAATAGAATACAAATGAATGTGCGCCTGTTTCGGTCCAAGGATTTAACTCCTGAACATCATATTCTTTTAAATTTCCACTTACAAGTACATCTTCATTTTCGTTGTAAAAATCCCAACCATCACTTACAAAGGTTTCAACCGTGCCGTCGGTATATTCTACAACTAATTCATTACCTTCGTTAAAAATGCAATAATTATAGTAAGAAAAATATTCTTGTCCCTCATTGGGTCCGATTTCATACTCCGTTTTCTCGCCACTGATGTCCTGAGTAAGTTCAATAGGATATGCAGGTATAAATTCAATGGATTCAACAGGAGATTCAAGAATTTCAACAGGGTATTCTGTGGAAACGCCATCATATTCCATAGTAATATAATTAGTTCCTAAACCCCAGTGTTCTTTCTCCTGATTATCGTAGAAATACAGCGGATCTTCATCCAGCATATTTCCGTCTTCATCATAATAATATGCATCCTCACATACATATTCCTTGGTTGTTCCGTCTGAATATGTAAGGGTTATAACGTTACCGTCCTCCCATTCATAGAAGAACTCGTAGTAAAAATAGTAACCTTTTTCACCGGTCTGATCGTTATAATAAATTTCCCAGTAACCATCGGTATTCTCATACCCGCTTATTTCGTTTGCAGGGGTAAAATCAACCGATTCAAGAGTTACGTCTGTTGCAAATGATACCACACTTAAACAAGAGAAAAGCGATAATACCATAATAACAGATAATAATACACTTAACGTCCTTTTCATATTTTTGACCTCCTTGTCTGTTTGATTTTATTTTACTGTATGATTTACACTTTTTCAATGCATATTTGTCACACATTTTAGACAAAAAATTTTAACAAAAAATACAAAAACCCCTTTTACTACTGTTATCGATTTATTTCATTGTCATTTTGCCCATAATATTCTGATATTTTTTTACTTATAATCAATTGAAAACAAGAATTTTTGTGATATACTATTAAATGAAATAATTTGTACAAAGTACAGATGAAAGGATGATAAAACTATGGCAGAAAACAGATTTATCGGCGATTATCCGGTAATCGGTATTCGTCCCATTATTGACGGCAGACGCGGACCTCTCAAAGTCAGAGAATCTCTTGAAGATCAGACTATGAATATGGCTAAATCAGCCGCTAAACTTTTTACTGAAAATCTTAAATATTCAAACGGCGAACCCGTAAAGGTTGTTATCGCCGACACAACTATCGGCAGAGTTGCAGAAGCAGCCGCTTGTGCGGATAAATTCCGTAAAGAAGGCGTTCAGATTACTCTTTCCGTTACACCCTGCTGGTGCTACGGTTCCGAAACAATGGATATGGACCCCACAACTATCAAAGGTGTCTGGGGCTTCAACGGTACAGAACGCCCCGGTGCTGTTTACCTTGCAGCAGTTCTTGCAGCACACGCACAGAAAGGCCTTCCCGCATTCGGTATCTACGGCAAAGACGTTCAGGATGCTGACGATACTTCTATCCCCGCTGACGTTGAAGAAAAACTTCTTCGTTTTGCAAGAGCCGCTGTTGCCGCTGCAACAATGAAAGGTAAATCTTACCTTCAGATCGGTTCTATCTGTATGGGTATTGCAGGTTCTTCAATTGACACAGACTTCTTTGAAGATTATCTCGGTATGAGAGTTGAATCTGTTGATGAAGTTGAAATCATCCGTCGAATGTCCGAGGGCATTTATGACGAGGCTGAATATCAGAAAGCATACAAATGGGTTAAAGAAAACTGCAAAGAAGGTTTCGATAAGAACCCCGACTTCGTAAAGAAGAGCGACGAACAGAAAGAAAAAGACTGGGATTTCACAGTTAAGATGATGTGCATCATCAAAGACCTTATGAACGGCAATAAAAACCTTCCCGAAGGCAGAGAGGAAGAAATGGTCGGTCATAACGCTATTGCAGCAGGTTTCCAGGGTCAGAGACAGTGGACAGACTTCTACCCCAACGCTGACTTTGCAGAAGCAATGCTTAACACAAGTTTCGACTGGAACGGTGCTCGCGAACCCTACATCCTTGCTACCGAAAACGATACTCTTAACGGCGTTAGCATGCTCTTTATGAAACTTCTTACAAACAGACCTCAGATGTTTGCTGACGTTCGTACCTACTGGAGCCCCGAGGCTCTTAAGAAAGCAACAGGTTACGAACTTGAAGGCAAAGCAAAAGAAGGAAAAGGCTTCATCCACCTTATTAACTCAGGTGCTTGCTGTCTTGATGCTTGCGGTGAAGTTAAAGACGAAAACGGCAACGGCATCATCAAAGAATGGTACAACGTTACCGAGGACGATATAAGCAAGATTAACGCTGCAACAGAATGGTGTGCAGCCGACAACGGTTACTTCCGCGGCGGCGGATATTCAAGCCGTTTCTTAACACGTGCAGAGATGCCCGCTACAATGATTCGTCTTAACCTTGTTAAAGGCCTTGGACCAACAGTTCAGATCTGCGAAGGTTACACAGTTGCTCTTCCCGATGAAGTTTCACACAAAATCTGGGCAAGAACAGACTACACATGGCCTTGCACATGGTTCACACCTATCCTTACAGGTAAGGGCGCATTCACTTCCGCATACGAAGTTATGAACCATTGGGGTGCAAACCACGGCGCAATTTCCTACGGCCACATCGGTGCTGATATTATCACACTTTGCTCAATACTCAGAATCCCCGTTTCAATGCACAACGTTTCTGAAGATAAAATCTTCCGTCCTGCAGTTTGGAACGCATTCGGCACACAGGAACTTGAAAGCGCAGACTTCCGCGCATGCGAAGCCTTCGGCGCACTTTATAAATAATTTTACTGAAAAAACTCCCTCACCATTGATTTGGTTGAGGGAGATTATTTTTTCTATTCAACAATGTACCGCATTATCCAAAATTTTACTTTGTTTTCCTGTTTATCTACGTCTACTGTCAGGTTTATTTTACCGTCCGTGAAAGTGTATTGGTTAAATTCGGCGGAATTTAGTGTGCAGTTAAGACCGCTGACTGCTACTAAAAAATCGTCCTCAGTCATTTCGGTTTTAATATCTTTCGGAAGTGAAATATCAAATTCACTTTCCGAGGAAACCGCCACACTTATTACATAACAGTTTTCTACATTATTTTTAGTTTTGTCGAAATTATAAATTTCCGCATCGGGAATTGTGACACCGTCTTTTCTTAATATTCCGAAGGCATATTCATTACCCGACAGAGTTGTTTTATCATCCTCCTTAAAACTTATTTCCCAGCCGTTCTTTAAAAACTCCGAAACAGGAATGGGGAGTTTATATAAATCCCCCTCAATTTCCATAACACCTGACACAAGGTTAACCCCTAATTCTTCAGGCTTTTTATACCTCTGTGAACTTATTTGTTTAAATGCATCTTCGGAAAAATCTTCGGGCGACGAGGTATTTATATATCCTATCTCTTTAAGTTTTCCCGTGGAATTATCAAAAAGAAGTTTTACCGTTTTCTCTCCCTTTTTGTAATTTAGAACAGTTCCGCTGTTTATTTTAAAAATATCGTGGCACTTTCCGAAAATATTTTCTGCATATTTTCTTACGGAAACACCTAAAGAAAGATTTTTGAAAAATGTCAGATCACTTTTTGTGCCTATATAATCTTTATCGAATTTAACGCCTACTATATAAGCCTGACGAAGAGTGATTTCTTCATTACCGAAATTTTTAAGCGTCGCAAAAACAACCGTACCGTCAGAGAGTGTAAAATAAGTTTCGGCGGTTTCGCCCGCAGGGATAACGTTTTCGGCTTCTTCATTTAAACCGAAAACCCAACCGTCTTTCAGAACCTCTGTGACAGTTACAGGTAATTGATACGTTGACCCCCCTATAAAAAACTGTAAATCATAGGGGTTTTCTGAAAAATCTGAAATCATATAATCGTTTTCCCTTATTTCTGTTTTTATATTTATATCTTCTTTATTATCTGAAAAGTTTTTACCGAAACTGTCACTTAACGAAAAAAAGCCGTATAAAATAAAAAGTATAATTACCCCTAAAGTGAACAAAACCGTGAAAATTATAATCAAAATATGCCAGAGTTTAAATTTATCGTTTACATCAGTACCCGTTATATCTTCAAGTATCCGTTTTTTTTCCGTATTTTCCATTACGTTCACTCCTTGTACAACCGCGGTCAACTAATTATATTCAGAGTTGTACAGTATATTACAAAAAAGCCCGACTTCCTTGTAAGAAGTCGGGCAATTTATAATATTAAAGATTATAATATTTTTCAAACTCAACAGGGTGAGGAATTTTTGAAATTTCGCTGCATTCTGCGCGTTTTGTTTTGATAAAGTTCTTAATAAGAACTTCGGGGAATACTCCGCCTGCTGTAAGGTAATCGTGATCTGCTTCCAATGCATCAAGTGCTGCATCAAGAGAAGTGGGAAGACCTTTGAGTTTTGCTTTTTCTTCCTCGGGAAGATTGAAAAGATTGAAGTCGTAGGGTCCCCAACCGTTTGCATGGGGGTCAATTTTATTCTTGATACCGTCAAGACCTGCCATAAGAATAGCGGCATAACAGAAGTAGGGGTTGCACATTGCATCGGGGTTACGAAGTTCAAAACGGCGTTTCTCAGGAGCCTTTGCATAAGCAGGAATACGGATAACCGCACTTCTGTTTGATGTAGCGTAGCCGATTGTAACAGGAGCCTCGAAACCGGGAATAAGACGCTTGAAAGAGTTGGTGCTGGGGTTAGTAATAGCACAAAGAGAACCGATGTGCTTAAGAAGACCACCCATAAAGTAGTGGGCAGTTTCGCTAAGATTTGAGTATCCGTTATCATCGGAGAATACGGGTTCGCCATCTTTAAGAAGAAGCATATGAACGTGCATACCGCTACCTGCTTCGCCATAGATGGGTTTGGGCATAAATGTAGCAGTTTTACCGTATTTGAGAGCAGTATTGCGAATAATGTACTTAATCCACATTATGTTATCTGCCATCTTTGACATCTGACCAAGTTGAGGCTCAATCTCAAACTGACCTGATGCAGCAACCTCGAGGTGATGATAGTTGATTTCGATACCTGCATCTGCCATATGCATACACATTTCGCTACGGCATTCGTATGTAAGGTCAAAGGGCTTTGCTATATGGTAATTCTTCTGCTTGGAACAATGACACCGTTTTCTGTAACAGAACTGTTCCAGTATGACTGCTTTGCATCAACACCTGCACTGATATTGTCGGGCGAAACGTTCCAACCCACCCGGTCGAAAAGATAGAATTCAAATTCGGGAAGAATGAGCATTGTATCTGCAATACCGCTATCCTTCATATACTGCTCAGCGGCAAGAACAATGTTTCTGGGATATTGAGCAAGGGGTCTGTTGGCAGGTGAGTCGATGATCATTGCGTTACCCGTCATAGATAATGTGGGGATTTCGCAGAAGGGATCAATAATGGCTGCGTCAGGGTCCGGTATAAAGACCATATCGCTCTTCTCAACAACTGCATAACCGTAGTTGGATGCATCAAAACCGATACCGCTTTTGAATGTTTCTTCGGAGAAATTCTCTGCAGGAATTGTCACGTGGCGATACTGACCGTTAATGTCAACCATCTTAAAATCCACCATCTTAATATCTTTTTCTTTAATAAGGGCTATGATTTTTCAATTTTCTTTTGCATTTCAACAACAACCTTTCTAGGTTTATTTCAATTCATATTACCACATAAATTCCGTCTCTTCAATATTTATAAGTTTCAAAACGGAAAATGAGATGTTTTCCTGTTTTTGCCATAAGGTTCGCGCAAGCGGGAAGTAAAACATCGGGTTTATCATTCATAAAATAGTCGGCTTCAAAAGTAAGGTCGCCTTTGTAGTCAATTTCGGCAAGGGCTTTCATAACCTTTTCCCAGTTAATGACACCGAAATACGGAAGTGTGTGGGAGTCATTCGTGCCGTCAACATCGTGAACGTGCAGACACTGTAATCTTTTATTGCCCAGTTTCTTTATAAACTCACCTATATCTTCCTTCACCAATGCGGCGTGGCCTATATCAAGGCAAGCAACAAAGCAGTCGTTATTGAGTTCATCAATATATCTTACGAACTCTTCAGGACGGGAACAGGTTGAATGATTTATCATACCTGTATGCTGCCACATATTTTCAAGAGCAACTTTAATATTATACTCTTCGCAATAGGGAATAAGTTTTTTGTAAAACTCCATATTATACTCGAAAAGTTTTTCGGGGTTGCCCTCAACGTCATATTTTAAATGCTGACAGGGGTGAACAATAATGTTCTTTACACCTAAATATGATGCTCTTTTTATAGCAGTTACAATTTCTTCAAATCTTTTGGCGGTTTTTTCTTCATCTTCAAAAGAAGAACCGTACGGTGCGTGTGACTGATTAAAACAAAGACCTTTATCTTCTGCATATTTTCTTATTTCAAGAAAATATTCTTTGGGGTAATCAACCTCATAAACATCTTTATTGAACTGTGAAAAATCCAACGCATCATAACCTGCATCGGCTAAATAATCAATCGCCTTCAGAAAACCGAATTTTGTATAGAATCTGCCTGTGGTTGTAGAAAGTTTCATAATATCACCTATTACTCAATCTGAGTTGTCATAATCAATCGGAAACGACGTTTCCCCGAAATTTTGCATTTTTAATTTTTCATTTAAATATGTGCCTTCCCTTCCCACTCTTTTGCAGGGGGGACTTCGAGAAGTTTAGCAATGGTTACTGCAACGTCCCTAATAGATACGTCGCCTTCAATTTCCTTGCCTTTTTCAAAAGGTTTTCCGCAGAAAAGAATCGGGATAGTCATATCTTCGGGCAAATCGGTGCCGTGGCTACGGTCGTGGCCGCCGTGGTCAGCAAGAAGAACAATTGTATATTCATCAGAAATACTGTTCTGAACTCGCTCTACACAAGAGAGTGCTTTGCTTACGCTCTTCATATACTGTTCGCTCATCCAACCGCAATCGTGACCGCCCACTTCGTCGGTTTCGCCTAAATAGAGGAAAAGGAAATCGGGGTTTGCTTCGTTTATATATTTAATAGCCGCGTCGGTAATTTTGTTATCCGTGTCGGTCTGTTTATGCTGATTTATGCAAAGAGAAACGTCCAGATGGTCAAATCTTACCAAATCGCGAAGTTCTTCCCAGGTGTAGAAGAAAGCACATTTTTTCTCGTAATCGTCAAACCTGTCAAACATACCTTTTATAGGTCTGACCTGGGGTACATAACCGTTGGTAGAAATACCGTGACGCTCTGGGTCAACGCTGTGGAAAAGTGACATATGACAAGGAAGTGTAACAGAAGGCATTACTGTTCTTGCATTAAGTGAATATGTACTGTTTTCCACCAATTTTTGTGCGAAAGGATTTCCGCATTGCATCATACCGTCGGGACGCATACCGTCAACGAGGATAAGAATAACTTTTTCGGACATAAGTTTTTCTCCTTTTGTTTTTTATTTTTTGACTCCCGAAACCTGATACATTTCGCTGTCGGAAATCATTATATCAACGCTGAAAAACGGCTCGAAAATTTTTGCAAGAGTTTTTTCGTCGGGTAACGGGAGTGAAACTTTACTCGCTCTTTCATTATGAAGTTTCAATAAATCTTCTCTGCTCATTCCGTGAGCAACAGAAAGTCTTCCGCCCTTTCGCAACAATTTTGAAAGTTTTTCTACCAATCTTTCGGGATAGGGAAAATGCGGGAAAGCGTTATACACCATTACCGCATCAAATTTTTCGTTTAAATCTGTTTCCTCAACATCACCGCATATAACATTTACGTCGGGGAATTTTTCTTTTGCGATTTTCACCATTTGGGGCGAAATATCAATACCTGTAACAACTGCTTCGCGTTTTATGTAATCAGGAAATAAAACCCCTGTTCCGCAGGCAACATCGAGAACACAAACGTCCTTATCTATTCCGCAGTTATCTAAAATCTTTTCTATAACTTTATCATTACGGATAAGTTCTTCGTCCCAACTGCCTGCGCTACTATCAAAAAAAGAAATAATATCTTGCTTTTCCATTTATTCTTTCTCTTTCTTGCCGGAAGTTTTGAAATGAAGTTCTTTCATTCCCTCAACTTCATCACAAATGGGTTTTAATTTACAGGTATCGCAGTCAAAATTCACGCTGTTCATAACGTGGTTAAGAGTTTCGGTTATATCGTTGTTTTTGCGGGCAAATTCTTCAAGTTTTTTGAAATCTGCATTTTTATCGGTTATAAATATAACCTTTACGCCTTTTACCGCAGTATTTTCTTTATACTTATTTATAAATAAACTGCCGACTTTTTGGAAATCTATACCCTTTTTAACAGCATTTTCAGAAACGCGCACCGCTTCTTTGTGTGAACGTGACGAAGTTCTTATCATATAACCGTCGGGGAAAACGTGGTACTTTGTGTACTCAACTTTTCTTATAAGGTTATATGTTTTTTGTTGGTCTTCATAGTCCTCTAACTGTATAACGCAAACCCTCGCAAAAGTCAGGTTTTCTTTAATTTCGGGAATATCGTCGCCTATAACAACTATTTCATCATTGACAGGCGCGGAAGTTACAAGGTTAAAGCCCACACCGTCAAGTTCAAAGGCAGTATCTCTTTGCAATATAACTTCGTTATACCCAATATCCGACCAGGCAATATCCCCTTTATAGTCAAAACTCTTTTTACTGAGACCCTCGGTTAATGAAAGAGTATCTGCTATCAACGAATTAAAAAAGTCCATTATAACTTCTTATCCCTTTTCATATTGTCATAGTGCTTCTGAAGTTTATCGTAAACGAAACGGATAAGTTTCATATCAAGATTAAACCAATAGATAGCGAATGTTACTGCGAACAAGCCTACTACAACCGCTAAAATTATGAGAAATATATCCATATCAATTCTCCTTTGCAAGACCCTTTTGGCGTGCATATTCCGCTGCACCTAATGCACCCATAAGCTGAGGGTCAGTAGAAAGTTCCACAACATTGATTTTAAGAACCTTTTCTATTGCCTTTTTAAGTCCGTCATTTTTAGCGCAACCGCCTGTAAGGGTAATGCTGTCTGTTGCGCCTGCTTTTTTAGCCATAACAAAGCAACGCTTTGCAACTGCAAGTTGAATACCTGCGGCAATTTCATCCATAGGTTTACCCTCACCTACAAGTGAAATTACTTCGCTTTCCGCGAAAACAGTACACTGTGCAGTAATGGGAATTGTATTTTTTGCATTAAGTGAAAGTTTTGAAAATTCGGGAAGGCTCATTTCAAAGGCGTTTGCCATTGCTTCGTAAAATCTGCCTGTACCTGCGGCGCATTTATCATTCATAGCAAAGTTCTTGACAGTACCGTCTGTATCAATGGAAATACCTTTAACGTCCTGTCCGCCGATGTCAATAATCGCCTTAACTTCGGGGTTTGTTACGTGAACACCCATTGCGTGACAACTGATTTCCGAAATATTTTCATCAGCAAAGGGAACTTTGTTTCTGCCGTAACCTGTACCGATAAGGTATGTAAGTTCTTTCGCAGAATTTAATCCTTCTACCTGTGCAATTGCATCATTAAGAGCAATTTCCGCACTTGCAACAGGGTTAATTTTACTTCTGTTGGTAACATTTGCCACCATTTTGCCGTTTTCATCAAGAATAACGCATTTTGTATATGTAGAGCCTACATCGCATCCACCGAAATATTTCATATAATCTATCTCCTTTACCAAGCCAAATCGTCGTCGAAATCAAGAAGTGACGCATCAAGGGGTTCTTCCTGAAGAACTGTTTGCATATATTTGTTAACCTGTTCACGCATATCGCGTCTTGAAATGGTGCGCGGGTCCATAAGGTCCTGTTTTACCCAGATAAAGTTTACATTGCGCTCTCTTGCCTGGTCATCAAATATACCTGTAAGACCGTCCATACCTTTACAGGAAATCTGGTCATACATAATAACCGTATCTGCATTGTATTCTTCTACAATTCTCCAGAGTTCGTCTACAACGTTACGGTAACCGCCCTTTGTATGCTTACGCATAATGGAACGCTGATATGTTTTTGCAAGGTCTTTTAATGCTTCTTCTTTATCTTCTGTGTTGAACTTCTGATATGAAATCATTGTTTCCATATCCATAACAACGTTCATACCCCAGCAGTTTTCAAGCCAGTTGGCAAAACTTGTGTAGTAGTTAGCAGGACAAGACCAAACAACCGTGCGGTGACGCATTTCTTTAGATACGGGGGTTTTCTTCTCGTAGGCTTTCATCATAATTTTATTTACTTTTTCATCAACCTTTAAGAAGCGTTTATCCACACCGCCCGAAAGGTTAAAGTAATAAATTCTGTAAAGCCAGAAAGCCGCACCTGTCAATTGAGGATAAGGAGTTTTATTAACATCCCATTTCTGAATTTCGTACTCTGTCTGCTTGTTAAAATTCTTCATAGCGGCGAAGAAAGCATCCCAGTCGAACTTTTCACCTGTCTGTTTTTCGATAAATTCGATAAGTGATTTTATTTCTTCCACGGCATATTCCTGAACATCTTCGCCGTTATAACGAAGAGGTACGTTGAAACAGTGAACGGGAAGTTGCAAACGCCTGTCTAAGAAAGTGGAGTTCATAACCGAACCGTCGCAAGGCATATTGGTTGCAATCATACAACAACCCATTTTGGGGTAATCGTCCTCAATAGCAACGCCTGCTTCTGCACTGGGAAGTGGACAAACGTCCGCAGGAACACCGAAACTTTCCGTAACTTCAAGATAAGGCGGTGTAATTTGCTGGTCAACCATTGAAGAGAGGAAAATAGGAATAGTCTGCAAAGGAACTACCTTTAAATTTGGGAATCCCTGAAATACCTCGTTAGGTATAATTTCGTCTGTAAGTATAATTTTCTTTGAAAGTTTGTTGTTGGGATTTATTTTTTCATCGGCAACGAAAGATGTATGTATAAGTCCCGTACAATGTTTCACTATCATATTATAGTGAAGATGTGCTATGCGAAGTTGAGGTCCGCGAAGACCCATTACGTGCCTGTCAACAAATGAGGGAGCAGAAAGGTAAGAAGCCATCCAACGATATTTCCAAAGACCTTTTACTGTGGAAACAGGGGCTTTCAATACCATTTTTATCATATCTTTCCAAGTAATAAGCCATCTGTAATAGTCATACATTGTGTCTTTGAAACCGCGCCATTCTCTGTGTTTAAGTATTGCGGTACGGTCTTTGTAAAGTTTACCCATATCAGCCATTTTTCTTCGCCTCCCTCTCTTTTGCTATCTTCTTAATTTCAAGGCTTTCTACAAAAGCCTGAACACGTGTTCTTAATTGTCCCGATGCAGATGCGGTATACTGACGGTCAACTGCGGCGGTAGGTATGCCGTAATCGTTTGTCATAACGTATGACGCAAGGGCTCTTTCGTAACCCCAATACTCGCAGAATTTTATCTGCTCATACATAACGCCGTCTGCGTTGTATTCTTTAACAAGTTTCTGAACAAAATCTCTGCGTTCCTGAACTTTTTCGTGGCTCATAAAACGAGGACACTGACTTGTTTTAAGATAATGACGGCAAATCTGTGTTAAAACATCTTCGTCATTGTTTATAATTATCTCTTCTCTGCCGGGCATTGAGCCGAAACAGTATCTGTCAGCAACAACAAGCGCACCGCTATCCTCAATAAGAGCAGTAAAATCGGGGTCGTCCATTTCAGAACCTACCACAACAATTTTCGCTCTGTAATTCTTTTTAGCGTCAGGCTCTCTTGTTTTAAGTTCTTCCGCAGTTTCGCGAAGTTTCGGAAGAATAAGCGATTTGGGGCAACAGTATGTAACAAGATTAAGAATGTGGTATTCATAACCTGTAATACGGGGGTTTTCTTCTTTACGGTAATTGCCGATTTCCGTCATTAAACGGCAAACTTCGTTGTGTTCCTCAACCGCTTTGAGAAGTGCTTCGTCGGAAGTATCCACACCGTACACGTCACGGAGCATATCAAGAATTTTAATTCTTGTCTGATTAACATAATGTTTAACGGTATGTTCTTGAATTTTAAAAGGTGCATCTAAAAATGTAACAAAGAACTTATCGTTGGGAACTAAATCGAGAAGTTCAAAATGTTCAAGTGACCTGTTCATTTCGGAGCAGGTTTCAGAGGCTAAAACTGCATTTAAAAAGTTATACCCGCCCTCAATGGCACGCTCTAATATCGCCTTGGAATAACCGCAAAGGAAGTTGCTCATATAATATGTGGCAATATCCATTGAGCCTGTTCTGGGGGCACGAAGCCTTACGGAAAAACAGTTACCGCAGTTAAGCAAAACTTCGGGAATATGGTAACAAGTGTAACCCAGGGCAATACCTCCCTCATCCTTTGCTTTTTTTACAAGTTCGTTGTTTGCTTCCTGAAGAAAATTTTCAAACTCGTAAAGATGTTTTAAATCTTTCATTTCTTATCACCCTAAAATTTCCATTTCTTTAAGCGCTTTTCTTGCACCCTCAACAACGTTTGAATTGTCAGGAAGATGTATAATGTTTTCCCCCTCAATGTCATAAATTGCAAGGTTACTGTCATTTGTGATATAAGACAAAACGGGAATACCGTTTGTATTTACGTGTGAAAGTACACTTTCATCGGGTAATCTGTTTATAATCGCACCGATTTTTTTATACATAACAAGTTCATCCGCAACATCTTTGATAGTAGAAATTACCTGTGTACCCTTCTTAGAAGCATCGGTTATTAAAAGAAGATGTGTAACTTTTTCCATAACTCTGCGGTTTATCTGCTCAATACCCGCTTCGCCGTCTATTACGACATAATCGAAATCCTGTGAAAGAATGCTGATAACTTCTTTTAAATACGAGTTTATTTTGCAATAACAACCGGCACTTTCGGGTCTGCCTACGGCAATAAATGCGAAACCGTCCGTTTCAACAAGAGCATCAAAAATCTTGTATCTGGCATCTCCCAGAAGTTCAATTGCCGCTTTCGTCTGACCGTCCTCAACGGTTTCTACAATTTCTTTTCGTATATCGTCAATTGTTGTTTTAACGTCTACACCCAGCGCAGTAGAAAGACCTACCGCAGGGTCAGCATCAATGGCGAGAATTTTTTTATCGGGAAAATTTTCCACCAGAAGTTTTACAATGGCGGCAGAAATAGATGTTTTACCTACGCCACCCTTTCCCGAAAGGGCAATAATTGCTTTGTTTTTTTCCATTATTACGCACTCCCCAAAATTTATTTTATCTGTTGAATATCACTGTTTTCATCAATGCCCTCGGCGTACAAATGCGAAATATCCGCATAATGTAAACAGGTGGGTGCGGTTATTCCGTTTTCATTGTTTTTAAATTCCAAAACCGTAACACCTGTATAGCCGTAGTCAAAAGACGACCACATAATATGTAACGGAATATGAAGAAGCACGGAAATCCAAGCTCTTGAAAAAGCGGCGTGGCAGAAAAGTGCTACCTGTTCATTGTTCTCTTTTAAAATGCGGTAAACACCGTTTTCTTCTTTGTAACCTAATCTTTCAAGAAAATCATTGCCGTTTTTTTCTATATAATCAACGGCAGTTTTCATATCCGACTGTTTTATTCCGTCACATTCATAGGCTCTGTCAAAAGGTAAATCAATATTACCGTTTTGACGGTAATATGTGTTTTGAACAAATGAAATAGACTTCATTTTTCCGTCGGGAAACGGGGTTAACCTTTCGTCACCTATTTCGTGTGCCCATTCCTCAATGTTTTTAGTAAGACCTAACAATCTGCAGGTGGGCTCTGCGGTCTGCTTCGCTCTGAGTATGGGCGACGAAAAAACCCTGTCTATTTTAAGACGGTTCATTCTTTTTCCTACCGCCTCTGCCTGAAGCCAACCTTTTTCGGTTAAATTACCTGTGGAGTAGTCCGGCTCGCCGTGACGAATTATATATAATATCATAAAAGTTACCTCTTTTTTATTCTGCAAAAATTAAATATGCGTAATCTTCGCGTTCTTTAGTTCCGCTGCCCTCGTTATCACAGGCATAGTATGTACACACGCGTTTTTCGGGCAACAAAAATCCCTCGCCCCAATGACTTTTTATTTTTGCTCCCACTAAAATTTTACCTTTTAAAAGTAATTCTGTTACTCGGTCATAGTCACAAAGTTTAACCGCATTTTCTCTCAAATTTTCTTTGGTAATCTCACCGTATGCAGTTGAGTAAAGCCTTATTGAGTTGGTAACAAAAAATGTTCCATTTGTTCTTCAACGGTTTTTCCCCATAAAACTTCTTTCATTTTTTCATTAACAACATATTCTTCATCCTGAGGATTATACTGCTGGCAGAAAAAATCCTTACCGTTACTGTGACGGAATTTACGAACCTCATCATTCTCAATTATAAGCAAAGTTTCCCATTCGTCACGTTGCTCATCATAAGCCGCCATTATATCATCCAATGTTCTGTTTTCAATATAATCTTTAAAACCGTTGTCACTCATATTAACACCTGTTCCAAAAAATTTATTGGGTATATATAAATAACCATGTTATTCAAGTATATCACTATAAAATATCTATGTCAAAATATTTCCCTTGTTACGATTTGCAAAAATTCACTTCCTTATTTACTTCTCAAAAAACAAGTAGTATAATTATGGCAGTAAAATACCGAAAGGATATGATAAAATGAAGTATATCGGATTTGCTCTGCTTGTTATTTTAGCAGTTTTCTTGCTTTTACTCGCCGTTGCGGCAATAAAGGCAGTTAAAATTAAGGCTAAACCAAACAATAACAACCCCGCAATTAACCCCACCAAAGAGGAAGCCGACACTTACGCTCAGAAACTTTCTGAAATGATAAAAGTTCCTACTATTTCTTTAAGAGGTAATACCGACCTCTCCGAGTTCTATAAACTCCACGAAGTTATGAAAAAAAACTTCCCTCTCGTTTTCTCAAAACTTGAATGTACCGAGATAGAGGGTAACCTCTTGTTCCGCTGGCCCGGTAAAGACCCCAAAAGAAACGGCCTTTTGCTTATGGGACATCAGGATGTTGTTACGGCTGACGAGCCTAACTGGGAACGTGACCCGTTCTTAGGTGAAATTGCTGACGGTAACATCCACGGCAGAGGCTCTATGGACTGTAAATCTACTGTATTTTCAGAATTCCAGGCTATTGAAGAATTACTTGCAGAAGGCTTCGAGCCTCCTTGCGATGTTTACCTCGCAACTGCTGTTGACGAAGAAATCTCAGGTGACGGCGCACCGAAACTTGTAAATTACCTTAAATCTAAAGGCGTTCATCTTGACGTTGCAATGGATGAAGGCGGTGCAATTCTTAAAGACCAACTTCCCACTATGAAAGGTTGGTGTGCCGCAATCGGTCTTCTTGAAAAAGGCTATATAGACCTTAAAGTTATTGCAAAAGGCAAGGGCGGTCACTCCTCTACACCTAAGAGCAACACTCCCCTTGCAAGACTTTCAAAATTCGTTGCAGATATTGAGAAAGATAAACCCTTTAAAGCCGAAATTTCGGGCCCTGTTTATGCAATGCTCGACGAAGCGGCGCCGTTTTTAGGCTTCCCTCTCAGAATGGTATTGGGTAATATGTGGCTCTTCAAAGGCTTGCTTACAAAAGTTTTGCCTATGGTTTCGCCCATGTGCAATGCTTTCGTTAAAACAACCTTCTGTTGCACAATGGCTGAAGGTTCACATTCGCCCAACGTTATCCCCTCGGAAGCGTATATTGTTTGTAACCTCAGACCCTCACCTCACCAGAATGTTGAAGAATCACTTGCAGTACTTAAAAAATACGCGGATAAATATGATCTGGAATTTGAAATCATCCACGCAAGAAACGCTTCAAACAGTGTGGATTATAAAGGCGAGGAATTCGGTTATCTTAAAAAATGCCTTAACGAGTGCTACCCGGATGCAGGTGTTATCCCTTATCTTATGACAGGCGGAACAGACTGCCGTCATTATGAAGAAATTGCCGATAACTGCTTAAGATTCTGCCCCATTAAAATGAGCAACCAGCAACTTGCGGCAATGCACGCCGCTAACGAAAGCATAGGCGTAAAAGAAGTTGCCGACTGCGTAAAATTCTATAAGTATTACATAAAGAATCACAATTAATCCGATAAAATTTAAAAAGGATTTTTAACTTATGACAAACGCTCTTTCACAGTTTCTTTCTAAAACACTCACATCGGTTTTCGGTCTTTGCTTTTTACCTTCGGGTATTAAGAACGGTCTTAATGCCGAGAAAATAACAACCCCCAAGGATTTTGAGCCCGTTCTTCGTTTTGCGGTATGCTCGGATATTCACCTTAACGGTGAAGAAAATCAGGAAGCCGCCACAAGGCTCAGAAATTTGTTCAAAGATATGTATGATTACTCCGAGAGTAAATCTTATAAAAATTTTGATGCAATTGTTGTTGCAGGGGATTTTACAGGCGGTGGTGCCGAAAAAGAATACGAAATTTTCAACAAAATAATAAATGAAAATAAACGGGAAGAAACCGAGTTACTTATAGTCCTCGGTAACCACGAATTTATTGACTACCGTGATGTAGATGCAACTGTGGGCTATAAGGTTTACAAAAAATATATAAACGAAAACGTTGATACGGATATTGTTATAAACGGCTATCACTTTATTGGCGTTTCCTACGATGATGACGGCAAAAACTTTACGGGTAAAGTCAATTGGCTTCAAGAAAAACTCCGTAATGCCACACGGGAAAATCCCGAAAAACCCGTTTTTGTCTATCAACATCCTGCCCCCACATTAACAGTTTACGGTAGCGGTAACTGGGGCGACCGTAATATAAAATCAGTTTTGAATAAATTCCCTCAGGTTGTGGATTTTTCGGGTCATTCCCACTATGCACCCTCCGACCCCCGAAGTGTATGGCAAGGGGCATTTACTGCCGTGGGATGTGGGTCACTCAGCGCATTTATGGGTAACCTTAATTACATAGACGGTGACAAGGATGCCCCCGGTAAATCGGGCGGCGCGTGGCTTGTTGAAGTTGATGCAGCGGGTAATGTGAGTATGAAACTTTACGATGCTCCCAACAGAATGTTTTTTGAAAATGTTGATTACTATTTCACAAATCCGGGCAAGACTTCAAAAAAAGCATACACCTGGAGTCAGCAAAAATCCCTTGATAGTAAACCTCTTTTCCCCGAAAATGCAAAAATCACAACGTCAATCAATGAAAATGGCGAAACAATAATCACTTTCCCCGAAGCAAAGGGTTACTACTTCGCAGAAAACTATAAAATTACCGTAACAAATTCTGATAATAAAAAGGTCTTTGAAAAAACCGTTATTTCAGAATACGTAAGGGCAACAAACGAAGATGTAAAAGTTAACCTGGGCTCTCTCGAAAAAGGCTCCTACAAAGTAAAAACCACTGCTTACAGCCCCTACGCTCTTAAGGGTCAGGTCTTAAAAAACACAATATCTGTTAAGTGAGTGTTTTTTACATTTGTGTGTTTCTCGTTTTATTCAACTTAATTTCCCATAAAAAAGACTACAAACTTACCGAAAAGGCAGGCTTGTAGTCTTCTTTTTTAATTCTCTTTACTTTTTCCGCAATAGGAGCATAAGTATCCGATTATAACTGTTTCATCATAGGCATCTTCATCCAACACCCATTGGGTTTCTGTGTAATACTCGTACTCCGTATCGGTAGTATATTCTTCGCGGAATATTGTAATAGGGTCGCCGTCATACATAGGCGTATGCGTATTGTCAAAATGATTGTAATATTTATTTATACTGTCATATTCTTCAGAGCACACATCGCATCTGTATAATTTAACAGGTCGTTGCTTTGATACTTCTTCGTAATGACCAACTTCTTCGTGATGAACAATTTTTGTTTGAGCAATCCAATTATGCTTACATTCTTTTGTTTGCGTTTCTGCAACACTTCCGCTGTTGTTACCGCTATGTGTTGTTTTTTCCTCTTTATTATCTGTGAAGTTACCCTGTGAGGTATTACCTACAGAAGAGATACTATTATCCTTTTGTGTTGTTCCTTCCACAGGATACCTGTTTACAGGTGTATCGGTCCCCTCGTTCATATCTGCGACGATATTTATATTCCTGTCAGCATGTGTAGTTTTTTCAGATTTGATTTCATACTCAGTTGCATTTCCATCTTCCGGTCTGTTTTCGCCTTCTGTTTCTACCGTATCCTTAAAGATTTGCAAACCTTGGGTTTTATTGGAATCCTCAGTGGTATCACTGATTTTAATATCTATCTCGCTTATGGGAATATTGTAATAACGGGATATTAGTAACCCCACCGTAATCACCGAAAGAAGAAGTGTTATAGAGACCATAATAAGCCGTTCTTTACTAATTCTTTTCTTTCCTTTCGGAATATTTACCTCAACAGGTTTATTTATTTGTTCCATACAGTAGGGGCAGAAGTTAGACTCTACGGGCAACTCCTTGCCACAATGAGAACATTTAATTACACTCATTTTTATCACCTATAATATTATAAGCCTCTGATGAGTAAAAAGCAAGGAAAGGCATAATTATTCCGCATTTCGTTCAAAATAAGACATAACTCCGTTATTATCTACCATAATACACATATCTTGATCCGGTGAGTATCTCACTTCCCACACTGCACCTTCGTCAAATTCGATTCTGTAATAGAAAAATCCTTCATCCGTTTTTTCATAATACCATTTTCCTATAATGAATTCTGAATCGTAAGGGTTAGAAGATGTTGCCGTCTTTATAAATGCACTAAACCCGTTAGCACTGTAAAAAGATAGTCTGTCTATGTAAGGCGTTTGAGGCGATGTGTTTTCGTATTTTGTTTCGGGATCATATTCGTAGGCAAAATTAAAACTGGTATTTTCAATATCATAAACCGAACTCGTTGTAATTCCCGATACATTCTCTTGTGCATTACCCTTAACTCGCTCGTATGTATTGATAGCCGATGCAGTAAACATTACACATGTATCGTCGTCAGCATAATACACATACAGTGTTTCATTTGTATGGGTATAGACAATATATTTCCTCATATTTTCTTCAATTTCAACGAATTCCCATGTCGTCTCAAAAAGAGCCTTTCCATTGGATGAATTTGTTTTAATCGTTAAATTCCCTGTCCCATCCGCCTCAAAATTCAAATAACTGGCGTGAGGATAAGGTGTAGATACCGGTGTTGCTGTAAAAAGATCAACAGATTCGTAATATCTAAAGCCACCAACAATCGGCTCTACAGCATAACCATCCGAAGCACTTGTATCCGAATCATCCGTTGATGGATCTTTACCGGTCTCAGTTACGGCCTGAGTTTTTCCTTCGGTCATAGGTTCCTCGGAGTCGGTAACTGTGATGTCATTTTCGTTACCGTTCTTTGTTCTACCTATAAGCGGTGAAGGAATAATAAATGAAACAATAAGGCTAACAAGACATATTATTGCTATAATGAAAGAAAATTTGAAATTTATATTCTTTGACTTAAGTCTCTTGGTGGTTTCTTTTATCTTTGCCTGCTGAGATTTCTTATCCGCCATCGAATTTTTTACCTTACAAAGTTTCTGCACTTTGGTATTAGGTAACAGAACAAATATCTCTGCCACAAAGAACAGTATTGCTGCCATCCATCTGTTTATTAACAAAAGCGAAATTATACCCTCGACAAAAAGAATGAGACTAAGAACATTTATTACCTTACAATTTTTGGTTGCCCCAAGATACTCTTCATCGTCATCGTTATTATCAGATGTCACGAGCATACCGTCAACCTCGGGAACTTCGCTTTCCAGTGGTGTAACGATAGGTGTCTCCGGAGAAACCGTGGCAGTTTCGTCAACAGGGGATTCAACAGGGACTTCGTTTATAGTAGTTTCTGCCAACTGTTGATTTTCACATTCGCATACTGCCACACCCTCGGGCAGTTCTTTTCCGCAATTAGGACATAAACTCATAAAAATCCTTCTTTCCATTTTTATAATTCCATACTATCATATTTATTTGGGCTTTGCAAGTTAATTTTACTTGCTATTTTACTTGTATAATTTTATTGCCATTTGCAATAAAATTTATAGTATGAGGTGATCGAATGTTTGAAATACAGAACCAGCAAAAATCAAATAAGACTATACGTATGCCTGATGAACTTATCAACAGATTACAGACTATTGCCGACCAAAACAATATTTCTTTTAATCAGTTAGTTGTTCAATGTTGTGAATATGCTCTTAATGATATGATGAAGTCTGATGATTAAACAAACAACCACCCTCATTCATTTTAACCGAGGGTGGTATTTTTGTACTATGCGGGCTGCATAGGTTTTCGAAAATCATAAGGCTTTTTTTAATTCTTCTGCATTGCGATAACGCTTCTGCGGATCAAGTTGAACACATTTTTCTATTATTTTGGCTAATTTCCCCTGATACACTTTTTTTGATGGGTGCTCGCCTGTCAGCATCACATTCATCAACACACCAACCGCAAAAATATCGGTTCTCTCATCGCTTTGAGCAAGTCCGAACTGTTCCGGTGCAGCATACCCGGCTGTACCGATAATTTTCGTATCCTTTGACTGACCGTTTTTGAAAAGTCTTGCCGCATCGAAATCAATCAGTTTTACCGTCCCTTCATCCGTTATCATCACATTTTCAGGTTTTATATCACGGTGTACGATTCCATAAGAATGTATAACTGTAAGGGCATCACACAAGTCACTTATAACTCTTTTAACCCCTCTTTCGTTAAAAAGTCCGTTTAAAAGTATATCTGCCACTGTTATGCCTTTAATAAACTCTTCCAAAACAATAATATTTTCTTCGGCTTTTGCAACCTCATACACTTTCGGTAGGTTCGGAAAAATAATTCCGTTCAAAATTTTATATGCCTCAGCATCACCTTTGAATTTTCGGCAGATTATATCCTTTTTATGGACTTTATGGCGAAGTAAAACTATTGATTTTTCTTCTGTATTTTTAAAGACTTTTACTATGGAATATTGTTCTTTTAGTATATCCTCCAAAAAAATCAAACCAAAAACTCCTTGCAAAACCCATTTTTATTTATTATACTATGAAAAAATGTATTTGGGAAGTGAAAGATATGATAAAAATGCCAACGGATGAAATGATGGAAAAACTTTTGAAAGCCAACAATATCGAAGATTATATAAAAGAAAACCGTGAAGCATTTATAGATTTAACTATTTCACAATTCTTAAGCGAATATATAAAAGCAAAAAATCTAACGAAATCACACATAATTAAAAGTGCAGAAATTAGTGAAATTTTCGGATTTCAAGTACTTTCAGGGACAAGAAATCCGTCACGAAACACATTATTAAGTCTGTGCATTGCTATGAAAATGACTGTTGAAGAAGTGCAAACCGCTTTGAAAATAGCCAAATTTGCTCCGCTTTATCCCAAACACAAGCGCGACAGTATAATTATTTTAGGTATAGCAAAACATAAAGGAGTATGTGAAATAAACAACGATTTATATGATAATAACGAAGAAACATTGTAAATAAGAAGTTCACAAAACAAAGAACGGCGGGTGATAAAAACCTGTCGTTCGTTGTTTTCACTTATTCACATATCTCAAAACTCTGTTACCGTCACGGCAAATATCCACTGCCGTTACCGAAATGTTATCAAGAGCAAAGAAGAAATCCCTTGTCTTGATTCCGAGAGCCGTTGGGATAAGATATTCCAGCATTCCGTGGTGGCTGAAAACTGCAACTCTATCGCCGAATGTAAACCATTTTTGTATGTAATCTATAACTTTTTGTGCGCGGATATTGTTATCCTCAATTTCCTCGCAACCGAAATCATATTCCTTACTCCCGAAAAGGTTGGGACACATTCTGGTGTTTTTGTAATATCGCCTGAGATACTCCTCACTGCAACCGTAATAACCCGGTGTACATCCGCATTCCACAAGTTCAGGGCAAATTTCAAGAAGCGGATTATCGGGCTTTGCCTTGCAAACACCGGTTGCCGTTTTAAAACTACGCAACAAGGAACTTGTAATATACGCATCTATGGGTAAATCTTTAAGTTTCTCACCCAACCGGGCACATTGCATTTCACCGTTTGCGGTAAGTTCGCCGTCGCTTGGGTCACGGTCCCCAATATCGTCATACTGCGTTTCGGCGTGGCGAATAAAAATAATTTCCAAAGTATCTTTGTTTTCCATATCTTTCACCATTTAGTATTCAGGTTCTTTCGCGTATTATTTCTTAAACGCATTTTTCTTTGAAAGAAGAATAATGGGAACGAATACGAATACAGCAACAATTGCTGCAAAAAGGAACATACTTGTTGACGGCACAAGTTTTTCTACACCGTATTCTACAATCGTAAGGTTTGATATCTGACAAGCAATATCGCCTATCATAGGACCTACTACCATAGGAATGAGAACTGCAAAAATCATTCTGATGCCCTGGAAAAGACCAACCTTATCTTCGGGAATAAAGTCGCGGACTGCTGCACTCAACTGAATCTGAAGTACAACATAACCGATAAGTGTAGGTGCAATGCCTATAAGCACAACAATCATATTTGTTGAAGTTGAAAGAATAAATAAACCAATTATAAAGAGAAGAATTGTGGGAATAAAAGCCTTGAGTTTGTTATTATTGGCAACCTTAAGAATGGCAACTATACCTGCAATAAGAGCAGCGACGGCTAAAACAGCCACAATAATTGTTTTAGTATCAAAAACTGCACCGGGAAGAATAACCTTTTCAAGATAAACGAAAAGATAGGGGAAGAAAACCTGAACTGAAATGCTGTAAAGACATACCGCAGCAAGAGCGAGATAAAGTTTGGAGTTTTCTTTTACAACAGAGGGTCTGAAACCGTAGAAAAGGTCGCTCCAATAATTTGAATTGGTTTTTTCGCCTTTGATTTTCGGTTCTTCCAGGGTAAAAAGACCTACAACACCGCAAATTGCAACAACAATACCGAGCCCGAGGAAGAAGTTCTTGTAAGAAACCACGCCACCTTGGGCAAGGCTTCCCACACCCATAACTGCAACCATTGCAACCAAACCAACAAACAAAAGTGCTGTTTCAACTTTTGGTCTTATAGTTGGATTCGTAACATCGGTTACCCAGGCATTAAAGGCTGAGTCATTACTGGTGGAGCCCATAAAGGTCATAATCATATCCATTATGATAACCGCCCAGATTGAAAAAGCAAGAATCTTAACTTCATCGGAAAGACCAAAAACTGTGGCAACGTTTTCTTTTGAAATAAAGCCGAAAGAGGCAGTAATAATACCCCAGATTATGTAACCTACCGAAATGAAAACTTTACGCTTTTTCATTTTTTCGCTGAGTGTTCCCATAATAAAGGTTGTAACAACCGCTGTAACAGCGGAAAGCGCAACCATTAGGCTGATTGCTGTTGTGGGCGGCATAACTCCCGCAAGAGCCTCCGCTGAAACACCTTCGTAAATCGAGCCGTAAAGGAAGGTGTTGAAATACATATTCTCAAGGTTCCAGGCAACACCGCCCATAAAACTAAAGAGAATGATATTAAGCCATGTTCTTTTCGTAAGTTTATTTTCCATTTTTTCCTCCTGTGTGTTTTTATATAACAGCCTCTGCAAAGCCGATACATTCACGACCCAAAACAGGGTTTGAAACATTCCTTGCATTAAAATAAAGGCGCAAAGTGTTTCCGTGTTTTACCAGATGGCTTGCATAAACAAACTGCTTCATCCAATCTTTTCCGTTAACAACCTGCGGTTCAACCAGCATTTTCTCAAATTTAAAATTGAGACCGTCCACAGATGTCATCAAAAATATTGCAGAATGACTTTTTCCGTCTTTTTCATAAATACCGTTCTGAATACCTATATAGCCATCGCTGAGTTTGTACACCTTAAGACACCCGCTGCAAAGATTCAGATACGGGTTGTTTTTATCGGGTGAAATCAGCGGTGATTCGGCAGATACATAACCCTCTGTAATATGTTCGCTTTCTGCATAATTTATATATGTCGGTTCGCAGAATTTACAATCATCTATGTAGGTCATTCCACAGGAATAATACAGTCGGTTTATTCCCTCTTCCTGTAAAAGAAACGGATTCGACAGAGCCGTTCCCCTGGGACTTATTTCAAAATCTTTTGTATTCCCTATTACAAGTTTCGGCTCCGACCAGTTCACAAGGTCATCGCTTTTCGTAACGTAAATTTCCGATTTCCATTTAACCGCGTTCACAACATTAAGAGCATTCATAAACAACGAACGTGTTCTTTCGTAAAAAAGATAATATGTATTATCTATGCGGTTTATATTAGGTCGCATTGCTCTTTTTACAACCTTTTGCTTTTTCTTGAAATGTATGCCGTCCTCGCTTATGAATTGATATACACCGAGATTCGTGTGAAAAAACATATGCCATTTTTTATCGTGACTGTTCTCCGGCGTAAGAAGTGACGGATCAGCCACAATAAAAGAGCCGTCAAAAGGCTTGAGCACAGGGCTGTTTACATTCACCTTAAACTCGGCTTGAATAACTTGTTTTGTAGTAAGGCTTTCCATATCTCACCCCGAAAGTTAAAAATTAAAAATTGCTTTATATATTGTAACATAAAAAATCAACTATAACAACACCTAATAAAACATTACTATATAATCTTATAATTCTGATGTTTTTGACATAAAAAATTTAATAAGCACCCGACATTTTATTGTGTCAGGTGCTTGTTATTTTGCTCAACAAAGCAGTATTACTCTGCGTTGTACATTAAAATAATAGCTTTTTCACCCTCGGGGAGAGCAAGTTTTATTCCCTCATTCATAAGTTTTTCTCCTGTAAGGGTGTAAACCGTTTCAGGATTATCAATATCGTAAACTTTATATGTTTTTGAGGTTATAAGACCGTTTAATTTAACGGTATATTCCTTGTCGTTAACGTCGGCACGCTTGTAAATAAATGCGGTTCCTGCCAAAGCATCCTCAGTAGAATACTGCATAGCGTGCATTTTATCATTGTCGAAACTGCCGAAATCAAGAGGATAATATTTGCCTGCCATCAAATCTCTTTGTTCGTTATAATAAGCGAATTCAGGATTCTGATGTGAATAGAAATCCATAAGCATAAGCGGCATTATGGCTGACCTTGCGGAGTACTCATCCTTCATATAAAGGGCGCTTCCGTTTATAGGCAACCAGAACGAAATGCCGTATGTGTGAGACTGTGTTGCATTAAACAAATCCCAATGATAAGAACAGTTATAATCACTTCTCCAGAAAGGAATACTGCGGTATGTCATTTCAAGGTCAAGACGTTTACCGCCCGAGGCACAGTTATCGATTATAAGACCGTCTATATTTTCGCAAAGATAGTCAAGGTACCTGTAAAGATTGGTAACATAGTGATTTTCACATATACCTTTTCTTCCGTCGTAAAACTCCGCATCCGCTTTTTGCCAATATTGGAGGGGGGCAAAATTGAAATCCTGTCGGTAAACGGTAACACCGTTTTCTTTCATTGAATTCACAAGATATTTGCAATAATAATCGAGCGCTTCCTCGTTGGCAAGGTTCCACATATTGTTTTCATCGCCTACATTTATAAGCCACTCTTCGTGCTGCGAACCTGTTTTATGGAACTCTGTTTCGGGGTAAACTCTTTCGGGCTCATACCACAAAACGTGACCGAGACCTTTTTTAGCGGCATAATCCGACAATTCGGAAATACCGTTATCATATCTTGATGTGTCAACCGTCCAGTTGCCGACACCGTCATGCCAGCCCTCATTATAACTGTACCAACCTGCGTCCATCCAGAAACAATCTATCTCGTCATATACGCTTTTATCAATTTCATTGTCGAGAATGTTAATAATTTCATCGGACGTTCTCGTTGATGTTGGGCCTGCCACTTCCATAACAATGTAATGATTTTTAGTTACATTTTCGGGATAAACGGAATCCATAATCCACTTTCTGAAAAGATTGAAGCCTTTAAGCGGATTATCGTTTTCATAAAAGCTAAGTGAAACAAGGGGTGAACGCACCTCTTCACCGGGAAGAAGATATGCATCAAACTGCTCCTGCTTTACGGTGACGTTTGTTTCTCCGTTTAATTCCGATAATCCGGCAGCCCATTGACCAGTCCATCCGATACCTAGAACAACACCGTAATTTTCACCGCTGATATTGAAATAGGGCAGATATTTTTCCGTGGGTTTTCCGTCAACACCTGCGAACTCTCTGACCGATGATGAAAGAGCCTTTTTAATAAGTGAAAAGTCGCTTGCAGCAGTATCGCTGCCCAAAGAATAATAAACTTCCGCATCACCTGTGGGAACAGCAGAATTAAGCGCATAAAAATCGCTGATTACCCCTGAATTCTCAGTGCCTGTATTTTTTATGTAGACTACCCACTGACATGTGGCACTATCATTAAATTCGGTTGTTTCAACGGTAACCTGCAGGCCGTTATCCTTGTGTGTAAGAACAACGTATTGGGTTTGACCGCCCTGATATGTTTTACCGTTATCGACAGATTTTTCAATTTTCTTATTCCATTCGGAAGGATTGAATTTTTCGCCGTTAACCTTAAACGTAAAGGGATATTCATTACTCTCAAAACTCTTATTGTACCACTCGTTACAAAGAGTTTTTTCGCTGTCTGTAACTTTCATTTCTTCAGCGGTTATTGTGCCGAACTGAATATTCTTTTTATATTCAACAGCTTTTATGTTATCTATATTAAACACAACTGCACCACCGCAAGATACTATAAAATAAACAATCGCCAGGATTATATTAAGTGCTTTATATCCTCTTTTTGCTCTTAACGCAAAAGTAATTAACAGCATTACGGTTGAAATAATAAATGTTATAGAAAAGGTTTTGTTAATTACCAACTCGTTATCGGTTGCGGTTTGATTAAGTTTTGAATTCAACCCCCATATCAGACCCTGAAAAAAGCCGTTTCCTGCAACAAAAGCAAAAAGTTTGGGAATCCAATTGGCTTTTTTGAAAAGTTCCTGAACCAAAAGCAACAAAAACCAACCTAACGCGGAGCCCGAAAGAACGGTATAGAGATGTACGTCGGGGGAACTTTCAACACCGTAGAATATGTACCAAAGTGAATATGCAGCATAAACAAGAAGCCCCATAAACACCGTAGTAACTACACTTTCAATAATTACTTTTCTTTTTTCTTTTTTCATAAAATACACCGCCGAATATTTTATACAAGTGTTAATTTGATTGTATCAAAATGAATTATTTCTCAAAATAAATTGCTCCGCTTTGGGCAAAAATCAAGGGCGGTAAATCCATGCCCTTTTGCTCGGGAATTCTTGATGCAATTGCAATATCGTGGATTTTGCTGTATAAGAAACCCGGTTCAAATACCACGTGTGCGCACAGGAAACCCTCTTTCTTAACAGGAAGAGTAACAGAATAATCCTCTGTTTTCTTTGCAGTATAAGAAAAACATTCCCCGTCTTTATCAAACACAATCAACTTGTGTTTCTTTCTGAGTTTTTTAACGTTAATTGTGACCTGAGTATTTTCTTCAAGTTTTACAGTATCACCTAAAACAGCGTCACCGCAAGTTACATCAATAAATGTTGTTCCTACGTCAAAGCAAATTGTTGTGTGGCCTTTAACAATAGCGTCAAGTATATCTTCAGGAGAATTTGATTTAGCATAAACATATGTAACGGGCCAGGTTAAAAGATTGGTTACAACATAATCCTTATGATAATCGCTGCCACCCACTACGGGAAGTTTGTGACCGTTCCTTAACTGCTCATGCCACCACTCTGTACATTCAAGGTTATCAAAATGCGTGGGGGCATTCCACACCTCAAGAACATCAACATCTGCCGCGTTCTTTTCCCATCTCCAAGGACATTGTTTGCAATGCGGGTGGTTCATACAAATAACTGCACCGCGTCTTTTCGCTTCGTTTTTTACCCGCAAAAAGTCCTCGTAGGTTTCGCAGGTGTCATAGTCCTCACGGTCAATTACATCCTTAACTCCCCACATATTGCAGTGACCGCCGTGCTTTGTAAGTTCTGCACCGTAAATGAGAGTTAAACCGTCAACTTCGGGGAAATCCTTACAATTAACGTTATGGTCGGTCAGCATAAGAAAGTCTAATTTGCTCTTTTTTGCCTTTTCAATAACCTGTTCCAAAGTTAAACCGCCATCAGAAGCAACTGTGTGGCAATGCGGCACGCCCACATACCATTTGTAACCATCGTAACTCATAGTATTTCCCCTTTTTTTCCATAATCACTAATTTATTCTTATAACAAGGTCACTTTCGGGATAAGAACAGCAAGGGTGTATAAAATTAAACTGCATATCTGCTATACGGCGTTTATCCTCACCCTCGGGTATATAAACTTTTCCGCTGACAAGTTTGCTTCTGCAGAAACCGCATTCACCTGTGTGACACCTTGCAGGAACTTCTATGCCTGCTCGTTCTAATGCGCAAAGCACGGTTTCATTGCTGTTTGCTTTAATTACAGATTCTGCACCGCGGTTAATAACCGTAATGCTGTATTCTTTCGCTTCTTCAACCTTTTTACCGGAAGAAAAAACTTCAAAGCGGATATATTTTCTTTCTTTTTCTAATTTAGGAAGTTCTGTTTCAAGGAATTTATATAAACCTCCCGGTCCGCAAACAAAAATACTGTAATTCTCTTCAGGAGCATATTTTCTTATAATATCTGCTCCAACAAAGCCTTTTTCATAACCTTCCTCGTCGCTGTGGCTCAGCACGTAAACCACGTTGATTTTTTCATTTTTCTCTGAAAGCGAGTCAAGTTCTGCTTTAAAAAGGATTTCATCTGATGTTCTGCAACCATACAGCAAAGTAAGGGTACAATCCTCATCACCTTCGTCTATTGCTCTTGCAAGTGAAAGAAAAGGAGTGATACCGCTGCCACCTGCAATACCAACGATATTTTCAGCATCTCTTAATGGGTTATAGGTAAGATTACCTTCCGGTGCATAAGCGGTAACTTTATCGCCTACGCTCCAATTATCAAGAATATAATCGGAAACGAAGCCGTCACTGATGCGTTTAACCGTAATCTGATATTCACCCTTAAGCGCACTTGCAGGGGAAGATGCTATTGAATACGAACGGGTAACAACAGCATTACCTATTTCAAACTTAAAGGTAAGGTATTGACCTGCTTTAAAATAGGCAAGAGGTGCAGTTTCGCTTTTTAAATAATAACTTTTTGCAAAAGTTTTATGTTTTTCAATTCTGCTTATAACGAGTTTTTGCTCTTTAGGATGAATGCTTTTAGCAACCTTATTTACACCGAAATCATCTGTACGGGTTGGTAAAACTGCCTCGGCACTGTTTATAAAACTCTTTCTCTCTGTTAAAAACTTTACTGTATTTACACTATCCTTAAACGTGCCGTTTACAGAAAACTTTTTCTTGCTCATTTACTTTACCTCCTTTTCCATGCCGAGTATGGCAGCCTTTGCCGCCATATCACCAGTTGTGTAACTGGGCGAATAACCCATATGCCTTGTGGTATATCCACCTGCAAAGTAAAGTCCCTGTATACCTTTATCTATCATATCAAAAACAATTCTTTTAACTATGCCGTCTTCCTTGCTTGCTTCATATCCGTAAATAGTGCCTGCAGGAGCATCTGTGTAACGGGCATAGGTCATAGGTGTTGCAATTTCAATTTCTTCTATGTAATCCTTAATTTTAACACCTGTTGCTTTTTCAAAATTGTCTATCATTTTTTCTGCAAAAGAAAGTTTTGTTTTATGGTAATCCTTAACAGAAACTTTACTCCACTCATCGCCCGCAAAAATAGAGGTCATATAGAGTATACTTGTTCCCTCGGGTGAACAGTCCTCAAAGGCTTTATTAAGACAAACCGTTGCCTGTACGTCATTTGTTGCAATGCTTTTGCTTAATTCGTAGCATTTTCTGTTATCGTTAGTGGGATAAATAAAATAGGTGTGGTTATTAAGTCCCAACTCCTCTGCAGAACGGTTAAGACCCAGAAATACCGCAAAGCCTTTTGCACCCAATGTTTTGGCATTTACTTCTTTTTTAAGTTTCTCGGGAATTTCCTTTTCATCTATAAGTTTTGTGTAGGCATTATACGGTGAAGCGTTACAAATAACCGCCTTGGCGTTTATTTCAGTACCGTCATCAAGCACAACACCCGTTGCCGCGCCGTTTTTTACATTTATTTTCTTAACGCTTGTGTTAAACCAAGCCTCGCCGCCGTTCTCGGTAAATGCTTCAAGCAAAGCAGTACTTATCTGATGGCTTCTGCCTTTGGGGATAACAGCACCGTCAATAATATATGCGTGGAGCATTGTAAAATAGTGGATAACATTAAGTTCGTCCGTAGGCTGACCCAGATAGCACCAATACGCATTGAGAATATCCCTTGTTTTTTGGCTTGTTCCGAATGCTTTCAATACCTCATCAACAGAGTAGTTTGCAACCTTAAGAAACTCGGTGTGTTCAGAAAAGATTTCCTTTATCATTGAGGGTTTAAAATCCTCGATGTTACTGACAAAATCCAAGGTTTTTTCAATACTCTCAATAAGATTAAAAATCTTTGTTACCGCAGTTGATGAACCGGGATCGTATTCTTCGAGTTTTGCTATGAAAGCCTCTTTACCTAAAGGCATTGAATAGTCGCACCTGTTCTTTTCATCCAGAGTAATAACCCTGAACGCCTCATCAAGTGAAACCCATTCCATTTTATCTGCAGCGCCAACCTCCTGAAAAATTTTCAACAGGGGTGATTTTCCGGTAATGGAACCGATACCGCAAAGTTCGTGAAGCGATGCCTCAAATTCAAATCTGCCTCTTACAAAACTTGTAGCAAAACCGCCGGGCAAATTATGACGTTCAACAAGCAATGTCTTTTTACCCTCTTTGGCAAGGCGTGCCGCTGCCACAAGTCCGCCGTTACCTGCACCGATAACAACTGCATCATAGTTTTTCACCATATTATTCACGTATAATTAAAACCATCTCAAAGGGGGTGGTTTTTAATTATGTCTCCTTTCGAAAGAATATATTGTATTTGCAGGAACAACTACCTGCGATATAATAAAGACAAGCACTGTGGATTTGTACCTATATTACTACAGCT
>JAGAJB010000033.1 GCA_017626295.1 Clostridia bacterium | reverse complement strand
TTCGGCACATCACGGCGTTTTTCGCCTTGATATACGCCAGTATGTCTGCGCCGAAGAAACACCCTGCTGCACCAAAATCTTTACAATTTTAGGTGCTTGCAGTTTTGTAAGGCAAAAATTTTTGCAATAACAAGGAAAAAAACGAAGGAATACTGTCGTATTTCAAGGTTTTTGACGAAGTTAGTGCGGAAATTTGTCTTCCAAAACCGTGCGGTGTTCAACTCCCGTCGGCTATAGGTTTGAAAGGATTGTTCCCATGGGCATTTTTATTGATTTAGAGGGTCTTGACGGCAGCGGTAAAACTACGCAAACCGAACTTATTTGCAAACGTCTTGCGGCTGACGGAATTGATTACAGGCAGATAAAATTGCCCGATTACGAAAGTGATTCAAGTATACTTGTAAGAAAGTATCTTGCAGGGGATTTCGGTAAAAATGCAGGGGATGTAAATGCCTATGCGGCATCTGTTTTGTATGCGGCAGACCGTTTTGCTTCCTTTACGGAAAAATGGGGCGAAGATTACCGCAACGGCAAACTCATTTTTGCGGACAGATACACACCTGCGAACGCTCTGTATCAGATGACAAAACTGGAAAAAAGCGAATGGGATCCGTTTTTAGAGTGGCTCTTTGACTTTGAATACGAAAAAATCGGAATACCCGCACCCGATAAGGTTATATTCCTCGATATGCCTGTTGAGGTTTCCCAACGTCTTATGACGTCACGCTACGGCGGCGATGAAAGCAAAAAGGACGTTCACGAAGCCAATGTGGAATTCCTTAATGCCTGTCGCGAAGCCGCACTTTATGCCGCCCGCAAATACGGTTGGAGTGTGGTAGAGTGTGCCGAAAACGGTGAACCGCTTCCTATTGAAACCATAAACGATAAAGTTTACAAAATTTTACTTGATACGTTGAAATAAGGTTAATTATGCTGGACTTGCAACACTTAAAAACACAACACAAATCTCTGATTGAATGGTATATTCCCGAAACTTGCAAAAAAATGTGTGATTTCAGTTTCGGTAATCTTTACGCCTGGAGTGCCGCAGAGCATACGGAGTTCGCGGAAAAAGACGGCTTTCTTTATCTGCGTTCCACTTTTAACGGTGTTACTTCATACGCTGTGCCTTGGGGGAAGGGCGACATTAAAACTGCTCTCCGAGAGGTGCAGAAAGATGCTCTCGAACGCGGTGCAGACCTTAGTTTTTACTGCGTCAGCGAAGAACAGTTAAAACCTCTTTATGAGTTTTTCAAAGATAAACTTATTGTAAAAGAACAGCGTGATTATTTCGACTATGTTTATCTTCGCGAAAATCTTGCAACACTAAAGGGCAGGAAGTTTCATTCAAAGAAGAATCACGTTAATTCTTTTTGTAAAAAGTATAACTATATCTATGAAGAATTAAATGCTGACAATCTTGACGAATGTCTTGATTTTTCTCATACCTGGCATTTGATGAGCGAAAGTACACAACGTCTTGAAGCAGAAAGGCAAGTTATTGACTGCGCTTTTAAAAAGTTTTTTGAACTCGGTCTTTCGGGTGCTCTTTTGAGGGTGGACGGAAAAATTGTTGCATACGCTTTAGGCGAGCCTATGGCTGACGGTGAAACGTACTGTGTGCATTTTGAAAAAGCATCTCCCGAAATTCCTGCGGCATACGCCGCTATAAACAAACTATTTGCAGAAAATTCTTTAGGTAGTTTTAAATATATAAACCGTGAAGATGATGCAGGCGTTGAAGGTTTAAGGAAAGCAAAAACTTCATATCAGCCTGAATTTCTTGTGAAAAAATATTATGCAAAAATCATTTGAATTAAGAACTTGCACACCTGATGATTACGAAAATTTAAAAAAACTCTGGGTTTTATGTTTCGATGATGAAGCGAAAGTTATTGACAACTTTTTCAATAAAACGGTGACCCCCGAAAATGTAGTTGCAACTTTTGAGGGTGACAGGGCAGTTAATGCAATGTACCTTTTGGACAGCGAAATAAAAACAGAGAATGAAAAATATAATGCCCTTTATATTTATGCTGTTTGTACCGACCCTGCGTACAGAGGCAAAGGGCTTATGAAAAAGGCTTTCGCTTTCCTTGAAAATTTAGTTTGTGAACGTAATACAGATTATCTCTTTCTTGTTCCTGCAAGTGATTCTCTTTTCAAAATGTACGAAAATTTAGGTTTTAAAACAGGTTTTACCTACAACGAGGAAATTCTTTATAAAACCGATGCGGTTTTTTCTGATAATAAAAATACTGTTCTCACTTATGAACGTTATATAAAATTAAGGGAGAGTTTTCCTTGTGAAATTCCCCTTGCCACATTAAAAGAAAAAGGTTTTAACAGTTTTTATTCACCTGTGGGTGATACTGTTAAATGCCTTTGTAATAACAGAGGTTACGCAGTTTATGAAACAGAAAACGGCAAAGTTACCGTTCACGAACTGTTCGGTGAAAAAACGGAACTTTTAAACACTGTGTTTAACCTTAGCGGTAAAGATACGGTAACACTGAGAAAACCGACGGAAAACGGTTGCGGTGTACCTTTCGGAATGTACCGCGCATTCGGGGATGTTCCCGAAATAAAAAATGCCTTTTTCGGCATCCCTTACGGAGTGTGAGTTATGATTTACGTTTTTCTTGCAAACGGTTTTGAAGAGATAGAGGCTTTAGCACCTGTTGATTTTTTGAAACGCGCGGGTGTTGAAGTTAAAACCGTCGGTGTCAGCGGAAAAATCTGCCAAGGCGCCCATGGAATAAATGTTGAAGCAGATATTCTTAAGGAGGATATTTCTCTCAATGAAAATCTTCGGGGTGTAATACTTCCCGGCGGTATGCCCGGCGCAGATAATCTTGATAAATGCGAAACTGTTCAAAAAGCAGTTGATTACTGTGTTGAAAACGGAAAAATCGTTTCTGCTATTTGTGCGGCGCCCTTCATACTCGGTAAAAAAGGGATTCTTAAAGGCAAAAAAGCCACTTGTTTCCCGGGGTTTGAAGAATACCTTGAGGGTGCAGAAGTTCTCCCGAACGGAGTTGTTACCGACGGTAATATAATCACCGCCAAAGGTGCGGGCGTAGCCTGGGAGTTTGGTGCGGAAATCGCACAAAAACTCATAGGTAAAGAAAAAAGTGATGAAATTCTCAGAGGAATACAATGGAGAAAGTAATCGATATAAGACCAATGAAAAAGAAATTGCGTGCCGAAGCAAGAGAGATGAGGCGCTCAATGAGTCCTGAAAAGAAAAGTTCGCTTGACAGGAAAATAAAAAATAAACTGCTTAATTTGTGGGCTGTGCGTGAAGCAAGTGCAGTTCTTTGCTACGTATCAACGGAAATTGAAGTTGATACAAGGGAGTTTATAAATGCTCTTTTGCAAATGGGTAAGCCTGTGGCAGTTCCCCGATGTGAAGGCGAAAAATCCAATATGAATTTTTACTATATAAATTCTTTGGATGAACTTTCATCAGGCAGTTTCGGTGTGGATGAACCCGACCCGACCAAGCATCGTATGGTAGGCGAAACCAAAAATACAGTTTGCATAGTGCCTGCGTTTATGTTTGATAAATTTGGTTACCGCTTAGGTTACGGAAAAGGGTATTATGACAGGTATCTTTCACGGTACAAAGGGTCAACAATAGGTGTTTGCTACGGTGAAAATATAAAAGAAGAATTATTTCACGGCAAATATGACAGAACCGTTGATATGATAGTTACGGAAAAAGATATTTTTAACGGTATAAAAGATACACAAGATTGTACAAGATAAAGGAGTTTTGATAATGGCTAACAATCATGACGATTACAACGAACTCTTGAAAAACTTTGAAGCAAAGTCATCGGAACCTGTTTCCCGTTCCGGTAACACAACAAACACTCCATCGCAAACACCCAAGCGTCCTGTTAATTCCGCAAGGCGTCCCGTTTCCGATAAAAGCAGAACTGCAAACTCACGTCCGTCAACTCCGCGATACAGTGCACCGCCTGTTAATACACAGGAAAAAAACAGTACTTATAAAGGCGGTGTGTACTTCTCAAATCCTCCGCGGGATATAGATAAGGAAGCAGAGCGCCAGAAAAGAGCAGCCACAGGCAGAGGTGCTGCAATCAGAAGAAATATTTCTGCCGACAACAAAAAAGTTAATAAGAAAAAGAGTACCGCCACAAGTACACAGGGCAATAAATTCCAAAGATTTTTCGGTTCAGAGCGTTTTAAACACGCTATGGTTTTACTTGCAATTATTGTTGTTGTAAGCACAGTTTTGTGTTTCTACGGAATCCGTTGTATAAATGACGTTGTTGCCCTCAATGTTGAGGATAAGTCTGTTGAAGTTACAGTTCAGGCAGGAATGACCGATAAAGACGTTCTTAAAATACTTAAAAAGAATGACCTTATAAATAACAGAATCTTCTGTCAACTTTTCCTTAGCGTTTTTGAACAGGACGGAGAGTATATTTCGGGTGTTTATACGTTATCACCAAGCATGGGCGTTGAAAAAATGATAGCGACTATGAAAACTGATTTCAAAAACTCCGAAACCGTTTCTCTTACTTTCCCTGAAGGCTATACTATTGACCAGATTGCCGAAAAACTTGAAGCAAACGAAGTTTGCACCGCATCAAGTTTCATCAGCACACTTCAGAACGTTGATTTCTCAGGTGAATATGATTTTATAGAAGCAATTCCCGATAAAGAAAAACGCTTCCGTGTCCTTGAGGGTTACATTTATCCCGATACATACGAGTTCTATGTAGGGGAAAATGCATCAAGCGTTGTAAGACGTTTCCTTAATAACTTTGATAACAGGTGGACTGAAGAATACCAGAAAAAAGCGGATGCTATGGGTCTTACGGTTGATGAAGTTATTATAATGGCTTCAGTTCTTCAGAAAGAAGCCGCAAACTCTGAACAGATGTCTACAATCGCCTCGGTTCTTTATAACCGACTTGACAGACCCGACGCTTTCCCGCTTTTACAGTGTGACTCAACCGAAGATTATCTTCTTGAAACAATTAAACCTACACTTACGTCTTCTGCAGAGGATACACAGAAATATATTGAGTACCGCGATAATTACGATACTTACAGCGAGGAATGTGTAGGACTTCCCGTTGGTGCTATTGCAAACCCCGGTGATGCGGCAATAAGTGCGGCACTTAACCCCGATGATACAAGTTATCTGTATTTCAGACACGACTCCGAAGGCGAAGTTTATTACGCAAGTTCATTTGCTGAGCATCAACAAAACGGCAGAAAGGTTGCCAACGCAGACAGTTAATTATGAAAAAAGTAGTATCTGTTTTAATATGTGTTGTAATAGTATTACAATTTTGTTCCTGTGTTCCCGCAGGTGATACTAAAGTTACTGAAAACATTACTGCAATGAACACGGTTATGCAAATAACCGTGTTCAATACTTCAAAAGGTACTGCGCAAGAAGTAGCAGAAAAAATGATTCAGCGTATTAAAGAAATTGAAAAACTTTTTGATGCGAATTTATCCGATAGTGACACAAGTCGTATAAATTCAGCGGTTACCGAGTTAACAGTAAATGACGAAACAGCGGAACTTTTAAACACCGCAAAGAAAGCCTCTGAAATAACAGGGGGCGCCTTTGATATAACAATTATGCCTGTTTTAAAACTTTGGGGTTTTAACGACGGCAATTACGGTGTGGCTGATGATGACGTTATAAAAGATTTTCTTGAGTTCGTTGATTATAAAAATATTTCGGTTGCAGGTAATACAGTAACCAAAAATATCAATACCCAAATCTCCTTGGGCGGTATTGCAAAAGGTTATCTTGGTGATGAACTATTGGAAATCGCTGAGGAATACGGTGCAACCGCTTTGCTTTCGTTGGGCGGTAATATAGTCCTTTGCGGTAATAAAAGCGAAAGTGAGAAGTGGACGGTAGGTATTAAAAATCCCAATGATACAGAGAACATTGCCTGTTCTTTTGAATGCGACGGTAATAAGTCCGTTGTGACTTCGGGTGCATACGAACGCTATTTTGAATATAGCGGTAAAACATATCACCATATTATTGACCCCAAAACAGGGTATCCTGCCGATAGTGACCTTCTGAGTGTTACGGTTATAGGTGAAAACGGTGCTTTTTGTGATGCATTCTCAACTGCACTCTTTGTAATGGGCAAAGAAAAATCCGTTGCATTCGCAAAGGAACACAACGAATTTGATTTTATTCTTATTACCGAGAATAATGAAATTTTAATAACCGACGGTGTAACTGATATTGAAAGCGAAAATTTTACCGTTAAATCAATTCAGAGATAATACTGTTTGATACAAGAAAACCTTTTCTTGTAAGTGAAAGATTTTCGCCGTCAAAGTTTACAAAGCCTTGCTCTTTAAAGAGTGGGGCTTTTTTGTTTATTCTTTCAAGGACTTTTTCGCCGTAAAGATTTTTCAGTTCCGTTAAATTAAGACCTTTTTTTAACCGAAGTTTCAACATTATGTATTCTTCGCTGTCACCGCCCAAACCGTCAAAAACAGCCTTTTCGCCTTTTATAAAACTTTCCGTATCGCTTTTAAAATAAAAACGTTTTCCGTCAACGTACGAGTGTGCGGCGGCGCCTATACCTAAATAATTTTCCAGTTCCCAATACTTTGTGTTGTGTCGGCTTTCGTAACCGGGAACGGCAAAGTTTGAGATTTCGTAGTGGGAAAAACCTGCTTTTTCCAAAGTATCTGCGCATTGTTCATATAAATCGCACACAGCGTTATCGTCGGGAAAATCATATCTTTCCCTATGTGTATCAAAAAACGTGCCGTCCTCAATTTTTAAAATATATGCGCTGATGTGTTTAACTTCACAGCCTATGGCAAAATTTAAAGTTTCTTTTAATGTTTCGGGAGTTTGGGAAGGTATACCCAGCATAATATCAAGTGATATATTGTCAATTCCGTTATCTTTTAACAGTTTAATAACTTTTTTAATCCGTTCTTTATCGGCGCTTCTTCCCAAAGTGCGCCTTTCGGAATCAACGGCGGACTGCATACCTAAAGAAACTCTGTTTACCCCTGTTTCCTTAAAACAGGGGATAAGTGATTCAATATCTGAACCGGGGTTGCATTCAACGGTTATTTCGGAAAAATCGTCAATTCTAAATCGCTTTTTTGCGGCGGTAATTATTCGGGTCAGGTCATTTCCGCTTAATACAGACGGTGTACCACCGCCTATATATAATGTATCGGCAACAAATTCGCCTTTCAAAAATTCCTCAGTTCTCCGTGAAGTGTTAATTTCATCAATTAAAGAATCAATATATTTTTCCTGTTCTTCACTTTTGCACCTGTAAGAATAAAAGTCGCAGTAAGGACATTTAGATTTACAAAATGGAATGTGAATATAAACTCCGTTCAAACAGTATCACCACCCAAAAGGGATTATACTATTCTTCCTTGCTTTTTTCAACTGCTTTCTCAATGCGCCTTATAATATAAGGGTTACTGCATCCGCCGTTTGTAATACGGCATTTGTGTAAGTTAAGGCAACGGATTTTTTTGTTGCCGTTATGGTACGTTGTTTCTTCTAAAATAATGTTTTTTCCTACAATGTTGCAGTATTGTTCAAATGTAAATGCGTGCTTATCCATATTACACCCCTGAAAATTCAAAATAATATCTCTTTATATTATGCTCAAAAGCCATCTCATATAATCTGTAATAAAATTTATTTTACGGACATATTTTTTATTGAATGAAATTTAAAGGATGTGCTTTTTATGCTGTATGTTTTGGGGGCGGTTCTTTTAGTAATTGCTCTTTTTATATTTAAAAAAAGCGGTTGCTTTTTTAAATCGTTTTTTACAAGTGCATTGGGCGGTGTAGGCGCATTGTGTGCGGTAAGCGCTTTGTCATACTTTATACCGCTGACGGTGGGATTCAATTGGTATTCCCTTGCTTTTTCCGTTCTTTTTTCAGTTCCCGGAGTTGTGTTTTTGCTCCTTTCAAAAACATTTATTTTTTAATACTTAAGTTATGGCGTTCTCCTTGCAATATGGTTTACAAAGTTGTATAATCAACTTATTTCAAAGCAGGGGGATACTATGGCACGCGATTTAACAAAAGTATTCATAACTCCGAAAGGTGAAAAACATCTTAAAACAGGTCATCCGTGGGTTTTCGGCGAGGAGATAACAGCCGTAAACGGAAGTTACACTAACGGTGACGTTGTAGACGTATATTCACAGAAAGAGCGTTTTCTCGGCTCAGGGTATATTAACGATAATTCCAAAATAAGAGTTCGCATTATTTCACGAAATGCTAACGATAAGTTTGATGACGCATTTTACGAGAGAAGGCTTCGTTATGCGGTGGATTATCGCCGTACCGTTATGGGTGACGAGGATTTTAAATGTTGCCGTCTTGTTTTCGGTGAGGCAGACAGTTTTCCCGGTCTTACCGTAGACAGATTTAATAATATTCTTGTTATTCAGGTTCTCTCTCTGGGTATTGAAAGAGTAAAAACGTTTATTGTTACAAAACTTGTGGAGATACTTCGTGAACAGGGCGAAACAATAGACGCGGTTTATGAGCGTAACGATGTTGCAATACGCGAGCGTGAGGGGATGGAGCAGTACAAAGGCTTTTTTAAGGCTGAGGGTCTTAAAACAGACCTTGACGGCGTGACCGAAATTACGGAAAACGGCATTAAATATGCGGTTGACTATATAAACGGTCAAAAAACAGGCTTCTTCCTTGACCAGAAGTATAACCGTATGGCAATAAGAAAAATCGCAAAAGGCAGAAAAGTTCTTGACTGCTTCACGCATACGGGCGCTTTTGCCCTTAATGCAGCAGCCGCAGAGGCAAAACTTGTAACTGCTGTTGATATTTCCGAAGATGCCCTTACTTCTGCCAAACGCAATGCACAACTTAACGGTTTTACAAATATGGAGTTTAAGTGTGCTAATGTTTTTGACCTTCTGACAGAAATGAAAGAAACAAAGTCTTGCGATTATGACTTCATAATCCTTGACCCGCCTGCGTTTACAAAAAGCAGTGCAACGGTAAAAAGCGCTTATAGGGGATATAAGGAAATAAACCTTAAAGCAATGAAACTTTTACCCCGGGGCGGTTATCTTGCAACTTGCTCCTGTTCCCATTTTATGCCCGATGAACTTTTTAAGAAAATGCTTAACGATGCGGCAACAGATGCAGGCGTTTCACTCAGACAGATAGAGTGCCGTCAGCAAAGCGCCGACCATCCTATACTTTGGAACGTCCCCGAAACAGATTATCTTAAATTTTATATATTCCAAGTGGTGTGAATATGAGTAAAAATATCATAGTTGCCGGTTTAGGACACGGCGGTATTGCGGTAGCGGCAATACTTTCAAAAAACGGATATAACGTAACTGTTTACGAGAAAAACAGCGAAGGTACTTTGGGTTATGATTGGACTGATATGTTTGACCCAAAGGCGTTGGAATTTGCGGAGATTCCTATGCCGCCCGCGGATAAATTTAAATATAAAGAGAATATGACTTTCTGCGGACCTTGTTCTAAAAAGGTCTTGACACAGTACATACCCAAACACAAAACCGAAATCATAATGGAACGCAAAGAGATATATAACCACTTTATCGATAATGCGGTGAAGTGCGGTGTGAATATTGTGTACGATTGCGAAGTGTTGGGCCCTGTTTTAATAGGTGACAGGGTAGTAGGTATAAAAACATCAAAAGGCGAGTTCTTAGGTGACCTGGTTATAGATTCCTGCGGTATGAATTCGCCTGTCCGCCGTAATCTGCCAAAACAATTCGGTATACAAAGAGAAATAAAAAAAGAACAGAAAATTTCAATTTACAGAGCGTTTTATAATAAATGCTCCGATGATGCAATTGACGGAAAATTTAAAATTATACTTTACGCCTGCGGTAAACCGGGGGTCAGTTGGGTAGCCTCACACGATGACTATACCGATGTTCTTATAGGAAGATTTGAGGAGTTCGGTATGGATGAGGTTGAACGTGCAACAGATTTTCTTCGCCGTACAAACTCTCGTTTGGGAACAGAAAAAATAAGGGGCGGTCAGTTTGTCGATATACCTGTAAGGCATACGTTATCCGTTATGGTAGCAAACGGTTACGCCGCAATAGGTGACAGCGCATTTATGACTGTTCCGCTTATCGGGTCGGGTATTGCAAATGCATTAAGGGCTTCAAGAATACTTGCCGATACAATAATTGCCGATAAATCTGAGTTTTACAGTGCGGAAACATTGTGGAGGTATCAGGTAGAGTATTATTACCGTATAGGTTCGGGTTTATCACCCTTGGAATGTGTTAAAAGTGCTTTACTGAAACTGCGCACACAGGATGTGGATTATTGCTTTGAGTCGGAAATTATTACTCAGGACGATATGACAATTGCCTCAAACTTCACGAACATCAAAGATTTGTTTGAAATCAGAAAAATGGATATAATACAAAAGATAAAGGGTATAAAAAACAACAAACGTTTGGTTATTGTGGCATTCGGAGCCGTTGCTAAAATGAGCAAGGTGCTGGTTGTGTCTGCCCAAATACCGAAAAAGTGGGATAAAACTAAAGTTCTGAAGTGGGCGAAGCAATACGATAAAATGTTTGAATAAAAAGTAAATAAAATTTTTTAATTTTTGGAATTTTTCTATTGACATTCGGGAAAACTGATAGTATAATATCACTCGTTCCTAGCGGGATAGTGTAACGGTAGCACGACAGACTCTGACTCTGTTTGTTGGGGTTCGAATCCCTATCCCGCTGCCAAAAATAAAAGTCGCAAGCGTAAGTTTGCGACTTTATTTTTGTATTATTCATTATTCAATATTCATCATTCATTATTCATTTCAAGGCTTGCGACTTTTTAATGAATAATGAATATTGAAGTCGCTTCGCTGATGAATAATGAATAATTGATTTTTCGTTTTTTCTATGGTATTCTTCTAACGAGGTGACTAACTATTAAAAGTCAAGAGTTTTTTTGAAATTTAATGGTTAGGAAAAAAAGGTATGACAAAACAAGCCCTTATGAGAAGGACTTTGAAAAAAGATATAAATAAGAAGTTATCTAATCAACGAAGAATCG
>JAGAJB010000032.1 GCA_017626295.1 Clostridia bacterium | reverse complement strand
TTCGGCACATCACGGCGTTTTTCGCCTTGATATACGCCAGTATGTCTGCGCCGAAGAAACACCCTGCTGCACCAAAATCTTTACAATTTTAGGTGCTTGCAGTTTTGTAAGGCAAAAATTTTTGCAATAACAAGGAAAAAACCGAAGGAATACTGTCGTATTTCAAGGTTTTTGACGAAGTTAGTGCGGAAATTTGCCTTACAAAACCGTGCGGTGTTCAACTCCCGTCGGCTATACCTCATTTTAACACAACTTTTTCTCTTAAACAACAACGCAGACATAGTTGTTTTGCAAAAAAAGAGTTTTATAAATTTGTAAAACTTGCACACTTTAAAGGCGGTGCAGTGTGTGTTAATATAATGTTAACAAATTAAGTTTTATTTTAGGGGGTTATTATATGAAAAAAATATTTTCTGTTTTACTTTCTTTAGTAATCATATCTTTAAGCGTTTTGCCCTGCTTTGCGGCTGAGGAAGAATGCAACTGCGGTGAACCGCCCATTATTTATGTTGCGGCTCTCGGCAGCGGTTACGTTTTCCTTGATGCAGGCACGGAAAATGAAAGAACTCTTTTCCGTCCCGAAACAAGTGACATTTTAAATGATTTCGCTCCGTTAGTTCCTGCGGCGGCAAATCTTTTGCTTGATAAAAACTACGATGCTTTCGGTGACGTTCTTATCAATTGCGTTAACGCATCATTCGGTATGCTCGCCCTTGATAACGAGGGTAAATCCCACGAAAGAGTAACTTCCGAAGAATTCCACCCCGACGAAGAAACACCCCACGGCATTGACCACAACTATTATTTCGGTTACGATTTCAGACTTGACCCTGTTGAAAATGCACACAAATTACACACATTCATACAGGAAGTTAAAGAACTTACAAAGCACGATACCGTAAGATTCAGAGCCTCATCAATGGGTGGCGTAGTTACTATGTCATACATTAAACTTTACGGTACAGAGGATATTGAAACTATTATTTTCCAATGCTGTCCTTTACAGGGTACTGCAGTTGCAGGCGAACTTTACAACGGTAAAGTTGAAATCAATAAAGACGCCCTTTTAAATTACGCAACCTGTGCCCTCCCCGACCTTGGCAGTGACGCTTTGGCAGGTATTCTTTACACACTTATTGAGATGCTTGATGCAGGCGGAGTGTGGCTGGGTCTTGTGGATATTGCAGACGTTCTTGTGGCAAACCTGAAAGACAGAGTTTTTGATGAAGCACTTATACCCATTTTCGGCACAATGCCGGGTATATGGAGTTTCGTTCCCCACGAATATTACGAAAGTGCAAAAGAGTTTATGAAACTTGATGAAGAAACACACAAGGTACTTCTTCAAAAACTCGATTTCTACCACTACGAAGTTCAGCAACAGGCTGAAACACTTCTCAAACAGGCACAGGCAGGCGGAACGGAAGTTTATATCGTAGCAGGTTACAATATGCAGCGCACACCCCTTGTTACTGCATATAAAAACAACTCCGACGGTACTGTTGATACACAGTATGCAACAATCGGTGCTACTTGTGCTTACATCGGCGAAACACTCCCCGAAGATTACACACAGGCCCGTTTCCCCGAAACAAGATACATTTCACCCGACAGAGTTATTGATGCCTCAACCTGCGCACTTCCCGAATGCACCTGGTTTATTAAAGATATGCTTCACAGTACAACTCACGACGGTCATGGTGAATTTTATAAAGTTCTCTTTAACAGCGATATTCAGTTAACGGTAAACGATATGAGTGAATATCCCCAGTTTATGCAGAACGACGTTAACAACCAGACCTTTACTAAAGTTAAGGCTACCCTCGGAAACGACGTACTCGACGCTCTCAGCAATGCTTCCGAAAGAACAAGTTTCTTAAATATTATGAAACTCTTAGTTGCCTTCTTTGAATCTTTCTGGGATTTTATGATAGGATGATAAAAAACGCCCTGCGGGGCGTTTTTTTAGTTAGGAGTGAGGAGTTAGGAGTGAGGAGTTTCGGAACGCGTTGATTATATAATAATTGCAAATTGGAAATGGCAAGTGGCAAATTTCGGAACTGCGTTGCTATTATAATTGCATTTCGCCTGCGAAATATATCGCATACAAAGTATATATCGCGCCGAAGGTATATCGCACGACAGTATATCGCGCCCAAAGGACATAAATATGGTGGGTAGTTCACTGACCTATAGTTGTCTGTTCAATGGAAGGAACGTAAGGTACACACCTGTGCGTACCACTGAGATAAACTTCATCTTTTTGGTTTGTTGTTTAGAAAAACAAATTCTCCTTACTCGCGGGACGAATAGATTCGTCCCTTACGGTAGTTGGTCGTCCTATCCAACCGAAGAATTACCCTAGAGAACTACCCACCACCGCTGCGCGGTCCCCCTCCCTATCCGCCAAAGCGGACAGGGATGATAGGCTTCGCATTACTGCAACTCAATCTATAATCGGCGAAGCCCCTTTAATTACGCATTACGCATTACGCATTATAATCGGCTTGCCCCGTAATTATTCATTCTTCAATATTCATTATTCATCATTCATTAAAAAACAAGCCCTCTGCGGAGGGCTTGTTTTCATAGTGTATCAAGTGTCTGTTCGTATGCGGGAAGAAATTCTTCCGTAAAAACATTTGCTTCGGGGAGGTTCATTTCAAGAAGTTTTTTTCTTGTTGCTGTTTCCGCTTCTTTAAACTCCGTGTTACCTGCTTTTCTTTCCTCAATGCACTTTATGAGTGCGCTGAGTTTATCCGCCGCTTTAACAAGAGGTTTAAGTTCACTGTCATTCTCTGTTAAAAGGTCACGGAAAGTATCCCTTAAATCTTCGGGAAGTTTACTGAGAAGTTTCTCGTTTGCGGAATCTTCCACCGCCTTGAAAGCCAGAAGAATATCATCATTCTGATACTTTACGGGAGTGGGCATATCCCCTGTTATGATTTCGTGGGCATCGTGGTAAAGACCTAAAACTGCGGCACGGTCTGCGTTATAGTTTTTACCGAAACGTTTATTGCCTATAACGGCAAGGGCGTGGGCTATGACAGCCACTTCTTTTGAATGACTGTCAAGGCTTTCGTTTTCGGTATTACGCATAAGCGCCCAACGGTCTATATACTTCATACGCGATACCATTGCAAAAAAACTGTAATTCATAATTATACCTTTTATTTAAATTTTACTTTGAATGTTTTAATCTCAAAGGGTTTAAATGTAGTTTTAAGTGTATTTCCGCTGTATTCAACCGCTTCGTCCTGTTCTTCGAGAAGGTTACATTCCGTAGCCTCTGCAATATCACTTGTAAATGTGAGTGTTGCAGGGGTTTTGCAGTTCCAGGTTTCGTAAGCGCGAACGATAAGTGCATCACTGTCCTCGGCAATTTTAACTGTTTCGATAACAACGTTACTCTTATCGCAGTTAACGAGCGAGTATTCAGAGGGAAGTACGCCTTCGTGTGCCGCTGCGGGAACTGCGTAAAGAGGATAGTTTACGTTATAAGCCTCTTTAATAACATCAGAATCGGAAGCCCTACCCCCGTGAGGATAAATTGAGAACGTAAAGGAATGATGTTCCCTGTCCTGTATATTGTTGGGATGTGTAGCGCATCTGAAAAGAGTGGGTCTTATATGACCGTCTTTTACATCGCAACCGTATTTGCAGTCGTTGATAATTGAAAGACCGAAACTGTTATCGGAAAGGTCAACCCATTTGTGCATAGATTCCTCAAACTGTGCAAATTCCCAGGTTGTATTGGTTGTGGTTGAACGCTCAATATTACCGAACTGAATGTCAAACGTGGCTCTGGTGGCATTAACGTCAACAGGATAATCCGCTTTAAGAACAACGTGGTCCTCTTTCCAGTCGGATTCATAATCCACATCAATTCTTTCAAGTTCGCTGTAAATGCAATAATACTCGGTAAATGTTGAGTTTCTGAAAGTTCTGTCAACTTTATATACTGCTCTTACTGCGCCGAGTTCTATAATCTCTGCATTTTGGAAATCAAAATCCCAGGAAACTTCGTCGAAATAGCATTTAATATCCCAAGCCTCGTGGTTGTGGGGTCTGTCCTGATATGCGGTAACTTTACCCAAAAGTTTGCCGTCGGGCGAAACACTTCTGCCTGTCTTTTTGTGAACAAGGTCTGCGATATTACCCTCGCCGTTAAACTTAACTGTGAAGAAGGGTGTTTCTGCCTTTTCAATGGTTGCATTTACGTTTTCGCAAACCGTGGGTGCGCATCTCTTAACAGTATAAGACGTATAACCCTTTGCACCGACTTCTGCAATAAATACGATTTTACCGTCGTAAGTTTTCTGATATTTAACTTCGTTGCCGTTTTTATCGAAAAGTGCAAACTCGCCCTCTAAAGGAATTTCGGAGATTACCGCATCTTTACGGCTGAAACCCGTTGTATTGAAAACAACAATACTGTCGTTTTCGAGAGCCATTTTTGAAATAAGTGTACTTTGGGCTTCGCTTGCCATTTCGCAACCTGCACCAAGAACTTTCTCGTAATCTTCCTTGCTGTCCTCATAAACCTGCGCTATTGAAGAGCCGGGAAGAATATCGTGGAACTGATTAAGAAGAATGAGTTTCCAGTTTTCAAGAAGTTTTTCTTTAGGATAACTGTAACCTGTTTCCTTATTTGCAATAGCGGAAAGTGTTTCAATATCGTGGTAAAGACATTCGCTCTTACGGTTGTATTTCTTATTTCTTGCCTGGCTTGTAAGAGTACCTCTGTGGAACTCAAGATAAAGTTCACCGCACCAGGTAGGAAGACGTTTATTACCGGATACTTTTTTATCAAGGTCTACAAAGAAATCGTAGGAATGTGCCTGTTTAACAACGGGGCAACCCTGAATACCTTTCGCCATTCTTCTGCCGTATTCCAGCATATCAACGGTGGGACCGCCGCCGCCGTCACCGAAACCGTATGACATAAGGTAATCTTTTGAAAGGTCTTTCTGAGAATATCTCTTATATCCGCCCAGAACGTAAAGAGGACGGAGTTTTGCGTTATACGTGGACTGCCAATTCTGACGTTCGTTGGCAGTTACGTGGCAAGATGGTGGGAAGTGGGAAAGAACTTCCGTTCCGTCAATACCGCGCCACATAAACGTATCGTAAGGGAATTTATTATATTCATTCCAACTGATTTTAGTTGTCATAAAATACTCCATTCCGCACTTTTTAATAAGTTGAGGAATTGCGGCAGAATAGCCGAAAACATCGGGAAGCCACATAATTTTATTATCAACGCCGAACTCGTCACGGAAAAAGCGTTTACCCACCATAAACTGTCTTACAAGGGCTTCGCCCGAAGCAACGTTTGTATCCGCTTCAACCCACATACTGCCTTCGGCTTCCCATCTGCCCTCTTTAACTCGTTTTTTGATTTCCTCAAAAATTTCGGGGTAGTCCTGTTTTATATAATCGTAAAGTTGAGCCTGTGATGACATAAACTTATACTCGGGGTATTCTTCCATAAGTTTAAGCACCGTAGAGAATGAACGGCAAGCCTTTTCGCGAGTCTGACGAAGTCGCCAGAGCCAGGCAACGTCAATATGTGTGTGACCTACGCACCAAGCAGTTGCTTCCTCGAATTTTCCGTAAAGGTTTTTATCGAGATATTCGGATGCTTCAATGGCAGACTTCCTGAATTCCTCGCGGTCACTAGTATCAATATTAAGGATATTGCACGCCTCGTTAAGCGCTTCAAGGATGTTTATACGGGCATCACTGTCCTCATCTTTGTACTTTGCAACTTTAAGAGGAGTTACAATATCAAAGAAAACGGTATGCGCAACGTCATCAAACACCTGAAGTTGTGCGCCCAGTTGTATTTCGCCGTGCCACTCCCAATCGTCTGTGTATGCGTTAATATAAATTTCAAGTTCTTCGCCGCCCTGAGCGCAGGGTGTTACGGTAACGTACTGATGGTTACTGTCACCGCCCTGAACTAACTTGCCGTTTATATAAATAATAAATTGAGGGTTGACCTCGTTCCAGCCTCTGCTATTGTAAGGGGTCAATTTATAAATAACGTGTTCGCCCTTGAATTCTTCGGGAATTTTAACCTTCTGTTTAAACCAGCAGTAACATTCGCGGTAACCCCAATAATCTTTATTGGCTCTGAAAGGAACCCACTCGCCCTTATCACGTTCTGCAAAGGTATACTGACCGTCGCGGAATAAAAAATCACCTGTATCAACACTGTGAGCAATAAGGAACTTATTCTGAAGGTCCCTCATCATCTGGTTAATACGGCCGCTGAGCATATATCTTTCACTGTTTTTGTCGTGAAAATCAATTTCAAAATGTGCCATAACCCACCTCGTCTTGTAAACCAATCCCAAAAAGACCGAATTTACCGAATATAATCGTTCAATAATATTATCACAGAATATGGCATTTTACAATAATTTACTTTAAAAAAAGTTCAACATTATCGTTATAATTCCTAGTTGACTTCCTCCGCAATAGAAAGTAAAATATAGGGTAATAACATTTTAGTCAAAGGAGAGATTTTAATGGCTCATTACTGTAAAGAACCTTCCAGAACTTTCAGCGAATACTTACTTATCCCCGGTTACACAGGTCCCGATTGCATCCCCGCAAATGTAGACCTTAAAACCCCTCTTTGCAAATTCAAAAAGGGTGAGGAAGCACCCATAACACTCAATATCCCTCTTGTTTCCGCAATTATGCAGTCTGTTTCTAACGATACACTTGCTATTGCGTTGGCAAAAGAAGGCGGCATGTCTTTCATTTACGGTTCTCAGTCTATTGAAGATGAAGCCGCAATGGTAGCAAGAGTAAAAAGTTACAAAGCAGGTTTTGTTGTAAGCGATGCAAACCTTTGCCCCGACAACACTTTAGCCGATGTTGTTAACCTTTACGATGCTCTCGGTCACTCCACAATGGCAGTTACCGACGACGGCACTGCAACAGGCAAACTTCTCGGTGTTGTAACATCAAGAGATTACAGAATCAGCCGTATGCCCCTCGACTTAAAAGTAAGCGAGTTTATGACTCCTTTTGAGAAACTTATCACTGCACCCGCAACAACTTCTCTTAAAGAGGCTAATGACATTATCTGGGAAAACAAACTTAACTCTCTCCCCATTATAGATGATAACGGAAACCTTATGTACTTCGTTTTCCGTAAAGACTATGCTCAGCATAAAGAAAATCCTCAGGAAATCCTCGACAGCCAGAAGCGTTATATGGTAGGCGCAGGTATCAACACCCGTGACTACGCAGAGCGTGTTCCCGCACTTGTTGAAGCAGGCGCAGACGTTCTTTGCATTGACTCTTCCGAGGGTTACACAGAATGGCAGAAACGCACTATCGCTTTCATCCGTGAAAAATACGGCGACACAGTTAAAGTAGGTGCAGGTAACGTTGTTGACCGCGACGGTTTCCGTTTCCTCGCTGAAGCAGGCGCTGACTTCATTAAAGTCGGTATCGGCGGCGGTTCTATCTGTATCACCCGTGAAACAAAAGGTATCGGCAGAGGACAGGCTACTGCACTTATTGAAGTTGCCGCTGCCCGTGACGAGTATTTTGAAGAAACAGGCGTTTATGTTCCCATTTGTTCAGACGGCGGTATCGTTCACGACTATCATATGACACTTGCTCTTGCAATGGGTGCTGACTTTATGATGCTCGGCAGATACTTCGCAAGATTTGACGAAAGCCCCACACCCAAACTCAACATCAACGGCACATACGTTAAAGAGTATTGGGGTGAAGGCTCAAACAGAGCAAGAAACTGGCAACGTTATGACCTTGGCGGCTCAAGTAAACTTTCCTTCGAGGAAGGTGTTGACTCCTACGTAACATACGCAGGTTCACTCCACGACAACGTTACAAAGAGCCTTTACAAAGTTAAATCAACAATGTGCAACTGCGGTGTTACCACCATCCCCGACCTTCAGAGAGATGCTAAACTTACACTCGTAAGTGCTACAAGTATTGTTGAAGGCGGCGCACACGACGTTACACTTAAGACAAATACAGGTAATATAAGATAACACAATAAAAACTGTTACGGTTCACACCGTAACAGTTTCTTTTTCTGTTATTTTCTCTAAAAACTCAACAGATTTATTCATACATTCAACTGCGTGTTTATTTTTAGTACCGAAGTTTAAGTGGAAACAATGATTGTTCTGAAAACCTTTAACGTGGTAGGAGTCAAAATAAGGTACTGCCTTTTCAAGTTTTTCAGCCATCGGCTCGCCTTGATTCTGGCAAACTATATCATCATCTGCCCAACAGATAAAAGTTGAACACCATTTATCGTTTACAAAATTCGCAGGGGAAATGTAATCATAGTATTTGAACTCGGTTATATTTGAAAAATCTTTCTTCAAGTCAAAATCCAGAACCATTTTTGCCGTCTGGGGAATTACACCGAAAAGTGTTGTGCCTTTAAGAAGAACTTCCAAATCGTATATTCCGCACATCAGCATAAGACCCTTAAGGTCAATTTTAATATGGTCGCTCTCCACTGCTTCGCGCAAATCTTCATCGTATTTCAGCGCCGCAAGGTAAGAGCAGATGTATGCCCCCGAACTGTCACCTGTTAAAATGATATTATCTTCATCAATGTTGTATTTATCGAAAAGTTTGGTTACTGAATTAAGACCCTTTACGCAACCGTAGAACATTTCGGGGCAAGCAGATTCGGGTGGCATTTCGTAGTTTACATTGTATACGAAGTACCCTTTATCCGCATAAAACTCGCTGATACTTACGCGGTAACTTTTATCGCCCATAATAAATCCGCCACCGTGGAAATATACGATTAACGGGTGCTTATTACCGTCGTTTAAAATATCACTTCTGTAATATAAATCTGCCTTTTGCCTTTTAGAATCGCCGTAAGGAATATCCTTAACGCTGATAATATCCTTAAATCTCAAAGTATTCTGAGAAGGATAACACAAAATATCAACCGCTTTAAAAACAAGTTCTGCTTTATTCATAAATCCCCCACCTCTATGGAAAATCATTACTTTATTTCATAATAATACCAAAAAACCAAAATTACAAGCAGAAATTTACAATTTGTTCATTTTTCTACGGTTTGTCTTTCTATATCTCTTTTTAATTTCAAGATAATCCTTTTTTCAAGTCGGGAAATATAACTTTGCGATATACCCAGAATATCCGCAACTTCCTTCTGAGTGTGTTCCTTTTTTCCGTCCATACCGAAGCGCATATTCATAATAAGCCTTTCGCGGTTTGACAGTTCCTCCATACAGTTATGAAGAATCCGTTTTTCGTCCTCGTGTTCCACATTATCGTTAATTTCAAGTCCGTCACTGCCCAAAACGTCTGAAAGCAGTAGTTCGTTACCGTCCCAATCCACATTAAGCGGTTCATCTAAGGAAATATCCAGCCTTTGCTGATTAACTTTTCTCAGATGCATAAGTATTTCATTTTCTATACACCTTGAAGCGTAAGTTGCAAGTTTGATATTTTTATCCGCTTTAAATGTGTTTACCGCCTTAATAAGACCGATTGTACCGATGGATATTAAATCCTCAATATTAACTCCCGAGTTTTCAAATTTCTTTGCTATGTAAACAACCAGCCGCAGATTATGTTCCACAAGTTTATCCCGTGCTTTAGTGCTGCCCTGACGCAGTTCTTCTATAATTTTAAGTTCCTCATCTTTTGACAGAGGTGGCGGCAAGGTCTGAGGGCTGTTTATGTAATAAACTTCCCCCGACGCAAGTTTCAATAACTTTAAACGCCACGCCTTCAACTTCTTAATCAACGAAAATTTCATCTTTATTCTCCTTCCAACCTAAATCTGAAATACTGCTGTTCAAAAGTGCCTTATACTCGCCCGATGAAAGCGGTTTGTTGCATATTGCCAACGAAACGAAATTGCTCTGTGCTTTTTTATTCTTTATTTTATACTCCACTTTTTCGGGGATTATACAGGGCAAGAGTGAAGTACCTGAAACCGTGTTACAGGGAATCAGATGTATCTTGGTTTTTAAACTTTCGGGCACTTGTGAAAAATCACCTTTTTTGAAAAAACCAACTTCTTCAAAAGAAAAAAGCGGTGCAACTGCAGAAAGTTCCGCTACAATAACAGGTCGCCCTGTCATACCGTCTTTTAAATTGTTGCCCGTATCTACGAAACCTGAAATTTCCGTACTTGTGTTTCTGAATGTGATTTTCACTTTATATATTTCATTACTCCCCATTTTTTTCATAAGAAAATAATCAGCAATAACAAATACACCGTAAATTACAAGCACGCTTCCCACAAGGTAGGTAATGCTCATATCAAAATAAACCGTTCCGTTAAGGTAAAGGATATTTTGCGGTTTAAAAGTAATTTCCACAGCGTACATAACTCCGCCGAAAAGAAAACTTATTCCGAAAAAGCCTAAAAAAGTTTTTAGAAATATTTTTATATTCCCCGGTAAAAAAGCAACTGCCGTAATAACTGACGCAACAAAAAGTTTATATACAACAGACCACACCGCACTCATACCCTCGCAGAATATTATGAGTGATGAAAGCCCGCCCAAAACAGAAGCAATGGCTATGCCCCATTTATTTGTTGCAATACGGCACGCAAGCCTTACCGAAACCAAAATTAAATATGTAATAAGTATATTAAGTGCTACAAGAACGTCTGCATAAACGGTTATCACCTGTTCACCCCCGAATTCAACTTTATTATAGAGTTTTATCTTTAAAACTTTTGTCGCTATGGGTCGCACAAAAAAGTTTTCATTGACATATCTTTTAAATAAAATTAGAATAATATACGGTGATTAAAATGAATTTTTACAAAAATGCTAAAGTTATCTTCCCCGATAAAATCCGCGACTGTGTTGTTGTAACCGACGGCGGTAAAATTACGGATATATGCGAAAGATTTGATGCAAACGAAAATGATACCGTCACAGACTGTAAAGGTTTGTACCTTTCCCCCGGTTTTGTTGATATTCACGTACACGGCGGCGGTAACAAAAGTGCTATGAGTACAGATTATACCGACATAGTAGAAATGGCAGAGGCGCACTTAAAATACGGCACAACTTCCATTGCCCCCACCACACTTGCGGCGCCCATTTCTCAACTTAAAGAAGCCGTTCTTTCAATAAAAAAAGCAAGTGAAGAAAGTAAAAAGGCAAATATTTTAGGTGTACATCTTGAAGGGCCCTATATTTCACTACAATACAAAGGTGCACAAAGCCCCGAAAGTATTCTTAATCCCGAAAAAGACCCTCCCGAAGAACTGCTGGATTTGTGGGATAAAATTCTTATTATGGGTGCTGCACCCGAATGTGACGGTGTTTTGGCATTGGGCGATAAACTCCGAAAGCGTGGGATTGTGGCTTCCGTTGCTCACTCTGCCGCAAGTTACGAACAGGTAGAAACGGCAGTACAACACGGTTTCAGCGATGTTACACACATATATAACGCTTGCTCCTCCTGTTTTAAAACAGGGCTTTTCAGAAACGCAGGTGTTGTTGAAGCAGGTCTTTATATGGATGAACTCACAACACAAACCATTGCAGATTTAAGGCATCTACCTCAAGGACTTCTTAAACTTATATACAAATGCAAAGGCGACAGCAAGATGTACCTTATTACAGACGGCCTCGAATTCTCCGCAAGCGATATAAAAGAAAACACCGTTTACACACAGGAAAACGGCGTGAATGTAATTTATGAGGACAGGGTTATGAAACTCGCCGACCGTTCTGCATTGGCAGGCAGTGCGGCTACACTTTCGGACTGTGTAAGGAATATGTACAAGTGTATAGGTATTCCCCTTTACAGTGCTGTTAAGATGGCAACCCTCACCCCTGCCGAAGTTTGCGGCTACGGGAAAGTAAAAGGCAAAATCGAAAACGGCTACGATGCTGATTTAATAATGTTTGATGATGATATTAACATAAAATCAGTAATAACAAACGGCAAGATAATATAAAAAATACCTTTACCGAAATGAATCGGTAAAGGTATTTTTATGTATAAACGTTATTTTCTCAGTATCAGTTTTCTTCTGTATATGCTGCAATTGCCTCATCATAGGCTTTCATAGTTTCCTCTGTGGGAATATACTCTGCTCTTTCGGTGTTGGCAATTGTAGGCGGATTACCCTTTGAATCGTAGCAAGGACTGAGGAAGTCGTTTTCATAACGGATTCTGTCCTCTTCTTTATGGAAATCGGGAATGTCATAAGGTACACCGTATTCCAAAGCACTTCTGTGACCGAGAATTGCAACGGAAGCCATAGTTGTTGCAAAATATTCATCGAACATAGGCTTTCTGTTTTCTCTGATACTGTTGAAGAATTCTCTTATAATAAAGTAATCTCCGCCGCCGTGACCTGCGTTTTCAGCATCCTCTTTATCTTCGGGTGAAAAGTCTGCATCGTATTTGCTTACTCTTTCCATACCCTCGGGTGTATGCTCTTCGTTGAAAGATAAAACAACTTTATTATCTTCGCCGCGGATGTTTTCTATCTGACCTAACTCACCTGCAACGCGGTAAGTATTAGCGTGACCGCCGAAATGTGACCAACCTGTAACACGGAAAACAGAATCATCATCGTTAAGGCAGGTAACAACCGCACTTCTGTCGGGCAAACGCCAATAAAGGCTACCGCCGCCGTTCTCCTCATTAAGCGGTGCGAAAATGGGCATTGCTGTTACCCTTTTGGGTACTGCGCCGGTGATATACATAAGAGGGCCAAGAGAGTGTGTAATATAATAAATTCTCGGAATATGGTAACGCCAATGTTTTGAGTTGGGGCAGTATTTTTTAATATCCTTCTGATTAAGAATTGGGTGGTTATATTCACCCTCAGCAAATAAAACTTTACCGAGAACGCCTGAACGGTAAACCCTTCTCATTTCCTGGTTAAACTTCATAAAGGGATAGTTTTCAGCGATCATATAGTAAGCATCGCTTTTTTCCGCTGCTCTTACAAGGGCAACGCCGTCACCCATTGAAATATTTGAGGTACATTCGCTTAAAACGTGGATATTTTTCTCCAAGGCTTTAATAGCGTACTCTGCATGCTCGTGAAAATAGTTGCAAAGGAATACCGCTTCAAGACCCTCGTGATTTATAAATTCATCAAAATCAGTATATGTGGTTACATCACTGAATTTTTCTTTTGCGGAAGCGAATTTATTTTCATCAAAATCACAAACAGCAACTAAATCACCGTCGTTTGCAATGATGCTGTCATAAAAAGAACTGCCTCTGCCTAAACCGAAAATACCGAATTTTATTTTTTTCATATATATTACCTCCGTTGGTAAATTCTTTCATCATTCTATCACAGTTAATTTAATTCGTAAATAGAAAAACCGTAAAAATACCGAAAAATTTATGCTGTCATATACTTTACTATTCCGTCATAAATTCCTTTGGCAATATACTTCTGACCGCTTGCGGAATTCTGCATTTTAAAGTCACCCGAGTTAGTTATAAAACCGCACTCAACGAGTACTGCAGGGCAATTTTCCACCCTTGTAACGCAGAAAGGGTAAAAATGCGCGCCCCTGTCAGGCATACTGTGGCCTGTGCCGTTTTTTACCGCGGTGGGTAAAGATGTTGAAATGGCATAGGCTAACGGTCCCGAATAAGACTTATAATAATAAACCGATGAACCGCTGACACTTTTTGCAGATGAAGCGTCAAGATGTATGGAAATCAGCATATCGGGATTTTTCTCAATAGTATTTATCCGTCTTTCTTCGATTTCGGGAACCGATGAAGAATTATTTCTTGAGAAAACTACCGTTGCACCTGCTTTTTCAAGGTAAGTTTTTAACTGGAGGGCTATTTTATAAGTAATATCTTTTTCATAAACGCCTGTACCCGACCCTGCACCCGGCTGATTACCGCCGTGACCGGGGTCAATTTCAATTACTCTGCCTTTGAGTGTGGTTATAGGCTCTTTAAAGGAAATAACAAGGTAGTTATTTTCGTTATAGTAAGCGGTATAACCGTAAAAATCCCCTGCATTTTTAAAATAAATACGTAAAGTTGCGGTTTTGCTGTCGGCATTTTTAAACCACACACAGTTTTTTATAACGTCACTTTCGGGGAAACTGATATTACCGAAAGCAGATGTTGTATAATGGAAAGTTATATCCATATAACTACCTGTAAATTTGCCGTCTTTAATATTATAGGGACGGTCATTGTAACCTGTAACATATTCCTGTGGCTTTACTGATGCAAGAAAAGGAACTCGCCAATCAAGAGCAAGATAAATAGATGTTGATGTGTCGTCATACTTGACGGTATTCTTTAACTCTATCTTATTATAAGGCATCTGATAACCTGTAAAAACAGTTACTTCGTGGCCGTAAACTCTGCGCCCTGATTTCAGATAATAAAAATCTTTTCCGCTTTCTGCATCCCTTACAGGCCCCGAAGTTACGTAATCATAAGTACCTTCGGGCAAAGGCGTGAAAAAGGGGCTGGATTTGTCTGCAGTATATGTGTCGGGCAAAGTTTCGCCGCAATATGAAGTTACCTTGCAGAACTTCGCTTTCACAGATGACGAGTGTTTTTTATAAGGTGTTATCTGCGCTACTTTACCCAGATAATCCTCCGGGTCTAAGTCTGCACAAAGTTTTAAAACTGCCTGTGCATCTTTAACGGTAATTTTGCCGTCACCGTCCATATCGGCGGAAGTTTTTTGTGATACTGTGGGGGTCTTTTGCCCTGCGGCAATTTTTAAAACTACCCTTGCATCACTTATAAGCAGTTTGCCGTCGCCGTTCATATCCCCTTTTACTCCCGCTGAAACAGGCGTAATGCAAGCGAACACTGAAAGCACAAGCAAAACTGAAATTAAACGTTTAAATATTCTCATAAACTAACCTGACTTTTATTTTCCGTATGCGGATTTCAAGGCACTTCTTGTTCCCGACCCCACAAGACCGTCCACAACAAGAGATTTATCCGTTTGGAATTTCTTTACTGCGGCAAGTGTGGTAGGTCCGAATGAACCGTCAATATCCGATGTTGTAAGGTATCCGAGTTTACACAAATACCATTGCAACCATTTTACGTTATTACCGCTGTCACCTTCAGAAAGTGTCACGGTAGGCTCAGCATAAGGGCAACCCTCTTTCAACGCGGATAAAACAACGTAATCGGAATGTGCATAACCTGTGTATGTTTTGCCGTTAAGGGTAAAGGTAACTTTATACCACTCTCCGCTTGTGGCAAGCACGTACATTTTCTGACCGTTGCTGACCTGAACAACAACACCACCGTCTGTACTCGGTTCACTTCTTATATTCAACGCATCACTCACGTTTGCAGTACCTATATTGGTGGGCGCTGTACCTGTTGTGGTTACACTAACAGTTGAGGAATAAGAAGATTCCGCCGTCATATTTGCAGTTTTCTTATATGCTTTTATTTTATATGTATAACTCGTACCGGGCAAAAGTCCGCTGTTTGTAAAGGTTGTTCCTGTGGTAGTGCCCACATAGGAATACGTGCCCGACCAAGCATCGTAACGGTATATATAATACCCTGTACAACTGACAGCATTCCACTTAATTGCCGCTGCACTCGAAGTTACGGAAGTTTTCGCTAAACCGCTTGGTGCATGAGGCGATGCGGTGGCATAAAAAGCGGGACTGTATGCAGAATAAACATATTTTCCGACACTGCCTGTTTTATATGCTCTTACAAGATACGTAGCGGCAGCCCCTGCGGATAAAGATGTATCCGTATAACTTGTGCTTGTGGTAGCCTTTAAAAATTCATACTTAGATGTTGAAGTATTGAATTTATAAATCTGATAACCTGTTGCATCCTCTACACTTGACCAACTGAGCGTTACAGATGTGGTAGTTGCCGAAGTTGCCGAAACGTCGGGTGAAGTTGCGGCGAAACGCTCTGACTTAGTAACGTCTGCATAGGGCATATTAAGGAATACGGGAATTGAAAATACCTTTTTGGTTTCCATAATATTGCACTCGGTATAGGCTCTGTAAGTTGAATATGACTCAAAAGCCGCCGCCCTTACGTTAGCCATATACTCGTGATTATGTAAATTACCCGATGCGGGATTTACGTTAAATTTTTGAAGGTATCCCGTGAACTGATAATCAGAAAAACCGTCGTGTATAAACTTTGCGCCGTAATAAATCGTTTTATAGGGGTCTGTCCAGGGTCTGCCGTAAGAGGTGCTTAAAGAAACTCTTGAAGCCGCAACATAACCTGTGTACTTTTTCCCGCTTACAGTAGCAGAAACCCGATAAAAGCCACCGCTTGCACCGATGTAATTAAGTTCTGTACCCTGTGGAACAGTAACGATAAATTCACCGGAACTTGACGCAGTTTTATACATATAAGCGTATGCGGATGTTTTCATATAACCGTTAGCATATCTCAGACCATCACCCGCACCTGTAGACGCCATAATATTGTAATAATTGTATATACCATTATACGGTGATGATTTTCCGCTTGCCGCAGAAGCGGTGGGTGTAGTTCCGCCAACTTCCTGCACGATTTTAGAGGCTATATAATACGCACTCAGACCGCTGTCCTTAGCGGCTTTGAGAATTGCCTGTGAATATTTCACGGGTTTGCCGTTTTCGGTATACGTTTTGGTATTACCGAGGGCATCATAAAATGTAATATTGCTGTTATACATCCACGTGTATTTTAATATTGACTCAATTGCCTCTATTGACTGAGTTTCATCATACACATTGTTTTCAAATTGGAATATATACTGTTCGTCAAGGAAATTTCTCGGGTCAAGATAAAATTTAACTGCAGTTTCCGAAGCGCTGACCCAACCACCGCTTTCCTGTATCACACCGTTACAGTAACTGCACGAACATTTATAAGACGAAGTTACAGTGTTTTCGATAAGTTGTTTTTTGTGAGGTGTACGCTCGCCGTTTACTGCACTTTGCCAGTCAAGATTTGTTATAAAGGGCTCAAACTCCCATTGGGGATATTTTCTGTGAAGAGCCAACAAATCTTCAACGTAAGATTTCGGGAAACCTTTGTTAACAAGTTTTTGCATATACACGTCATCGCTGTCCGCATCTATGGCGGCAAGAAGAGTAAGACGCGCATCTGAAACGGATATTATGCCGTCACCGTCCATATCCGCAAGTTTTAGTTGCGTGCTTGTGGGCGCAATTTGACCTGCAGCAATTTTCAGTACTAATCGGGAATCAACTGTGGTAACAGTACCGTCACCGTCCAAATCACCTGCAAGTGAAGCAGATGCCGCAACAGGTACTGCCGTAATAAATGACAGGCACAATAATAAAGTTATTGTAATATGTATATATTTTTTCATAACACACTCCAATAAAAATGAACTTAGCAAAGTAATATTTATTCCTCTTCTTTTTGTTCTGAAAAGAAGGTATCTTCTAAATTATCAATACCGCAACAGTCCGTGCTGTATATCCGTTTTGTAACAACCGTTTTTTTATTTACTTTCGATTTTTCTTCTTGCTCTTTTACCGCCTTTTTATCATAATACTTCATCACGGTTAAACACATAAAAATATCAAGCAAAAACTGTAAAAGGCAGAGCACGTTGAGAATTAACTTGTTTGAAAAAACAGATACGAACAACTCGCCGAAAGCCGCAAGTCCGTATTTTGCAACCGCATAATTGAATACTTTATAAACATTGTACATCAAACCCACTGCAAAAGCACAGGTTTCAAAGGGCAAAAGTTTTTTAATGCCGTTATCTCTGAAAATGTACCAGAGAGAAACTATAGTCAACAAAAAACCGTAAGAGAAAACCGTGTTAAACACACCCAGTAATAAGCGCGTAACAACACCGCCAAAACTCTCTGCGTTTACGGATAATGCAAGTTTTTCCACAGGAGTTTTTATGTATCTTACCAAAAATACAAAGAGAACCAGAATTTTAAGATAGGTTGTTTTCTTTTTGTTTCCGTTTTCCCGCGAGTGCTTGTACGCAATGCCCTCACCGTTAAAAGCAATAAAACCCAAAAGGAAAACCGCGTAAAAACAAAATGTTGAAAACTTTTCGGCAGGAATTACAAAAACCTCACTATATGCCCCTATTACAGCAAGAAGATTTGCAACAAAAAGCAAAGCACTGCTCATAAGTAATATTTTCGCCGAATTGGATAAGTAATCGGATTTTGTCAATTCTTACCACCTCTTTTTACGAAAAAAGGCGACACAGTTGTGCCGCCTTTCAAGAATTATAAATCGCGTTTCTTTTCGCCAACGCTTAACTGCTCTTTTGCGAGTTTTTCAATATCTTCTTTATTACCCGACATAGCAAGTTTTGCGGCCTCTTCACGTCTTGCAAGGAGTTCTACATACATACGTTCTCTCTTTTCACCGCTGAGGTCATAGAAGAGAATGGGAACAATACCTAAAAGACCTGTAACTGTGGGGATAATTGTAGCCATAGCAAAAAGTCCGAACTTAGTATCGTCTGTCTGAGCTGTACCTCTTGTGTAGGAAGAAATATCGTAACCGATCCATTTCTTCAACTGCAAGGAGATAGCAGTGTTAAGGATACCTGCAAGTTTCTTAGCAAGGTCACGTGCAACTGAGGTCATAGCCTCTGTACGGTAACCGTTCTTCCATTCGCAGTAGTCCATGGACTCGTTGTACATTTCGCTGGGGATAACTCGACGAACGCCCCAGAATACCATATAGATGGCTTCCTTAATTGCCATAACGAAGAACATAGGAAGCACTTTCTTGTAAATACCGTTGTGCTTACCGCCTATCATACCGATAAGGAATACGGGAATATCAAGAAGGGGCTGAATATTCTGGCTGACAATGTAAAGGAATTTAGTTGAAAATCTTCTTCTGAACCAAGGAACAAGGTAGAAGGAGAAGGGGTTGATAATAGCACCGGGGATACCGGCAACCATTGTCATAGATGCAAAGTTAAGAACGTCTATGTAATAGTCGTTTATACTACCGCCGACACTGAAACTGCCGAGTGTATCGGAAAGTGTGAGAAGTAATATGGGTTTATTGTTAAGAACCGACTTAATACCTTGCATAACGCTGGGGGTTTCAACAGACTGCATAACTCTTTCACGGGTCATAACACAGAAAATAAGTGATGCAACACCGCTGACAATTGCTGTAAAGTTACCCATAAACATAAACGTTGACGTGTAAGAAAGGTTGATTACTTTGTTACCGATAAGGTCAAGAAGAACGGTAAGTATCTGCTGGGGTAACTTTTCGCCTAAAAGACCGGAGAAAAATTCCGCCATGGTTATCAGCCTCGTTCGGTCAACAGGGTGTGGCGTTATGGTAGCCAGCATACCTGTTTTGGCAATTGCTCTGAATGTACCCGCACCCTCACGGACAATAGCAAGTATGAAATACGTCAGGAACTTAGTCATATCCTTTGAGCCTTTGCCCTTAAAGAACATGGGAAGAAGCCAATAGAAACATGTACCTAATGTACCGGGAATACCCAATGCTACAAGGTAGGGTTTAAACTTACCCCAACGTGTACGGGTTTTTTCAACGATTGCCGCTGTGAAAACATCGTTGATAACATCCCAGAATCCGTTGAAAACATTAACAACGGTCTGCAAATCCAAGTCAATCTGAAGAATATTGGTAACGAAACGTGAAGAGAATGAGTCAATGTTAAAACTCTGGCACATATCATAAACAACGTACCAAACAGTTTCCTTCATGCCGACATAACGGCGGTTTTCATAGACGTATTCTCTTGAGGAAGAATCCACACTACCGGATTCAGTTACAACATCTTCTTTGACATCTATATTTTCTGTTGCCAAAAAATACACCCCCAAGGTCATTTATAAAAAGAAGTATATCACAGAAAATAAATGTTTTCAACCAAAAAAAGTCTTTTTAATGCTGATTATTTCAACCTTGTATAAAATATCAAATTTCGCCCTTTCCACTTGTGCAAATTAACTATATAAAAAACGCAGAGTACGGCTGTACTCTGCGTGTGAATTATATAAGAACTTTACCTAAAAATGATTTTAATCTCTCGGATTTTGGGTTACCGAAAATTTCATCGGGTGTACCCTCTTCTGCAATAACACCTTCGTCCATAAAGATAACTCTTGAAGCAACTTCTTTTGCAAAGCCCATTTCGTGAGTAACAACTATCATAGTCATACCCTGCTCTGCAAGATTTTTCATAACGTCAAGAACTTCGCCGACCATTTCGGGGTCAAGTGCCGATGTAGGCTCGTCAAAGAGCATAACTTCGGGTTCCATACAAAGAGCACGGACAATAGCAACACGCTGTTTCTGTCCACCGGAAAGTTGGCTTGGATATGCATCTGCTCTGTCTTTAAGACCTACCCTATCAAGAAGTTCTAATGCCTTTTTTTCCGCCTCTTCCTTAGACTTTTTCAAAATAGTCACAGGAGCGCAGGTCATATTTTTAAGCACAGTCATATTGGGGAAAAGGTTAAAGTGTTGGAAAACCATACCCATTTTCTGACGGTGTTTATTGATATTGGTTTTTGGTGCAGTTATATCTGTACCGTTAAACAAAATTTGACCGCCTGTGGGAATTTCAAGAAGATTAAGCGAACGCAAGAATGTAGACTTACCGCTACCCGAAGGGCCGATTACAACAACTACTTCGCCTTTTTGAATTTCGCAGTTAACTCCGTCAAGTGCCTTGACAGCACCGCCGGTGTAATGCTTTTTCAATTCAACAACCTTAATCAATGCATTATCGTTCACTCTTACGCAACCTCCTTTCCAACTTGCCTACAAGAGAAGAAAGTATCATAACCATTACAAGATAAATAATTGCAACGGTAAAAAGCGGAATGAAATATTCAAAAGTTCTGCCCGCAACAATGTTACCTGATTTTGTAAGGTCCATAACACCGACGTAACCTGCAACGGAAGTTTCCTTTAAAAGAGCAATAAACTCGTTGCAAAGAGTAGGTAAAACCGCCTTGAACATCTGCGGAATTACTATGTATCGCATTGTCTGGAAATAGTTGAAACCAAGGCTTCTGCCTGCTTCAAACTGTCCGTGGTCAATAGACATAATGCCGGCACGGAAAATCTCTGCAACATAGGCACCGGAGTTAATACCGAAAGCAAAAATAGCAACAGGAACACCGTCATCGGCAGAAACAAAAACAACGAAATAGCAAATCATCAACTGAACAACAACGGGAGTTCCGCGGATAACAGTAAGATAAACCTTCGATATTGCGTTAAGAATTGCAAGAATCACATAACCCGCACCACCGTGGAGTTTCATCGTTTCTTTATTTTTGTCAAAGGATGAACGAACAGCGGCAATTAAAATACCGATAACGATACCTACAACCAAAGCACCTGCGGTGATTTTCAAAGTATTCAAAAAGCCGTCAACAATAAGTTCCCAACGACCTTCACCGAAAACGAATTTCAATTCGTCAATAAAATTCCAAAACCACTCGAACAAACCTTAACACCCCTTTCTGTCAAAAAACAAGGGCGGACTGAATCCGCCCTCGTAATAATTCAATATAAATTATTCTGCAGGAATGTATTTCTCAATAACTTCTTTTACAGAACCGTCTGCAATGAGTTCTTTAAGAGCACCGTCAACCTTGTCTTTGAGTTCTGTATCCTCTTTTGCAAAACAGATAGCATAATCTTCAACTGTATACTCAGTATCAAGAACTTTAAGACCTTCGTTAGCTTTTACGTAAGATTTAGCAGGTTCGTTATCAATGATAACACAGTCAACTTTATCTGCAATGAGAGCCTGAACTGCTACTGCACCGTTATCATAACGTGTAATTGCTTCTTCGCCGTAGTCATCTGTTGCGTAGATGTCACCTGTTGTAGATGTCTGAACGCCGATTTTCTTACCTGCAAGGTCATCAACAGTTTTGATGTCACTGCCTTCTTTGACAATAATAGCCTGGATACCTGTTGCGTAAGAAGTTGAGAAATTAACTTTTTCAAGTCTTTTTTCATCAACTGTAAGACCGGCCATACCCATATCATACTTACCACTCTGAACACCGGGGATAATTGAATCGAAAGCAACGTCAACGATTTCAAGTTCCATATCGAGTTTTTCTGCGATAAGAGCTGCAATTTCAGCATCAATACCTACGATTTTGCCGTCTTCAACATATTCGTAGGGAGGGAATTCTGCATTTGTAGCCATAACGAGTTTTTCTTTTTCGCCGCCGCAAGAAGCGAAAGCAGCGAGCATAGCAATAACCATTACAATTGCTGTAATTTTTAAAAACTTTTTCATTTCTAAAACCTCACTTTAATTTTCCGAGAATATTTCCTATCCCGTTTAGTGCATTATACACCCCAAATACTGAAAATGCAACAGTTTTTCCAAAAAAATACACATTATACATAACTTTACGAATATTCATACAAAAAAGTGTGTTTTTAAATTTAATGTGTACAAAATCTCCAAGATATAGTATAATGCAGATAAACAATAAATTTTCTCGCAAATACGCGGAGGTTTACCAATGAAAAGTTTTTTATCTTTATTTATCGCAGTTATGCTGATAATTTCTTCTGTGCCCTTTGGCTACGCCGCCATATACGACGGTTTTGTTTATTCCGAAAACACTGACGGCACATACACCATTACAGGCTACCGTGATTTTTACACCGATTACGCTAACATTCCGGCACAAATAAACGGTGTTGATGTTACCGCTATCGGCTCAGGTGCTTTTCAAAGCAAAAACAATCTCAACACGGTACGAATTCCCGAAACAATTACAACTATAGGTTCAATGGCGTTTTACGGTTGTCAGAATCTTACGTCCGTAATAATGGGGCAAAACGTTACCGCAATAGGCGCTAAGGCATTTAACTCCTGCACTTCCCTTACGGGAGTCAACCTTAAAAACGTTGAGGTTTTAGGTGAATATGCTTTTTACGGTTGCACCTCTTTAACGGAACTTTATATGGGAACTGCCCTTAAAGTTATCGGTCAGCGCGCTTTCCACAGTTGCTCCGCTTTGAATTTCATAAAAATGTCGGACGCACTTCTGTATATAGGCGATTACGCTTTCACAAACTGTGCCGCTGTTACATCTTTAACTTTCCCAGATTCTTTGGGTTACATAGGCAACAGCGCTTTCAAAGGTTGCTCTGCCCTTTCCGATGTAACTTTCGGTACGGGAGAACTTGAAATCGGCGGTTATGCATTCGAAAACTGCGTTGCATTAACACAGATAACTATTCCCGAAAATGTCAATACCATAGGTCGTTACGCTTTCGCGTTAAGGGAAAATAACACCACCGATTTCTCTCATAATATCACCATTACCTGCAATTTAAATTCAGGGGCTATTCAGTACGCTAAATTATATAACGCCCCCATTTATATTATTGAAACTCAGCAAACCGTTTCAAACTTCGGCGATATTGACGGCAACGGTGTAATCGATACAGTTGATGCCCGCTTAGCACTTCGCATTGCCGCCGGTCTGGATTTCCCGCCTGATGAAACAGAACTTTTTCTGTATGATATGAACTCAAACGGAATGATGGATACAGGCGATGCTCAACTTCTTTTGCAAAGAGCCTCGGGCATACTTTAAATTTTCAGGGTAATAAAACCCTCAAACCCTGCTTTTTTGAGTTTTTCAAGGTGTTTTTCTGCATTCTTTTTTATACTGAATGCGCCTGTCTGAACTACATACAGTGTCTCGGCTTTAGTCGGGGCGCTTAATTCTTTTATAGGGAAATCTATAATTTTCACACCATAGTAATCGCAGATACCTTTTGCAATTGCTTCACCGATTTTGGTTGTATTCTTAATGATGAAGTCAGAGCCCTCTTTTGTATCGTGGAATTCGCATTCGCAGTAAACGGTTATGGCATTCGCTGCTTTACACTCATAAAAGTCGGGTTTTGCAATAAGTTTTTCGGCACTCTTACCGGGTGTGATGGGTGAGAGCCTTTTAAAGACTGCCTGTCCTGCCTTTTTGCGCTCACCGTCAAGACTGTAAAGAAGTATCTGTGTACCGCCTGTTACGTTATGTTTGCCTGTGGCGTTGGTGTGAATCGCAACGTGCATATCAGCCTTAAAAGCGTTACTCTCCCTCACCCTTTTATACATATCGTCGTCATAAGTGCATTTAACGGAAAAACCGTGTTTTTTAAGATACTCTGCACAGGCTTTTGCGATTTTGTGACACTGCACTTTTTCGTTAGTGTTGCCTGTGGCGTATAAGTTCCCGTTCTGATTACTTGGTGAAATATAAATTCTTTTAGCCATATTATCCATCCTTTCTCGGAGTATTAACACCGACATAAACTTCATTTACTGTTATATCCTTATCTTCCAGTGTGCGAACGTCGTTTGCTTTGAGATATGTAAGTGCGCGTTCACTGTCCGACATACCCTCGGTTGTGGGGTCTACCAGCACGCCGATGAAAGCGAGAATGTTAAGAATCATTGTAATGACCTCAACAACCGCATTCTGACTCACAGGCGGTGTAATACCGAACATTGCCAATATCTGATAGATTAAGGCAATTATAAGTGCCGCTGCTACGAGCAAGAACACTTTGTTTTTCATACGTACTTTCAAGTTAATTTTCATAGGGATACTCCTCCTTGTTTATTTCCTTGCTGATTTCCAGCAATTCATTGTATTTTGCTTTCACTTCACCGTTACCGCCGTATTTTATGTACTTCTCCCCTGCGGCAATGCGCTCTGATAAGGGCATTTCGTGAGACATAATAGTAAGTCTTTTGATGGAAAGATAGTTATCTAATGAATGTTCATTAGTTTCATCTATCCATTTTTCACACTTACGGATAAATTTGTAAACCTTAACCGCCGAGGCAATTATTACACCCAACGCCGTAAGAACAGAGGCTACAAGAAGAACGGTTTCCATCATACTTTCACCGCCTTAAACCCTTGTCACATACAAGCCCTCAAGTTCTGAAAGGGCGTTATATACAGGAATTTCAGTATTT
>JAGAJB010000008.1 GCA_017626295.1 Clostridia bacterium | reverse complement strand
TATTTACTTATATGATTAACTTTATCGGGCGGTGGAGAGTCCTTCTAAGTTAATTTATTGAATAAGGTAGGTGATAGGGATTCTCCACCACCCGCCGAACTTAATATTACCAATAAATTTACGACACGCTTGAAACTATATCTTGCGTAAAACAAACGAAAAGGTGGTCCCCCTCCTTCCTTACGCAAGGAGGTATAAAACGAGGTTTTGCGTTTCGTTTAATGCGATAGAGAATATAATATTGACGGAAATAAAAAAATACTATAGGACAGGGGACGGTTCTGTGTCTTGCTCTGAAAATACTTAAACTCCCTTTAAAATCAACGGTTTAAGCGTTTTTTAACAAATGAATTAAGGGCGGTTTGTGATGAGTTTAGTCACAAACTGCCCTTTTTCTGTTATATAATTTTTCTGAAAACAACACACAATTGTACGGTAAGGGCTTGCCCTTACCGTAACGATAAAGTTGGTACAACGCGAAGCCTATCATCCCTATGTGTAAGCATAGGGAGGGGGACCGCCATTTGTCAAGTTATTTATAGAATGTTTTTTCAAACGAGAGGTATAGTTGATTTTTAGATTTAGTTCAGCGGTGCGGTGGTGGGTAGTTCTCTTTCGGTATTTCTTCAGCAGGATAGAGCAACCAACTACCGTAAGGGACGAATCTATTCGTCCCGCGAGTAAGGAGAATTTGTTTTTCTAAACAACAAACAAAGAAGATGAAGTCTATCTCAGCGGTACGCACAGGTGCGTACCTTACAGGGATAAATCATTCTATCCTAGTGAAGAATAAAAGAAAGTGAACTACCCACCACCATTCCGCCCGAACTTTTATACAATAAAAAATTATCATCCGTGGCAACATAACATAAACAACAGCTGTATTGAAGAATGGTCCCCCTCCCTATCCGCTAAGACGGACAGGGATGATAAGCTTCGCATTACTTCAACTTAATCTATAAAACTGCCCCTTTTATTACGAATTACGCATTATAACACGGCTTGCCCCGAAACTCCTCATTCCTCACTTCTAATTCCTAATTAGAAAAATGGTTCAAACCGCAATTGGTTTGAACCATTTTTGTTTAATCCTTTGAAATCAAGTGTACTCTGTACGATACGCCGTCACCGTGAGGTCTGTGGGTTAGGTTAAGACCTGCATTCATAAGGTATGCACCGCTGAAAGTATCGCCTGTTTCTTCAATTTCGTAATACTTTTCGGGGTCAAGACCTTTAAGTCTTAACATAAAGAACTCGTCGTATACACGCTTGATTTCAACAACCGTAACAAGTGCTTCGTTTTTATCTTCGGAAACAAATTCCCAAGCAACGTGGAACTCGTTTTCAAAGGGTGTAATAAGTCTGTAAAGGTCACCGTAATGTATTACGTCGTAGTATTTATGGTAAAGGGCAATCTGGTCTTTAATTTCCGCTTTCTCTTCAGGTGTGAGTTTGTCGGGGTCAAGTTCGTAACCGAATGAACCCCACAATGCCACGTTCATTTTTGTTTCGTAGCCTGTGCGTCTGTTGGCGGAAACGTGAGCGCCCATTGTAGAAGCAGGGTAGCAAAGTGACGTGCCGTACTGAATTGTAAGTCTTTCAATGGGGTCGGTGTTATCACTTGTCCAAATCTGCGGTGAGTAGTAAAGCATACCGGGGTCGAAACGTCCGCCGCCGCCCGAGCAGTTTTCAAGTAGAATGTGGGGGAAATCTGTGGTAAGACGGTCCATAATCTCGTAAGTTCCCAAAACGAAACGGTGGAAAACTTCGCCTTGTTTTTCGGGAGGAAGTTCTGCACAGGAAACTTCCGTAAGATTACGGTTGAAGTCCCATTTAACATAGTCGATATTATTATTTGAAAGTACATCATACATCATTGAATAGATGTGGTCGCGTACTTCTTTGCGGGAATAGTCAATAACATACTGTGTTCGTGCTATTGATTTATCTCTTCCTTTTGTATGCAAGCACCAGTCGGGGTGTGCTCTGTAAATGTCAGAGTCGGGTGAAATCATTTCGGGCTCGAACCAGATACCGAATTTAAGATCGCAATCATTAACTTCTTTGATAAGACCCGATAAACCTTTTTGAAGTTTGTATTCTGCAACATACCAGTCGCCTAAAGAACTGTTATCGTGGTCGCGTTTACCAAACCAACCGTCGTCCATAACAAGCATTTCAAGGCCTATATCTTTGGCGTGCTTTGCGAAGGAAACAAGTTTATCGTGGTCAAAGTTCATACCTGTTCCTTCCCAGTTGTTTATAAGAAGGGGACGCTTTGCTTTTTTCCATTTTCCGCGTATAAGGTTGTTAGCGTAAAGTCTGTGGAAAATACGGCTCATTTCGCCAATACCTTCGTTAGTGTAAACCATAACCGCTTCGGGAGAATAGAATTCTTCACCGGGGGCGAGATACCAACTGAAACCTTCGGGGTTAATACCCATAACAAGCCTTGTCGAACGGAAACCGTCAACCTCAACATCAATTGAGAAGTTACTGCTGTATACAAGGTTGAAACCGTAACATTCGCCGTATTCTTCGTTAGCACCTTTGCTTACAAGTGCGGTAAAGGGATTGTGGTTGTGGCTTGAAGAACCGCGCTTACTTTTAATTGACTGTATGCCGTGGTGGAGAGGGTATCTGTCAAGAGATCTCTCTTTTACCCATCTTCCGTAAAGGTCCATCATTTCGTAGTCAGCACCGGGCATATCAACGCAGAGGGAGTGAACTGTGTCAATATAGAAAGGTTTGTCGGATGCATTTTCAACTTTAACACTTCTTGTAATAGCACCGTAGTTATTGAAAACGGTGTATATAAGAGTAACTTTTGCACCGGTAACTTTATCTTCCGTTACTACTTCCAAAGTGTCTGATTCGTCCTCGTTATTAACGTATAAAGCGGGAAGTCCGGGGAGAGCCTTTTTGCCTTTTGTGATTTTGTGACTTACATATCTTAAATCGGTAACTTTGTTACCCTCGCTGTTTTTTACCGCAAAGGCGGATAATCGGAAGTCACCTGCACCGAAAGTTGAATACTCGAGAGGAGTAACGTCGGGTGAAAAGTTAAATACTCTCGCCGAGGGACTGTCGGGGCAGAATGATGCAAAGCCCGGTCTTACACGAAGTTCATCTACATTCGTGTCGGGGATAGGCGCACCGTAATAGTAGTGAACAAGGTAATTACCCTCAAAAACACCGAATATATATGTTGATGTTTTAGAGTCGAGTTTAAATATTTTTGAGTCTTCAATGAATTTGATTGACATTTTTTACACTCCTGTTATTTTGCTAATTTGCCGACTTTTTTCAGTTGGTCGGGGATTTTTATCTGCTGAGGACAATGCTTTGTACAAGCACCGCATTCAATACAGTTGTGAGCGCGTTTTTCGTCGGGGATAAGCGCGTATTCTTTTTTGAAATCTTCTGTATCACGGGTTTTGTTGTATTCGTTGTACGCTGTAAAACAAGCAGGGATATTAACTCCTGCAGGGCAGGTTTCCACACAGTATTTGCAGTCGGTACAGGGAATAGCAAAGTTCTGTCTGAAAAGAACGTTCGCTTTCTCAATGGCTTCTTTTTCTTCAGCGGTAAGAGGCTTTGCCTCTGTGAAAGTTTTAATATTATCTTCAACCTGTTCGTAGGTGGACATACCGCTGAGAATTGTTAAAACTGCAGGGAGTTCCAGGTCATATCTTAAAGCGTAAGATGCAGCGGAAGCATCGCCTAATTCTTCAAAAACTTTCTTTGCATCTTCGTTTAACGTGTGAAGAGAACCGCCTCTGACAGGCTCCATAATTATACAGGGGATATTTCTCTCTTCAAGTGCTTTGTAGTATGACTTTGCGTCGGTTGCTTCCCAGTCATAGTAGTTAATCTGAAGTTGAGCAAAATCCCACTCGTATTTATCAAGAAGTTCAATAAAGAATTCAAGGTCGCCGTGGTATGAAAAACCAAGATGTTTTATTTTGCCCGCTTCTTTTTGCTTTTTGAGGTATTCGTAAGAATTATCGCCCTCAAAAACCGCCATAACATCCCTGTTAACAGCGTGAAGAAGATAAAAGTCAAAGTAGTCAACACCGCATTTTTCCAACTGTTCGTTGAAAAGTTCTTCGGTGTGTTTGCCTTTTTCTTTAATTACCCAACCGGGAAGTTTGGTGGCAAGGCAGTAAGAGTCACGGGGGTATCTGCCAAGAGCCTCTTTTGCAAATGCCTCGGAATCACCGCCGTGGTAAACGTAAGCGGTATCAAAATAATTGACACCGGATTTAATGGCAAGGTCAACCAGTCTGAATGCTTCTTCACGGTCGATGGTTTCTTCACCGTCACGGAGTTTCGGCAAACGCATAAGACCGAAACCGAGTTTTGATATTTTTCTTCCGATAGAATCGAAATTACTGTATTGCATAATTTTTCCTCCAAACAGAGAGTTTTAATAATTATACAATACAGTAATTCGTTTTACAAGAAAATATTAAAAGGTTGTGTCAATATTTTTTATGCAGTTTTCGGGGGAGTAACGGAAATAGTCAATATGACCTTCTTTTAAGAAATAATGGGGTTTTTTGCGAGGGTATTGAGCATCGAAAGCATCTACTATAATCAGTTTGAATTTCATTTTTTCGGGGATAATACTTTTTATGTACACGCTTGTGTGCTGACCTTCGGAAACGTCGTTGGTGTATTCAGCAAGCCCCGAAAGGTTTGGTGTAAGTTCAACGAATACACCGTAACTTTCAATACTTCTTACAATACCGCTTACGGTTTCGCCCACATTAAAAAACGAGGCGTTTTCTTCCCATGTTCCGAGCAGTTCTTTGTGACTTAGTGTAACTCTTCCGCTGTCGTCAAAGGCTTTTACGATTACTTTAATATCGTCACCTGTTGTAAATCTTACGGACGGGTGGGGAATACGGGAAACGGAGATGTTATCAATAGGTAAAAGTGCGTTTACACCGCAACCGATGTCACAAAAAACACCGAAGTTTTCGAGGTGTGTTACACGCGCATCAATTATATCACCGGGTGAAAGTGTAGGAAGATAATTTTCGTTAAAATCGTTTTGCAGTTTTTTTCTGCTGAGTATTGCAGTTTTTTTGTTGTTGTATTCTCTTATTTCCTCTATAACAAAGCGAACGGGTTTATTTACCCTTGCGATTATTGCAATATCTCGGGTTGTGCCTTCGCTTATACCAAGCGCACATTCTTCTCGGGGAATTATGCCGTGAATAAATCCGAAATCAATATGTAAATTATGTTCGCAGTCACAGTATGCGGCGCGTTGTTCAAGGGGCGCTTTCTCAAAAAATGCTCTGTTGAAATTCTCCATTGAAGATAGATAATATTTATTCTCTTTTGTGTTCAGTAAAAAACCCTCGGGAAGATATGACATCATAGATTTCACCTGTTTTCATTTATTTTTATCTTGCTCTTTAATTTTATGTAAAAGTATGTTACAATATTTCATAAATTTAAAATCGGAGGGATTTTTGTGGATGTCCGCGTCGGAGATATTTTAGAAATGAAAAAACAGCATCCCTGTGGCACAAAACAGTTTCTTGTTTTGCGTTCCGGTATGGATTTTCGTTTGCGTTGTTGCGGATGCGAACGCGAATTCCTTATTCCCCGCGTAAAAGCGGAGAAAAATATTAAAAAGATAATCAGGGAGAATACCGATGCTTGATAAACTTGAACAGGTTGAAGCGCGTTTTGTAAAGGTGAACGATTTACTTTGTTTGCCCGAAACCGTTTCCGACCAGTCTAAATACGCAGAACTTATGCGTGAATTAAAAAACTTAACACCAATAGTAGAAACATTCAGAGAATATAAAAACACCGTAGAAAATGGTGAAGCGGCTAAAGAAATGCTTTCGGAACACCCTGATAAAGAACTTCAGGAAATGTTGGAACTTGAAATCGAAGAAAGTAAAGAAAAAGCACAGGAATTAACCGAAAAACTCAAAGTTTTACTTCTTCCCAAAGACCCCAATGACGATAAAAACGTTATTATTGAAATCCGCGCAGGTGCAGGCGGTGAGGAAGCGGCACTTTTCGCGAACTCGCTTTTCAGAATGTATTCTATGTACTCCGAGGGTCGCGGTTGGCATCCTGATGTGCTCTCCGTCAACGAAACAGGTTTAGGCGGTATTAAAGAAATCAGTTTTATGATAGAGGGTGAGGGCGCATATTCACGCTTTAAGTTTGAAAGCGGTGTTCACCGCGTTCAGCGTGTACCCGAAACCGAATCGGGCGGAAGAATCCATACTTCTACCGTTACCGTTGCCGTTCTTCCCGAAGCGCAGGAAGTTGATATAGATATTGACCCTACGGATTTACAGATAGACACCTACCGTTCAAGCGGTGCAGGCGGTCAGCACGTTAATAAAACAGAGTCTGCTATAAGAATTACTCACATCCCCACAGGAACGGTTGTTGAGTGCCAGGATGAACGCAGTCAGCACAAAAACAGGGAAAGAGCAATGAAAATTCTCCGTTCAAGACTTCTTGATGCAGAGCGTGAAAAACAAAATGCCGAAATTGCCGACGAACGCCGTTCACAAGTCGGCACAGGCGACAGAAGTGAAAGAATAAGAACGTACAATTTCCCTCAAGGGCGTGTGTCAGACCACCGTATCGGCTTAACCCTTTATAAAATCGAAGCCATTATGAACGGCGATATTGACGAAATTATTGATGCTCTTATTACTGCGGATACTGCAGAAAAATTAAAATCATCAGAGGAATAAAGTGAATACAGAACTTATAAAATTAACCGTCACAGACGGTGAAGAAAAATATGTGAAAGCCGCCGAACTTCTAAGAGAAAGTCAGGTTGTGGGTATACCCACCGAAACCGTTTACGGTCTTGCGGGTAATGCCTATTCACCCGAGGCGGTAAAACGAATATTTGAAGCAAAGGGCAGACCGCAGGATAACCCCCTTATAGTTCATATTTCCGAGTTTTCAGAAATATTTGACCTTGTAAGTGAAGTACCCGAAACTGCAAAGAAACTCGCAAATGAATTCTGGCCCGGCCCTCTTACTATGATACTTCCAAAGTCCGATAAAGTACCTCTTTGCGTTACGGGGGGGCTTCCTACCGTTGCGGTCAGATGTCCGTCACACCCCATTGCAAGAACTTTAATAAAAATCAGCGGTTTACCCCTTGCGGCACCCTCTGCAAACCTTTCGGGAAAACCGAGTCCCACAAAAGCGGAACACGTTTACAAAGATTTAAAGGGCAGAGTGCCTATGATTATTGACGGTGGCGAATGTGATGAGGGGGTTGAATCAACGGTCATAACCCTTGCTGCCGAAAAGCCCAGACTTTTAAGACCCGGTAATATTACACTTTCGCAACTTAAAAGCGTTCTGGGTGAAGTTGAGGTTGATGATGCGGTACTTAATCCCTTAAAAGCAGGGGAGAAAGTATCTTCACCGGGTATGAAGTATAAACATTATTCACCCGATGCCAGCATTTCGCTTGTCCGCGGAGATTACAAAGATTTTTGCGATTTCGTAAATGAACACAATGACGGTGAAACTTACGCAATGGTGTTCAGCGGTGAGGGTGAGGGAGTTGAGATTCCCTTTATTACATACGGTGTTGACCGTAATTACAGGGAACTTTCCCACGCGCTTTTTGATTCCTTAAGGTATCTTGATGAAATCGGTGCAAAGCGTTGTTTTGTGCGATGTCCCGATGAAAGCAACGACGATAACCTTGCCGTTTTAAACAGACTTCTCCGCGCGGCAGGATTTAAGGTGATAGACGTATGAAAAAACTTGTAGGTCTTACAGGTAAAACAGGTGCAGGAAAATCCACCGTCAGCGAATATCTTTTAAAAAAAGGTGCATATGTTATAGATGGGGATATTGTTGCAAGAGAAGTGCTTGATACCGACAAAACTCTTCTTCCGAAACTCTGTGAAACTTTCGGGGATATACTCAATGAAAACGGCACGCTTAACAGAAAAAAACTTGCCGAGGCGGCTTTCGGTACACCCGAAAATACAAATAAATTAAATTCAATAATGCACCCTGCAATAAATACCGCCATACACAAAGAGGCAGAAAAGGCTTTTTCTTCATATAATGTTGTGGTGGTGGATGCGGCGGCTATTATTGAGTCGGGTTTTGCCGATGAATGTGATGTTTTAATAGTGGTCCACGCACCCGTTTCAGTACGTAAAGAGCGTATTATGGAGAGGGATAATATTTCCGAAAAAGATGCCCTTATTCGCATAAACGGTCAAAAAGAAGACGATTTTTATATTTCTGAAGCAGATTACGTTATAAATAATTACGAACCTTTTATACTTGCAGATGAACTTTCATCTGTTGAAAAGGAGATTTTTTAATCAGTGAAAGAGCGAACTGAAAATAAAATTAAACTCGTTTTACTTGTATTGCTATTATTGACAGTTTCAGTTATAATAATATATAATGCAGTAAGCCTTGTGTTACAGACGGTGTATCCGCGAAGTTATTCGGAGGAAATATCCCGAAATGCCGAAATCTACGATTTGGACGAAGCACTTTTATATGCACTTATAGAAACCGAAAGCGGATTCGACAAAAACGCGGTATCATCAGTAGGAGCAAAAGGTCTTACGCAGATTACACCCGAAACTTTTCAGTGGCTTCAGACCAAAACAGGCGAAAGTTATGAGGACGATGCACTTTTTGAGCCTGTAGTTTCTGTAAAATACGGCGCATTTTTCTTGCGGTATTTACTTGATGAATTCGGTGACACAAAAACCGCACTTGCCGCCTATCACGCAGGCAGGGGCAGGGTGAACGAATGGTTGAGCGACCCGAGGTATTCTTCTGACGGTAAAAAACTTGATGTTATACCCTATAACGATACCGATTTTTATGCCGAAAAAGTTTTGAAAGTTCGGGAAAGATATTGCAATATTTATGATTTGGAAAATAAATCATTAACGGAGGATAAAGAAAATGGCAACAGTTGAAGAACTCAAAAAAGAACTTTGTTATAAACCGAAGCACGCAGCAACGGTTATCAGCGATGAAGATATAAAGAAAGCAGACGAATTCTGCGAGGGTTATAAAACTTTCCTTAACGGTGCAAAAACCGAGCGTGAAGCAACCGAAATCGTAAAGGAAGAAGCAAAAAAAAGAGGCTTTTCCGAGTTTGACCCCTACAAACAGTACAAAGCAGGGGAGAAGGTTTATTTTGTAAACCGCGATAAAGCAATAATCCTTGCTGTAATGGGTAAAAAGAGTCTTACCGAGGGTGTTAAAATTGCGGCGGCTCATATTGATTCACCACGCCTTGACCTTAAACCCAACCCCCTTTACGAAAGTGATGAATTAGCACTTTTCAAGACCCATTACTACGGCGGTATTAAAAAATATCAGTGGGTTGCAATTCCTCTTGCACTCCACGGTGTAATTATAAAAAATGACGGTACAAAAGTTACCGTTAAAATAGGTGAGGAAGAGGGCGAACCTAAATTCGTTATTTCCGATATTCTTCCCCATCTCGGTGCAGAACAGGGTAAAAGAACTTTATCCGAGGGTATTTCAGGCGAAGAACTTAATGTTATTGTAGGTAGCCGTCCTTTTAAGAGTGATGAGGGCAGTGAACTTGTTAAACTCAATATTCTCAAGTTACTCAACGAGAAATACGGCATTAAAGAAGCAGATTTCCTCAGCGCAGAGTTAGAGGTTGTTCCTGCTTTCAAGGCTGACGATATTGGCTTTGACAGAAGTCTTATCGGCTCATACGGTCACGATGACAGAGTTTGCGCATATCCTGCTGCTATGGCGGCTTTCGCAACAGAGAATCCCGAGTATACCGCTATTACTGTTCTTACCGACAAAGAAGAAACAGGCTCTGACGGTAACACAGGTTTGCAGTCATCATACCTTAAATATTTCATTGCTTACATTGCAAAAGCAAACGGACTTGATGTTTTTGAAGTCCTTTCAAAAAGTGAATGTCTTTCTGCTGACGTTAACTCGGCTTACGACCCCACATTCAATTCCGTTTTTGAAAAGAATAATACTTCCTACCTTAACAAAGGCGTTGTTATCACAAAGTATACAGGCGCTCGCGGTAAAGGTGGCACAAGTGATGCTTCTGCAGAGTATATGGGTAAAATCAGAAATATGCTTGATGCAGACGGTATAGTATGGCAGATAGGCGAGTTAGGTAAAGTCGATGCAGGCGGTGGCGGAACAGTTGCAAAATACATCGCAAACCTTGACGTTGACGTAGTCGACTTAGGCGTGCCTGTTCTTTCCATGCACGCACCCTATGAGGTTGTATCAAAACTTGACGTTTATATGGCTTACCGTGCTTTCTGTAAGTTCTTTAAACAATAAGATTGTTATTAAGAAAAGGTGAATATAATGAAAAAGAAGTTTAATTTTTTATCACTTTTCCTTTGTTTCGTAATATTATTCAGTTCCATTTCCGTAGTTGCTTTTGCTGAGGGTGAAAACGGCGAACTTATTTTAGGTGATGTTGACCGCAGCGGAAAGGTTGATACCCAGGATGCCCGCCAAATTTTGAAAATGGCATCGGGCATTATTGAAGAAAATATTACAGTTGCGGATATGAACGGTGACGGAATTATTTCCGTTGAAGATGCAACACAGGCGCTTGTAAAGGCAACCAATATCGGCGGTGTGGTTATTCCCAATAAGAACGGTGATAACTACCTTTCCGATGACCCGAACAATGAGTTTATTAAACTTATTGCTTCTACATACAATATTGATACAAAAGCCCTTGTTGCCATATATTCCGTACCCGACAGCGGAACAAACTATGTTTTGCAGTTTAACGGAAAATCTTCTCTGTTCGGTAAAACTACTTATGAAAAAAGTCCGGATAATCTTTACAGGGTTTATCATATAGGTCTTGCTCCCGAAAGAAAGATAAGTTATACAAGTGGTAAACTTGTTACAGGTAACTATAACTGCGAGGGTGCTGAAGGTATGTTGGTATTTAATCTTGTTAAAACGAAGGTTATGACTCAGTATCCCGATTATTTTGAGGGTGTATAAAATGAAAAGTCGTTGCATTAAGTTGCAACGGCTTTTTTATATAGTTTGACTATTTCCCACCAGGAAACAGAAATAATTCCGAAAATTACAGCCAATATCAGTTGCGGTAATGAAAGTGCAGCAAGGTTTAAAAATTGTGATAAGGGAGAGTACAGAACTAAGAAGAGAAGTAAAAATGTTACTGCATTTGCAATAATCATAATTTTATCTTTTTTCAGTTTCTTTAAATTATTAAAAATTGAATCTGTTTCGGAACTGTTTACGTGAACTAAAAAGATATTTGCAACAATAATAACCGCAATACCGAAGGAGCGTGCAAATTCGGGCTGTAAAGGGTTTTTAATCAGCAAATAAAAATAGGGAATAAATGAAAAAGTAAATATTCCCATTCCTTGCAAAAGGCTTTTTATTAAAAGTCTTTTTGTAAGGATTTTTTCATTTTTTGAACGGGGTTTTCGTGTCATAATATCCGCTTCGGCAGGTTGGCGTTCAAAAACTATTGAACAAGTGGGGTCTATGAGTAATTCCAGAAGTACCATATGCACGGGGAGAAGTAAAAGGTTATCCGTAGTAATAGTTAAAAGCGGTGCAATAAGTGCAGAAAGCATAATGGGTAAATGAATTGAAAAAATATAACCAACCGCTTTTTTTATGTTGTCATAAATTCGTCTGCCGTCTTTAACTGTTTCGATAACAGTTGAAAACTTTTCGTCTAAAAGTATAAGGTCGGCGGCTTCCCTTGAAACTTCGTTTCCTTTTTTGCCCATTGCTATACCTATATCGGCAAATTTTAATGCGGCGGCATCGTTTACACCGTCACCTATCATAGCGGTAATTTCGCCGTTTTCCCCGAGGGCTTTAATTATTCTCATTTTGTGTTCGGGTATCACTCTCGAAAACACAGATGTGGTTTTTACCGCGTCCTGAAGTTCAGTATCTGTCATTTTTTCTATCGTATTGCCGTTTATTATGTTTTTATATTCAATACCTGCTTTTTTTGCAATTGCAGCCGCGGTGATGCCGTTGTCGCCTGTAATCATGACAACTCTTATACCTGCTTTTTTCAGCGTTTCAATATCCCTTTTTACTGTTTTTCTCAAAGGGTCGTTAAGGGCTATTAAACCCGAAAAGTTAATGGATTTCTCCGTCAGAGTTTCGGGAAGTTCTTCTTTGTTTTCATAATCTCTGTAACCTACGGCAATTACACGCAGTCCTTTTTTACTCATAATGCGTATTTTTTTATTTATAACATCTTTTTCTCCGTCTGAAAGTTCGCTGATTTTCATTAAACTTTCGGTGCTTCCTTTAACATAAAGTCTGTAACCGCTTTTTCTTTCTCTTACATAGCCAACGATTTTTGTTTCGTTGGTAAAAGGGTAAGTTTTATAAATCGGGTCAGGCTCAAAACTTCCCACAGTTCCTTCGCAATGTTTAATTATAGCCTTTTCCATAGGGTCATAAGGGTCACTTTCACAGGCAGAAACACTTGATTTAATTAAAAAATCCTTGCTTTCATTTAAGGTCCAGGTTTTATCAACGGTCATTTTGTTTTCGGTTAATGTGCCTGTTTTGTCAACACATAAAACCGATATTTCGCCCAATGTTTCAACTCCCGAAAGTTTTCGTATAAGAGCATTTTTCTTTGAAAGCCTCCACGCTCCCATCGATAAAAATACCGCAAGTACCACAGGAAATTCTTCGGGTATTACAGCCATTGCAAGTGTTATACCCGATAAAATACTTTGAATCACTCTGTTGGAAACAGTTACATCATTAACAGTAAACCAAGTAAGAATACAGGTTATTATGCAAGAAAATATAGCTATAACCGTGCAGGTTTTTACAAGTGTATCAATTTGATTTTGTAAGGGCGATTTTTTGACAGGGGCCTTATTTACGCTTTTACCTATTTTGCCGTATTCGGTTTGGTTACCGATTTTTGTAACTTTTACTTTTGCAGAGCCCTGAACTGCCAAAGTTCCTGCATAACAGTAATCTTTTCGCCAATAATCAGTAATGTGGGAGTTTTCTCTGAACGGTGTTTTTATTACACATTCGGTTTCGCCTGTAAGGGTGGATTCATCAACGGTAATGGGTGAACTTTCTAAAACGATGCCGTCTGCAGGGATTTTGATTCCCTCGTGAATCAGCATTATGTCACCGGGTACAATATCCTCGGAAAGAATTTCAGTTTCTTTTCCGTCTCTTATTACAGTGGCTTCGGGGGCAGATAAACTTTTTAAAGCGTTAAGTGATTTGTCCGTTCTTAATTCCTGTAAAAAGTCGATAGCCATAACGAATGTTACGAAAACAAGCATAACCGCCCCGTCTTTAGGTTCACCGAGAATAAAGTAGATAATTGATGAAATAATAAGGAGCAAAAACATAGGCTCTGTTAAAGTTTTGAATATTCTTTTAAAAAAACTTTCTTTCTTTTCATCGGCAAGTGTATTTTTACCGTGAATTTCTTGAAGTTCTTTTGCCTGTGCCGTTGTAAGTCCGTTTGTATCACAAGATGTTTTCAAGAAACATTCTCCTTTCCATAAAAAATATCTGCGGAACAGTTTACTGTCCCACAGATATGAATAGTACATTTCTGTTGCCGCTTTGCAGCCCGACACTTTTTGTGTCTGTCAGATTTCAGAAGTTTTCACTGCATTATATGTGCCGAAAAAGATAATGTGATGAAATGTTTACAAAAAGTTCATAATTTTATTTCACAAAAAGGCACTTGTATTTGTTTTAATAGTAGTGAGGTGATTTTATGTCTGATAGTATGAAACCTATTACTAATGATTACATAAAAGACCTCATCGAAAATTACAGCGGTATGTTGTTCAGAATATGCTATTGCATACTTTGTCAGAAGGACGATGCGGAGGATGCGCTCCAGGATACTTTCCTAAAATATTTAACGAAAGCGCCTGAATTTGAAAGCGCAGAGCACGAAAAAGCCTGGCTGATAAAAGTAGCAACTAATATAAGTAAGAATATGGTATTACTTCGCAAAAGGCGAAAAACCGTAGATTTGGATGAATTGAACAGTATCGGTATTGAAGATGAGGATACACATGTTTTTGAAACAATAATGGCGTTGCCTGTTAAATATAAAATTGTAATGACGCTTTATTATATTGAGGGGTACAGTTCTAAAGAAGTGTCGGAAATTATCGGTATTTCTCCCGATGCCGTGAGAAAAAGGCTTCAAAAAGGCAGGGAACTTCTGAAAAAGGAAATTGAAAGGTGTGATAACTGTGACGTCAAATAACTATTATATAAATGAATATGCAAGGCTTATAAACAGGATTACATTAGATGATGAACATATAGATAACCTTGTGGAAAGAATTGCGTTAAAAGCGGAAACTGCTAAGGCTGATAATAAAAAACAAATTGCTTTTGTTGCCGCAGCGGTAGCGGTTGCAGCACTTGGTGCAAAATTTTTGTTGGATGTAAATAAGAAAAAATAATTATATAGGGGTAGATAATTATGAAACAGATAAATTCACCGATTCTTTACAGATTAGTGCGGCCTTTGGGCGTTACTTTGTTCAGAGGTATATTCCGTCCGAGAGTAATAGGCAAAGAGAATATTCCCAAAACAGGCGGGGTAGTATTGGCAGGTAACCATAAATTTGTTTTGGACTGCCTTGCGGTTGCCATTGCCACAAGAAGATGCGTGCATTTCCTTGCAAAGTACGAGATTTTTAAATATAAATTTACAAATTGGTTTATGACTAATTGCGGTATAATTCCCGTACACCGCCAGAGGAAAGACCACGACGCTCTTGTTGCTGCAAAGCAGTATTTAAAAGACGGGGAAGTTATAGGCATTTTCCCCGAAGCCACTATTATCAAACCCGAAGGAGTTAATTTATTACCTTTTAAAATCGGCGCGGTTAAAATGGCTTATGATACAAAATGTCCCATAGTTCCGTTTACAATTAACGGTAGTTATATTCCGTTCCAGGGCAGATTGGAAATCATTTTCCACGAACCTTATTACATAACAGGTGAGGACCTGGCGGAAGAAAATGATAAATTAAGAGAAAGGGTAAGCAGTAAAATGACTGTTGGTAAAACCAAATGCAAGTTTTAAATAAGTATCCGGTAGAAAAAAATCCTCTTTATGCATATATCAATAATGACAGTGCTTTAGGCTTCGATATACCCGATGTATCAATGTTCGGTATGATTAAAATATCGGCTGAAAGTCATCCCGATGCGTTGGCGTACGAGTATTACGGTGCAAAGTGCACTTATAAAGAACTTATTGAGCGTATTGAGAAAGTTTCTAATGCTTATTTTGATTTAGGTGTAAGAAAAGGTGATATAGTAACCATTCTTATGCCTAACACTCCCGAATCGGTTATCAGCATTTATGCTCTCAACAGATTAGGGGCAGTTTCAAATATAGTTCATCCTCTTTCTGCACAGGAGGAAATTAAAAATTATCTGAATTCAGTTGAAAGTAAGTTCTTGCTTACTATTGACCTTTGTTGCAGAAAGGTTTCGGCAATACTTGACGAAACTTCCGTACAAAAGGTGATAGTTGCTTCGGCAGGTGAAACTATGCCTGTGTTTATGAAGTTTGCATATTCACTTACTAATAAAAATAAAAACAGTTTTCCCCGTGAAGACAGCAGATATATTACCTGGAAGAGTTTTATGAAACAGGCTCATTCACGGGTTAAAGAATACAAACCCACAGGGGCTGAAAACGAGGAAGTTGCAATAATTCTTCACAGCGGCGGTACAACAGGTACACCGAAGGATATAATGCTTTCAAACAAAAACTTCAACGCATTCGGTATGCAGGCGATTATTACCCTTTACGACGTAAGTGTGGGTGATAAAATTCTTGCAATACTTCCTATTTTCCACGGCTTCGGTCTTGGTGTATGTGTACACGTTTCATTCTGTTTCGGTGCTTGCTCCGTATTGATTCCGTCATTTGATTCCAAAAAATTCGGAAGTATTATTAAGAAATATAAACCCACGATGCTTTTCGGTGTGCCTACACTTTATGAAGCGATGGTTAAAGCAGAGGGTGTTGAAAATTTCGACTTCTCATTCCTTAAATACGCGGTCAGCGGCGGCGATACGTTACCGAAACCCTTAGAGGATAAAGTTAACGAGTTTCTCGCTTCCCATAATTCCGACGTGCGTATATGCGAGGGCTACGGTATGACCGAGGGTCTTGCGGCTTTGAGCCTTTCCGTTTACGAGGGTTATAAGTCGGGCACTATCGGTAAACCCCTTATCGGTAATGAAATGTGCGTTGTAAAACCCGATACAACTGAGGTTCTTCCCGCTAACGAAGAGGGCGAACTTTGTGTAACAGGTCCTACCATAATGATAGGTTACAGAAATAATGAAATGGAAACCGTCAAGACCTTACGCAGACACGAAGACGGCAAACTCTGGCTTCATACAGGTGATATGGCGGTTATTGACGAAGGCGGTTTCGTACACTATAAACTACGTATAAAACGCCTTATTATTTCATCGGGTTATAATGTTTACCCCACACAGATTGAAAAGGTTATTGAAGAAATTCCCGAAGTTGTGAAATGTGCCGTTGTTGCAATGCCTCACCCTTATAAAAAGGAAGTGGCAAAGGCTTATGTTGTGCTTGATAAAGGCTACAAAGGTAATACCTTTGTTCAGGATAAAATTAAACAGCATTGCAAAAAGAACCTTGCGCACCACAGCGTTCCTTATAAATACGAGTTCGTAAGCGAACTTCCCAAAACACCCTACGGCAAAGTCGATTTTATGAAACTCCAGACAGAAACAGCCAAGGCGGTAAACGGATAAAAATAAACTCCCACCGAAAAAACGGTGGGAGTTTTGTGTAATCTTTATCACTCGAAAAGATAAACTCTTGTTTCGTAGGGTTTTGTTGTAAATGCATTGCCGGAAACTTTGGGGTCTTTGTAGTTTGTGAGAACGCACTTTCCTTTTGAAAGGTCGAAACCTTCGGGTGCTTTGAAATTAACAGCATTTTCTGTAAACGAGTTAATAACAAGTAAACGCTTGCCTTCGTAGTTTCTTTCGTAAACGTAAAGGTCTTTACTTCTCTTATAATGTTCTTTGTAGTCGCCGTAAATAACAACTTCGTTTTCTTTTCTGAATTTGAGAAGTGCGCGGTAGAAATTAAGAATACTGTCGGGGTCTTTTTCCGCTGCTTCAACGTTGATTTCTTTGTAGTTGGGGTTAACCATAAACCAAGGCTCGTCAGCAGTAGTGAAACCTGCATTCTTTTCTGTATTCCATTGAACCACTGTTCTTGCATTGTCACGGGAAGCGTAGTTTGCAAGTTTAAGTGCGCGGTCAGGTCCCATAATTGCCTTTGCAACGTCGTAGTTATTCTTTGTGGAAACGTCGGTGTACTGTTCAATATCCGTAAAGGGATAGTTTAACATACCGATTTCCTGACCCTGATAAATAAAGGGTGTACCGCACTGGCAAATATATGTAACTGCAAGCATCTTAGCACTTTCAACGCGGTATTTTGTACTGCCGTAACGGTTGATAACACGGGGTTGGTCGTGGTTTTCCAAATAAAGAGCATTCCAAGCCTTGCCGTAAAGGTCTTTCTGCCATCTTGAGAAAACTTTTTTAAGCCTCTTAAGGCTGAATTTTGTTTTAAACCAACTGTAGAAAAGGCAGTCAGCAGCCATATGCTCAAAATGGAACATCATATTAAGGTGCTGATTAGGACCTTCCGTGATGTGTTTAAGAGCGTTCTTGGTTGTCATCATAGGTGCTTCGCCGACAGTCATACAGTCGTATTTTGAAAGAACGTCATTTTTGAATTCAAGAAGATATTCATCAAGGTGAGGACCGTGCATATATTTTTCAATACCTGTTGCAACGGGGAACCAATAGGGGCTTGAGGGTAAACCTTCTTTTTTGGAAATAAAGGTAATAACGTCTTCACGGAAACCGTCAACGCCCATATCAAGCCAGAATCTCATAATATCCTTAACTTCTTCACGGACTTCGGGGTTATCCATATTAAGGTCGGGCTGTTCAACAGCAAAGAGATGAAGATAATATTCATCAAGTTTTTCGTTGTATTCCCAAGCAGGACCTGCAAAGGTAGACATCCAGTTGTTAGGACGGCGTTTGCCTTTGCCTTTGTACCAATGGTAGTAGTTGTGATATTTGCTGTCGGGTTCTTCGATACTCTTTTTAAACCATTCGTGCTGGTCTGAGGTGTGGTTAATAACAAGGTCCATAATAACCTTTAAACCTCTTTTGTGAGCCTCATCGAGAACTAATTTGAAATCTTCCATTGTGCCGTATTCGGGTTGAATACTGCGGTAGTCGGCAATGTCATAACCGTAGTCTTTTTGAGGTGATTTGTAAAGAGGTGAGAACCAAATTGCATCAACGCCGAGACTTTTAATGTAATCGAGTTTAGAAAGTACACCTTTAAGGTCGCCTATACCGTCGCCGTCACCGTCACAGAATGAACGGGGCCAAACCTGATAAACAGACATTTCTTTGTACCAAGATTTTTGCATAACAAACCCTCGCTTTATATTTATTACTTTGAGTTTAACACAGAAAAACAGAAAATACAATAATTTATTTATTTTCACAAAATCCGAAAAAATTTAAAAATTAACGAATTAGTAAAAAATTGGTATGTACTTTTTCATTTTTGTATTGTATAATAGACTAGAATGTAGATTTACACACTTTTGTGAGGTACATATAATGAATAAAACCATAAAAATTATTATCGCTTTCGGTATAGCAATATTATTGACCGCAACGGTTCTTGTGGTCAGTATCGTAAAAGGTGACAGCGAGGGCAAACAACAGACGTCTGCACCCCTGTACACTCTTCAGCCTACCACGCTTCCCGGTGTGCCGTCGGTTACAGAGTCCTGGGTAGACCTTAATATGATAGCAAGTAACCTTGCTACTGCTACCGACCCTTCCGCAAGCGACACTTCAACAACGTTACCCATAGGCATTACTCAGGTTGTTGTGCCTAATTATAACGTGACTTCAATAGTTTACGTGGATCAGAACGGTAATATTATTGACCCTAATCAGTTAACTCAGAATAACCAAGGTACACAGAATAATCAGCCCACTTACGATAATACCGATGCTTTCAACACTCCTCCAAACACGACCGAGTCAGAGGGCGAAATGAGTGAATTTGAAATAAACTCAAGCGGTATTGTTACAGGCTACTACGGCAGCAGTAACTACGTTATGTTACCAAGTAAAATTCAAGGTAAAACTGTTGTGGGTATAGGCGACAATTGCTTCAAGGGGTCTAAAATTATATCAATTCAGATTCCCGAAACCGTTAAATCCATCGGCAACTCCGCTTTCCAGGAGTGCAGGAGTTTAACTAACGTTATTTTTGCAAACCAGAACGTAGATGTTACTATCGGTAAAGCCGCATTTAAACATTGCGAAAAACTCAAAAATATAAATCTTCCCGTTACAAGCAGTATCGGTGCTTCGGCATTTGAGGGTTGCACTTCACTTGAATCACTTGATATTAAAAAGGGTTGTAAAAATATAGATTTATATTGCTTTGCATATTGCACATCCCTTACAAAACTTACAATTCGCGACGAACAGACAGCATTTAAAGGTGTTTCCGCTTTTTCCGGTTGTGATTACAGTAAACTTATCGTGTATTGTGTTTCCGATTCCGATACTGAATTTACATTGAAAAACTACGGCTTGAATACCGCACCTATCACTCAATAATTTATAAAGACCTTTTGCTTAAATGCAAGAGGTCTTTTATATTAACCGTCGGACAAAATATGTATATACTGTAATGACGGACAAAAAATACCGTCGATGTGATTATTTTTATACCTATTGGCAAAAATAAGGTTGTAAATTTCATGTCGGAGAGTGATAACTTGAATATCAGACGAGGAGATATATATTATGCCGATCTGAGTCCCGTGGTAGGCTCGGAGCAAGGCGGAATACGCCCGGTACTTATAGTTCAGAATGATGTCGGCAACAAATACAGCCCCACTGTAATTGCCGCGGCAATAACAAGCCAGCAGTTTAAAACAAAATTGCCTACACATATCAGCGTTGATGCGGCGGTTTGCGGTCTGTCAAAAGATTCGGTAGTTCTGCTTGAACAGATAAGGACACTTGATAAAAAAAGACTCCGCGAAAAAATGGGTAATTTACCCGAAACGGATATGACAAAAATCAATCAGGCACTATCGGTAAGTATAGGTCTTGAATAGCAAAAAAAGAGGGCAGTAGTTTTGCCCTCTTTTATTATTGTTAAACTATTGTTAACCTTTTGTTAAAGGGTCGACATAACTTGACAAGAAAGTTAATGTGTTGTATTATGAAGTGTACTGATTTACTCTTTTTTGGAGGCTAATTTATTATGTTTAAAAGATTTTTTACATCCGAATCTGTAACAGAAGGACATCCCGATAAAGTTTGCGACCAGGTTTCCGATGCTATACTTGACGCTATGCTTGCACAGGACAGTATGTCACGCGTTGCTTGCGAAACTACCTGCACAACAGGTATGGTTATGGTAATGGGTGAAATTACAACAAACGCACAGGTTGATATTCCCGGAATTGTGCGTGAAGTTGTTTGTGATATTGGTTTTGATAACCCCGAATGCGGTTTTGACGGTAACAGTTGCGCAGTTTTTACAACTCTTGATAAACAGTCACCCGATATTGCTATGGGTGTTGACAAATCCTTTGAACTCAAAGGCGGCGAGGAAGATGCGTATAATCTTCACGGCGCAGGTGACCAGGGTATGATGTTCGGCTTTGCTTGTAACGATACCGTGGAACTTATGCCGTTACCCATTTCACTTGCTCATAAACTTGCACTTCGCCTTACAGAAGTAAGAAAGAACGGTACTTTAAGTTACCTTCGTCCCGACGGTAAGAGCCAGGTTACCATTGAGTATGATGATAACGATAAACCTGTAAGGGTTGAAGCAGTTGTAGTTTCTTCACAGCACGCCCCCATGGATATAGAAATTCTTCGTAAGGATATTATTGAACACGTTATTAAACCTGTAATTCCCGAAAAATATCTTGATGAGAATACAAAACTCTATGTTAACCCCACAGGTAACTTCGTTGTAGGCGGTCCTGTCGGCGACAGCGGTCTTACAGGCAGAAAGATTATTGTTGATACATACGGCGGTTATTCACGTCACGGTGGCGGTGCTTTCTCAGGTAAAGACCCCACAAAAGTTGACAGAAGTGCTGCTTATGCCGCAAGATACGTTGCTAAAAATATCGTTGCAGCAGGTCTTGCAGATAAATGTGAACTTCAGCTCGCATATGCTATCGGTGTTGCCCGTCCTCTTTCAGTTCGTGTTGATACTTTCGGTACAGGTAAACTCCAAGACCATAAACTCGAAGAACTTGTAGATAAGTATTTCGACCTTCGTCCTGCTGCAATTATCGAAAAACTTGAATTGAGAAAACCCCAGTACAGGCAACTTGCAGCATACGGTCATATGGGCAGAATCGATTTGGACGTTGCTTGGGAAAGAACAGATATGGCTGATATTCTTAAGGAAGCAGCAAAGAGTCTGTAATATAAAAATGGAGAAGAAAACAGACAGCAAAAACATACATTACGGTCACAGAAAACGTGTTAAGCAAAATGTTTCTGAAAACGGCTTTTCACATCTTGAAGACCATAAACTTCTTGAATTACTCCTGTTTTATTCTATTCCGCAAGCGGACACAAACGAACTTGCGCACCAACTGATTACCGAATTCGGCTCCTTGGACGAAGTTTTTAAGGCTGATGTGAACCGCCTAAAAAAAATCAGCGGCGTAGGGGAAAATACCGCTGTAATGCTTGCCGCAATGGGTGAAACATTCGCCCGCGTTTCTAAAATGAAGTCGAATAAGAAATATGTTTTCAAAACCCATGAGGATTTTAAAAATCTTGCTGTTTCCCGACTTTCTAATCAAACGAATGAAAAAGTAATGATATTTTGCTTTGATTCTGCAAAAAGGTTAAAAAAGGAAACGGTTATTTCTGAGGGTAACGAAAACACGTCTTCCGTTGATGTGAGAAAAGCAGTTCAAGCGGTTATTGATTGCAATGCCACCTCTGCAATTCTTGCCCATAATCATCCCGAAGGCGCTTGTGAGCCGTCGGGTAGTGACATTGACTCAACAAGAGCAGTTTGTGTAATGTTCAGAAAATTAGGCTTTATATTGGCAGACCATATTATAGTGGGTGCAGATGCTTCGGCGTACTCAATGCGTTCTGACCCGATGTTTTCGCAAATGTTCTATTAAAATTTATTTAAAAAAGATTTTCACTATTTTAGGTGAAAGAATAAAACTCGTAAAATCGGCACACAATGCGCTTGGCAATGTGTGTCGGGTTTTTTTTATACCCACAGAGCCGTAATAAACCGTCATTGTGTAAAAAGTGGTTTCTGTTGACCCCATCATAACAGAGGCGCATCTGCCGATAAAACTGTCGGGGCCGTTGTCTTTTAAAATGCTTTCGTACATTCCTAAAGAACCGCTTCCGGATATTGGGGAAAGTATTGTAAGAGGTATAACGTCATCGGGTATTCCCAAAAGTTTTGCAACAGGGGATAAAATACCGCAAAGTACTTGAAGTCCCCCGGAGGCTTTCAGCATATCTATTGCAAGAATCAGAGCAATAAGGGAGGGGGCTATATTTAAAACAATTTTAAAACCGTTTTTAGCACCCGCAATAAATTCGCTGAAAATATCCACGCCTTTAAAAGCGCCGTGAAACACCATTAAAACAACAATGCAAGGAATTAAGTAATCGCTTATTTCAGTCATTTGAACACCTTTTTTAAAACAGAAGTCATAATAAGTCCGCAACATAATGCCGCGAATGATGTGAAAAGTGCGGGTAACAGTATTTCGGTAGGGGATTTACTGCCGTATTCCTGCCGTAACAGAGCGACGGTTGTAGATATAAGATGAATTGAAGCGGTATTTACAACCACAAACCGCACCATATTATTGTCAGCGGTGTAAGGGTCTTTGTTCAGTTCCTGTAAGCGACTCATAGCCTTAAGACCTAAAGGCGTTGCCGCGTTATCAAGACCTAATATATTTGCAGTCATATTCATTGCAATTGCCTGTTTTGCTTTTTCATCTTTTAATGTGGGGAATAATAACTTCAAAACAGGGGATAGAAGTTTAGAAAGACTTTTTGTTAATCCGCTTTTATCGGCAATCTGAATAAGTCCGTTCCAAAGACATATAATTCCAAGTAGTTTAATTGCCAATGATATTGAATCGGTTCCGCTTGCTATTACGGCAGAAGAAAGATTATTCATATTACCCGTAGCAATCGCACAAAAGAACGAAAATGCTATCATCAAAGGCCAGATATAATTCATCATAGTCCCTTAAATCACCCCAAAGAGATTGATGTGGTAAGATTTCACTTGACTAAATCACAAGATATTGTATAATATATTAGATAAAATCCCCAAACTTGGTATTTTCCGAAAGGATAGGTAATTGATGGCGAAAACAAAAACACAAACACCGAAAGAATACGGTAATGACAGTATTAAAAAGTTAAAAGGCGCCGACAGAGTCCGTAAGCGTCCTGCCGTTATTTTCGGTTCTGACGGTCTTGAGGGTTGCGAACACTCTGTTTTTGAAATTATTTCAAACTCCATTGACGAGGCTCGTGAGGGTCACGGTAAAAAGATTATCGTAACCCGTTTCCTTGATAATTCCGTTGAGGTACAGGACTTCGGCAGAGGTATCCCCGTTGACTACAATAACCGCGAAAAATGCTATAACTGGGAACTTGTTTTCTGCGATTTGTACGCAGGTGGTAAGTATGACACAAACGACGGCGGCAGTTATGAGTATTCCCTTGGTCTTAACGGTCTTGGTCTTTGCGCAACACAGTATGCATCCGAGTATATGGAGGCGGAAATTCACACAGGCGGTTTCTGTTATGAATTGAGTTTTAAAGCCGGTAAAATTAACGGCGAAATGAAAAAAACGCCTTACGATAAAAAGGATACAGGCTCCCGTATTAAATGGCGCCCTGATATGAAAGTTTTCACTGATATAAATATTCCTCTTGAGTTTTATCAGGACACTCTTAAAAGACAGTCTGTTGTAAACTCGGGTATTAAGTTTATTCTTAAAAATCAGTTGACGGAAACTAAATTTGAAACTTTCGAGTATATGTACGAAAACGGTATAGTGGACTATGTTAACGAGTTTGTCGGTGATGACGGTCTTACGAGTGTACAGTTCTGGCAGGCAGACCGTAAAGGTCGCGACCGTGAGGATAAACCTGAGTACAAACTTAAAATGAATATGGCTCTTTGCTTCTCTAATAAAAAGCAACTTAAGGAATACTACCATAACTCAAGTTTCCTTGAGCACGGCGGTGCGCCCGAAAAGGCTGCCAAAAGTGCCTTTGTAGCACAGATAGACGCCTACCTTAAACAGAACAGTAAATACCTTAAAACTGACCCTAAAATCAGTTTCCAGGATGTTGAGGACTGCTTGATACTTGTTGTTTCTTCTTTCTCTACTCAGACTTCGTATGAGAACCAGACAAAGAAGGCTATAACCAATAAGTTTATTCAGGAAGCGATGACCGAATTTATCAAGCATCAACTTGAAATTTACTTTATTGAAAATAAACTTGATGCAGACAAACTTTGCGAACAGGTGCTTATCAATATGCGTTCGCGAGTTAAGGCTGAAAGTACAAGGCTCAACCTTAAGAAAACTCTTGCTACATCTAATGATATGACAAGCAGAGTTGAAAAATTCGTTGATTGCCGAAGCAAAGATAAAAACGAACGCGAAATCTTCATAGTAGAGGGTGACTCTGCTTTAGGTGCTTGTAAACAGGCGAGGGACTCCGCTTTCCAGGCGGTTATCCCCGTAAGAGGTAAAATTCTTAACTGCCTTAAATGTGACTACAACCGTATCTTTAAAAGCGATATTATCGTGGACCTTATTAAAGTTTTGGGTTGCGGTGTTGAAGTTTCTTCAAAATCAAATAAGGAACTTTCACTTTTTAACCTTGATAATCTTCGCTGGAGCAAAGTTATTATCTGTACCGATGCGGACGTGGACGGTTTCCATATAAGAACACTGATTCTTACAATGATTTACCGCCTTATGCCCACGCTTATACACGAGGGCAAGGTGTTTATAGCCGAATCACCCCTTTATGAGATAACATCTAAAGGTGAAACATGGTTTGCATACACCGAGAAAGAAAAAATTGATGCTCTCAATGAAATCGGTAATGCTAAATATACAATTCAGCGTTCAAAGGGTCTCGGTGAAAACGATGCGGATATGATGTGGCTTACTACAATGAATCCCAAAACACGCCGACTTATTAAAGTTGAGCCCGATGATATGGAAGATTTAATTGCCGAAAAGTTTGAACTTTTCTTAGGCGATAATCTTCAGGACAGAAAAGACTATATCGCAGAAAACGGTCATCTTTACCTTGACCTTGCAGATATATCTTAATAGGAGATAATTATGGCAAGAAAGAAAAAAGAAAATCCTGCAATAATTAAAGAAGATGAAGTTAAGGCAAATATCATAGGTGCGGGTGAGGTTGTTACACAGCAAATCACGGGCACTCTTGAAACTAACTTTATGCCTTACGCTATGAGCGTTATTGTTTCACGTGCTATTCCCGAAATAGACGGGTTCAAGCCTTCTCACAGAAAACTTCTTTATACTATGTATAAAATGGGGCTTATAAACGGCGGAAGAATAAAATCAGCCAATATCGTGGGCAGAACAATGCAACTTAACCCCCACGGTGATGCTGCTATTTACGAAACAATGGTGCGTCTTTCAAGGGGTAACGAAACGCTTCTTCACCCTTATGTTGACAGTAAGGGTAACTTCGGTAAAGCGTACTCTAAAAATATGGTTTACGCCGCCGCCCGATATACAGAAGCGAAACTCGAAAGCATTTGTTCGGAACTGTTTTCGGATATTGATAAAGATACGGTTGATTTCGTGGATAACTACGACAGTACAATGAAAGAACCCACGCTTCTTCCTGTTTCTTTCCCCAGCGTTCTTGTTAATATGAACAGCGGTATTGCCGTAGGTATGGCAAGTAATATATGTTCTTTTAATCTTCGTGAACTTTGTGAAACAACGATAGGACTTATTAAAAACCCTGAGTTTGATGTTTTTGAAACACTTAAAGCCCCCGATTTTATCGGTGGTGGTCAGATAGTTTATGACCGAACTGCTCTTGAAGAGGTTTACAATACAGGCAGAGGCTCAATTAAAATCAGAGCCAGATATTCTTACGATAAATCCAATAACTGTATTGATATTACGGAAATTCCTGCTACTACAACCTGCGAAGCGATTATTGAAAAAATAATTGAAAAAGTAAAAGCAGGTTCTCTTAAAGAAATCAGCGATATTCGTGATGAAACGGATAAGTCTGGTCTTAAGATTACAATTGACCTTAAACGAGGTACAGACCCCGACAAACTTATGAAACGCCTTTACAAAATGACACCCCTTGAAGATTCCTTCAGCGCAAACTTCAATATACTCGTTGCAGGTGTTCCTAAGGTTATGGGCGTTGCGGAAATCCTTAACGAGTGGATCGCGTTCCGTACGGAGTGCGTAAGAAGAAGAGTATATTTCGATTTAAGTAAAGCCAAAGAAAAACTCCATCTTCTTTTAGGTCTTAAAAAGATACTTCTTGATATTGATAAGGCTATCAAAATCGTCCGTGAAACCGAGGAAGAGTCCGAAGTAGTTCCCAACCTTATGATAGGTTTCGGAATCGACGAAATTCAGGCAGAATACGTGGCTGAAATAAAACTTCGCCACCTTAACAGAGAATATATTCTCAAAAGACTTTCCGATGTTGAGGATTTAAAGAAGAGTATCGAAGATATGGAAGATATTCTCAGCAGTAAATCAAGAATTAAGAAGATTATTGTTGATGAACTTACAAAAATTTCGCAGAAATACGGCAAGGACAGAAAGAGCGAAATTATATACGATACCGATACGGAGGAAGAAATAATCGAGGAAATTCCCGATTATGAAGCAAACCTTTTCTTTACCCGTGACGGTTACTTTAAGAAGATTACACCTCTTTCATTGCGTATGGGCGGAGAGCAGAAATTAAAAGAAAACGACGAAATGATAGCCGCCGTTAACTCTAAAAACTCTGCGGAACTTCTTTTCTTTACCGACAGTTGTCAGGTTTATAAATCTAAAGCAAGTGAATTTGACGATACAAAGGCAAGCGCATTGGGTGACTTTGTACCCTCGAAACTCGGCTTTGATAAAGATGAAAAGCCTGTTTATATGGCTGTTACAACGGATTATAAAGGATATATGCTTTTCTTCTTTGAAAACGGTAAGGTGGCAAAGGTAAGTATGAGTTCCTACGCCACAAAGACAAACCGTAAAAAACTTATAAAAGCATATAGCGATAAAGCACCGTTGGTTGCTGCACTTTATATCACGGAAGAAACAGAAGTTGTAATCACTTCAACAGCAGGCAGAATTTTACTTGTAAATACAGGTGCAATTTCTGCAAAGACCACAAAAGACACCGCAGGCGTAAATGTTATGACACTTAAAAAGTATCATAAACTTCAAAGTGTCAGACTTTATAAAGAAGGGGAGTTTGTGAAACCTCACCGTTACAGAACAAAAACACTTCCCGCTGCAGGTGCTACACTCAGCGCAGATGATACTGCCGAGCAGTTGACTCTGGAATAATTATAAATAAAAAACGCCTGTTCCTTTCGGGGAACAGGCGCAGCGAATAAAGAGTAATCAGTATCGGTAAATAGCCATAGGGGCTGTATAACACATAAACACAATACTGATTGCAAACGCTTCTTTAATACTTTATCCGCCGGTAATATAATACCCCCAAATCGAATAAATAAACATTTTTAAAAAAAATTTAAAAAAATGAAAAAAACACTTGCATTTTCTGAAACGCTGTGGTAATATATCTAGGCGTTGTGAATATGACTGATTTCCAAATTGAAAGGAAAGTATATATATGGAGTGGTATCAATACCTTATCGGTGCTGTTCTTATCTTATCTTCAATAGTTATCGTAGTTGTTGTTATGCTTCAGCAAAGTCAGCAGCAGGGTCTTTCCGGTGCTATTGCCGGTGGCTCAGATACTTTCTTCGATAAGAATAAGGGTCGCACAATCGAATCAAAACTCGCAAAGATTACAAAAATCGTTGCTGCAGTTTTCTTTGTAGTTGCTCTCGGAGCAAGCATTCTTTTTGCATTTGTAAAATAAATATCAACCCTGTTTACAGGGTTTATATATGAGTTATTAGCTCAGTAGGCAGAGCACCTGCCTTTTAAGCAGGGTGTCCGGGGTTCGAATCCCCGATAACTCACCAAAACAAAAGTCGCAAGCGTAAGTTTGCGACTTTTGTTTTGTATTATTCATTATTCAATATTCATCATTCATTATTCATTTCAAGGCTTGCGACTTTTTAATGAATAATGAATATTGAAGTCGCTTTCGCTGATGAATAATGAATAATTGATTTCATTTTTCAGTTTCTTTCTCAAAATAACTAAACCCCAACGTTCCCACAAGCCCGACAACAGCAACACTTTTCGTTACTTCCAATAAATCATCGCTAATGCGCAATAACTCGTAGTGTGAAGGGTTGTCGGTTGCAGTATACGCATAAATAGCCGTGAGTGTTAAACATATTACGCTGATTAAAGTTATTCGTATCATCAATCGCGTGTTACTTCCCAGTGTTCTGTAAAAATTCTTTATATTTTTTAGTTCTTTAATCATAATAATCACCTTGTTAATGATAATATAATAATTGGGAATTTACAATGGAAAATCCTCCGTGAACTTTTGTTGGATATACAAAACGATTGATGTTCGAAAACTTTCTTGCAATAGTAGAAAAAAATATATTTTTATGTTATAATCATCTTAACTAAATGATGGGGGTGGATGTCTTGGGGTTTGAAAAAGAAAAACAAGATTTTTTAAGTAATTTGAAGATTTTTGCTAATTGTTTAGGTGAACATATTGCTGAAAATGATGAATGGACAGTTAAAGGATTTATAGATATTTTTAAGAACATTCACACAATTTCACCTGATACTAAGATTATATCAAAAGTATTGGAGTTGCATTTGTTTCCGCATTTCCTGTCTTTTGCCGAGAATATTGGATATAAAATCGAACTTGCTACACATCAGAATTGGTATCCTGATATAACCTTTATTTCTAAAGATAATCCTAAGATTAAATTTGCTGTTGATTTGAAAACCACATATAGATATGATGATTGTCCGGAGTTTTGTAATGGTTTTACTTTGGGGTCACATGGTGCGTATTTTGTTGATAGGTTAGGTAGTAAAAATATTCAATATCCATATAGTGAGTATAGTGGTCATTTTTGTCTTGGTATTATATATTCAAGAAAATATTTGAATAAGGATGAAGAATTAAAAATTTATACAGTTGATGATGTAGAACATATCCCATCTGTAATTAAAGACTTCTTGTTTTTTGCTGAGGAAAAATGGAAGATTGCCAGTGATAAGAGTGGCAGCGGTAATACAGCAAATATCGGTAGTATTCAAAAAATATCAGATATTATCAATGGTAATGGTGTATTCGCAAAAGCCGGCGAAGCAATATTTGATGATTATTGGACCAATTTCGGTAAAATTGAGATTTTAGATTCAAAAGGTGCGGCTAAAAAGTTGACATCTTTTGAAGAGTATTTAAACTACAGAAACTTATCAAATGAATTAAATAATCCCAAAGCAACTAAAAGAAAGGTAAAAAAATAATGTATGAGGATAAGATTTTTGTTCCACCTCTTAAAATACAAGGTATTAAAACAAAATTAGTTCCATTGATTAAACAAAATGTGGCGATAACTCAAAATACCGTTTGGATAGAACCGTTTATGGGATCTGGTGTTGTAGGACTTAATGTTGCACCAACTAATGCTATTTTTGCAGACACTAATCCTCATATAATATCCTTTTATAACCAAATTCAAGAAGGCAGTATCACACCGCATATTGTTAGAAACTATTTAGAAAAAGAAGGCGAAAAGCTTTCTAGATATGATGATAAATATTATCTTGAGGTTAGAGAAAGATTTAATGACTCACCTAATTCGTTGGATTTTCTTTTTTTAAACCGTTCGTGTTTCAATGGTATGATGAGGTTCAACAGAAACAATAAATTTAATGTTCCATATGGTCATAAACCTGAAAGATTTTCTAAAGCATATATTACAAAAATTGTTAATCAGATTTCTTTTGCAGAAATGAAGATAAAAACCAACAATTGGAAATTTGTATGTCAGTCTTTTGAGGAGACGATTTCATCGGCTGATGAAAATGCGTTTGTTTATTGTGATCCACCTTATATAGGAAGACATGTTGATTATTACGACAGTTGGGATGAAAAAAAAGAGTTAAAACTCTGTGAGAACTTAAAAGAATTCGGCGGAAAATTTATGGTTTCAACATGGGATTATACTGCGTATAGACATAATGAATATATCAATGCTATTTGGAGTTTTTGCCATAAAATCAACAAGGAGCATTTTTACCATTTAGGGGCTAAGGAAATTAATAGGAATACTGTGGTGGAAGCCCTTCTTATGAATTATGTTCCGAAAAATAATTGTAATGAATTTGCAATGTTGAACCAACAATTGTCATTGTTCAATTACAATTATAATGTCGGTTGATATGTTACCTTTTCCTTGTGTTTGGCAGTTATAAATAAGTGTATACCATAATTAAACAAAAACTTGCACGGATTTCGATGATACACAAAATATCGGTAAAACTCTTGCGTTAGCGTACTGTATTTGGTATAATACACTTGATTTTAAATTGATAAGGGGTGCACCTTTATGAAATGTCCGTTTTGCAGTTTTGAAGAAAGCAAAGTTATTGACTCAAGACCTACCGATGAGGGTGAGCGTATACGCCGCCGCAGAGAATGTATGAGTTGCGGTAAGCGTTTTACCACTTATGAAATTATCGAAAGTGTTCCTATTGTTGTTGTTAAAAAAGATAAATCACGCGAAGTTTTCGACCGTGATAAACTTTTCAACGGTATGATGCGCGCTTGCGAAAAACGCCCCGTTTCCGTTGAAGTTATCGAAAGGGCTGTTGACGAAATCGAAGCAGAACTTCAAAACTCTCTTGACAGGGAAGTTACTTCAGTTAAAATCGGTGAGCACGTTATGGATAAACTCAAAGATATTGACGAAGTAGCCTATGTACGTTTTGCATCCGTTTACCGTCAGTTTAAAGATATAAACACCTTTATGAGTGAACTTAAAAAACTTCTTATTGAGGAATAAAATATAAGGCTGCCGTTAGGTAGCCTTTAATTCGTGGTTAAAAATATGTCTTATTTTATTTGTCCTGTCTGCAAGGAAAAGTTGAAAGTTACCGATAAGTCTTATACTTGTGAAAATTGCCATTGCTTTGATATTTCAAAAGACGGTTACGTAAATCTTTTAATGTCACAGCAGTCCTCTGTAAAACGTCACGGTGACGATAAAGTTATGGTGCGTTCCCGACGTGATTTTCTTGAAAAAGGTTTTTATAAAGAACTTCTTGACGGCATTTGTGATGCGGTGAAATCCAATGTTACGGAAAACGACGTCATAGCCGATATAGGTTGTGGTGAGGGGTATTACACAGGTGCGGTTTTAAATTGCGGAGATTTTAATGTTTTCGGCATAGATATTTCAAAGGATGCTTTGAAGTATGCTGCAAAATCTTTGAAAAACGCCCAATTTGCCGTTGCCAGTGCTTTTTCGCTTCCCTTTAGCGACAAAAGTGTTGACTGTGTATTGAATGTTTTCGCTCCGTCAGCATACGAGGAGTTTTCAAGAGTTTTAAAAGACGGCGGTTTACTTATTAAAGCCGTACCTTTGGAAGATCATCTATGGGAACTTAAATGTGCTTTATATAAGGAACCTTATAAAAATAAACCCGAAATAAGAAATGACGAAATTTTTAAACTCGTTTCGGTAAAAGAAATCAAATACAAAATAAAACTAACTGAAAACGAGGATATTCTGAATCTTTTCAGGATGACGCCTTATTATTACAAAACAGGCAGAGAAGAAACAGAGAATTTACTCCGGAAAAATGAACTTGAAACAACTGTTCATTTCGGCGTCGAAATATATGAAAAGAGGTAAAAATTATGTTTGAGAATAATTGGGAATCGCTTAATTCAAGAAAAGTACCCCAATGGTTCGGTAAAGCGAAATTCGGTATTTTTATACATTGGGGTCTGTACAGCATCCCTGCATACGCTCCTAAAAAAGATTATGCCGAATGGTACGGTTATTCCTGTAATATGGAAAAATGTGAAACAGAGGCACAGGAAAAATACAAGGCTTATCACAAAAAACATTATAATTCAAGACCTTATTATGACTTTGTCAATGAATTTACAGGTGAGCGTTTCGATGCTGAAAAATGGGCAGACCTCTTTAAACGCTCAGGTGCTAAGTACATAAACTTCGTTTCAAAACATCACGACGGCTATTGCCTTTATGAAACAAAGTATGCACCCGGTCTTAACTCCGTAGAGTGCGCCCCGAAACGCGACTTCCTTATGGAACTTAAAAACGCAATGGAAGGTACGGGTGTTCGTTTCGGTGTTTATCATTCGGTTTACGAGTGGTGGCATCCTTATTACCTTGAGGACCCCGAAAAATACGCTCTCGAGCATCTTCACCCCATGCTCAAAGAACTTGTTGAGAAATATCAGCCCAATACTCTTTTTACAGACGGCGAATGGGAGCATGAAAGTTCCGTATGGCACTCAACTGAGTTTTTACAGTGGCTCTATAATGAGTCATCTGTTAAAGATTTTATCGTTCCCAATGACCGTTGGGGTAAAGAAACACGCGGCAAATTGGGCGGTAACTTTACAACAGAATACGGAATTATTGACGTGTACCAAGGCACTGAAAGACGAATTGACGATGTTGAACTTGACAGACCTTTTGAGGAATGTCGCGGTATCGGTCGTTCTTTCGGTATAAATAAAGAAGAGGGTTGTGAAGATTATCTTTCTGTTAAAGAACTTCTTAAAATCCTTTGTGACCTTGTTTCAAAGGGCGGTAACTTCCTTCTTAATATAGGTCCCGACGGTGACGGCACTATTCCGCCCATTATGGAAGAAAGACTTCTCGGTATGGGTAAATGGCTCGAAACAAACGGCGAAGCCATTTATGAAAGTGAAGTTTACTGTAAGAAACATTCCGACGGTGTTTATTACACAAAGCGTGACGGCAATATCTATGCTATTACAGAGCGTTTCCCCTCAAAAGAAACCGTTTTCCCCGAAATTGAGTATTCGGATAAATATAATGTCACACTTCTCGGAAGTGCCGCTGACGTAGAGGTTATTAACCGTGACGGCAAACTCGCCCTCAGAGCAGATATTTGTTCACCCGAAGACGTAAACAGCGAACACCTTTTTGTATTTAAGTTAAGTTGATATGGGACATCCGATTAAACATTTTAAAACAATAACAAAGCACCGCCACGTAGTCATTAAGCATTGCTTTAAAGCGGGTATTTTGTGGCAGGGGTTAAGGCACGATTTGTCCAAATATTCACCTACGGAATTTATGCCCGGTGCAAAGTATTATGTGGGTTTTCGCAGTCCTAACGAGGGGGAGAGGGAGCAAAACGGACATTCTCTTGCGTGGATTCACCACAAAGGCAGAAATAAACACCACTTTGAATATTGGACGGATTATAACACAAAATCAAAGGTGGTTGAGCCTGTAAAAATGCCTATGAAATACGTTGCAGAGATGTTCTGTGACCGTGTGGCAGCAGGCAAAATTTACAATGGTGATAAGTACACGGACCAATCACCCCTCGAATACTTTTTAAGGGCGAAGGGCAGGCGTGTGATTCACCCCGAAACCTCTGATTTGCTTGAAAGTCTTTTAACTGAACTTGCCGAAAAAGGTGAGGACTATACTTTTAATCACATTAGAGAACTTCTTAAAGAAGATAAGAAGCAAAAATAATGTTACTGTTGCGTTCTGTACTTTCTGCATACAAGCGCAACAGTTTTTTAACTATTTGTAAATAATCAAAACCTATATGTGTATTAGGTTGTTTTTTCTGAAAAACTGTGGTAAAATTAAAGAAATTTAATTCGGAGGGCATTATGAAGAAAATTACTTTATCTATTATTGCACTTATTCTTGCATCGCTTGTTTTTGTTCTCAGCGGTTGCGAGATGTCCTTAAATTTAAAAGGTAAAAATACAGAGGATACACAGTCACACACTGCGATTATAGAGGTGACTGACGATAAAGGCGTTGTCATCGCTACGGAAGCGGTAACGATTTCCAAAGAAGAAATTAAAAAAGGCGAAACATTCTTTGATAAGGATAAAGAAGATACAACTGTTAAGACGGGTGTATCCGCGGACCGTTTGCAACAGGCTGTTTCCAATAACAAGAATAATGTTAGCACAACTGCCTCAAAAGGTGATTCAACATCCGAAAAAACCGACTCTGCGGGTTCAAACAAAAAGCCTGAAAAGACCACTGTTTCCAATGATATTGAGGATATGCCTTATGTTCAGGACGATGCGGCTGTTCTTAAATCAACCCAGTATATGATAACGGGCAGAGCCGTTTATGATGGCGTTGCAACACCTTATAAAGTTGCAAGAAGCGGTGAAAAATTAGCAATGTTTTCTGAACTTAACGGTCAGCAACTCGGCATTATTATAACTGAAGATATTGTTTATATGCTTTCCGTTAACGAAAAGACATATATCGAAATCACCAAAGAAATGTTAAAAGAAAATATGACCGAAGAAGAACTTGCACAGTTCACAGGCAGTGCGCTTGATTTAGATAAACCTGTTAAACAGACCATGAATCAGGCAGAGGACGGCGTTGTATATAACGTTGTGGTGTACGATGATGGTGTAAGGGATTACTTTATAGGCACAACAATTATGAAAACAGTTTCACCAGACGGCAGTGTTCTTTATTACGACAGCGTTTCACCCGTTGTTCCTGCATCAGTTTTCGCTCCCCCCTCAGATTATAAGAGAACAACTCTTGATGAAGAAGGCGTTTCTGAATTTATCGGTGCGGTAGATGTAACCGCCGACCACTCTCACAGTCACGATGAATAAAAAAACAGCGCTTGTAACAGGTGGTGCAAAGGGCATAGGTGCAGCCGTTTGCCGTGCGCTTGCAAAAGACGGATATAATATTGCACTTAATTTTAATACTTCAGAAAAAGAAGCACTTTCCTTGAAATATGAACTCTCCGCAGTAACATCTGTTGAGATTTTCAAGGCAGACGTGTCGGATTCAGAGCAGGTTAAGAAAATGTTTTCTGAAATTGAAAATATTTTCGGCGGTGCAGATGTACTTGTTAATAACGCAGGTATCGCACAACAGGCTCTTTTTACCGATATTACCGACGAAATGTGGCAAAAAATGATAGGCACAAACCTTACAGGTGCTTTTAACTGTTGCCGTAGTGCATTGCCGTATATGATTCGTGAAAAAAGCGGTTCAATTATAAATATCGCTTCAATGTGGGGCGAAGTCGGTGCATCAATGGAGGTTCATTACTCTGCCGCTAAAGCGGGCCTTATAGGGCTTACAAAGGCACTTGCCAAGGAAGTGGGGCTTTCGGGTATAACCGTTAATGCGGTTTCGCCGGGTGTAGTGCTTACTGATATGATGGCGCAGTTTTCCGATGAAGATAAAAAAGTTTTAGCGGATGAAACTCCTATGGGTGTTTTAGGAACACCCGAAGATATTGCAGTTACAGTAAGTTTTCTTGCATCAGAAAAAGCAAGATTTATTACAGGGCAGGTTGTTTCCGTAAACGGCGGTTTTGTAATATAACCCGTAAATTTTCCTCTCTTACTAAGGTAGGGGAGGAATTATTTGTTTTTTATATAATAAATAGTTAATATATGCGCCTTTCTTTGTGGTTTTTTATGGTTGACAACGGTTTATGGGTGTGATATATTTATAACAACCGATAGAGGTGCATTTTGTTATCAGTAACCGTAGCACAAAGGTTTGCCGAAAACCGTTGCGGTGAAAGGAGCAGGTGCCGAAGTCGACTTATGGCAAAAAGTCGGTCTGGCAGTAAGGAATAATATCTTTATTGTTGTCATCCCTTTGGGGTGGAGAGCTATCTTGCATACCATAATACCATTGGTGTATTTATATGTGTAGATAGTTGCTTTTCGGCAACTATTATTTTTTTGCAGTGGGGAGAATTACTATGAAAAAAACAGTTTTTCAGGGCGTAGGTACAGCCCTTGTAACACCTATGAACGCTAACGGTGTTGATTATGATGCATTCCAGCGACTTATTGAATGGCAGATTGAAGAGGGTATAAATGCCCTTGTTATTGCCGGCACAAGCGGTGAGGGTTCAACACTTACCGACGAAGAACACAAGGAAGTTCTTCGCTTTGCCGTTGAAAAAGTAAACGGCAGAGTTCCTGTTGTTGCAGGCACAGGCTCTAACGATACCGCTTACGCTATTGCTCTTACAGAGTACGCTTGCGAAGTTGGTTGCGATGCAATGCTTCTCGTTACACCTTATTACAATAAAGCGACTCAGCGCGGTCTTATTGAGTCATTTAAGGCTATTGCCGATGCTTCTACAAAGCCCTGTATTCTTTACAATGTACCCTCAAGAACAGGTTGCAACTTAACACCTGCATCTTGTGCGGTTCTTGCTGAGCATCCTAACATTGTCGGTATTAAAGAGGCAAGCGGTAACATTTCACAAATTGCTGAAATTGCTGCTCTTACAAAAGGCAACTTCGATATTTACTCAGGTAACGATGACCAGATAGTTCCCCTTATGTCTTTGGGCGGAAAAGGCGTTATCTCCGTAGTGTCCAACATTCTTCCTAAAAAGACAGTTGAAATTTGCGATAAATTCTTTGCAGGCGATATTGAAGGCAGCAGAGATTTACAACTTGAACTTCTTCCTTTAATCAACTCTCTTTTCTGCGAGGTTAACCCCATCCCTGCAAAAGCAGCGGTTGCGGCTATGGGCTTCGGTGAAAACTACGTTCGTCTTCCTCTTACAACTATGGAACCCGAAAACGAAGCAAAAATGCGCGAACTTATGAGAGAACAGGGTCTTAACGTATGATTTGCAGTAACCTCAGTATAAAAGATAATGTTTTGTTCTTCGGTGGCAGAAGCACCGTTGAACTTGCGGAGAAATACGGCTCGCCCATATACGTAATGGATGAGCAGACCATTCGCAGAAATTGCCGTAAATACACGGTTGCGATGAAAAAGTATTTCGGCGAAAATGCGAAACCCTTTTACGCAAGCAAGGCGTGTTGTTTCAAAAAGATTTATAACATAGTCGAGTCCGAAGGAATGTGCGTTGACGTTGTTTCACCGGGCGAGATTTACACCGCTAAAAGTGCAGGCTTTAATATGGAAAACGCGTGTTTCCATTCAAACAGCAAAAATGATTTTGACATCAATTTTGCTATGGATAACGGTGTAGGTTGCTTTGCGGTAGATAACCTTGAGGAACTCGAGGCTGTAAATAAATTTGCAGGCGAACGCGGTATAAAACAAAAGATTCTTTTCAGAATTACCCCCGGTATTGATACACATACCTACGAGGCGGTTAATACAGGCAAAGTCGATTCTAAATTCGGCTTCCCCATTGAAACAGGCGCAGCCCTTGAGATTACGAAAACCGCACTTTCTATGGAGAATATAGAACTTGCAGGTTTCCATTGCCATGTAGGTTCCCAACTTTTTGACTCCGATGTTTTTGTTCGCTCTGCAGAAATTATGCTTAAGTTTATTGCAGATGTTAAAACCGAAACCGGTTACGAGGCACGCGAACTTGATTTAGGCGGTGGCTACGGCGTAAGATATACTGAAAACGACCCTGAAATTGATATTGAAGATAATATCAGACAGGTAGCAGAGTATGTTAAAAAAGTTTGCGCAGAACTTAATATTACAGAGCCCGCTATTCGTATGGAACCCGGCAGAAGCATTGTTGCAGATGCAGGTATTACACTCTATAAAGTTGGCAATGTTAAGCGTATAGAAGGTTATAAGAATTATGTAGCCATTGACGGCGGTATGGGTGATAACCCCAGATTCGCTTTGTACGAGTCCGAGTACACTGTTGTTGCGGCTGATAAAGCAGACGAAGAATGCAACTTTCTCTGTGACCTTGTAGGGCGTTTTTGCGAAAGCGGAGATATAATTCAACCCAAGGTTAAACTCCCCGAATCCGTGGGTAGAGGCGACCTTATAGCAGTTCTTACAACGGGCGCTTACAATTACTCCATGGCATCAAACTATAACCGTATTCCGAAACTTCCTGTGATTATGGTAAACGGTGACGAAGATTATATGGCAGTAAAAGGCGAAACATTTGAAGATTTAATAAGAAATGATATGTAAAAACAATTCCCGACAAGATTTCTTGTCGGGAGTTGTTTTTATTTCTTCTCATTTACGAATACTCTGAAAAGTGGCAAACACGCTTCAAAGAAGCCTTTGTAACTTTCGCAGTAATCACGGTCTTCCCGTGAGCGTTTGCATCCGCCTCCGCGACACACGGGGAAAAATCTGCATTTTTTACACTTTTCATTGAAAGCAAGACTTTCTCTTAAAAATTCAGTTGCTTTTTCCGAATGTGCCAATGTATCGAAGTTTTCTGTAACTTCATTTATGTTTCCTAAAAGCCATTCATCCGTGCAGTAAAAGTCACAGGGGTAAATATTGCCGTTACCCTCTGCAACAAATTGGTGCATACAGTGACCGCACATACCGCATTGCTCGGTGGGGTTACCTAAATATAAATGCACAAGGTTATCGAAATAACGAATACTCGTGTAATTATCCCGAACATATTCTTTTACATAAAAATTAAAACCGTTAATAAGAAAATGTTTGTATTGTTTAGGTGTCATATACAGTTCGCTTTCGCTTTTATCACCGAAAGGACGAAGACAGGGGATAAACTGCAAATATTTAAACCCGCGTTTTTTGAAGTATTTTAAAATATCGTCAATATTTTCAGCACATTTACCTGTTAAAACGGTAAGTATATTAAAATCAACATTGTTTTTTGTAAGAATGTCGGCGGCTTTCATTATTTTATAAAAAGCATTGTTGCCTTTGTCATCAATTCTGAAAGAGTTGTTTTCAAAGTCACCGTCAAGACTTAACCCGATAAGGAATTTGTTTTCTCTGAAAATCTCTGCCCATAGGTTATCAATAACAGTTCCGTTTGTTTGTAAACCGTAAAAAATCTGACTGCCTTTAATGTTGAGTTCCTTTACTTTCTTGCAAAAATATTTAAAAAAATCCAAACCGCGAAGTGTGGGCTCACCGCCCTGAAAAGCAAAGGCTATGCTTTCGCCGTCAGCGAAATCCAAGGCTTTTTTTATTAAATTTTCTGCAGTTTCTTCACTCATCATACCGAAACTTTTAATGTCGCGGTGGTCTGTAACGTCGTGATAGAAACAATATTTGCACCGCATATTACAAAGGCTTGATGCGGGTTTTATCATTATTGAAAGGGGTGGCATATAAACTTCACTCTCTTTGTAACAATAAACCTCGGATTTTTCCGAGGTTTATTGTTACTTAATTTTTATTTATAATATTCTTCGTTAAGACCTCGACGGTCGGACTTAAAACCTTTCATTATTTCGTCCATTTTTGCGTTCATTTCTTCCGCAACTGTGGGATAAACTGATGAACGGTTGAGGTTTTCGCCTGCGTCATCACTTAAAATATGTAACCAATTCTTTCTGAATTTATCAAAGAAAGCAGAGTTATCATTCTGTATTCTTTGGAAGTATTTGAAAGTGATATACTCGTTGTCTGTAAGAACGGGGTATTTATAGTCTTTGTATTCATCACGTGCCAATATTTCAGAAGTGGGAACTGTGTACTGAATAGCCTTTAAACTTTCGCGCTTCATATGAAGAATGGGGTGTTCTTCTGTATGAATAACAGTATCATTTTTAAGTAACGGAACTAATGAAACACCGTCTATATCTCTGTCGAATGGGAGATAATTCTTTTCACCGCCGTTACCTGTGATACCGCAAAGTTCAACAAGTGTGGGAAGCATATCAACAAGAGTAGCGCTCTGCTTTCTTGTAGTTCCTTCTTTCCAAAGACCGTTGTTGTTACCCCAACGAATCATACAGGGAACTTTCTGTCCGCCCTCGTATGCAAGGTACTTACCGCCTCTGAGTTCACCTACGGAGCCTTCAAGGGCAGGGCCGTTATCACTTGTGAAAACAATAATTGTATCGTCCATTACACCGAGCGTTTCAAGTGTTGTGAAAAGTTCGCCTAAGTAGTAGTCAAACTCTGTTACGCAGTCAGCGTATGTACCCATACCTGTTTCGCCGTTAAATTCATCACCTACAAAAATCGGCGCGTGGGGCCACGGTGTAGCGTAATATGCGAAGAACGGCTCGTCACTTTCGGTAACCTGTTCGGTAATCCAGTCAGTGATTTCCTCGTGAATCCACTTTGTCATTTCACTTTGGTCTTTTTTGCCGTTTTCGTCTTTAAGGTCATTTATGCCTTTTACTATTTCATACTCGCCGTTTTCCTCTGCAACGTGGTAGAAAGGTGTCATATCGTTAACGTGGTGACTGCCGTAGAAATAGTCAAAACCTTGGTTTGTGGGCAAGTATTCGCCGTAATCACCCAAATGCCATTTGCCGAAAGCACCTGTGTTATACCCTGCATTCTGGAACACTTCTGCTACGGTGATTTCGTCGCCGAGCATACCGTCGCAGTTGTTACCCATTTCAATGGAGTTGAAAATTCTTGTCTGTGCAAGGGGGAGGAGTGTATCAACTGTTGGATAAATAACGTTATCCGCATATCCTCTGAATGGGTATCTGCCTGTCATAAGGGCAAATCTTGCAGGTGAGCATACAGAGTAACTTGAATAGAAGTTATCAAAGTTTATTCCTTCTTCTCCGATTCTGTCCATATTAGGTGTGTCATAAATAGCGCCGTTAAGGGATGTGTCGCCGTAACCCATATCGTCCATAAGTATAAAAAGAACGTTGGGGCTCCCGGATTTTACTTTATCAACACCGTCAAGGTAATCGTCGTGACCTTCCCAAAGGCGTGTTACGTTAGGTTCTGAGCGTAAGTTCATTGTAAGAACATAGAAAACTGTTGTACCTGCAAGGAAAACGCTTAAAAAGGAAGAAAGAAAACGGTGTAAACCTGTTTTATTGAAAGTTTTCTTTACAACTAAAACAAGAAGAATAACCGCTACAATACAAGGCAGAAGTAACAGAATACCGCCGCCGAGCCTTGTTAAGAAATTACCTTCGCCGGCAAACAGGGGATTATCCGCACTTGACCAACCGGCTTTACCGCTTATGAAAGCACCGAAACCTGCATCAGCACCCCATATGAGATAATAGATAAAAATACCTATACCCGATGCACAGTATCCTACCAAAAACCATTTGTAAAGTTTCTTGCAGAAAACAATGCCGATGAATATAAGCGCCGAAACAATGCACATAAAAGCAACGTTTATAACTGCAACCAAGTTAAGCCGTAAAACGTTAAGCGCAAGTGCAAGAACTATGCCTATAATACCGATTATAAGGTGGAACACTTTCTTTTCTTTTTCAAAGGAAATACCATTTTTCAAAGTAGTAACCTCATTTCCTTAATAAAATATGTTTATATTTTACAATATTATCTTTATTGATACAATAGAAAAACTGCCCGAAAATCGAGCAGTTTAATATACATAATCAACTAAAATCAGATGGATACTGAAAGTACGTATTCGTTACCGCTGAAGAGATTGGTGATTTCTTCGGGATTTATGTGGCTTTTGGCTCTGATAGTGAAAAGGCAAACGTATTTTTCGTTTTTCTTTTCAACAGAATTTGATAAAATTTCGTATCCGTTTTCTTTAAATATATTTATGACTGTTTCTACTGATTCTGCATCGTCAACAAGTTTCATACTTACGGAAGCGGTACTTGTGTTTTCAACGGGAAGAATTCTGTGTATAACAACCTGAACAACAAGAAGAATTAAAGTTGCATAAACTGCTATACCGTACATACCTGCACCTGCTGCAAGACCGATACCTGCAGTAGTCCAGACACCTGCCGCGGTGGTAAGACCTTTAACAGTACCTTTGTAAACGATGATACCTGCACCGAGGAAACTTATACCGGTAACAACTTGCGCTGCAAGACGTGCACCGTCAAGGTTTACGTGACCTGCGAGACCGACAATATCGAAAAAACCGTATTTACTTACTATCATAATAAGTGCAGAGCCTAAGGCAACTATTATGTGTGTTCGGATACCTGCTTCTTTCTGACGGTGTGTTCTTTCAATACCTATTGCCGCACCGCAGATAACCGCAGTAATAAGACCTAAAAGGTAGGGGAAGAAACTTTCAAGTTTGAAAGTGTTGATGAAGGTCTCCAGAACTTCCGAAAATTCGTATGTGGGTGTAATATCCAATAACAAAATATCACTCCTAAAGCGTTTTTATATATTTATACATTATATAATATATTTTTATTCATGTCAAATCGTAAAAACAGGTCATAAAACTCGTCTTATGTACATAACTATTTGTTGGAATATGTTCAGGAGGTAGATTTATGACAGAAACAAGCATTTATAAGGATATTGAAACCAGGACCGGAGGAGATATATACATAGGCGTGGTTGGTCCTGTGCGTACAGGTAAATCGACTTTTATAAAGCGTTTTATGGATACTCTTGTTATCCCCAACATTAACAGCGATTATAAACGCGAAAGGGCACAGGATGAACTTCCCCAGTCTGCCGCAGGAAGAACAATAATGACCACCGAGCCTAAATTTATTCCCGAAGAGGCAGTAAAAGTCGAATTGCCCGATAATGCATCCCTTAACGTAAGGCTTATCGACTGTGTGGGTTATATTGTGCCCAGTTCTTTGGGATATGTTGAGGAAGAACGTCCGAGAATGGTAAAAACCCCTTGGTACGAACACGAAATACCTTTCAATATGGCGGCGGAAATAGGCACGCAGAAAGTTATAACCGAACATTCAACCATCGGGCTTCTTGTTACAACCGATGGCAGTATAAGTGATATTTCAAGGGATGAATACGAGGAGGCGGAAGAAAGGGTAGTAGAGGAACTGAAATCTATAAACAAGCCTTTTGTTATGCTTCTTAATTCCACTTCACCCGAAAGCGCGCAAACCCTTTCGCTTGCATCAAGGCTTACCGAAAAATACAATGTACCCGTTATGCCTGTTAATTGTCTTGAGATGGAAGAGGATTTAATAAGACAGGTTCTTGCTGCGGTTTTGTACCGTTTCCCTGTTCGTGAAATCGGTATAAGCCTGCCTAACTGGGTTATGGGTCTCCACCGTGAACATTGGCTCAGGTCCTCTATCTGCGGCAGTGTTAAAGAAGCCTCACAATGCATCGGTTGTGTGGGTGATGTAAGTTGTATGATTAAAGGTCTTTCTGATAACGAATATGTTCTTTCTGCGGAAATATCAAACCTTGATTTAGGTAAAGGTTGTGCCGAAATTAAGGCAGTTCTTTCACAGGAACTTATTTACAAAATAATTGAAGAAAAAACCGCTTTGCATATTACAAACGAAGAAGAATTGGTAGAAAATCTTAAAAATCTTTCCGATATTAAGAAAAAATACGACCGCATCAAGAATGCACTCGATGAGGTCGAAGCAACAGGCTACGGAATCGTAATGCCTGATATTGATGAATTGACTTTAAAAGAGCCCGAAATCGTGAAGCAGGGGGGAAGATACGGCGTAAGACTTTCTGCCTCAGCACCCTCAATACACATGCTCAAAACCTGCATTGAAACCGAGGTTGCGCCTGTTGTGGGAACTGAAAGTCAGTCGGAAGAACTTCTTAAATATCTTCTTGACGGTTTCGAGGAAGACCCGCTTAAAATATGGGAGTCCGATATTTTCGGTAAATCTTTAAGCGAACTTGTCAACGAAGGTTTAAGAAGTAAACTTTGCCATATGCCCGTTGATGCTCGCTCAAAGATACAGGAAACATTGGAACGCATAATAAACGACGGTTGCAGCGGTCTTATATGTATTATACTTTAATCATTTTCGCTCTTTAAAACACCGTAACTTCTGTCAACTACTATAACTGCGTAAAGGTTGCCTTTTCCGGCTTCGTTTACGCGGTTTTTGATTATGTCTTTAAGTTCTTTGTCGGTGTATTTATAACTCGGCGGAACTACAATATCAAAAAGTACGTTTTTTGCCTTGTCACCCACAACTACTCTGAAATCGTGGAAAGTAATTATAGGGTCAATGTCGTAGAGTATTTCTCTTACAACTTCTTTTAATTCGTTGGTTTCTTCGCAGTCCAGTACCGTAGGGTCAAGGTGAACAACAAGGTGAATATTTAATTGTTTTAAGAAATCTCTTTCAATTTTATCCATAATGTCGTGGCATACAAGAACGTCTATTTTTGCATCCATTTCAATATGTGCCGAGGCAAAATAACTGCCGGGACCGTAACTGTGTACCAATAAATCGTGAACACCTAAAACGTTTTCATAAGAAAGTATTTTTTGCTCTATTTTTTCGTACATTTCTTTTGACGGTGCCTGACCGAGCAGGGGGCCGATAGTTTCTTTAACTAAGCCGATACCCGAAATAAGAATGAATATTGCAACACCAACGCCCATAAAACCGTCAAGGTTTAATGAAGTAAAGTGTGAAATGATTGTGGCAACGAGAACTGCTGCAGTTGAAATGCAGTCGTTTCTGCTGTCGGCGGCGGTGGCTTCAAGGGCGGTTGACTTAATTTGTTTTCCTAAAATTTTATTAAAACGGCTGAGCCAGAGTTTTACGATAATTGAAGAAACAAGGATAACAACCGTAACCCAACTGAAAACGCTTTCTTCAGGGTGTATTATTTTGTCAACCGAACTTTTTAATATGTCGTAACCGATAAGCAGAATTAAAAATGAAATTATAAGACCTGTTATGTATTCAATTCTTGCGTGGCCGTAAGGATGGTCTTCGTCGGCAGGTTTTTCGGAAAGTCTGAAACCCACAAGTGTTATTATTGATGACCCTGCATCTGCAATGTTATTGGTAGCATCGGCAGTAATGGAAACACTGTTTGAAACAGTACCGATTACGAACTTTAAAATACTTAAAAGTAGATTGCATATGATACCTACAATACCTGCAATTCTTCCGTAACTCTCGCGACCGCTTGCGGTGTCGGGGTTTTTGTTTTTGAGAAAAAGTTTTATAATAAGTTTAGTCATTTAATCACCGTAAAATAGGATATTTCTTACAATTATAAATGTAAAATAATAAAAGTCAACTATGGTTTTATTTTTAGTTTAAAGTTAGAGTAGACAAAAAATATTTTATGTGATATTATGAAAAAAGACACATTGTTAAAAATTTGTTGTCTATATGAAAGGTTGGTTTTTAATGGATAAAACATTAGTAATCCTCGCAGCAGGTATGGGTAGCCGTTACGGCGGACTTAAACAGATTGACCCTGTCGGCCCCGATAATTCAATTATTATTGACTATTCTGTTTACGATGCTTTAAAAAGCGGCTTCAACAAAGTTGTTTTTATTATAAAAAAAGAGAATGAGCAACTTTTCAGAGAAGTTATCGGCGATAAAGTTTCAAAACATATTAAAGTAGAATATGTTTTCCAGAGCCTTGATAAACTTCCCGAAGGTTTCACAGTACCTGAAGAAAGAGTTAAACCTTGGGGTACTGCTCACGCAATTTATTGCTGTAAAGGTGTTGTTAACGAGCCTTTTGCAGTTATCAACTCTGACGATTTCTACGGCAGAGGCGCATACGATACAGTTTCCAAGTGGATCGAGTCCACAGATTTCTCAGGCGATACATACAAATTTGCTATGGCAGGTTATCTTCTTAAAAATACTCTTACAGATAACGGCACAGTGTCACGCGGTGTTTGTGAAGTTGACGAAAATAATCAACTTATTGACGTTATCGAAAGAACTAAAATCCAGCGTGTAGACGGCAAAATTTCATATACTGAGGACGGCGAAACTTGGAACGAACTTCCCGAAGATGCTTACGCATCAATGAACTTCTGGTGCTATCCTCCCGAAATTATCGACGAAATCGAAAGTTATCTTATTAAGTTCCTTAAAGAAGAAGTTCCTCAGAATCCCCTTAAATCAGAATTTTTCCTTCCTTTCCTTGTTCGTGATCTTCTTAAAGAAAAGAAATGTAAAGTTGATGTTCTTGAAACTAAGGACCGTTGGTTCGGTGTTACTTATAAGGAAGATAAACCCGATGTTGTGAAGTCTGTTCAGGATCTTGTTGACAGCGGTGTTTATCCCGAAAAACTCTGGTAAGGTGCCGTTATGAAAAAAATAGCGTTACTTTTGTCTTTGTTTTTTGTTTTTATGTGTTTTACCGCTTGCGGTGACGGTGATGTTTCTTCCGAAAGCACTACGGTTGTACCCGAAACAAGTGAAAGCGTTCCCGAAAATGTTGTTATTTCGGTGAATAAAGAACTTGTTGCAGATGAAACTGCTTTTTTGACCGATATAAGTGAAATCGGCGGCATCTCTTCAACTGCGGATGAAAATTTCTATGTTCTTACAATGTCGCAGGAAGTGTATAAGAAATTATTAACGGTTAAATCACAGAGTGTTATTGCTGAATATGAGGCACTTTCACAAAAAGGCGAGTATATAGAAGATATTCAGTATAGCGAAAATTTCAGACAAGTTACAGTTTTGGTTAACCGCGAAAAGTTTGATGCGGTTGATTCGGGAACAAAGCAGATACAGTTAATAACTATCGGTGCTAAAGCAATGAGTTATCAGATGTTTCTTGCCGAAGGGCAGAAAACGGTAGTTTCTGCAGTTTACTCTGATACAGAGGAAGTTGCACTTGCTCTTTCCTTGCCCATAGAAATGTAATTATAATATTATTTAACTTTTTTTGAAAAAAGACTTGCTTTTTTCAATGTATTGTGATAATATTCTTCTGCTAATGTGTTATCAAGAATAAAGAGGTGACTACAGAATGAAAGAAGGACTTCATCCCAAATACGGCGCAACACAGGTTAAGTGTGCATGCGGTGCTGTACTTGATACAGCTTCCACTAAGGAAGGTATGCGCGTTGATATCTGCTCAAAATGCCATCCGTTCTTTACAGGCAAGCAGAAGCTCGTTGATACAGGCGGACGTGTAGACAGATTCAATAAAAAATATAACCTCTCTAAGTAAGTTGTATATGCTTAGTAAGCCGGTGAGTTATCACCGGCTTTTTGCGTTATGTAAAAGGTGGAATTGTGATGAAACCGTATAAAACCCTGGGCCATTATGCTGCCGAGGAGTATATAGTTAAAAAATCACGTTTTATAGGCTATGCGAAGCCTGTAAAAACCGAAAAGGAAGCCCTTGATTTTATCGCGGAGATTTCAAAAAAACATTGGGATGCCACCCATAATGTTTATGCTTATTCTCTGCGCGAGGGCGGTATTAAAAGATATTCGGATGACGGCGAACCCCAAGGTACTGCGGGTATGCCCGTCCTTAATGTATTGACGCAGGAGGAAGTTACCGACTGCGTTGTTGTGGTTACAAGGTATTTCGGCGGTATTCTTTTAGGTGGCGGCGGACTTGTGAGGGCGTACACCCATTCTGCAAAAATCGGTGTTGATGCCGCTGAAATTATTACCCTTGTGCCTTGGTCTGTTTGCACCATTCAGTGTGACTATACTTTTTACGGCAAAATAGAAACTCTTATAAGAGATTTCGGCGGTGTTATGGGAGATACTGACTTTGCAGAGAACGTTACCGTGAAATTCAGAATTGAGCAGGGAACGGAACAGACTTTTGATAAAAAACTGCAAGATTTGACTAACGGCAAACTTAGTTTTGACATAATTGAAGAAATTGTTGCAGCAAAATAAAAAAATCGTCAAAAAAAAGAGGGTTTTTTAAAATACTTCAGTATTAGTATGTGTAAGGCTTTGTAAGAGGGTGATTGTGTGAATAATGAAATAAGACTCAGGACGCTTCAGCGTGAGCGTGATACACTTTCAAAATATGCAATGCTCTGCGAAAATTCAAAGGGCAGACAGCGTATGGAAGAGGAATGTCCTGTTCGTACCGCCTTTCAGCGTGACCGCGACAGAATACTTCACTGTTCCGCTTTCAGACGTCTTAAAGATAAAACACAGGTCTTTTTAGCTCCCGATAACGTTCATTACAGAACCCGTTTAACCCATACACTTGAAGTTGCACAGATTGCGCGTACCATTGCCCGTTCTCTCGCACTTAATGAAGATTTAACTGAGGCTATTGCATTGGGGCACGATTTAGGTCACACACCTTTCGGACATGCCGGTGAAAGAGCCCTTTCGGTAGTTTTGGAGGGCGGTTTTACTCACTTTCAACAGAGTTTACGGGTTGTGGATATGCTCGAACACAACGGCGAAGGCCTTAATTTAACTTATGAAGTGCGCGACGGCATACTTTGCCACACCCGTGGTAAAGAGGCAGATACATTAGAGGGCAGAATTGTCAAACTCAGCGATAAAATTGCATACATTAACCACGATATTGACGATGCCCGCCGTGGCGGTGTTTTAAGCGAGGATGATATACCCCTTGATATCCGCCTTGTTTTGGGCTTTTCTAAAACTCAGCGTATCAATACGCTTATTATGTCAACCATTGAAAATACTAAGGATGAAATTAAAATGGCTGACGATGTTAAAGATGCTTTTGACAGACTTCATTCTTTTATGTTTAAGTACGTTTATACAAACCCTGTCTGTAAAAGCGAAGAGGGCAAGGCGGAAAATATGATTAAAGAACTATTCCGTTATTTTTCGCGTAATCCCCATAAAATGCCCGAATTTTATTACGATATATCAAAAAAAGAAGGGGCAGAACGTGCCGCCTGTGACTATATTTCCGGTATGTCGGACAGTTATTCATTAAAAACTTTTAATAATTTATTTGTTCCTAAAACCTGGATAGATTAAAAAAATAACTTTACGGAGGTGGTAAACTTGGCAATGCGCTTTACTGATGAATTTATAGACAGATTACGCGACAGTAATGATATTGAGTCCGTTATTGCCGGGTATGTTGATCTCCGAAGAAGAGGCAAGACTTTAACAGGTCTTTGTCCCTTTCATAATGAAAAAACACCGTCTTTTACGGTTTACCCCGAAACTTCTTCATATTACTGTTTCGGTTGCGGAGCCGGTGGCGACGTTGTAACTTTTGTAAGAAATATCGAAAATCTTGATTATGTTGAGGCTATAAAATTTCTTGCCGACAGGGCAGGAATTAAGATGCCCGACGATAAATTCGACGATACCGCCGCTAATTTAAGACGCAGAATTTATTCTGCTAACAGGGAAGCGGCTCGTTTTTTTCACGAAACACTTTTCAGTGAAAACGGAAAAGCACAACTGGATTACTTAAGGCGCAGAAACGTGCCTATGAAAATGATAAAACATTTCGGTCTCGGTGCCGCACCTGATGATTGGCACGCTCTTGAAAACCACTTGAAAGCAAAAGGCTTTAACCGTGACGAACTTGTAGCGGCAAACCTTTTACGATTCAGTGAAAAAAACGGTAAGCGTTATTACTACGATGCTTTCAGAGCCAAGGTTATGTACCCGGTTATTGATTTAAGAGGTAACGTTGTAGCCTTCGGCGGACGAGTTCTCGATAACAGTAAACCTAAGTATATAAACACTTCAGATACGTTGGTTTATAAGAAAAGTAACGAACTTTTCGCCCTTAATTTTGCTAAAAACGGTAATGACCGCAAACTTATACTTTGCGAAGGTTATATGGACGTTATCGCTCTTCACGCCGCAGGCTTTGAAAACGCGGTAGCAGGTTTGGGTACGGCTCTTACACCCGAACAGGTCAGCCTTATTTCAAGGTATGCTGATGAAGTGGCGCTTTGCTACGACTCCGACGAAGCAGGGCAAAAAGCCGTAAAAGCCGCATTGTCGCTTTTTGCCAAAACAGGCGTAAGGGTAAAAGTTATAAGACTTCAAGGCGGCAAAGACCCCGATGAAATAATAAGAGTCCACGGTAAAGAGATGTTTGCAAAACTTCTTAATTCCGCAGACAACGATACAGAATATAAATTGTCGGTTATAAGGTCAAAATATGACGTCGAAACCTCTGACGGTAAGGTTAATTTTCTTCGTGAAGCGGCTAATTTTCTTGCAACTACGGATTCATTGGAACGTGACGTTTACGCTATGAAACTTGCCGATGAACTGGGTGTTTCAAAGGAAGCTATGATGCAACAAATAAAGCAGGCATCACGCAGAGAATACTATAAGAAAACAAAATCCGAATTTTCCAATGTGCAGAAACAAGCACAGGATATGGAAAAAAAGGTCGATCCTCAAAGAGTAAAAAATATGCGCGCGGCAAAGGCTGAGGATATTATTCTCATAACCCTTTTGAATAATGCGGCATTTTATAAAAAACTCAAAGACCGTCTTAATAAAGACATCTTTGTAACCCCTGTTAATAAACAGATTTTAAATGTTTTAACTGCACGTCTTGATTCAGACGAAAGCACGGATATATCACATCTTTCGCAGTTTCTTACTTCAGAGCAGACTAGTGCTGTTGCAAGGCTTCTTGCAAAGCAGTCTTTGGTATCAAATACCCTTAAAGAATGCGAAGATTGTATAACCGTACTTGAAGAAGAAAAGATAAAACGTGAAACACCAACACCGTCCCAGATGAGTGATGACAGTTTCCTTGCGTTTTTCAATTCTTTTAATAAAGACGAGTAAAAAATAAAGTTAAAAATAAATGTGTGAAAAGAAAGGTGAGATTTAATGGAAGGTTGGGAGAAAAAACCGCAAATTAAAGCCCTTCTCGAAAAGGGTAAAGTAAGCGGTAAACTCGCTACTCACGATATCGACAACGCCATCCTTGAAATTGAGGGTTTTGATGTTGACGATATTGAAAAACTCTATGAACTTATTGAAAGCAGTAACATAGAGATTATTGACGACATCGGTGAAGAGATGCTTGATGCACTTTCATTCGATATTGAATCAACAAAAACAAACGAAGAAGATGTACCTGCAGATGCCAAAAACATCGCTATTGATGACCCTGTTAAAGTATATCTTAAAGAAATCGGTAGAGTTCCGCTTCTTACATCCGAAGAAGAAATTGAACTCGCTATCAGAATTTCCGAGAACGACCAGGAGGCAAAGCGTCGTCTTTCCGAAGCCAACCTCCGTCTTGTTGTAAGTATTGCAAAAAGATACGTGGGCAGAGGTATGCAGTTCCTTGACCTTATCCAAGAGGGTAACCTGGGTCTTATAAAGGCAGTTGATAAGTTCGATTATACTAAAGGTTTCAAGTTCTCAACTTATGCTACATGGTGGATTCGTCAGGCGATTACACGTGCTATTGCAGACCAGGCAAGAACTATAAGAATCCCTGTTCATATGGTTGAAACCATCAATAAGGTTAAGAAAACCAACAGCCAGCTTCTTCACGAAAACGGCAGAGACCCCACAGCAGAAGAAATTGCCGAAAGACTTGATATGCCTGTGGAAAAAGTTCGCGAAATTCTCCGCGTTGCACAGGAACCCGTTTCCCTTGAAACACCTATCGGTGAAGAGGAGGACAGCCACCTTGGTGACTTTATTCCCGATGATGATGCACAGGCACCTGTTGATGCTGCATCAATGGCACTTATGAGAGAGCAACTTTCAGAAGTTCTTAAAACTCTCACTCCCAGAGAAGCAAGAGTTCTCAGCCTTCGTTACGGTCTTGAGGACGGTAACCCAAAAACTCTTGAAGAAGTAGGTAAGGAGTTTAACGTTACAAGAGAGCGTATCCGTCAGATCGAAGCCAAAGCCCTCAGAAAACTCCGCCATCCTTCACGTTCAAAGAAACTCAGAGATTTCCTTGATTGATAAAAAACCGCCCGAAAACCGGGCGGCTTTTTAATAAGTAATAAGAAAGAAGTTTTATGTGTAAAGTTAGAATAAACAATCACCAATACAATATACCAAAGGGTAAACTGTTATCGGAGTTTTTAATTGATAACGGTTTTAGTGTTGCGCATACTTGCGGCGGCAGGGGAGTTTGCGGTAAATGTAAAGTGACGGTGAACGGCGAAAGCGTTTTATCCTGCGGATACGTAATAAATAATGATATTACTGTTGAATTGCCCATAAATAGTGATGTGGAGTCTGTAACGGGTGCAGAAGAATCCAACAGACTTTCTCAAAAAATGTGCTACGCTTTAGATATTGGTACAACAACCCTTGCCTTGGCGTTAGTATCCCTTGATAATAAAGAGATTATAAATGCAGTTACCTGTACAAATCCGCAGGTGACTTTTGGTGCTGATGTAATTTCGCGCATTGATTATTGCCGCCAAAATTCTGTTGATAAATTGCAAAAGGCTGTTGCGGACGGTGTTAATAACCTAATAAAACGGCTGGGCAGCGTTTATTGTGACGAAATGTATGTTTCGGGCAATACAACAATGCTCCATTTGTTGTTCGGTAAAAATCCGTGTTCAATGGGTGTAGCACCCTATACGCCACAATTTTTAGAAAGTCAAACTGCAAAAGGGGAAAATATAGGTTTAATATGTACCGAAAATGTAATATCCTTGCCCTGTATCGCATCATTTGTAGGTGCTGACTTGGTTTCGGGTATGAATTATGTCGGTATGCCGTCAAAGGATAAATATAATTTACTTGTTGACTTAGGCACAAATGCAGAAATTGTACTGTTTTCCGAAAATTCTGTTTTGTGTACTTCTGCTGCGGCAGGACCTTGCTTTGAAGGTGCTAATATCACTTGCGGTATGAGTGCCACAAAAGGTGCAGTATACTCCTTTGAATATAAAGAAAATGATAATATACTCAAAACAATTTCAGGTGTTGCCCCCGAAGGTATTTGCGGAACAGGACTTGTAGACATAATTTCTGAACTTGTAAAAAACGGAATAATAGACGAAACAGGTTATATGGAGTGTGAAAACTATAAAATTACCGACAATGTTTACTTATCGCAAGGTGACGTAAGACAATACCAACTAGCAAAATCCGCGGTTTATTCCGCAATAATAACGCTTCTGAAAATTCAAAAAATTGAGTTTTCTCAAGTTGAAAATATGTATATTTCAGGCGGCTTTTCTGCGAAAATAAATATAGATAATGCGGTGAAAACGGGATTATTGCCAAAAGAACTAAAAGAAAAAGCCCTGCCTATAAATAACAGCAGTTTACTTGGTACGGTAAAATATATTGTTGAAAAAAATAATCTCGAAAAATACCCGAAAAATGCCCGATACATAGACCTTTCTATGAATACGGAGTTTTCTGAGTTGTTTATAAATAATATGGAGTTTTAGAAAATGCAAAATGCAGAATGCAGAATGCAAAATTTCGGGGCAAGCCGATTATATTGCTTCGCGTAGAGTAACAAGGCAGATATTTGCGAAGCCTATCCCTCCTGCAAATTTATTTGTAGGGGGGACGACGACCTTAAAACAACTTTATGCTTACGGTTGGTTTATTTCGCGCCTATTGGTTGCAATTTTTAATAAATTTTGTTCGGGGTGGTGGGTGGTACCATGCATTGATAATTGCAATTTGCCATTTTCAATTAGCAATTGATTTTTGCCTGCCCGTAAGGTTTATCACATAATCATCCCAATAAATAAGTTCGCTGATGGTTACGAATTTGTAACCGTCGGTTTTTTATTTTAGGTTGATATTTAGTTTAATATATGATAAAATAATTGTGTCACACAAATTGTATATATGTTCACCTATAAGGAAACACTTTTGGTAAAAGGTGTTTTCTCTCTTTGCTATATCCTTATGGGTGAAATGCAATTGTGTGACAACAATGAGGGATTCACTTTTTCGGTGTGTTCCTTTATTGGAGCACACTTTTTTTGTTTTAGGAGAGAAACCAATGAAAAACGATGCCGATATGTACAAAAAAATGTATAGTAAACTATTTAATACAATCACTGATGTTGTAAGAATTTGTGATGACGAAAAATGTGTCAACATATTAGCAGAAGCCCGGAAAGAAACAGAAAATATTTACATTACTTATTATGAGTAGGCTTTTGCACTATGATTGTAAATCTCGAATACATTTCATCAACAGAAAGTTTTTTCAGTCTAAACTGTCAACATTTGAAATAAAGGTGAAGAAAAAATAACTCTACGAAAAACCGTAGAGTTAAATTTAATATTTTATATGATTTTTGAATATCTCTTTAAGGTAATCAGTGATACCGTTTGCAGAATGGATCGTTGCAACCATAAGCTCATCAGTATCAATTTCTGAAAAGTTTATATCGTAACCGCAGAAACGAATAAGTTGGGCAATAAATATTCTTTGTGTTCTTCCGTTACCTTCTCTGAAAGGGTGGAGCATATTTGTCGAACAATAAAAATCAACAATATTTTCAACAAAATCATCAAAACTAATGTTTCTGAAATAATTGTGAGATTTTAATCTTTTAAAACAAGCGTTTGCAACTGCTTCTATATTTTTGGCAGAAGTAAAGTTCGTGCCTTTTTTAGAAATGTCAACAGTTCTTATTTTTCCTGCCCAATCATATAAATCTTCAAATAAATATTTGTGTATTTGTTTATAGTGTTCAAAATCGAAAGAAACATTTATAGGATTTCTTTCTAGTTCAGCGGTTTTTGCCAGAGTGATACCGGCTTCAATTTTTGCAAGTTGTTCTTCATTTTGTATATTGAATTTGTTAATCAGACAATTAGTACCCTCATAATAATCGTCAGTCAAAGCAGTAATACTATAACTCATTATGCAACACCAACCGACTGTTTAACAAGTGAAATATATTGCTCCATTGATATTTCATTATTTAAAAGTTTTTTGCATAATTCTTTGCTCTGCTCGTCAATAGAAAATCCTTCCATTTCAACAGATGCAACAGCATTTTCAATTGCTTTATCAATAGACATATATATCACCTCACTTTTTATTTAATATACCATAATTCAACATTATTATCAAGTATTTATTGTTTTGGTTTTTATCTGCCTGCCTGTATGGTCAATCTCATAATCATCCCAATAAATAAGTTCGCTGATGGTTACGAATTTGTAACCGTCTTTTTCTAATTCAGTGAGGATTTTATCAAGTGCCTCAGGCGTGTTTTCGACTCCGTTGTGAAATAAGATAATTGAGCCATTCTGCGTTTTTTCTATAACACGATTATACATTTCATCTACACTTAGTTTTTTCCAGTCAAGGCTGTCAACGTCCCATTGAATCATTTTCATTCCCAGACTTTCCGTTACCTCAATGCTTTTGTTGTCATAGTCTCCGCTTGGCACTCTGAGAATTTTAGGTTTAAATCCTGTTATTTTCTCGATTTCCGCGTTACAGTTTTCAATTTCTTCTTTTATTTTTTCGCGGTCCGCTTGACTGAATGCGGCGTGGGTGTCTGAATGATTTCCGATTTCGTGACCTGCTTGATAAAATTTCTTAACGGCATCGGGGTTTGCTCTTACCCAATCACCCACAACGAATACGGTGGCTTTAGCGTTGTGTTTTTTCAATATTTCTATAAGTTTGTCGGTATCTTCTGCACTCCACGCGGCATCAAAAGTAACGGCAATTTTCTTTTCGTTGGTTTCTACGCAGTATATTGGAAGTTTTCTTCCTGCGGTGTTAGCGGTAACGCTTGTTTGTGTTAATGTGAGTGCGCCTATAAAACTCAGTGATAGCATAATCGCCATAAAAAGTGCGGTTGCGTTAAGTGAAATAACTTTGAATTTCAAAAAAATCACCCCAAGGATATATATTCCTTGGGGTGAAACTGTATTCTTAATATTCTCCGCTGAGGACGGCTTCTGCACAGCGTATGCCGTCAACTGCTGCGGAAACTATACCGCCGGCATATCCTGCGCCTTCACCGGAAGGGTAAAGTCCGCGGAGTCTTGTTGCCTGGAAGAACTCATCACGGCAGATTCTTATGGGTGATGAACTTCTTGATTCGGGGGCAGTTAATACTGCATCGTAAAGGTTAAAACCGTTTAACTTTCTGTCAAAATCGTGGATAGCACCTGCAATGGTGTCGGTAACTTTCTTGGGTAAAACCTTGCGTATATCGGTCATTGTAACCCCTGTGGGACAGGAAGGGTTAACCGCACCTAATTTTTTTGATTCTACACCTTTTAAGAAATCGCCCAAAAGTTGCGCAGGGGCAGTGTAATCACCGCCACCGAGTTTAAAGGCTTTCTGTTCGATTTCTCTTTGTAAATACATACCTGCAAGCGGGTGGTCTGTGTCGAATGGCGGTTCGATTCCCACAAGCAGAGCGCAGTTTGCGTTCTCTTTGTCACGGGCGTATTCGCTCATTCCGTTTACTACCATTCCGCCATCCTCAGAAGATGCGGCTACAACAGTACCGCCGGGGCACATACAGAAAGTGTAAAGTCCTCTGCCGTGGGGCGGATGACAAGCGAGTTTATAGTCAGCCGCAGGAAGCAGGGGAGAATTCCACAAATTTCCGTATTGAGCCTTGTTGATATGCTCTTGGGGGTGTTCGATTCTTGTACCCACAGAAAAAGGCTTCTGCGTAATTTCAAGACCTTTTTTGTGTATGAGTTCAAAAGTATCTCTTGCAGAGTGACCTACAGCAAGGATAAGAGCATCCGTTTCAATGTCGCTTACCGTACCGTCGGGGTTTTGGTAACTTACTCCTTGAACGTAGCCGTTAGCGGTAATAATATCAACAAGTTTTGTGTTGAATTTAACTTCACCGCCCAGTTTTATTACTTCTTCACGAAGATTTTTAACCACGGTTTTCAGTTTATCTGTACCGATATGCGGAGTCGCGGAATAAAGAATTTCCGCAGGTGCGCCAAACTCGGCAAAACGAAGAAAAACTTCTCTGCAACGTGGGTCTTTTATACCTGTTGTAAGTTTACCGTCAGAAAATGTTCCTGCACCGCCCTCACCGAACTGAACGTTGGATTCGGTATTGAGTTTTCGGCTTGCCCAGAAAACATCAACATCTCTTGTTCTTTCGTCAACTGCAGAGCCACGCTCAAGAACAATAGGGTTGAGTCCCGCTTTTGCCAAAGTCAAAGCGGCAAACATACCTGCAGGGCCAAAACCTGCTATAACAGGGCGTAAGGGGAAATTCCTCTTCGCCTGAGGCACTTCGTAATTGTATTTTTCGGTTATTAAAGCCTTGTTCGGAGCAAAACCTGCAATTACCTTTTCTTCATTAAGGTCGGTTTCTATTTCGACCGAATAAACCAGGATAATATTATCCTTTTTTCGTGAATCGATAGATCGTCTTGCAAGGGTGAATTCCTTAATATCCTGTTCTTTTATTTTCAGCGCCTTGGCAGCAGCGATTTTTACTTCTTGTTCCGTTGCACCTAAAGGCATTTTCAGTTCGTTAAGTCGTATCATATTTATTCCTTATTTGTTTAAATATTCGTAAGCGCCATTGCCTGCAATTCTGCCTGTTGTCCAGGCAAGGTGCAGGTTGTAGCCACCGCAGTCGCCGTGAATGTCAAGTATTTCACCGCAAATGAAAAGTCCGTTTACGATTTCTGACATCATTGTTTCGGGATTTACTTCGTGGGTTTTGATTCCTCCGCAAGTGATTTGCGCACTGTCAAAACCTTTTGTTCCGGATATACTTATATGGAAAGATTTCAGTATATCACATATGGCGGAAAGTTCCCTTTGTGTTACCTGACCGATTTTTGTTCTCGGTTTAATGTTCTCTTTATTCATAACTGCGAAACCGAGTTTAGAATTAACAATTCCGCTTAAAACTGTTTCAAGTTCTTTGTCGGGCGAGTTTCTTTTTATATTGTTTATGTGTTCCGAAAGTTCGGCTTCAGAAATATCTTCGCAAAGGTCAAGATTCAAACAAAGGTCTTTTTTATCTTTGCAAAGGTGGGATAAATTCATAACAGGTATACCCGAAACTGCTTTATCGGTAAACTGAACTTCGCCGGATTCTTCACCTAAAAGATGTGATTCGGAAAATAAACTCGCTTTACATTCAGCGCGGACACCCTTTAACATATTAAGCCCTTTTTCGTTTGTAGAAAGTCCGCAAAGGGCAGGGTATAAGGGCGTTTTGGTGTGACCTAAGTGTTCAAGCAATTTGTAACAAGAACCGTCTGACCCTTGAACAGATGAGGCTTTGCCGCCGCCTGCAACTATGACAACATCAAAATATTCACCGTTTACCGTAAAGCCGTTTTTAAATTTGTCTATACTGTTTACAGGGGTGTCGGTTTTTATTGTTATACCGTATTTGTTCAATTTATCGGTAAGTGCTTCGCGTATTGACGCGGCTTGCTGTGAACGGGGGTAAATTCTGCCGTCCTCGTGGTAAGAAAGAACACCTAATGAACGGAAATAATTTTCGGTATCCGCATATGATGATGTTAAAATCTTCCTTAAAAAAAGCGGGTCGCCGTGAAAGTGTTTGGGGGAGAGATTTTCGTTAGTAAAATTACATCTGCCGTTACCTGTGGCAAGTATCTTTTTAGCGGTTTTAGGTAAACGTTCAAAAACTGTTACATTTATTGAACTGTCATTGTATTTTGCTTCTAAAGCGGCGCATATACCCGAAGCACCGCCGCCGATTACGGCAATACTTTTACCTTTCAAATAATCAACCGTCCTTTCACTCAGCGTTCAACATATCATTATACAGCATTTTTTCGGAATATACAATACTTTGGAAAAGTAATGATTTTAAATAAAATGAAAAATTTTTTTACAATATAATGTAAAAGGAGTTTACAAAGTTGTTAAATTTTGTTATAATTCAGTCTATATGTGCATTTTAAGATGACAAAATATAATTTTTTAAATAATCTAGCCGTACTTAAGTACGGAATTTTGGAGGAAATAAAGATGAAACGTGTTGAAATTGCTGAACTTTATAAAAATGCAGAGCAATTCACAAATGGCGAAATCACAGTTTGCGGTTGGGTTAAAACTCAGCGTGCATCAAAGGCTATCGGTTTCCTTGAAATAAACGACGGCGGTTGTTTCAAAGGTTTACAGGTTGTTTTTGAAGATGCAAAGATTTCTAATTTCAAAGAGATTTGTAAAATCAACGTAGGTGCTGCGGTTATTGTTAAGGGTAACCTTATTCTTACCCCCGATGCTGCTCAGCCTTTTGAAATCAACGCAACAGAAATTGAGATAGAAGGCGAGTCAACTCCCGATTATCCCCTTCAGAAGAAACGCCATACTCTCGAGTATCTTCGTACAGTAGGTCATCTTCGTCCCCGTGCAAACACATATTCTGCAGCGTTCAGAGTGCGCTCTGTTGCGGCTTATGCTATCCATAAATTCTTCCAGGAAAGAGGATTTATGTACGCTCATACACCTCTTATTTCCTGTAGCGACTGCGAAGGCGCAGGCGAAATGTTCCGCGTAACTTCATTTGACCTTGACAACGTTCCCACAAAAGAGGACGGTAGCGTTGATTATTCACAGGATTTCTTCGGAAAACCTGCGTTCCTTACTGTTTCCGGTCAACTTGAAGGCGAAATTATGGCGCAGTCTTTCGGTAAAATTTATACTTTCGGTCCTACGTTCAGAGCAGAGCGTTCGTACACACAGCGTCACGCTGCTGAGTTCTGGATGATTGAACCCGAAATTGCTTTTGCAGACCTTAATGATGATATGGACCTTGCAGAAGATATGATTAAATTCGTAATCAAATACGTTCTTGAGCATTGTTCACAGGAACTTGAATTCTGCAACAAGTTTATTGATAAAGGTCTTATTGAGCGTCTTACAACCGTTGCAAATTCCGACTTTGCGCGTGTAACGTACACAGATGCAATTAAAGAACTTGAAAAGAATAACGACAACTTCCAGTTCAAAGCACATTGGGGTTGTGACCTTCAGACAGAGCACGAAAGATACCTTACAGAAGAAGTATTCAAAAAACCTGTTTTCGTTACAGATTATCCCAAGGAAATCAAAGCATTCTATATGCGCCTTAACGATGACGGCAAGACCGTTGCCGCAGCAGACCTTCTTGTTATGGGTATCGGCGAAATCATCGGCGGTAGTCAGCGTGAAGAGCGTCTTGATGTTCTTCTTGACAGAATCAAAGAACTCGGTCTTAACGAGGAAGATTATTGGTGGTATCTTGACCTTCGCCGTTACGGTGGCACACACCACGCAGGTTTCGGTCTCGGTTTTGAAAGACTTATTATGTATATGACAGGTATCTCAAATATCCGCGACGTTCTTCCTTTCCCCAGAACAACAGGTACTGCGGATTTTTAATCTTAGGTTATTTTTCAAACAGGAGTTAATTTATGGCTAAATCTTATCTTTCAATGTCAGCCGCAGAGTTACAGGCTGAACTTGAGTCAGTAAAAAAAGAATACGAAGATATAAAGGCACAGGGTCTTTCTATTGATATGTCACGCGGAAAACCCGGTTCTGACCAACTTGATATTTCCGACGGTATGCTTAAAGTTTTTGATGACGGCAATTTCAAGTGCGAAGCAGGTCTTGACGTTCGTAACTACGGGCTTCTTGACGGTATTCCCGAATGCAAAAAACTTTTTGCAGACCTTCTTGAAGTTAAACCCGAAAATGTTATAGTGGGCGGTAATTCAAGCCTTTCTTTAATGTTTGATTATGTGTCGCAGTGTATGTATCAGGGTGCAGGGTTTACACCTTGGTCACAACAGGGTAAGGTTAAATTCCTTTGCCCTTGTCCCGGTTATGACAGACACTTTGCAATATGCGAATATTTCGGTATCGAAATGATAAATATTCCCATGACTGCCGAAGGTCCCGATATGGACGCTATTGAGGAAGCGGTTAAGGACAGTTCCGTTAAAGGTATGTTCTGTGTTCCCAAATATTCAAATCCCCAGGGTATCACATTCTCTGCAGAAACTGTTAAGAGAATTGCTAATCTTGATACTGCAGCGGACGATTTCAGAATTATCTGGGATAACGCATACTGTGTTCACGACCTTACTGAAACAACCGATGAACTTGTTAATATTTTTGACGTTCTTCCCGAAAAGAATAAGGATATGGTTATTGAAGTTGCATCAACTTCCAAAATCTCTTATCCCGGTGCAGGTGTTTCCTGCCTCGTTTCATCCGTTGATAATATTAAGGCTATCCTTAAAAGACTTACCGTTCAGGCTATCAGTTACGATAAAGTAAATATGCTTCGTCACGTTAAATTCTTCAAGGATGTACAGGGCATAAAAGAGCATATGCAACTTCACGCAAAGATACTTAAACCCAAGTTTGATGCGGTTATAGATACACTCAATTCTGACCTTGCAGGCCTCGGCATTGCAGAGTGGAACGAGCCCAACGGCGGTTATTTCATAAGCCTTGACGTAACGGGTGGCAGTGCTTCTAGAGTTGGTGTTCTTTGTAAGGAAGCAGGTGTTACACTTACAAACGTAGGTGCTACGTTCCCTTACGGCAAAGACCCCACAGACAGCAATATCCGTATTGCCCCTACTTTCCCCACACCCGAAGTTCTTTCTAAGGCAGTTAAGGTGCTTACCGTTTCAGTTAAACTCGCTTGTCTTGAAAATCTTACTCGATAAGGTGATTTTATGATTAGAATAGGTCACGGTTATGATGTTCACGCGTTTGCTGATAATCGCAAATGTATATTGGGCGGTGTTGACGTACCTTGTGAAAAAGGTCTTTTGGGTCACTCTGATGCAGATGTTCTTTTGCACGCCGTTTCCGACAGTCTTTTAGGTGCTGCCGCTTTAGGCGATATCGGAAAACACTTTCCCGATACTGATGAACGTTACAAAGGTGCAGACAGCCTTGTACTTTTGAAAGATGTTTGCGAACTTATTAACTCCAAAGGTTATGAAGTCGTAAATATTGATGCTACGGTTATTGCTCAGATGCCGAAACTTGCACCTTTTATAGACCAAATGCGCTGTAATATTGCAGGTGCTTTGGGCGTTGATGTTGATTTTGTCAGCGTCAAAGCCACCACCGAGGAAAAACTCGGCTTTACAGGTCGCAAAGAGGGTATTTCAGCCCATTGCGTATGTCTTATTGAGAAAATATAAAATTTAACATTAAAAAGTCCCTCGCATATTATGTACAAGGACTCTTTAAGGTGATGCGTTTGTCATCTTTTTGAGTACCGCATAATACGGAGGGTCTTTTTTTATGAGCAAAAAAGGTATTAAGGTCGGCTCTGTGACGTATGCAATGAAAGGGCGCGACCTTCTGCAAAGAAACGGCTATAAGGCTTATTTGACCCGCAATCCCCATCCACAAGAAGACGAGGGGTGCGGGTATGTTATTTATGTGAATAATATTGATAAACGGTGTTTTGATATTTTAAAAAGAAACGGTATCAAGGTTACGGGTACTGTGAATCTGGGGGATTTTTTATGATTTATTTCGATAATGCTGCAACAAGTTATCCGAAACCGCAATCCGTTATAAACGCCGTCAGAAATTCAATGTTTTTATACGGAGCAAATCCCGGAAGAAGCGGTCACGCTTTTTCCGTAAAAACTGCTGAAACCGTATATGAAACAAGGGAATTGCTTGACGGCTTTTTTGACGGATACGGCAGTGAATTTATATGCTTTACGGTGAATTGCACCCACGCACTTAACACCGCCATAAAAGGAATTTTAAATAAAGGCGACCACGTAATTATTTCATCCCTTGAGCATAATTCGGTCACAAGACCCATTCACGCATTAAAAGAAAAGGGGTTTATTACTTACTCTGTTTTTTCTGTGTGTGAAGATAAAGAGGAAACTCTGGAAAACTTTAAAAATGCGTTTACCCGAAACACAAAACTGTGTGTGGTTACTGCCGTATCAAATGTGTTCGGTAATATTTTACCCATTAAAGAACTTTCACGTGTTGCTCACAGTATGGGGGCATACTTTTTTGTTGACGGCGCACAGGGGGCGGGGGTAATACCCATCAGTATGAAAAATGACGGTATCGACTGCCTGTGCATACCCGGTCACAAAGGTCTTTTGGGTCCTATGGGAACAGGTGCTTTGTTGCACGGTAATGTTGATCTTAAACCGCTTATTCAAGGTGGTACAGGTTCCTCGTCGTTTGACTTGAATCAACCCGAAAATTTCCCCGAAAGACTTGAAAGCGGTACACTCAACGTACCGGGAATTTGCGGTTTAAAAGAGGGGTTGAAAGTGGTTGAAAAAATAGGTGTTGACAATATCAGAAAAAGAGAAAATGAGATTTGTAAAGAGATTTTTGAGGGGCTTAAAGATATTAAAAAAGTAAAATTATACAGAGATTTTTACAATGAAGAATTGTATGCACCCGTGCTGAGTTTCAATATAGACGGACTTCACAGCGAACAAGTTTCTGCAATGCTTGACAGGGGCGGCGTAGCAGTAAGGGGCGGTTTCCATTGCTCACCGCTGGCGCATATTTCAATGGGTACAAATGACACGGGAACAGTAAGAATTTCGCCGTCTTTCCGAACCACAAAAAAAGATATAAATATTCTATTAAATTTAATCAGAAAAATTGCAATTAAAGAATTTATATGATATAATTACAATGTATTGGATAAAAATGCGTTAGTGTAATCAAATTTTGTAAGGGAGCAGTGAAATATGGGAACTATATCGAGTTATTTCGACAAAGTTGTCGGCGCTTTGATGAGTTTTAATTTTATGTCAGACCTTTTAGATATTCTTCTCGTTGCAATCGTTATTTACGAAACAATAAAACTTATGAGAGGGTCGCGTACATTCCAACTTATTAAGGGCATTGCTTTCCTTGCGGTGATTTATATACTTGTTAAAGTTTTTCAAATGGAAGCAAGCGAATATCTTCTCTCGGTTCTTTTTGAAAATGCACTTATTATTCTTGTTGTATTGTTTTCACCGGAACTCAGAAAGATACTTGAAAGATTCGGCAGGCAGTCAATTAAAGGTTTTTCGTTATTCAATTTCAAAAACGGCATTGATTACGAAAAGACAGTTACAAATACAGTTAACAATTTCTGCAAAGCCTCTGTTGATATGAGCGAAACAAAAACCGGTGCTCTTGTTGTTTTCGAGAAAGATGCACCTTTGCAGGATATTATAAATACAGGTACTGTTCTTGATGCTCAGTCATCGTCAGAACTTTTTAACGGTCTTTTTTTTAAAAACTCAGCACTTCACGACGGTGCAGTAGTAGTAAGGGACGGCAGAATATATGCCGCAGGTTGTATATTGCCCCTTACACAGAATTCTTCCCTTGACAGCGAATTGGGAACACGCCACAGAGCAGCCATCGGTATGAGCGAACACAGCGATGCGGTTGTGGTTGTAGTATCCGAAGAAACAGGTTATGTTTCAGTTGCTAAAAACGGTGAACTTATACGCAACGTTACAAACGGTAATCTGCGTGAAATACTTTTAAGCGAACTTGTTGTTTCAAAAGAAAAGTCTAATAATGATAAAAATAAAGTTAAGAAACTTTTCCGTAAAAAAGACGGAGGTGACAATGATGAAAAATAAAAAGACGTTAAACGGCCTTTTTGAGAATAATTTGTTTGTTCTTATCCTTTCTTTGTTTATCGCCGTTATAATATGGCTTTTGGTTGTTATCAACGTCAGTCCTCAGACTACAAGGGTTATAAAAGGCGTTAAGGTGACTATTGACCAAACAGTTCCGTCACAGTTCGGGCTTGAGGTTTTCGGCGAATCAGAGTTTACTGTTGATGTTACAGTAAAGGGTAAAAAATATCAGATTTCTACTGCTAACTTATCCGCAGATGATATTGTAGTTACCGCCTTAACCAATAACGTAGATTCTGCAGGATTCAGAACGTTGCAACTTAAGGCAGAGACTGTTTCCGAAAATGCATCTTACACCATTTCTTCAATTTCTTCAAAAACGGTTGATGTTTACTTTGATACGGCAAAAACAGTTGAGTTTATTATTGAACCCGAAATTGTAACGAACGGTTTCCCCATAGTTGAAGCAGGGTATTCCTGCGGAGATATAAATCTTTCGGATACTACGGTTACTGTCACAGGTCCGTCAACGCAGGTAAACGGAATTGAGAAAGTTGTTGCAAGATATGTTCTCAGCGAATCGTTGACATCAAATATGTCCGTAGAAACTGAAATACTGCCTTTGAATGATGCAAACAAAAGTGATTTCAAATATCTTTCAATGAGTGTTGACAAAGTAGTTCTTGCAATTCCTGTTTTGAGGGTTAAAGAACTTGATACCACGGTAACATTTAAAAACGCACCGGACACTTATGCAATTACTCCTTTGAAATATACGGTTTCACCTTCTCGCGAGGAGTTTAATATTTTAGTTGATGATTACGATAAAACCGTTGAGTACTCTGTGGGTACAATTGATTTCAAAGAACTTTCACCAAGCAGTAACACATTTACTTTTGCTGCTGAAAACACAGCGGTGGCAAACAGCGATGTTGAAAACTTTACCGTTACGGTTGATATGGACGTTTTTTCACAGGAGTTTGTCACGTTCTCTTCGGATAAAATAAAGTTAAATAATCCCGATAATAAAGAATATAAAGTTTCGGGTCTTAATAAGTCGGTTGTTGTGGTAGGTACAGAGGATGCCTTAAAATCCATAACCGAAGATTCCATAACTGTGGAAGTTGACCTTTCGGGTGTTGAATTAACAGAGGGTCAGTCCGTAACGCTTCCTGCAATAGTTACCGTTAACAACCAGAGTTGTTGGGCATTCGGTGCTTACACAGTTGAAGTCAGTATGTGATTATTAAATTGATTTTTATTAAAAGGAGGGCAACATGAAAATCAGAAAGATATTATCCCTTATTACAGCGGCAGCGCTTGTTATTGTGTGTTCAGGTTGCTCTCTTAATTTCTTTTCTGTTGAGAGTCTTTTGGCACCGCCTGTTCAGTCCGGTAAAAACGGTGAGGTACAGGCTGCGTTTAACAGTTTAATGAAAAATGAAAAAATCCAGTTGAAAACACCTGTTTCGGGTGACTTTCAGTCCTCGTTTGTTTTGTTTGACATAAACGGTGACGGTGTGGATGAATCTCTTGTCTTTTATTCGGATTCATCATCCGTTGAAAGTTCCGTTCGTATGGCTCTGCTTGAGTTTGTTGATGAAAAGTGGGCAATATCTTCGGATATTAAAGGTGCAGGAAGCGGCGTTTTTGACGTTTCGTTTACGGACCTTGATGCCGACGGCGTTTATGAGATTTTTGTCAGTTGGTCGTTGTTTGATAACAAAACAACCAAGATTATCAGTATTTATGCTCCTGTTGTGGACAGCAGAGGTTTGTATTCCCTTGAGGCGTTGGGTAATGAGTACTGCAATTCAAAAAGTTTTGCGGATTTTAACGGAGATTTGAGAAACGACCTTATTCTCGTTTATCTTGATGATACGGGGAATTTCCAAAAATCATTTTTAAGGCTTTTTTCACTCTCTCAGAACCGTGAACTTGTTAAATATGCAGAGGTTCAACTTGACAGCGCAATTACCTCTGTTGCGAATATACAAAGTGATATTATAAAAGCAGGTCACGAATCATATTCAAGACTTTTCATTGACTGTCAGAAGAACGACAGAATGATATTTACTGAAATGGTTTATTGGGATATAAATAATTCTTCGCCTGTAAGGGCAATTATGAATCCGTCCGTAAGCACTGCAAGAAATATTAACGTAAAGTGTCAGGATATTGACGCAGACGGTTATCTGGAAATTCCTGTTTTTACAAAATTGTATGGCGATGAAAAGCAGTTTTCCGTTACCGATTATGACGAGATTTATACGTTCACTTTGCTTGACTGGCTGAACGAAAAAGGTGATACCAATCACAGAGATATAAAGACCTTATACAATCCCTTGGATTCTTATCTTTTTAAATTTCCTTGGAACGGTAAAGTTTCTGTTCGTTACGATTCCGTCCGCAACGCACTTCTGTTTTGCGAGTGGAACGAACAGAGTAAGACTTATAATGCAGAACTTTTTTCAATAGCGTACAGAGATTCTTCCGACGAAGAAGTTTACGGAAAAGTTCTTTACGAGTCACAAACCGGTACGTATTATTATGAAATTACCGAAAACGGTGAAACATTCGGAATTACCGATAATGAAGTAATTTCATCGTTCAGAATTGTCTGAGCATTTAATCGGCTTATTAGTGATATAAAAATGAATTGAAAGCGAGTAAAGTTATGAAAAAGGTACTTATTGCTGAAGATGAATCTGCCATTCGCGAAATAATCGCAATTACACTTAAAAGGGCAGGTTACGAGGTAACAGAGGCTTGTGACGGTGAACAGGCTCTTAATATTTATGCAGAGAAGGACGGTCCATTTGACGTTGTTCTTCTTGATATTATGATGCCGAACGTTGACGGTCTTGAAGTGTGCAAGCGTTTAAGAAACGAAAGCAGCACCGTAGGTATTATTATGCTTACAGCCAAAACACAGGAAATGGATAAGGTATCGGGGCTTCTTATGGGTGCTGACGATTACATAACAAAACCCTTTTCACCCTCTGAACTTATGGCTCGTGTGGATAGTGTTTACCGTAGAGTTGCAATGAACACACAGACTCCCGTACAGGCTCCCAGAGCAGATAAAATAAGCATAGAGCCCTTTGAACTTAATTTAAGAAACAGAACTCTTTACAAAAACAACGTACTCATTGAATTAACTCAGGTAGAGTTTCAGATTATTGAATATTTCTTTTCAAATCCCGGCAAAGCCTTGAGCCGTACTGATATTCTCAAAGAAGTATGGGGAGAATCTTATTTCGGTGATGAAAAGGTAGTAGATGTTAATATCCGCCGCCTGAGAATGAAAGTTGAGGACGAGCCATCCATTCCCAAACACCTTGTTACCGTTTGGGGTATGGGCTATAAGTGGATTTAAACTTATAAAGTAATTGTATAAAGAAAGAGGTGATAAGCAATGACGAAGCGCGTTAAGGCAGAAAAGCCTGAAAAAGTAAGAAGAATTAACAAGAAGACCAAAAAATCCGATGTTAATGAGAATATTGAAATCGTTTCTATACGCGAAAAATTAAAACAGCCACGCGATAAGAAAATAGTTACGGGTATTACAAAAAGATGGGCAACCAATACATTGCTTATTACCGCATTGGTTTTATTGGTGCTTGTTGCATCATGTATTTTATTTATTGTTGAATATTACAGGAATTACGTAACCAATTATCTTTCGGGTTACGCGAATGAAACGGTAACTACGTATTTTACACCTTACGTAGATGCCAACGACGAGATTTTCGAGCAGAAAGCCAAAGAATACGTTGACAGTTTTTCTGACAAATCACGTGTTGAAGTTCAGGTTGTAAACCGTCACGGGAAAGTTTCTGTTTCATCATCGGGCTTCGCGGTTAAAGATACCCTTGCTGAGATGGAAGACGTGCAGGATGCGACAAAATCTTCAACGGGAATATGCAAATGGTTCGGCTTTAACCAAAACGGTGAGCATATAGTTTCCGTTGCAATGGTGTTACCGCAAGCCTCCAACGGTGAGTTTTCGGGCGCAGTAAGGTTTATAACGTCTATGCGCGGTATCGACAGGCAGATAATAGGTTTTATTTTGATACTGTTTGCAGTATATATCGTGGCTTTGTTCTTCGTTTCATTATCGGGTATATTCTTTATTCAGACAATCGTTGCCCCTGTCCGTAAAATTAATGAAACCGCAAAACTTATTGCTGAGGGTAACTATGATGTACGAATTGAAACCGCAGGCAAAGAAAATGACGAAATTACGGAACTTGCAGATTCTATAAATACCATGATTTCCGAAGTCGCGGTTACCGATAAAATGAAAAATGATTTCATTTCAACAGTTTCTCACGAATTGCGCACACCTCTTACCGCTATTAAGGGTTGGGGTGAAATGCTGAAGGAACTTGACGGCGAAGACCGTGAAATTTCCCGCAGAGGTACGGAAGTTATCATAAATGAAGCAGACAGACTTTCAGGTCTTGTTGAAGAACTTCTTGACTTTTCGCGTATGCAAAGCGGTAATATGACCTTAAGACTTGAAAAAATAGACGTCCTTGCGGAACTTGATGAAGCCGTTTTCGTATTTAAAGAGCGTTCAAAAAGAGACGGTGTTGAAATCACCTATAACGCACCGGATATTCCCGCACCTATGATGGGTGACCCAAACAGAATAAAACAGGTGTTCGTAAACGTTCTTGATAATGCGTTTAAATACAATAAACAGGACGGACTTGTAGACGTTACGGCAATCGTTGATGACGGTATTCTTACCATAAATGTTTCGGATACGGGTTGCGGTATCGCAGAGGAAGATTTACCCAACGTAAAAAAGAAATTCTATAAAGCGAATTTACAGGTCAGAGGTTCGGGTATCGGACTTGCCGTTGTTGATGAAATAGTAAAACTTCATAACGGAGTTTTTGAAATTAACAGCGAATTAGGTGTGGGCACTACCGTTACTATTGTTTTCCCCATTGAAAAAGTGGCGGTTGAGCCTGTGACCTCTCTTATAGAAGAAATGATGGTGAACGATAATGAGCAGTAAAAAATGCGATGAAAATAAGAAAATATCAGTTGGCGGTCAAGCGCTTATTGAGGGTATTATGATGCAAGGACCCAAAGGTGCGGCAATGTCTGTACGCCTTTCGGACGGCACAATAGATACCGAAGAACTTGAAGTAAAACATATCCGCGATAAATTCAAACCTGCAGGGTGGCCCATAATCCGCGGTATGTTCAATATGGTTGAAAGTTTGCTTTTCGGGTTTAAGTGTATGGAAAAATCTGCCGAAAAAGCAGGTCTTGATGATGATACAGACCCCGAAAATATGTCAAAACTTGATAAGTGGATATCCGACCATTTCGGACCTAAAATGATGGCGGTTGTTACAGGTATTTCCCTTGTACTCGGTTGCGGTCTTGCGTTTGTCCTTTTCTTTTATCTTCCTTCGTTCCTTGTGGATGTTATTGATAAATATATTTTTAAGGATGTTCTCGCTAATTTGCACCCTGTTTTTGAGGGCGTAATGAGAATGTGCATTTTCGTTCTTTATATCTGGCTTGTTTCAAAACTTCCCGATATTAAAAGGGTGTTTATGTACCACGGTGCTGAGCATAAGTCTATTTTCTGTTATGAAAGCGGACTTGAACTTACCGTTGAAAACGTTAAAAAGCAAAAACGTTTCCACCCTCGTTGCGGAACAAGTTTTATTTTTGTTATACTTATAATCAGCATTTTAGTTTCTTCCGTTTTGGTTGTTGCATTTCCCGAAATTGACGATAACAGAACACTGTGGATGATTATTAAAATTCTCATTGTTCCTCTTACCGTAGGCATAGGCTATGAATTTATAAAGTATGCAGGTACACACGATAATAAACTTGTTAAAATTCTTGCGGCTCCGGGTCTTTGGATGCAAAGACTTACAACTCAAGAGCCTACCAATGATATTATTGAAGTAGGTATAGAATCCCTTAAAGCTGTTTTATACGGTGTTCCTGAAAAGGCTGTTGAAGAAGAAACCGCGTCCGACAACGAATCGGAGGAGCGATAACTTGAAAACATTGTATGCAGTTTACCGTGAAGCGATAAAAGCCATTTCAGAAGCGGGTTGTGACAGTCCCGAGTTTGATGCTCAGCAGTTGGTGTCATATTGTTTCGGTCTTAATAAAACGCAGTTGCTTATGAATTCAGGCACTGCCGTTGATGAAGTTAAACTTATACACTTTGAGGATTGCGTTAAAAGAAGATGCAACCACGAACCGTTACAGTATATTATCGGAATGTGGGATTTTCACCGTTTTAGTTTTAAAGTGGGGGAAGGCGTCCTTATTCCGCGACCCGAAACAGAACTTCTGGTTGATTTTGCAGTGGAGAAAATTCAGAAAAACGGATATTCTGTTGTATTGGATTTGTGTTGCGGCAGCGGTTGTATAGGCTTAAGTGTTGCAAAACTTTGCCCGCGCGTTAAGGTTTTTTGTGTGGATATTTCCGACAAAGCCTTGGAATATACCCGACAGAATAAAGAACTATTAGGCGCAGATAATGTTACTGTAATAAAGTCCGATGTACTTGAAAGTACAGGGTTTGTGGGGCTTCCGAGACCAGATATAATCCTGTCTAATCCGCCGTATATCCGCACGGAAGATATAAAAGGCTTACAAGAGGAAATTGCCTTTGAACCGAAACTCGCCCTTGACGGAGGGGAGGATGGGCTCATTTTTTACAGAAGCCTTTCGGAAATATGGTATCCTTTCATAAACCGCGGCGGCTATCTTGCTATGGAATGCGGTGAGGACCAAGCGGCAGACATTGTTTCGCTGTTTGTTGATAAAGCGGATAAAGGTAAAGTAATAAAAGATGCTTCGGGGCTTGACCGTGTGGTTGTCATAGCAAGGTGATTTGTTCTTTTCGTATATTGACCTTTTTAAGTCTTTATAGTAGAATTAAAATAATATTTAGGATTTGAATTTTATGATTAGTTATATTGGCGATTTTATTCGTGGCGATTTAAGTGCTATTGATTTAATTGTGTATATCGGCTCTATGTGCTTTGTTGTTTTTTGTGCAACACCTTTGCACGAGTATGCCCACGCGCTTATTGCGGTAAAATTAGGTGACGATACACCCAAACTCCGCGGCAGGTTAACAATCAATCCTATGGCACACATTGACCCCATAGGTGCGCTTATGATATTCCTTGTAGGTTTCGGTTATGCAAAACCTGTTGAAGTCAGAATGCGCAAGTTTAAAAAGCCGAAAAGGGATATGGCTATTGTTGCATTTGCAGGTCCTGTATGTAATCTTTTGCAAGCGTTTATTTGTATGTTCTTGTTTTCGGGTTTCAGAGCGTTTGCAAGTGTTCTCGATAACCAAATGCTTTTCTATTTTTCACTTTTCTTTTTCTTCGCGGCAACAATAAACGTGAATTTAGGTGTGTTTAATCTGCTTCCTATTCCGCCCCTTGACGGTTCAAGGCTTTTAACCGCACTCCTTCCCACAAAATATTATTATAAAATTATGCAGTACGAGCGTTATATAATGATAGGTCTCTTTATCCTCTTGTTTACGGGTATTCTTTCAGCACCGCTTTCACTGTTATCAAACTTAATTATAAACGCATTTGACTACATCACTTTACTTCCTTTTAAATTTTTGTTAGGTTAAATATGGAAAAAATATCTTATAAACTTGAGGTGTTTGAAGGTCCTATGGACTTGCTTTTGCACCTTATTACAAAACATAAACTTGATATATACGATATTCCGATTTTGGAACTTGTAGAGCAGTATGTTTCTTATGTTCGTGAAATGCAGGAAGAAAATTTGGACGTTGCCAGCGAGTTTTTAGAAATGGCGGCGCGTCTTGTGTACATAAAAACCGTGTCGCTTCTTCCCGTGTACGATGAAGCGGAAGAACTGAAAAACGAATTGCGCGATGAGTTGCTGGAATACCGCGACTGTAAAATTCTTGCAGCAAAACTTTCCGAGATGACTGACGGTTTCAATTATTCCGTCAGGGAATTTCCCGAGAACGTGTCGCCCGACAATTCCTATAAACGCTTACACGAGCCGACCGAACTTTTAAGTGCATATTCACTTGCGGCAGGTAAGAAGTTAAGGCGTTTACCTCCGCCCATTGATTCGTTTAAGGCAATAGTTACGAAAAAAATCGTTTCTGTGGGTTCAAAAATTGAATCTATCGTTACTTCACTTAAGAAAAAACGAAAAACAAAACTTTTCGATATATATAAACAAGCGAAATCCAGGTCCGACCTTATCGCCTCGTTTTTAGCAGTACTTGAACTTGCTAAAAATAAAACAATTTATGTTTCCGGTGACGGTGAGAATATGCAGATTGAACTTTTGGAAGGAAATGAGAATTCTTGATAAATAAGAAGCAGATTGCGGCAGTTGAGGCAGTTCTTTTTGCCGCGGCTGAGCCTATTGAATATACAAAACTTGCGTCCGCTTTAGGTATGGATGATGAACAAGTTCTTTTGAGTATAGATGCATTAAATAAAAAATACGAGGCTGATGACAGCGGCATTTGTCTTGTGCAACTTGATACGAAATATCAACTTTGCAGTAAAAAAGACTTTGTAGACGTTGTGCGTAACGTTCTTGATTTAAAACGAAACGCACCGCTTTCTCAGGCGGCTTTCGAGGTTTTAGCTATAGTTGCGTATAATCAGCCTATAACAAAACCGTATATTGAACAGATAAGGGGTGTTGATTGTTCGGGTGTTGTTAATACACTTTGTCAACGCGGTCTTATTGAGGAAAAGGGCAGACTTGATGTTCCCGGCAGACCTGTTTTGTACGGAACAACTTCTGACTTTTTAAGATGTTTTTCACTCAGCAGTTTATCGGATCTTCCCGAACTTCCCAAGGAAGACAGAGAAGTTCTTATGTCCGATGTTGATAACGGTCAACTTTCTTTGTTTGATGAATCCGGTGAAGAAACTTCTGCTGAAAACGAGCAGGAAAATGAGTCGGAAGAAAATTAAGTCGCAAGTATATAGGGGTGATTAAATGCCTGTTTTAATTACTTTAGCAGGAATTATATTGTTTTTCGTCATCCTTTTTTCTATCCGTTTTTCTGTTATAATAGATTATGGCGAAGAAACGGTTGTTACTCTTAAATATCTCTTTATAAAAATACCGGTTGTGGATACTTCCAAACCACCCAAGGAAAAGAAACCTAAAAATAAAAAAGAGAAAAAGCCGAAAGAAGAAAAACCGGCAGAAGAGGGTGCTTCTCAGGAATCGGAGAAGAAACCGAAAGAGAAGAAAAAAGGCAACAGTTTAATTAAACAACTTTATCTTGATCAAGGGTATGACGGTCTTGAGAAAATGCTCAGAGCAGTAGGAAATTCTTTGGGCGGTTTCTTTGGCAAACTTTATAAAACGGTAGTGTTTGATGAACTTTACATCACAATGATAACTGCCGGTGGAGATGCCGCAGATACCGCTATTAAGCACGGCAAACTTTGTGCGTGGCTTTTCCCGATGCTCGGCAAACTTGTTTCCACAAGTAAAGTTAAAAAATATGACTTTGATATAAGCCCTGATTTTCTTGCAACAAAATCAAAAGCAAGTGCTTATATAAAACTTCACGTAACACCTATACATATAACCAACGGCGTTGTGGTTCTCGCATTCCAACTGCTGTTTAAGGTGTTATTTAAAATTCTTTTCGCTAAAAAGAAAAGCGACAAAAGTAAAGCGGTAAAAACCGCTGCCGAAGAAATTCTTGAAACTTCCTCGGCAAACGGCTGATGATACAGAAAATAAAACAAATATAAATAAGGATGGTGCTTCCTCATGAAAGAAAAATCAGCAAACGGAATTCTTTCAACAACAATTGAAAAGGTAAGAGATCTCGTTGATGTAAGTACAATTATCGGCGAACCCATTAATCTTCCCGACGGTCTTACAATCATACCCATTTCAAAGGTAACTTACGGTTTTGCTTCGGGCGGTTCCGACTTCCCCTCAAAGAACAATGTTGAACTCTTTGGCGGTGCAGGTGGCGCAGGTATTACAATTAACCCTGTTGCTTTCCTTGTTGTTAAGGACGGCGAAGTTACAATCAAGCATATCGTTACTAACGACAACGCTGTTGAAAGAGCAGTAAGTTTGGTTCCTGAAATGTTCGATAAGGTTGTAAACCTTACAAAAAAGAAAAACACCGAAACAGAAGAAACCGCTGAAGTAACAGCAGAATAATTTCTCATTTCACCCTAACCACCTGCATATTATTTTTTGAAAGCAGGTGGTTAGTTTTGCTAAAAAAACTGTTGTGTGTTGTTTTGTCGTTTTTTATTGTAATATGGTTTTTGCCTGTTTACAGCAATGCTTCGGAAATCTCTGTTTCAGCGGAGTCTGCCGTTGTTTTAAATGCTGATACGGGGGAAATACTGTATTCGAAGAACCCTTACGAAAAAAGGGGAATGGCGAGCACTACTAAGATTATGACCTCTCTTGTGGCATTGGAATACGGAAACCTTACCGATACCGTAAAAGCAAAACTTTCCGATGTAACGGTTGAGGGAACTTCCATAGGTCTTAAAGAGGGCGATGAAGTTTCTCTCGAAACTTTAGTGGCAGGTATGCTCCTTGAAAGCGGAAATGATGCCGCAAACGTTACTGCTACCATGATAGGCGGCAGTAAAGAGAAATTTTCACAACTTATGAATAAAAAAGCAAAAGAGTTGGGAATGCTCTCTACCAATTTTAAAAATCCGTCGGGATTGACGGAAGAGGGACATTATTCAACCGCTTATGATATGGCTCTTCTCGCAAGTGAGACAATAAAAAACCAAAAGTTCAGAGAACTTTGTTCTACACGAAGTTATAAGGCTACTTACGGCACACCTCAGTACCAACGCACGTTTTATAATCATAATAAATTTCTGAGTATCTATGATGGCGCATTGGGTATAAAAACAGGCTTTACAAAAGCCTCGGGGCGTTGTCTTATTACCGCTGCAGAGCGTGACGGAGTTACCCTTGTTGCAGTAACGCTTAATGCCCGCGACGATTGGAATGACCACGTGAAAATGATGGAATATGCGTTCGGTATACTTGAAATAAAAACAGCGGATTTTGATGCTGCCGGAATTAAAGTTTCCGTGGTAGGTTCTCAGAAAAAACAAGTTAGCGTAAAACTATCTTCACCCCTTTCGTTTGCTTCTACAAAAGATTTTAAAGATTATGAAACCGTTGTTTACGTGAAACCGTTTCTTTATGCAGGGGTAAACGAAGGCGACTATGTAGGGTGGGTAGAACTTAAAAATAAAGACGGTAAAGTTATAACTTCATCATATCTTGTCAGTGCCGAAACGGCAAAGGCTGATTTTGATGAATTTCAAAATGTAACCGTTTTTCAAAAATTTATAAATAAAATTAAAGAAGGACTGTCGTAGAGACAGACGTGAATTATGGCACAGGAAAGATTACAAAAATATTTATCGGAATGTTCCGTTGCTTCACGCAGAAAAGCTGAGGAACTTATTAAACAGGGCAAAGTTAAAGTTAACGGAAAAATCGCACAAATAGGCGATAAAGTAGACCCTAAAAAAGATACCGTTACAGTCAGCGGTAAAAAGGTTACTGCGGTTAAACAGAAGTATTATATAATGCTTAATAAACCCAGAGGATATGTTACAACAATGAGTGACGAGTTAGGCAGAAAATGTGTTGCAGAACTTGTTGAAGATGTGGGCGCGGCAGTTTATCCCGTAGGAAGACTTGATAGAGATTCAGAGGGCCTTTTGTTGCTTACTAATGACGGTGAGTTTGCAAATGCAGTAATGCACCCCAGAAAGCACGTACCCAAAACATACCGTGTTACAGTCCGTTCTAATATTAACGATGCGCAGATTGAAAAACTTGAAAACGGTGTTGATATTGACGGTGACGGCAGAGAAACTTTACCTGCAAATGTACGTATTATAGAAAAAAGTGCAGGAAGAAGTGTATTTGAAATCACGATTTTTGAGGGCAGAAACAGGCAGATAAGAAAAATGTGTGAACAGGTAAGTCTTGAAGTTATAAGACTTAAAAGAAACGCTGTGGGCTCTGTTAAGTTGGGTATGCTCAGAGTCGGCAATTGGCGTGAACTTACAGAAGATGAAGTTCACCGTTTGCAGTCACAATAACAGTAATATATTGTTATTAAAAATTGACAATAAGTTATATGTTTAGTATAATAAAGAATAAATTATTTTTTCAGAGGCGTTTTAAATGATAAGAAGTATGACAGGCTTCGGCAGAGCGCAGGCTTCTGTTGAGGGTTATAATATAACTGTTGAAATTCGCAGCGTAAATCACCGTTATTTTGAGTTTTACGCTAAAATCCCGCGTACTTATTCGTTCCTTGAGGAAAAAATTAAGTCAACGCTTTCTACGGGGATTTCCCGCGGTAAAGTTGAGTGTTCCGTTCAGATTGAAGCAACTGCAGACGAAAGTGTTGTTGTTTCTGTAAACGAACCACTTGCAAGAGGTTACGTAGATGCTATCGGCAGTATTGCAGAAACTTTTAATCTTAAGGATGATTTGACTGCACTTTCACTTGCCCGTTTTTCAGATGTGCTTTCAATTACCAAAGCACCTGTTGACGAAGATGCCCTTTGGAAAAAAGTGGAGCCTGTTATAAAAGAGGCTCTTAACGGATTTATTGCAATGCGTGAAACCGAGGGTGCAAAACTTTCAAAGGATGTCCTTTCAAGAGGTGAGTTAATTCTCGAAAATGTTTCATATATTGAAGAGCGTTCACCCGAAACTGTTAAACAGTATTCTGAAAAATTGCTTGAAAGAATGCGTAACGTCTTGGGTGATACACAGATTGATGAAGCAAGAATTCTCACTGAAGCCGCAATTTATGCGGACAAGGTTGCCGTTGCAGAGGAAACGGTAAGACTGAGAAGTCATATTGATCAACTTCGCACAATGCTTCAGTCAAGTGAAGCAGTGGGCAGAAAACTTGACTTTCTTGTTCAGGAGATTAATCGCGAAGCAAACACCATCGGTTCAAAAGCACAGGATGTTGACATTGCACGCAGAGTAATTGACATTAAAGCAGAAGTAGAAAAAATCAGAGAGCAGATTCAGAATATCGAATAATTATGAAACTTATAAACATAGGTTTCGGCAACCTTATAAATGCCGACAGAGTTGTTGCGGTTATCAGCCCCGACTCTGCACCCGCAAAACGAATGATACAGGAGTGCCGCGAAAGAGCGCAACTTATTGATGCGACTCACGGCAGAAAAACAAAAGGCGTAATTATTACAGACAGCGATAATGTTGTTTTGTCCTTTCTTACTGCCGAGCAACTTCTTGTAAGATTTAATGACCAAAAGGGAGGACGTGAATTTGGCTTTGAAGAATAAAGGACTTCTTGTTGTGCTTTCCGGCCCGTCCGGTTGCGGTAAAGATACGGTTCTTGCCGAATTGAAAAAACGCGATATAAATTTAATACAGTCAATTTCAGTTACAACACGCGATATGCGTGACGGCGAAGTTGACGGCAAGGATTATTATTTTACTGATGTTCCCACTTTTGAAAAGAATATTGAAGAAGGTTATTTCCTCGAATACGTCAAATACGGAGAGAATTACTACGGAACTCCCAAGAAAAAAGTAGAAGACCTTATTGACGAAGGTTCAAACGTTTTTCTTAAAATAGAAGTTGAGGGTGCAGGGAATATCCGCAAGGTTTTTCCCGAAGTTGTGTCCGTATTTATTGTTCCGCCCTCAATGGAAGAACTTGCAAACCGTCTTAAAGGACGCGGAACAGAAACGGAAGAATCTTTCAACCGCCGTTTTAACATCGCCCGTAATGAACTTTTAAGAGCGAGCGAATACGACTACATAGTTATTAACGACAGCGTCAGCGAATGTGCCGACAGAATTTGTGCAATACTTAATGCAGAATCTTCACGTTACATCCGTATGAAAACGCTTGTTGACAATATGAATCGAATTTTAAAACCGAAAGGAAAATAAATTATGCTTAATCAGGATCTCAGCAAAGTACTTACAGGTCACATCAGCCGCTATTCTCTTGTTACTGCAACAGCAAAGCGCGCACGTGAAATCTCAAAAAAAAATCTTGAGGATAAAAATATCACAACAGAGAAACCCGTTAGCCTCGCGCTTAACGATCTCCTCGAAGATAAATACAGAATTATTGAACCCGAAGAAATCGCAAATATCTGATTATGGGTGAAAGCACTTATTTTGCCTTGGTAGCCGTAGAAGGTCTGGTGTATCATTTTGATGCACCGTACTCATATAAAATACCCTACGAACTTGAAGAAACTGCTCTTGCAGGGTGTAGGGTAATGGTACCCTTCGGTAACGGTAATCGAAAAAAACAGGGACTTATACTGTCTGTGAAGCCGCTTCTTGAGGCTGACAGTAACGTAAAACTTAAATCAATATCAGCGGTGCTTGACGAAACACCGCTTTTTACTGATGAAATGTTAAAACTCGTTACTTGGCTCAAGGAGAACACTTTCTGCACGCTTTTTGAAGCCGCAAGAGCAATGCTTCCCGCCGGTATAGGTCTCAACTACGTTATTTCCTATATGGCGAATACCGTTGAAGAATCAAGGCTTAATAAACTTTCTGATGATGAAAAACGTGTTTATAACTATCTGAAAGACGGTTGTAAATATGTTAAACAGGAAAAAATACTTACTGATTTAGGTCTTAGTGCAGACTCAAAAATATTAGAAAAACTTGTAAAACAAGATATTCTGGTAACCAATGTTGATGCAAAACGCAAAACAGGGGATTTAACCGTAAAAAACGTTCGTCTTGCCATTCCCGAAGCGGATGCGGAAGAACTTTTAAATACTCTTACTGCAAAGCAAAAGAGTGTTACTAAACTTCTTATTGATATAGGCGGCGCTTCCGTAAAAGAAGTATGTTATTTTACAGGCGTAACGCCCGCAGTTGTTACGGCACTTGAAAAAAAGGGTGTTGTAGAACTTTTCGACAGCGAAATTTACAGAAAACCCCGTTATGAAGTGAGCGATAAAAAGGCGATTTCACCTGAACTTACAAAAGTTCAGAATGAGGCATATGAAGAACTTTTATCCAAGTATAAAAGCGGGAAAGGTTCTGCTTCGCTTCTTTACGGTGTTACGGGAAGCGGTAAAACACAGGTTTTCCTTAAACTTATTGAAGATGTTGTTGCCGACGGCAAAGGCGTTATTGTAATGGTACCCGAAATTGCCTTAACCCCGCAGACACTCGGTATTTTTTACTCCCATTTCGGTGATAAAGTTGCAGTTTTTCACAGCGCACTCTCCGCAGGTGAAAGAATAGACGAGTGGAAACGTGTAAAAAACGGAGATGCTAAAATTGCTATCGGTACTCGTTCCGCTGTTTTTGCACCTTTTTCCGATTTAGGTCTTATCGTTATGGATGAGGAGCAGGAACACACGTATAAATCCGAAATGTCACCTCGCTATCACGCGAAGGATGTGGCAAGGTTCAGATGTGCTTATCACAATTCTTTGCTTGTACTTGCTTCTGCCACACCGTCAATTGAAACGTACACCAATGCAATGAACGGCAGATACGGTTTCGTAAAACTTCACGAGCGTTACGGTAAAGCCGTTTTACCCGAAGTTGTTACAGTTGATATTTCGCAAACCAAAGGCGCAATAAGTAACGAACTTTATAACGCTTTGGAGGAATGTCTTGAAAATAAACATCAGGCTATTCTTCTTATGAACAGGAGAGGTTTCAATACTTTTGCCTCTTGCAGTGCCTGTAAGACCGTTTTAAGTTGCCCCAATTGCAGTATTTCACTTACATACCATAGTGCAAACAGGCGTCTTATGTGCCATTACTGCGGTTATTCTCAAAATTATACTGATGTCTGTCCCGAATGTAATGAAAAGGCTGTTACATATTCGGGTTTCGGTACTCAGCGTATTGAAGAAGAATTATCGGATATTTTTCCCAACGCCCGTATTTTGCGAATGGATGCAGATACTACTATGGCGCGCTATTCTTATCAGGATAAACTTACTGCCTTTGCCAAAGGTGAGTATGACATACTTTTGGGCACACAGATGGTTGCAAAAGGTCTTGATTTTCCCCACGTAACTCTGGTAGGAATAATATCTATTGACCAACAACTTTATAACGATGATTTCAGAAGCAGTGAAAAGGCTTTCGATTTGCTTACCCAGGTCATCGGAAGATCGGGTAGGGGCGATTATAAAGGTAAAGCCTATATTCAGACCGTGCTTCCCGATAATGATATTATTGAACTTTCAGCGGCACAGGACTACGAGTCTTTTTATAAAACCGAAAGTCTTATAAGAAAAAGTATGGTTTATCCTCCTTTCTGCGATATATGTTCAATAACGTTTTCCAGCGAACAGTACAATAAATCCTTAATAAGCGCAAAAACATTTTTTGAAATGTTGAAAAACGCAGTTACGGGAGATTATTCCGATGTTAAAATAAATGTTCTCGGCCCTATTCAGCCGAGAGTTAATAAAATAAGTAATAAATACAGGAACGTTCTTACAATTAAGTGTAAAAACAACAAGCGTTTCCGCGAAATGATGTCAAATTTACTTGTGCAGTATATGAAAAATGCTCAGAACGGCGGTGCAACCGCAGTTGTAGACATCAATCCGTTAATATGAAGGAGAAAACAATGGCTATAAGAAATATAAGGGTAGACGATGACCCTATTCTCAGAAAAACTTCAAGACAGGTAACAGAATTCAATGACCGTCTTTTTGATTTACTTGACGATATGAAAGAAACACTTTATAAATCAGGTGGCGTAGGTCTTGCGGCGCCTCAGGTTGGTGTTTTAAGAAGAGTTGTTGTTATGGATGTCAGCGAGGACAGAAGTGACTATCTTGAACTTATAAACCCCGAAATAACAAGTGTTGAGGGTTCTCAGACAGGTAATGAGGGTTGCCTTTCACTTCCGGGTCTTTGCGGTGTTGTAACAAGACCTATGGTTGTAAAAGTAAAAGCACAAAACCGCGAGGGAAAATGGTGCCTTTATAAAGGCGAAGGCTTGAAAGCACGTTGCTTCTGCCACGAACTTGACCATCTTGACGGTATTTTGTATAAAGATAAACTTGACGAAGGCGAATGCCTTTACAGAACTGAAAATGAATAATATTTTTCGGAGAGAAATATGAAGATAGTTTATATGGGAACACCCGATTTTGCGGTGAATCCTTTGAAATCACTTATAGAAAAGGGCTACGATGTTGCGGGTGTGTTTACACAACCCGATAAACCCGTTGGCAGAAAAGCCGTACTTACACCGCCACCTGTAAAGGTTGTGGCACAAGAGGCAGGCATTCCTGTTTTTCAGCCCGATACTTTAAAAAATGGTGAGGGTGTAAAAATACTTAAAGAATTAAAACCCGACATTGCCGTAGTAGTGGCATACGGTAAAATTCTTCCCAAAGATTTTCTTGAATTCCCCAAATACGGTTGTATAAATATCCACGGTTCCATTTTGCCTAAATATCGCGGTGCTGCACCTATTCAAAGATGTGTCCTTGACGGTGAAGAATATGCAGGTGTTACGTCTATGCAGATGGATGTAGGTCTTGATACAGGCGATATGCTTTTAGTTGAAAAAACAAAAATCGGTGAAAACGAAACTTCCGGTGAACTTTTCGACAGACTTGCCGTTATGGGTGCAGATTTATTGATTAAGACACTTGAAGCAATTGAAAAAGGGGAGATTGAGCCTGTAAAACAGGACGATTCCCAAAGCACCTATGCTTCAATGCTCGATAAAACAATGTCGCCTGTCGATTGGTCTAAAACAGCACAGGAAGTTCATAATCAAATCCGCGGACTTGACCCGTGGCCTGTTGCACAGACTGTCTTAGAGAGCAAAAACCTTAAACTTTTCCGTTCCGAAATTAAAGGAATTGACGGCAACGGCAAACCCGGTGAAATGAAAGTTCTTAAAAACGGACTTGCTGTATTCTGCGGTGACGGAAAAGCGGTATTTGTAAACGAGGTTCAGTACGAAGGCAAAAAACGTATGAAAGCCGCAGATTTCTTCCGAGGTCATCCTGTTAAAGAAGGAACAATACTCGGCTGATGTTAAAAGTTTGTTTACACAGAATTGCTCATTTTTTAAACAATATGGTATAGAATAATAAAAAACAGTGAATTTGGAGAGAAATTTATGCCTTATTTATTTTTTGATTATTACTATATAATTTTTGTAATACCTGCCATTATTTTTTCTTTGGTTATTCAGTTTAAGTTGAAATCAACTTATGCAAAATTTTCAAAAGTAGGTAATGCACGCCGTATAACAGGTGCGCAGGCGGCACATATGGTGCTTAATTATTACGGTATTTCCGATGTTAATATTGTACCCACAAACGGCACAATGACAGACCATTACGACCCCACACAGAAAGTAATAAGACTTTCCGACGGTGTATTTAACAGTTCTTCAATAGCGGCTGTGGGTATTGCCTGTCACGAAGCGGGTCACGCTGCACAACACGCAGAAAACTATGCACCCATAAGAATACGCAACTCAATTTTACCTGTGTGTAACATTGGTTCATCTCTTTCAATCCCCTTGCTTATAGCGGGCGTTATTTTCAGTTTTGAACCTCTTGTTTGGATTGGTATAGGATTTTTTGCCTTTACTGCAGTTTTTCAGTTTGTTACACTTCCTGTTGAGTTTAATGCAAGTAACCGTGCAATAAACGTTATTGAGTCAAACGGTTTGCTTTCTTTTGAGGAAAAAATGGGCGCAGAAAAAGTTTTGAAAGCGGCTGCTATGACTTATGTTGCGGCGCTTGCGGTAAGTTTGGCGCAACTTTTACGCCTTATATTCAGATTTACAGGGAGAAGACGTTAATGAGTAAACCTGCAAGACAAATTGCGTTTGAAATTCTTTTGAAAATTGAAAAGGATAAGGCTTATTCTAACCTTGCAATTGACAGTGCTGTTAAGGCTTTTTGCCCCGACAGCACTGATTGCGCTTTTATTTCGCGACTTGTCTACGGCGTTACAGAGCGAAAAATTACCATTGATTACATTATTTCCGGATGTCTTTCACAACCTATTTCTAAACTAAAAAAAGAGGTTCTTGTAATATTGCGCCTTGGTACATATCAACTTGTTTTCTCTGATAAGATTCCTGCTTCTGCCGCGGTCAATGAAAGTGTTAAACTCGCTAAAAATAATAAATGCGGTTTTGCAACAGGTCTTGTAAATGCGGTGTTGCGAAAGGTAGCCAATGACGGCTTTACAATTCCCGAAGATACGGACAATGTAAAAAGAATGTCTGTTCTGTACTCTGCACCCGAAGAACTTGTAAAATTTCTTTCTTATCATTACGGCGAAAGTAATGCAGAGGAGTTTCTTAAGGCGGCACTACAACCCAAAAAGATTATAATTCGTGTTAATACTGTAAAAACTACACCCGAAGAACTTAAATCTCTTCTCGAAAAAGAGGGGGTAGGAGTAAGCGAAACTTCTGTTCCTAACGCCTTTCAAATAAATGTAAATAAAGCAGTTTACGAATTGGAATCTTATAAAAAAGGTCTTTTTCATGTAGAAGACATATCTTCTCAGTTGTGTATAGAAGCCCTCGCGCCCTTTGAAAACTGCACAATGATAGATGTGTGTGCTGCCCCCGGCGGTAAAAGTTTTACTGCTGCAGAGTATATGAACAACAAAGGCGTTCTTTATTCCTGTGATATTTATGAATCAAGAACTGATTTAATAAAAGAAGGCGCAGTGAGATTAGGCCTTGATTGTATTAAAACATTTGTGAACGACGCTTCTCAGTTTAATGAAAATTTCCCCGAGGCAGACCGCGTTCTCTGTGATGTGCCTTGTTCGGGTATGGGAATCATAAGCAAAAAACCCGAAATCAAATATAAAAAACTTGACGATATAAAAGAACTTTTACCTATTCAGCGAAAAATCCTTGAAACTGCATCAAAATATGTAAAAAAGGGCGGCAGATTAGTTTATTCTACCTGCTCTGTTAACCCTAACGAAAACAGAAAAATCTGCGATGCCTTTTTAAAAGAACATCCTGAGTTTACATCTGTGAAAGCGTTACCTCATATAGAGCGTACAGTTGACGAGGGTGACTATTTAACGTTGATGATGCATAAAAATAACTGTGACGGTTTTTTCATTGCCGTCTTTGACAGGAAGTAAGGAATTATGGAGAAAAAAGATATAGTTTCAATGAGTTTCGAAGAACTTTCAAAAGAACTGGGCGAAATGGGTTTACCGAAATTCAGAGCCACTCAGATTTATGATTGGCTACATAAAAAATGCGTAACTTCCTTTGAAGAAATGACTAATATTTCAAAGGATTTAATAAAAAAATTAAATGACAATTTTGTAATATTTGCCTGTACTATTGAAAAAAAACTCGTTTCGCGGTATGATAGTACAGTGAAGTACCTTTTTTCATTGCCTGACGGTGAGTACCTTGAGTGTGTAGTAATGGATTATAAATACGGTCACACTATTTGCATTTCAACTCAGGTAGGGTGTAAAATGGGGTGTGCTTTTTGCGCATCGGGTATAGGCGGTTTCAAAAGGCAGTTGACTCCGTCAGAAATGCTCAGCCAGATTTATACGGCACAAAGGGATTTATCTCTTCGTATTTCCAGAATTGTTCTTATGGGTATGGGCGAACCTCTTGACAATTTCGATAACGTTATGCGCTTTTTGGAGCTTGTTAGTGACGAGCGCGGACTTAATATCGGTATGCGTCATATTTCCCTTTCCACAAGCGGAATAGTTCCGCGTATATACGACCTTTTGGATAAACGCTTACAGTTAACTTTATCGGTTTCTTTGCACGCCCCCAATAACGAAATACGTTCGAAAATTATGCCTGTTAACAAAAGTTGGGATATTGACGAGTTACTGAATGCCTGCAAAACTTACGGCGAGGAGACATCAAGGCGTATTTCCTTTGAATACGCAATGATGAAAGGTGTCAATGATACCCCCGAATGTGCCGAGGAACTTTCAAAACGCCTTAAAGGTATACTTTGCCACGTGAACCTTATCCCTGCAAACGAAGTTCCCGAAAAAGGTCACGAACGAAGTACGGATAACAGTATTGTTCAGTTTAAATCAATTCTTGAAAAGAACGGCTTGGCGGTTACCGTAAGGCGAACACTGGGTTCGGATATAAATGCTTCTTGCGGTCAGTTGAGGCGTGAGAAGATTAAAGAAGATAATAAATAAATTGTTGAAGAGAGGTGAAACACCGTGAAAATATTGGCTAAAACGGATATAGGTCCTTACAGGGAATCTAATCAGGATGCTTTCCTGGCAGGTACTTTTGAAACAGGCGATACCTGGGCAGTAGTTTGCGACGGTATGGGCGGTGTTTCAGGCGGTCAGATAGCAAGTAAAATTTGTGTTGAAAAAACTTACGAGGCTATCAAGCGCGGTTACCGTGACAATATGACCGTAAAAGCGGCTCAGAATCTTCTTAATTCCGCTATTTGTGCTGCAAACTCAGCGGTTTTTGATGAGGCTCAGAAGGACAGAGAACTCAGCGGAATGGGCACAACTGTTGTTGCTGTTTTGGTTATAAAAGGTGTTGCCGTAATTGCTCACGTCGGTGACAGCCGTGCTTATCTTTTAAGTGACGGCATATCTTGTGTTACAAAGGACCACTCTCTCGTTCAACTTATGATAGATACGGGTAAAATTACAGAAGACGAAGCAAAGAAGCATCCCGACAGAAATATAATAACCCGAGCAGTAGGTATATTGAGTTTTGTGGATGTTGAGTTTGATATTGTTGATGTCGATGATGATAAAAGCCTTCTTCTTTGCACAGACGGTTTAAACGGCTGTGTGGAAGATGGAGATATATTTGGAGTTATAAAAGAATACGGTGATTCCTCAGCCGAAAAACTTGTAGAAAAGGCAATAGCATCCGGTGGCCGTGATAATATAACGGTGGTACTGCTTGTTGCTGATGTTCAAGGAGAGTAAGTATGGAAAATTATGTAGGAAAACGACTTGACGGTAGGTATGAAATTCAGGATGTTATCGGTGTAGGCGGTATGGCAGTTGTCTATAAAGCCTATGATAATATTGATGACAGAATTGTTGCCGTAAAAATTCTTAAAGAGGAATACCTTGCTAACGAGGAATTTCGCCGTAGATTTAAAAATGAGTCTAAAGCGATTGCGGTAATGTCACATAAAAATATTGTTAAGGTTTTTGACGTTAGTTTTGGTGACAGATTACAGTACATTGTAATGGAATATATTGAGGGCATTACCCTTAAAGAATATATCGAAGAACACGGCGCGCTTGATTGGAAAGAAGCCCTTTTCTTCGTTATTCAGATATTGAAAGCCTTGCAACACGCCCACGATAAAGGCATTGTTCACAGGGATGTTAAACCGCAGAATATTATGCTCCTTGAAGACGGCACTATTAAAGTTGCGGACTTTGGTATTGCCCGTTTCAGCCACGGTGAAACACGCACTATGACCGAAAAAGCCATCGGTTCGGTGCATTACATTAGTCCCGAACAGGCGAAAGGTGAGTTTACCGACGAAAAGGCGGATATTTATTCCGTAGGTGTCGTTCTTTATGAAATGTTGACAGGCAAACTTCCTTTCGATGCTGATAGCGCAGTTTCGGTTGCTCTTATGCAGGTTAATAACGAAGCGGCTCTTCCGCGTACCATAAATGCGGATATTCCCGTTGGTTTTGAGCAGATTACAATGAAAGCAATGCAGAAGAATACACGCGACAGGTATCAGAGTGCGGCGGAACTTCTTCTTGACCTTGAAGAACTCAAACGTAATCCTAACATTAAATTTGATTATCTTACATATTTTGTTGATGACCAACCCACAAGATTTGTAAACAAAATCAGCGATACACAAACTGTTAAAACAGTTCCCCCGGCAACAGACGTAAGAAAAAAACTCGATAACACCAACGTTAAAACCGTTGACACGGTTCAGGATATTGTTCCTGCCAAACGTGTTAATACAAAGGTTGTTGCGGTTATAGCAGGCATTGCGGTTGCTTTAATTATTTTTATAATTATTCTTCTGGCATCTATGCTTAAAAACGGCTCAATTACTTTGGGCGTAGGTAAAAAAGTTGAAGTTGATAATTTTTTAGGTATGAATTACCTTGAAGAAATTGAAGGTAACGAAGAGTACGAAGATAAGTTTAATTTTGAAATTTCTTACGAACCTTTTACAGACGGTAAAGAGGGTTGCGTTTTCAAGCAAGACCCCGAAGCAGGTTCGGAAGTTGTAAAAGGTTACACAATACGGCTCTATATTGCGAAATCAGGCGAGGGCCAGGTTATTCCCGAATTTCAGGGCGAAAATTATAAGAAAGCCTGCAATTCTCTTGAGTCTATGGGATTTAAGGTAACTGCTGTTCCGTCAACTGATTCGGAACTTGAAGTGGGCTCGGTTATAAAAACAGACCCTGCCGCAGGTTCTAGCGTGCTTGCAGGTTCTAACGTTACTGTTTATTATTCCGCTGCGGAAGATTTGGGTAACCTCTTTAAAATGCCCGACCTTTCGGGTAAAACACTTGCAGAAGCACAACAAATACTTCAAAAATACGAACTTACATTAAGTAAAACAGAGGTTGTGGACAGCACTGTTGAAAAAGACAGGGTAGTTATGCAGTCACCTGCCGAGGGTTCACCTGTTCAGAAAGGTGACGGAGTTATCCTTACAGTAAGTTCCGGTAAAGTTAAGTTGCAGAAAACAATAACATTGCCCTCACGAATAGGCTATGTTGATGTAGAAGTTTCTCTTGACGATAATGTTGTTATAAAAGAATCGGTAGATACAAATAATAACAATAAATACACATTCTCCGTAAGCGGAGAAGGGGCAGTATCAACGTTAAAAGTTTATATTAACGATAAACTTTACTACGAGGCATTTGTAAACTTTACAAAAGAGCCTGCAAGCGTTTCAATGGAAAAAACTTATGATATTGCTTTCTATGTAAACGTTGTAGGTCTTACACAAAGTGAGGCAGTGGCGGCATTGAATAAGGCGGGTTACTATAACATTTCCTTTGTGGAAATTCAAAGCAATGAAAATCCCGGAACGGTTGTAGGTCAGTCGCCCTCATATTCGTCAGCACCGAATCTCGATAAAACTGCAACTATCGTTTTATCGGTTGCTGCGGCTGAAACAACCGAAGCACCACAACCCAATACTGATTCTAATATACAGGAACAATAAAATGGAGCAAGTTTTAAACGGCATTATAATTAAAGGTATCGGCGGTTTCTATTATGTGGAAGCCGCCGGCGAAGTTTATGAATGTAAGGCTCGCGGAGCCTTCAGAAAGAAAAAAATCACTCCTCTTGCAGGCGATAACGTTACCATTACCGTCAGAGAGGGGCGCGAAAATACAATAGACGAAATAAGCGACAGGAAGAATTTTTTACTTAGACCGCCTGTTGCTAATATTGATACACTTATAATAGTTTCATCAATAAAAGAGCCTGTGCCCAGTTTATTGGTTATTGATAAAATGACGGCTATTGCTGTGGATAAAGGCATAAAACCTTGCGTTGTGTTCTCTAAAAGCGATTTAGGAGATACTTCCGAGTACGAAGAGGTTTATAAAAAAGCAGGTATTGAAGTAGCATCCGTTTGCTGTAAAACAGGCGAGGGGATTGAAGCCGTAAAAGAAATGATAGGCGACGGTATTACCGTTTTCACAGGCAATACGGGTGTGGGTAAATCATCACTTCTTAACTGTATTGATGAACGCTTTTCATTGGCTACAGGTGAAATAAGCGACAAATTAGGCAGAGGCAGACACACAACAAGGGAAGTAACTCTTTACCATATCGGCAACGGTTTAGTTGCGGATACTCCCGGTTTTTCTTCGCTGGATATTGAGCAGAGCAGTGAGGTTATACTCAAAGAAAATCTTCCTTTCTGTTTCCCCGAGTTTCAGGATTATTTAGGTAAATGTAAATTTACTTCTTGTTCCCATACAGTTGAAAAGGGATGCGTTATCCTTGATGCTCTTAAGAATGGCTTGATTGATAAAAACCGCCACGAGAGTTATATTTCAATGTATAACGATGTAAAAGATTTAAAGGATTGGCAGTTGTAACACATTTTTACGGGACTCATATTATGTAGTAAATCTACATAAGGGGTGGTCTTGTGAAAGTCGTTGTATATCGCAGTCCTAAATTTTTAAGAGGTTTTCTCAAACTTATGTTTGGAATAAAGGATGAATAAATAACAAAAAACAACTTGGCTTTTTGAAAACCAAGTTGTTTTTTCATTTTACCCACTCTACTGTTTAGAAAAATACTCTTTCACCTGTGTGTGCGTTCACAACTGCTTTGTGAACACCGATGTATGTGTTTGAAATGTACTTATCAAGGTGTAAACTTCCGAAGAACCACCGCTTGAATTCACTGCATTTTGATAATTCATCAAAATATGCGTTAAGCGTTGTAACTCTTACAGCATCGCTTTCACCGAGTTTTAAAAAGCCTTTTATGGTTGTGGACGGCTCGTGTGTTATGATAACGTCTATTTTACAGTCGTGCTTTTCTAAATTTGCCGCACCCTCAAGCAAATCTTCTTTTGAGGGAATCTCATACTTTAACCAGGGGTTGTCCTCTATTCGTGAATCAAGGTCAGGACTTTCACCGCCACCCATTGTAAAGATTTTGAGACCGTCTATTTCAAAAACCTGACCGCGCATAAGGTGAAATATATTATCGGAAATCTGATGAACTTTTCCGCCGTTCCAGATGGTCAAAGGGTAGGCGTTGAGTAAATCAAAGTTTTCGTGTGTTCCGTCTATAAAGCAGATATTATATTTTCTCTTAGAAAGTGATTTAAGAAACTTTTGCTCTGCTTTTGATTTATCCCAGATAAAGCCGAAATCACCGCAAACAATGAGAGTGTCCCCCTCATTAAGATTTTTCAGAACATTTTTAGAAAGTCTGTTGGGATCGCCGTGTGTGTCACCGGTTACAAAAACCATAATTTTGTTCTCCTTTTTTGTGAAATGGTATTTAAATCTGTCGAAAAGAATGGTATAATGTATATACTTTAATTTAAATAATATAACTTAATATATATTCTATAACATTTAACGGTGAATGTCTATGAAAAAATTACTGATTTTTATAATTTGTGCATTGTTAATTTTACCTTACTCCGTAATTGCCTATGGGGCAGAGGCGGATGAAAATTTAGTTAAAACCGTAAACGGTTGCTATGATATTGATGCACCCGAGTATGAAACTGATATTGCGTTGCTTGTAAATGCGGATACAGATACTGTAATTTACAGTAAAAATGCCGATATGATTACCGCACCTGCTTCACTTACTAAAATTGTTACGGCAATGGTGGCACTCTCGAAATGTGACGATTTACAGACGGTTATTACCTGCTCTCAAAAGGCAGTTGACAGTTTGTTGGGTACAGGCAGTTCTATTGCAGGACTTAAAGGCGGGGAGAAAACAACCTTTGAAATGCTCCTTTACTGTTTGTTTTTGCCCAGTGCTAACGATGCGGCTCAGGTGTTGGCGGAGTACTTCGGTAACGGTGATTCTGCCGCTTTCGTTGCAGAAATGAATGCTTACGTGCAGTCTTTGGGTTGCAAGAATACACATTTTGCAAATGCTCACGGTCTTGACGATTCGGATGTTGCGGGTTTTGACAGCGATACTCAAAACCGTACTACCGCAAGCGATATGTATCTTATAGCAAAAGCGGCCCTTCAGAATGACCATATTAGAAAAATATCCTCTAAATACGGCAAAACCATGCCCGAAACAAATGAAAGTGAAGTAAGGTATCTTTATAACACAAATCCGCTTCTTAACAGTTATTCTTATTATTTCTACGAGGGTGCGGTAGGTCTTAAAACAGGTACTACCGATAAGGCGGGCTGTTGCCTTATTTCAAGCGCCACAAAGAACGGCTATACATATATTTCAATCGCTATGAAAGGTAATGACCAATATGTTGCCGATGGGGAAAGACGCAATACCGCTTTCCTTATGTGCCGTTATATGTTGAGATGGGCTTTTTCAAATGTTGAAATGAAAGTCCTTGCTGATTCAACCTATAACATAGGCGAAGTCTCCGTTAAATACGGCAGAGGCTCGGACTATGTTGCAATTGTTCCTCAAGGTGATATTACCGCAGTTGTTCACAGCGATATAAATATAGATGATATGTCTGTTGAGTATTCAAAGGATTTTCCCACACAGGTAAAAGCACCTGTAAAACAGGGAGATGTAATAGGTAAAGCAAAACTCGTTTATAACGGTGTGGATATTGCCGATATTACTTTGGTTGCTCAGACGGATGTTAAGAAGAATCACCTTTGGGCAATGTTTAATTGGCTTGAAAAACTAATGAGTTCAAAAGTCTTTATAGTTATTGTGATTATTATAGTTATCGTAATAATTTTGTTACTGCTTACAACCAAGAAACAACGCGAACGCAAAAAGCGACTTAAGAACAGAATAGATATCGTCAAAGATTATAGCAAACTTGCCAAATGAAATTGGGTTTTATTGTATATTTTTTTGAATTTGCCTCGCGAGAAAAGCGTATGAAAAAACGAGAAAAAACGAGGAAACGCGAGTTTGCGTTTGGTATTTAAAAATCTTTCAAAAAAAGTGTTGACTTCTCCGCATTGCTGTGATAATATATCAAGGCAATGCGGGATTTTTATGTCCCGAAACTATATCGGAGGTAACTGTTATGTCTACTTATATGCCTAAAGGCAAAACTGAGCGCCAGTGGTATGTTCTTGACGCAGCAGGCAGAACTCTCGGCGAAGTTGCTGTTGAGGCTGCTGTTCTTCTTCGCGGTAAGCACAAACCCACATTCGCTCCCCACGCAGATTGCGGCGACAGCGTTATCATCATCAACGCTGCAAAAGTAGTTCTCACAGGTAACAAACTTGAGGACAAAATTTATTACCATCACACAGGCTACGTTGGCCATATGAAAGCTGTTAAATACGGTACTCTTATGAATGAGAAACCCGAATTTGCAGTACAGAAAGCAGTTAAGGGTATGCTTCCCGATAACACTATCGGTAGAGCTGCTATGGCACGCCTTCGCGTTTACGCAGGTGCTGACCACGAGCAGGCTGCTCAGAAGCCTATCGTTAGAGAGTTTTAAGGGAGGAGGCAACTAATTATGTACGAAAGCAAAGCATATTTCTACGGCACAGGTAGAAGAAAAAAATCAGTTGCTCGTGTTCGTGTATATCCCGGCACAGGCAAGGTTACAATCAATGACAGAGATATCGACGATTATTTCGGTCTTGAAACACTCAAACTTATCGTTCGTCAGCCTCTTGCTCTTACAGAGAGTGTTGAAAAGTACGATGTTGTTTGCCGTGTAAACGGCGGTGGCGTTACAGGTCAGGCAGGTGCAATCCGTCACGGTATTGCAAGAGCACTTCTTCAGTCTGAAGACGATGTTCGTCCCATCCTCAAAAAAGCCGGCCTTCTTACAAGAGACCCCAGAATGAAAGAAAGAAAGAAATACGGTCTCAAAGGCGCTCGTCGTGCACCCCAGTTCTCAAAGAGATAATTGTTTCATCAAGAAAATGGCTTGTTTACAGGGTTTATGCCTTGTTACAAGCCTTTTTTGATGTCCGTTTGATGTCCGAATGATAGAAAAATAGCAAAAAAGCGGTTGATTTTACGGTCAGCCGCCTTTTTATTTGTAGCAGAAAACCGCCCGACAATATGCCGAACGGTTCTCTTTTAGAAAGGAGACTCTATAAAGGAATAATCAAATTTAATTCAAACCTTTTCTTCAACCTCTGCAATAATTGCCTGAAGTTCTTTATCTGTAGGCGGTTCGATTTTTCGCAAAATGATATGTAAATCACCTAAAACCATAACAGCCACATTTTCAAAGGTTTCTCGGTCTATGCCGATATACTCACAATAAAGGCTTTTGTATTCGTCAGTTGGCAGTTCATCATAATGAATATGTTTATCAATAGCCAAAATAATTGGAGCATATTTTGTCAGCATTTCAATATGTGCCTCGATATTATCAAGACGTTTTGCTATTTTCATTTAAGCATTATCCTTTCTACGTTTGTTTATAGCCGTTATTCTTGCTTTTCTTTTGGCTTTTGAGTATTCCACATTACAAACATAATTGAGTGCTTGCTCACCTTTTCGGCGTTCTTCATTATATTTCTTTAGATACTCTTTTTTCCTTTCCGCAAAGCATTTTGCCTCACCTGTACATTCAGGCTTATCACACATTAAACAGATAGCGGCTTTTTCCTTATCGGTCATTCGTCCACCGCCTTTGATGTGGACTCCCTAACGGCATTTAATAATGAAGTCATAGCCTTGTTATCTATTGCTTGAAAAGAGATATTTTCGGGAGAATTAACAGCCATATTAAAGGCTTTTAAGGCATTGACTTCAACTCTTTTTCCGTCAGGATAGAACACAGCGACTCTTGACAGTTGCGTGCGTTCTATTTCTTTTAAGCGTGAAAATATATCTTTCAATTTGTATTCTCCATTTCCGTTGCAATTTCTCGGAGAGTTTTTTCATTGCCATTTATAACACCCATTTCAAGTAAATAGGTTTTAACCGCAAGCATATATTTTTGTCTTGTTCGGCTCATACTTTCAAAATCTCCGCTTTCTGCCTCTGCCGCAAGAACGGAACAGGAAAGAGAGTCCATTCTTTCCCACTCACTTTTGAATTCTTGAAAACTCGGTATAGGTTCTATTTTTAATTGCTTTTCAATGTCTTGCAAACGGCGTTGCGTTGTCTTAATGTTATTATTCATTGCAAAAATATTGGTCAAACTGTGAACCCTCACCGATTAGTTTTTCGTAAACACTCGGCTTATTGTACCAATTCAAAACGGTTTGCAATGCTTCAGGGACTGTATTGACACTTATAATCAAATCGGCGTGAGTCGGTCTGTAAAAACGCTGAATATCTCTATTGTGCTGTTTTGCATAATCGGTAATTAACTTTTGCATTGTGCTATTGCCTGTATTACGGTCAAAAAGCATTGTCAAGTCATCAGCTGAAAGAGCAACTCCTGATTGTAACAGTTTAATATCATCAGTTAAATTATCGGGGTTGAGTTCATCTGCCTTTCGTAATTCTGCAATATATTCATCAGAACGAGTACGAATTTCTTTACAGCCTTCATCTTTACGCTTGTTAATCTCACGCTTGATATTTTGAAGTTCAGGCATAAGTTCTTTTGAAATAATATCAGGGGTATAACGTTTGCTTTTAATCTTGTTTTCAATGGCTTTTGACTGTTTTTCTAATTCGTTCATATCCTCAATAGTTGAATTTGCTATACATCTGATGTCCCAATAAAACTCTCTTTTTGTAGTCATAATATAATCAATTCCTTTCAAATCAATAATTGTTATCTTTTTGTGCCTTTTCTATGGCTTCTAATCTTGCAAGAATATTTGCTACCTCAACATAGCGTAAACCGTGACGGAGCAGGGAGTCTGCCGCTGATACTCTAACTGTAGCGGCGTTTTCGGTATCTTCCAACACCTCACACAAAGTATCGATAGCACGGGTTAAGCGTGCAGAAATAGCGTCGCAGGCTTCAGTTAAAATCGCCCCTTTTGCTTGTTCGTACCTTTGCCGAAAATCATCATCATTCAGCCTTGTTCTGATTGTCGTTTCTGAACATTCGGCAATTTTCGCAGCGGCTCGAATACTGCCGCACGCAATTAGAGCAGATAGTAAAATCTCGTCGTTCTTCCTCTGCACACTTTACACCCTCTTTCTTTGTAGCAGATTTCACAAATAATCGTTGAATACATCTTTTAAGAAATATTATCATTCTGTTTTTCCATTTCCTTAATACGCCTTTTAAGGCGGTTTATTTCCTTTCGTTTAGAGTCGTTTTCAATATTTAAATGCACTATTTTTTCTTTTAATAAATCAATTTTTTCATTTAACAAGTCAATAAGCATTTTGTTATAATCGGTCATCTTTAACACCTCGCTATCAATTCAATTTGTTTGTTGCTTAAAAATTTTCTTTTTCGGATATATGCAACGGCTTCATCATATTTAGAAAAATAATGTCCGTTACCTGCAAACTGTACGCACCATTCAGCATAGTTTATCGGCGTATCATCTATTCTTTGTAACACACACGGACAACCTCTGAAAGTGCCGATTTTCGTTTGAAACAGTATTTTCATACGCTTCACCTCTAAAAGTTACGGCAATTTACAGGAGTTACGGTAAATTTCTTTGTAACATAATAATTTAATAAATTATTTTTTTATTTTTTTATTGTCCCATAGAGTTACCTGTAACCGCTGTAAACCGTAACCTATTTAATAATAATTGTTGTATATTCTTCTCGGTAGTACTCTTAATCTTTGCGTTCGTCCGTTGATTTTCCTAACCTCTGCTGAATAACCCAACTTATCAAGCACTTTGCCGATTTGTGCAACGGAATAGGCTCGGAGTTCGTCGCTATATAACTGCTTGAAGTCAGTTACCGTCATCAACTCGTTACTTATCTTATACTTTGCATTATCAACAGCATTAAGAATATCCTCAATTTCGTTTTCGCCTTTGAGTTTCTTTTCGTGTACTGCGTTACGCTTTGCAAGTTCTTTTTGTTCTTCCTTTGTAAGCCTAAAGCCCTGCAAATTACCACTTGATAAAGCCTGTATCTGTTTCCATAACTGAACCGCATTGAAAGTTGAAAGTCTGTCAAGGTCGATTTCATCAACCGCCACACTAAAAAATCGCCGATTTCCTGTGCAATCAATCAGGAATTCTTCACTGTTACAAGTGCCACACAAAGAAGTGCGGCGTACTGCCCGAATATCGCCCCTGCCGTAAGCCTTTCGGTATTCATCAACATTTTGTGTTATAAATGCCTTTAGGCGTTCAACATCAGATTTGAAAGTTGTTTCAATCTCTCCGAGTTCACCTATCCAACAGGACAACGCTCGAATGTATGAGTCTTTATCCCTGAAGTCTAAAGCGATACCTTCTTTAAAAAACTGCGGTTTCAGTGCAAGTTTACGGAATAGGCTTGTTTTACCGATACCTTGTTTACCTGTGATAACAAGAACACCGTCAGCACCGAACGGCTCAACAGGGTTATTGTGTAGCATTGAAATACACTGCCACAGCCATTTTTTTATAAGTGTACGACTTAATGTATCATCAGCGGAAATATTGAGAATTTCGTATAATTCTGTCAAATAATCGTTACCGTCATATTCCACACTGTCAAGAAAATCAAGTACAGGGTTGTATCTGTTTCGACTTGCAATAATATCAAGGTAAGAAGAAATTATCTGCATATTGCACCGCTTGTATTGACTCTGCAATTCACTGTAAAGAATAGCCGATATATTAGCCTGTATATGCTCTGCACTTTCGTTTTCCATACCCTCAATATCAACGGCTTTTGTAATATCGTTAAAACGAACTGTAATGCCGTTTTCTTCAAGGTAAGCACTTAACACATCAGGGGTAAAATCTTCGGTTATAGACTCGTTCTGCGTGCGTGTGCGTGGTCTGCCTCTGCCTTTGTAATACTCACCGCCACACAAAGCAACAGCCTTTGATATAGTGTTTTCTCGGTAGTCTGTCCGCTCCCATTTTGGACGGTATAAAGCACTTTCACGAAAAGCCGTATCAATAGCGGCGGTATCACCCTGTAAATAAAAAGCAAGAATGTTACATAAAGCAATATCAGCACTGCTTTCATCATTGTTGTATGCGGAAATATCCCCATTGTCATATAAAGCGATAAACTTATTACCGTTTTTTGCGTTCCTTGCTCTTTCAAGAATTGATGTACTTATACGCTCATCACCTCTATACATAAACTTGTTTAACAGATATAAAACCTGTTCTGTTTGGTCTGTAATTTCGCTATGCTCTGATACTTGATTACCTGTGTAGGTAAAGAAACGATTTGTAATGCCTGAAATATAGCACTCTATATTGTTTTTAGGGTTTTTCTGATAATAGGCAGGGTTTAACTTTGTTTTTCCGTCTTTGTCTGTTTCTGTGGGAATTTGGCTTATATCACACTGAAAAATGATGTGATAACCGCTTCCGCTCGGACTCTTTTCGATATATGTACCTTTGAAAAGTTCAAGCAGTTCAGCGGTCAAGGGGTTTTCTTTTGTATGTCCGTCTGAACCGTCAATATCAACACCGCAAATGCCATTCGCAAACATAAAGCCAATACCACTATATTTTTGCTTTTCGGCTTCAGCCTTTGAAAAACTGCTCCAAGTTTGTGGATTGTCCGATTGTGCGTTTCCACCTGTTCGGGAGTTTTTAGGTACTTTTGTCGGTCTGCCGTTTCTGTCCTTTTCAAAACGCCAATTTATCCACACAGATTTTTGCTTCAGGTGGTTCAACTACTCACCGCCTTTTTACTTTCGTTATTAAGCCATTCAATAAAAAGGGGATAGTTTATCATTACTTTTTTATTGATTGTAATGTGTGGGGGTGGGTTGTCCGATTTCAGCATTAAACGCAAAGCATATTCAGAAAGTATGCCTGTGTGTGCAACTTCTCGTACGGTATAAAATGTTTTCATCATTTATCACCGCCTATATTGCATTTGTTACCTTGATATTTTCTATAATTTCAAGGATTTTTGTTTTTTCGCTTTCGGGTAGTTCTTTTCTTAACTTTCGGCTGAAATTACCGTCATTGATACCCATTTTTTCAGCTACTTGCCAATATTTAATCTTTGCATTTTTAATTGCCTGTCTTATTTCAATATTTGTCATTTGAGTTTTCCTTTCATAGAAATTAGTGGCGTTGCAACTTCACTGTGTTTATTATACTTGTTTTAAGAATTATTTTACAGTGAATACCAATGATAGTAAAAAATAAATTTCAAGACCAAATATTACTGCTTTTGGTATGTTGTTGTTGACAATTAGTAATTTATGGTGTATAATGATAATAACAACAATATAAAGGTGGTAATTTTATGACTGAAGAAACTAAAAAGAAGTCAATACAACGCTTAAAAGAGTTAAGAGAAAAGAATGGAAATATAACTCAAGAAGAGTTTGCGGAAAAAATCGGTGTTTCACCTGATACAATAAGAAAAATAGAGCAAGGAAAAGTGAAGTTAACACTTGATAATGCAATAAGCATAAAAAATGCTTTTGGAGTTTCTCTTGATTGGTTATACGGTGTAGCAGATGATATGAACGATGAAGCAAGTACAACTCTTTTAGCATTAAGGAAATATTTTAATATATGTACAAAAAAACACGAATGTGGCGATAGTTTCTTTACCGTAACTATTGAAGAAAATTTGCGTGATTTTCTTCTTGAGTATGATAACGCTGAACATTTTGTAAAAGAAAAGGGAATACCTGAAGCAGGGCGTGAAGCGTGGCTCAATGATATTAAGGCTCGTTATAATGAAAAAATAAAAGCAGGGGTGCAAGGTGATAAAATAGATTATCGCTTAACGGAATTTTCTGATATTAAAGTTATAACTAAAGGTGCTAACACTGCTAATCCCCCTGTAAATATGAGGTAGGTTTTAATTATGGCAACAGTAAATAAGCGTGGAAACACTTTTCAGATTGTCGTTTCTCTCGGTCTTGATGTGAACGGTAAGAAGATACGAAAAACAACTACATATAAACCGCCTGAAAATACCACACCGAAAAAGGCTGAAAAACTTGCTCACGAATTCGCTATTGAGTTTGAAAGAAAATGCAAGGGTATGACTTCATTAAATGAAAATATGCGTTTCTGTGATATGGCTGAATGGTTTATTGATAACTATGCAAAGAATGAACTAAAAGAGATTACAGCATATAACTATGAAAGTCAGATAAAAAATCACCTTTTGCCTGAACTTGGAAACATCAAACTCAAAGACTTTACCCCTGCAAAGATAACTGCCTTTTTCAAGACTCGCAAATATGCCCCTGCGACTTGCAGAAAAGTATATGTTATACTTCAAAGCATTTTCGCTCGTGCCGTTGAACAGGGTTTTATAAAAGAAACACCCTGCACAAAAGCGGTTATATTACCAAAAGCAAAGCAACCAAAAGAAAAAAAGCCTTTCCTTAATGAACATCAAGCGAAAGACTTATTGAAAATGGTTGAAGATAGCACACAGTTCAACCGCATTATTAAAGTTTTATTATATACAGGTATGCGTTCGGGTGAATGTTTAGCTCTGCGTTGGCAAGATATAGACTTTGAAAACAAAACTATTCACATTGAAAACACACTAACAGATGTAGGCGGTAAGCATTGGTTACAACCGCCGAAAACTAAAACAAGTAATAGGTATATTGCATTATCGGATATTTTGGCAAAAATCTTTTTAGAGCAGAAACAATACAATGATGAAAAGATAGCAAAACTCGGAAAAGATTATAAATTTCCTGAAATGGTATTTACAACCGATAGCGGCAATTATGTTGATAGGTCAGGACTCAACACACAATTCAGGCGTTTTGTCAAAGGTACAGACTTTGACTTCATTACATTGCATAGTTTAAGGCACTGCAACGCCACACTTTTAATAAATAGCGGTATTGATTTGAAAATAGTTTCTGAATTGCTCGGTCATTCTGATGTATCAACAACTGCGAATGTGTATGCTGATGTTCTTGACAGTGCAAAGGCAAAAGTTGCAGACTTGATTTCCTTAAAATTGCAATAGTGTTTTGATGTCCGCTGATGTCTGTTTGATGTCCCAAAATATAAAACGGTCTTGAAATTTACAAAACGATATGATACAATAAAGCAAGCAAACCGCTATAATAAAGGACTTTTCAAAACAGTTCAAAACGGTACAAAACACCGTTCTTATAACTCAAAGAGATAATTGGTTTGTATTTACAAAACTCCTTGCTTTTTGGCAGGGAGTTTTCTTTTTGTCTTAAAATAAAAACCGTGTTCAAAAATCGCAATTTTTGAACACGGTTTAATAATATGTAATTCAGTTAAAATTAGTCTTCATCAACATCTGCAAAAACGCTGTTTTTTGCTTTTTCATCAATAAGACCGTTGTATTCGTTGAATGCAGCGCCCATAGCGTTAAAGTTCTTTATCATAATGCAGTGAGCAATGAAAAGACCTCCGATGGGGAAGAATACTGTGCATAATACTACAACAAGCGCACCGCTTTCACTGAATTTAAGACCGTAACGGGAAGCGTTTTCTTTGAGTCTGTTGGTAAGTTTGCATTTCCAAACAAGACCGAAAATACCTAATGTAACAATGTTGAGAAGCCATACGAAAACATACTTCATAGTTTTCTTTCCGTCGCCTTCGCAAAGAACGTTAACTTCCTTAGAAAGTTTGTGCCAGAAAACGATGGGATAAATACCGAGTGTAAGGATACCGAGAATAAATAAAGTAATAAAACTTCTTTGTTTGATGCAAGATGACATTTCAAAAACTCCTTTTAGCAGTTATTTACTATAACAGTATATTATATTTTTTGGTAAAAATCAAGTATTTTCGCAATATAAGGTTTTTTTGCGTTTGTTGTGTAAAATAGTGTTAAAAATTTTATTTCTTTTCCATTATATAGTAAAATGTATCATTGACATTCCGATGAATATGTGGGATAATGTTGTGTAAATTGAGTTTCTGCGTTTTGCGGTAACTAATCATCATTTTTAAGGGGGACTTCTTTTGAAGAAAGAGCTCGCAAAGCAGTACGATCCGAGAGATGTAGAAGATCGTATATATAAATCCTGGCTTGACGGCAAATACTTCCACGCTAAGTGTGAAGAGGGCAAGCCTACTTATACTATTGTTATTCCGCCACCCAACATTACAGGTCAACTTCATATGGGTCACGCACTTGACAACACTTTACAGGATATTCTTATCCGTTGGAAGCGAATGTCGGGTTACGATACACTCTGGCTTCCCGGTACTGACCACGCATCTATTGCCACTGAGGCAAAGATTGTTGAGGCAATGCGTGCAGAGGGCATTACTAAAGAGGATCTCGGCCGTGACGGTTTCCTTGAAAGAGCATGGGACTGGAAAGCAAAATACGGCGGCAGAATTGTTGAACAGTTAAAAAAACTCGGTTCTTCCTGCGACTGGGACAGAGAGCGTTTTACACTTGACGAGGGCTGTAACAAAGCGGTTAATACAGTATTCAAAAAACTCTACGATAAAGATTTGATTTACAGAGGCAACCGTATGGTTAACTGGTGCCCTTGCTGTAATACATCTATTTCTGATGCAGAGGTTGAGTACGAGGAAAAAGACGGCAATTTCTGGCATCTTCTCTATACTGTTAAGGAAACAGGGGAGAAACTTGAGTTGGCTACAACCCGTCCCGAAACAATGCTCGGTGACACTGCAGTTGCTATTAACGCAGAGGATGAACGCTATAAACATCTTCACGGTTGTCACGTTATTTTACCTCTTCTTAATAAAGAAATTCCCATCGTTTGCGATGAACACGCTGATATGACTAAGGGAACAGGTGTTGTTAAGATTACACCTGCTCACGACCCCAACGACTTTGAAGTCGGTCAGAGAAATAATCTTCCCATTGTCCGTACATTTACTTATGACGGACGTCTTACAGGCGCAGAGGATAAGAGAATTGCCGATGAACTTATTGCAAGCGGCAGAGCAACAGAAAATGAGCCTGAAGTTCTTGATTGCGGTAAATATGCCGGAATGACCACCATGGAAGCAAGAAAAGCCATTCTCGCAGACCTTGAAGCAGGCGGTTATATTAAAGAAATCGAACCTCTCAAGCACGAAGTCGGTACATGCTACCGTTGTCACAGTACAATTGAGCCCATGGTTTCAAAACAGTGGTTCGTTCGTATGGTTCCTCTTGCAAAACCTGCTATTGAAGCGGTTGAAAAGGGCGAAACAAAGTTCGTACCCGAAAGATTTACAAAGAACTACCTTAACTGGATGAATAACACACGCGATTGGTGTGTTTCCCGTCAACTTTGGTGGGGTCACAGAATCCCTGCGTGGTATTGTGCTGATTGCGGCGGAATTACTGTCAGCATTGATGCTCCCGAAAAATGCAGTAAGTGCGGTTCTGTAAATCTTACTCAGGATGAAGATACTCTTGATACTTGGTTCAGTTCAGCACTCTGGCCCTTCTCAACACTCGGTTGGCCCGAAAATACAAAAGATTTAGAGCATTATTATCCCACAAATACCCTCGTAACAGGTTACGATATTATAGGTTTCTGGGTATCCCGTATGATTTTCTCTGCCCTCGAATACACAGGTAAAGTTCCTTTTGATACAGTTCTTATTCACGGTCTTGTACGTGATGCACAGGGCAGAAAAATGTCTAAATCCCTCGGTAACGGTATTGATCCCCTTGAAATTGTTGATCAGTACGGTGCAGATGCATTGAGATTCTCTCTTGCAACCGGTAACAGCCCCGGTAACGATATGCGTTTTATGCCCGAAAAGATTGAGGCAAGCCGTAACTTTGCCAATAAACTCTGGAATGCAAACCGTTTCATCCTTATGAATCTCGATGATGACGAGCCTGCACCCCATATTCCCGAAAACCTTGCTACTGAGGATAAATGGATTCTCAGCCGTTTCAACAGCCTTGTAAAAGCGGTTCAGAATTCACTTGAAAACTACGAACTCGGTATCGCCGTTCAGAATCTTTACGATTTCATCTGGGACGTGTTCTGCGATTGGTATATCGAAATTGCAAAAATCCGTCTTAACGGCGATAATGAAGAAGGCAAAAAGACCGCAAAAGCAGTTCTTGTTTACGTAATGTCAAATACACTTAAACTTCTTCATCCCTTTATGCCTTTCATCACCGAAGAAATCTGGCTCGCACTTCCTCACGAGGGCGAATCAATTATGATTTCCGAGTGGTGCAAGTATGATGAGGCACTTAATTTCCCTGTGGAAGAAGAGGCTATGGAGCGTGTAATGGCTGCTATTAAGGCAGTTCGTAACCGCCGTGCCGAAATGAACGTACCGCCTTCAAAGAAAGCAAAACTTTATATTGCAACAAAATATGTTGACGAGTTCAAAAACGGCAGTGTGTTTATGAACAGACTTGCTTATGCTTCTGAAATCGAAATCGGTGATTCCTTTGAAATTGAAGGTAGTGTTTGTGTAATCACAGAATCAGCAAAGATTTTCATTCCTCTTAATGAACTTGTTGATTTTGAAGCAGAACGCGCAAGACTTCAGAAGGAACTTGATGCGGCTAAAAAAGACCTTCAGTTTGTAGAAAATAAACTCAATAACCCCGGTTTCGTCGCAAAAGCACCCGAAAAAGTTATTGCTCAGGAACGCGAAAAACAGGCAAAACATCAGGCAAAAATTGCAATGCTCGAAGAAAGTCTTGAAAAACTCAAATGATTTATACTGAAGCAGTAGAATATATTCATTCATTATTAAAATTCGGTATCCGTCCCGGTCTTTCCGGGATGGATGCCTTGTTGCGTTTTTTGGATAACCCCGAAAAAGACCTTAAATTTATTCACGTGGCAGGTACGAACGGTAAAGGTTCTGTTTCAACTGCGATTTCCAACGTTCTTACAGACGCAGGTTACAAAACAGGACTTTATACTTCTCCTTATGTCAGCGAATTTCTTGAAAGAGTACAGTTTTGCGGTGAGCCTGTAAGTAAAAATATCTTTGCAGAAAGTGTAGAAAAAGTAAAAACAGCCGTCAGTTTTCTTTCTGAAAAGGGTACGGTTATTACAGAGTTTGAAGCGCTTACTGCAGCGGCTTTTTTATGTTTTAAGGCACTTTCCTGTGATGTAGTTGTTCTTGAAGTCGGTTTAGGCGGCAGACTTGATGCTACTAACGTTATAAAAACACCGCTTGTTAACGTTATAACTTCACTTTCTCTTGACCATACCGCAATACTAGGTGAAACTATTGAAGAAATTGCCTTTGAAAAATGCGGTACAATTAAAGAAAAGGGTAACGTCATATGTTCCTTCGGTCAACCCGAAAAGGCGCTTGAAGTTATAAAGGAAACTTGTGAAAACAAAAATTGCATCTTAACAGTACCAAATGAAAAGGATGTTGAAATTTTAAAAACCGATATTTTCGGTACAGAGTTTATTTATAAAAATGAAAAATATAATGTATTATTACCCGGTATTCATCAGGTTAAAAATATGACCGCGGTTATAGAAGCCTGTGAAATCTTGAAAGATGCGTTTAATATAAAAATAGAAAATGTAAAAGAGGGAATAAGTAAAACAAAATTACCTGCAAGGGTAGAGGTGATTTCAAAAAATCCTCTTGTAATTCTTGACGGCGGTCATAATGAAGACGGTGCAAAGGCATTTTTTGAAGCGGTAAAACCTGTTTTGGAAAACAAAGAGAAAATCTATGTTGTTGCAGGAATGATGGCAGATAAAGCCGTTGAGAGTTCTTTAAGTGCGCTTATGAAAAAGTCCGATTGTTTTGTGTGCGTAACGCCCGATAACCCTCGCGCTATGACTGCCACGGAACTTTCGGGTATAGCAAGTAAATATTGCAACGATACTGTTATAATCGATTCTCCGATTTCTGCTGTTGACTATGTATTGGAAAGAAGTACTTCCGATGATGTTTTATGTGCTGTAGGGTCATTGTATCTTGCAGGGGAAATACGAAAACATTTAATTGAAAAATTAAGTGAATTTCATTGATTAAAATGTTCAAAGATGTTAAAATATATCTAACAGATTAACTCTGAGAGGGTGACAAACTTGGTAAAATTCGATGCATTTGCAGGCGGTATTGAAATAGGCGGTCTGCGTAATATGTTGGAAATAAAAATACTTATTTGTTATATTCTTAAATCCGTCAAAACCCCCATGAAGCGTAATCAGATTTGCGACTCACTTCAAAAAACAGGTTTGGTGAATTTCTTTGATACAAACTCTGCTATTGATGAACTTTTGGAAAACGGTACTATTTGTGAGCAGGAATATGTAGGTGAACCCCATCTTGTTGTTTCACCCACAGGCGGAAACAGTGCCTTAGCCCTGGAAAATACACTTTTACCCGGTGTGCGTGATAAAGCGGTTAAAGCGGCACTTAACATTGTTTCAAGGGCTCGTTCCGAGAGGGAAAATAAAGTTAAAATCGAAAAACTCGAAAACGGTTGTAACGTAACCTTTGAAATTCAGAGTTTAGGTGAAACAATGCTTTCTCTGACCCTTAATGTTGCCGACGTTTTACAGGCTGAGCAACTTAAAGACGGTTTCCTCGATGATCCGGGCGCTTTGTATTCCGATATTATTGACAGACTTATCGGTGAGAAATAAGAATAAAATTTTTCTGAGAATTCGCTTTCGCGGATTCTCTTTTTTTATTTTATATTATTTCTTCGTTTAAATGGCAATTTTATGATAATAATATTTCAAGACGATAGGGAAGTGAATAAATGAACAATGTAATTCTCAAAATGACTGATATAACTAAAAGTTTTTCGGGAGTGAAAGCCTTGAAAGGTGCTGCGTTGGAACTGCGTGCAGGCGAGGTACACGCCTTGATGGGTGAAAACGGTGCGGGTAAATCAACTCTTATGAAAATTTTAACGGGCATTTATGAAAGAGATAGCGGTGAGGTTGAAGTTTTCGGTGAAAAAGTTGAGTTTCAAAATGTAAAAGAATCTCAGGAAAAGGGCATAGCAATTATTCATCAGGAACTTAATATGATGAAAGATTTAACCGTTGCTCAAAACATTTTTATCGGCAGAGAGTATATAAAATTCGGTGTTTTTATAGATGACGGGAAAATGGAAAAAGAAGCAAAAAAACTGCTGGATTACGTTGGTGTGAATATTTCTCCTCGTAAGCGATTAGGGGATTTGACTGTGGGAAAACAACAAATGGTTGAAATTGCAAAAGCCATTTCCCATAATTCAAAATTATTGATTCTCGATGAGCCTACCGCCGCCCTTACGTCAGTTGAAGTTGACGATCTTTTCAGAATTATGAAAGAACTGAAAAGTAAAGGTATAGGTATGATTTACATTTCTCACCGAATGGACGAGATAAAACGCATTTCCGACCGCGTAACCGTTATGCGTGACGGTGAATATATCGGTACGGTAAATACAAACGAAACTGATAACGAAGAAATAGTTAAAATGATGGTGGGCAGAGTAATTTTAGGTAAAACTAAAGAAAAAAGTGCCTGTCCCGATGACGCACCTACTGTGTTGGAAGTGAAAAATCTTAATGTGGGTAATACAGTTAAAAATGTAAGTTTTTCTCTGAAAAAAGGCGAAATTCTCGGCTTTTCGGGTCTTATGGGCGCAGGGCGGACGGAAGTTGCCAGAGCGCTTTTCGGTGCAGATAAAAAGGATAGCGGAGAAATAAAGATAAACGGAAAACTCGTTAATATAGAAACACCCGAACAAGCGGTTTCCCAAGGTATTTGCTATATATCCGAAGACCGAAAAAGATTCGGTTTGTTACTTGATAAATCCGTAACGGAAAACTCTGTACTTGCAAGTGTCGGGAAGTTCACAAAATTCGGTTTTATTGACGATATTTCCGCAAGAAAAGAAGCGGAAAAGGTTAATAAAAAACTTCGTACAAAAACTTCATCAATGTCGCAGATTTTAAGAAACCTTTCGGGCGGTAATCAGCAAAAGGTGGTAGTTGCAAGGTGGCTTATAAAAGATGCGGATATTTTCATATTTGACGAGCCCACAAGGGGTATTGACATCGGTGCAAAAAGTGAAATGTATGAACTGATGGAAGAACTTGTGAAAAAAGGTAAGTCGATAATTATGATTTCATCGGAACTTGCGGAAATTCAAAGATGTTCCGACAGGGTAATAGTAATGTGTGAAGGCAGAAAAACAGCCGAACTTCCCATTGAAGAAGCCACACAGGAAAATATAATGAAGTACGCAATGATGCGTAGCAAGGAGGGAATTGCTTGAGCAGTAAAACGCAAACTAAAGGAAAAATAAATATGAATATGTTTGAAAAAAGCAAACAGAATTTCATTATTGTTGTTGCACTTTTGGTGCTCGTTATATTATTTTATCTTCTTAATCCTAACTTTCTGAATGAATATAACATTATAAGTATGGCGCAGTCACTTGCACCCTACGCAATATTGGGCCTCGGTGTAACTTTTGCAATTGCCACGGGCGGTATCGACCTTTCAATAGGTACGGTGTGTATAGCATCATCGGTTGTTGCAGGTAAACTTTATACTGACGGTTTAATTCCTCTTTGGTCAACAATTCCCGTAATGATTCTAATAGGCGGTCTGTTCGGTTTAATAAACGGTTTGTTAATTGCAAAACTAAAACTTCCCGCATTTATTGCAACGTTGGGTACAATGATGGTTTCCCGGGGACTTTCTGCAATAATCGTAAACGCACCCAACGTTTTTTACCCTACGGGAACTTGGTTTAACAGTCTGTTTTCCAATAATAACGGCTTTCCGTCGGGTATTCTGTGGGTTTTGGGATTTATGATTATTTGTATGTATATTATGTACAAAAACAGGGTAGGCAGATATATTTTGTCAATCGGCTCAAACGAAGAAGCCACACGCCTTTCGGGTATAAACACCGATAAATATAAAATAATGGCGTATGTGCTTACAGGTCTCGGTGCAGGTATTGCCGCTGTATTCTGGTCATCATCCTTTGTTACGGTGGCCTCTGCAACAGGTTCGGGTATGGAACTTGATGCAATTGCAGGTGTGTATATCGGCGGTACGTCTGCAGCAGGCGGTGTTGCTTCCGTAGGTGGCTCTGTAATAGGTGCTGCAATGCTTGTAGTTATCCGTTCGGGGCTTAACTTTGTACTCGCAAAATACAATGTCAGCGTCAATTCAACATATGTAACCTATGTTCTTACAGGCGTAATCGTTGTATTTTCCGTTTTAATAGATATTCTTAAAAATAAAAAGAAAAAGTGAGGCAAAAAAATGAAATTAAAAAGAATTATTGCTCTTTTAACCGTTGTAGTGTTAACCTTTACTTTGTTTACCGCCTGCGGTAATGAGGAGGATAATAACGCAACAACTTTAGGCGGCGAAACTCAGAACGGTAACAATACGAATGCTAATAAAACAATTGCCGTTGTTGCCAAAGGTGAATCTCACGCCTTCTGGCAGGCGGTAAAAAGCGGTGCGGAAGATGCGGCAGAAAAGTATGGGTATACAGTAACTTTCCGCGGTCCTGCTTCCGAAAGTTCGTCCGACTTACCCTCGCAGAAAGAAATGGTGCAGACCGCACTTTCCAATAATGTGTCGGGACTTGTAATTGCAACTATCGGCGAAGGTTTTGCGGATATGCTCACACAGGCTTACGATAAGAAGATACCCGTAGTTCAGTTCGACAGCGGTATCTGGGAAGCGGATATAAAAACGCTTGATTCACAGAACAAAAATCCTATTGTTTCATCGGTTTCAACCTCAAATGAAAAGGCCGCTGCCCTTGATGCCGAGAATTTCTTTAATGCGGTAAAGGAAGATATTAAAAAGTCACAGGACACTTATGTAATCGGCGTAATTCAGCACGACGAAACACAGACAGGTATTGACAGGGCAACAGGTTTTATTGATAAATTTACTGAACTTGCAGATGCAGATGATACTACAAAAGGCAAATATAAAATCGAAAAAGAAGTAAAACCCGGTGATGTAAATAACGCTTATATCGACGCTCTTAACGCTCTCGTCGAAAAGAAAGCAAAGGCTATTTTTATGTCAAATGAGGGTGTAGTAAAACAGGTCAGCGATGCAATTGCTTCCAATGCAGGGAAATATGACGGAATTCTGTTCTGCGGATTTGATGCAGGTACAAAGCAGATTCAATGGATAAAGAATACCGAAACGAAGTCTAAATTAGTCGGCTCTGTTGCGCAGGACTCATACAGTATCGGATATAATGCAGTTGAACAGTGTGTTTTTGCTATTGAGGGCAGAGATGTTAAAACAAATGTTGATATTGAAGGTCAGTGGTACGACAGCAGTAATATTGATAAAATGATTCAGGAAAATATAGTTTACGAGGGTTAAAAAAAGTCGGAGTGGAAAAACCACTCCGATTTTTAATATTATTTTCCGCAACCGCAACTGCCTGTGGGGTTAAAATTAACGTTGCAGTCGTTATCTCTGTCTCTGCAACTGGGCGGGAAGAATTCATCAATGGGGAAACTGATTCGTCTGAATGTGTCACAGGGGTCTTCCGTATCGCAACAACATTCTTTGGTAGGTACGCAGAAATCGTATGCGGGAATAAGCATTTGAACGTCGCGTTCAAGTTGAATAATGGTGAAAATACCCAATGTTACTTTTACTGCTTTTTCACCGTAACAGCCGAAGTTACCTTCAAAGCAGCGGCAGATGTTTCGGGGCAGTGATTCGCAACAGTCACCCATTGTGTTGCAACAATCACAAATTCTGCAAATCTGCGCATCAAGAATAATGGGGTCAACACATTGTACTTTTGCCTTGGGGTTGGTGTTTGAAACAGGTATCTGTTCATCCATACCGTCGCAAACGTATTTGGAAGTGAAGATTTTTACGTTGCCGTCGCTACCGTAAAGAATACATTTTTTACCGAAAGTTACAAGACCCTCTATTGTTGAAGGAGGAGCAGTGGGGCAGGTGAGAGCATCCAATGTAACTTTTACGAAAAACGTAAGGTCAACAGAGTAACAACCGCGGTTAAAGGGTACTTTTTCAACTTCCACAATGCAGTTAAGTATTTGTGCCGATCTGGGTCGTACAAGGGACGAAGCCTCTAAAATGTGTTGGTTGCAGTCGGTGAGGTAAACTCTTAAATCCGTAAGGCAGTCTTTGTCGGCACAAGAATCATACACACGGTTTGTGTCAACACAAATGGCTTCTTTGATGTGATGAAGATCGGGTCCGGAAAAGGATTTTTTATCGGACATATTTTTTCCTCCTAATTATAGTTTTGAAGCGTACAAAATGCATTTTGCCTGAACTTCATTACCATAATATGAAGGAAGTTTTACAGGGTTACAGTGTTTTTTATTTTTTATTCAATATAATCGCCTAATTCAAAAGGGGGAACATATTCTTCTGAGGCGGAGGAAAGTTCCTGCATAAATCCGTCCTCGATTCCCGAATTGAAAAGATAATCTTCTATTTCGTCGTATTCTTCCTGCGTCAATCGACGGTTAAGTGAGTCAATATTACAACTTTTAACAGGTGTAAACTGACTCATAAGGCTGAAAAGAACTTCGCCGTCTTTGAAATTCTCTTTAACCCAGTCAATAACACGCTTTGTATTTTCAATTTGTCTGGGTAAAATAAGGTGACGGATTATAACACCACTTTTCATTATGCCGTTTTCATCAATCACGTAGTTTCCGGTCTGTCTGTACATTTCTTTTATTGCGTTGGTGGCAATTTCGAAGTAATTATTTGCATTAGAGTATCGTTTTGCAATAGTGTTATCAGCATATTTTAAGTCGGGGAGGTAAATGTTAATTTTGCCCTCAAGCAATTTAAGTGATTCTATTTTTTCATATCCGCCACAGTTATATACAACAGGAACGGGGAGAGGCTCTTCCAGAGATTCGCAAATCGCTTTCAAAAAATGTGTTCCTGTTACAAGGTTTATGTTGTGAGCACCTTTTGAAATCAAGTCTATATATATTTCTTTCAGTTCTTTTACCGTGATTTCTTTTCCGAATTTACCCCGACTGATTTTTTCATTCTGACAGAATTTACATTGCAAATTGCAACCCGAAAAGAAAACAGTACCGCTTCCGTTTGTTCCGCTTATCGGCGGTTCTTCCCACATATGTAAGTCAGCTCTCGCGATTACAGGATTTTCACCCATACGGCAAAAGCCCTCACCCTTGCAGGTAAGAGCCTTTCTTTCAATATTGCATTTTCTCGGGCAATCGTTACAGATATACATTTTTATGATACCTTTTCAAGATATTGGAATGAAAGCCAACCGCTTTCGTTCTTGTATTTTACATAACCCCAATCACCGCATACTGCAAGTATTTCAACTTCTTCGCCTTTGGGTATTTCGCCGCCGCGCTCAGCATCCTGTTCGGGTTTGGTTCTTATTCCGAGGGGGTCATCCTTTGTAGCAATTTTATATTTGCCTGTTGTGTGTTTTGGTGCTTCTGCGGAAGCGGATACGAGTTCAACGTAATTCATTGATACCCAACCGCCTACGCCTTCAAAGTTAACGTAACCCCAAGTATCGTATACTGCTAGGATTTCTATTTCGGTGCCTTTCGGAATTTCGCTTATTCTTTGGGCATTCTGTGCAGCCTCAATTCTTATGCCGAGAGGGTCATCTTTTGTGTTGACTTTATATTTACCCGCTTTGTTTTCGGTTTTATTGCCTTGCGGTGCGGTAGTCTGAGGTGCGGTTGTAGAAACACCCGGTGCTTTTGTGGTGCTTACCGCAGGGCCGTCAGCACCTGAAATAACTTCAGATTTTTTATCGGTATCAGAAGATGTTTTTTCATATATCGTTGCAACGCAAGTTATAATAACAGCGATAACGATAAGCATCGCGGAAATTATAAGCATTATTTTGTTTTTATCTTTTGCTTTAGCCATATTTTTTCCTGCCTTTCGGTAGATAATCCGAAATAATTATAGCAACAAAAAGTGTTAAAATCAATATGTTTTTAACATATGAATAATATGTAAAAAATACCCCTTAAAGTGTTGATATTTCATACTATTATATGGTATAATATCTTGAAAAATTGTTGGTGCGATTCAGGGCGGTGAGTGTGTGGTTATTTTCGGTATTGACCCGGGGTATGCAATAGTGGGTTGCGGTATCGTAAGGTATGAACGAAATAATTTCACACTTATGGGCTACGGCGTAGTTACTACCGATAAAGATATGCCCTTTAATGAGCGCCTTAAGAAAATCTATGACGATATAACCGAACTTTTAAATAAATTTAAACCCGATGCGGTTAGTATTGAGAGGTTGTATTTTAATACTAACCAGAAAACAGCAATTGACGTTGCGCAGGCAAGGGGAGTTATAGTTCTTGCAGTTGAGCAGGCGGGTATCCCTTTATACGAATACACACCATTACAAGTTAAGCAAAGTATAGTAGGCTACGGCAGAGCCGAAAAAGTACAGGTGCAGGAAATGACAAAGATGTTTTTGCATCTTGATAAAATTCCGAAGCCTGACGATGCTGCCGATGCTCTTGCGCTTGCAATCTGTCACGGACATTCAAGCGGCTCGGTTTTAAATATTAACAGGGGGAACTGAAAATGTTTTACAGCCTTACGGGCAAAATAATACATAAAGGCGAGCAAACCGTTGCCATTTCCTGTGGCGGTGTGGGTTTTAAGTGCTTCACTACACGCAACACTTTATCGAAACTATCTTTAAATAATAACAGCGATGTTACTGTTTTTACACACCTTAACGTGCGTGAGGATGCTCTCGATTTATTCGGTTTTGCTACCGAAGAAGAACTTGAAGCCTTTAAAATGCTTATCGGTGTTTCAGGCGTAGGTCCTAAGGCGGCTCTCGCCATTCTTTCCGAACTTTCTCCCGATGCTTTCGCGGTAGCGGTGGCTTCCGGCGACAGCAAGGCTATTACTGCGGCAAACGGTGTCGGCCCCAAACTCGCTCAGCGTGTTATAATGGAACTTAAAGATAAAATTGCAAATGTTTCGTTTATATCCGACGAAAGCAGTGCCGTTTCAAGTGCGGTTAATACTGCTAACAATATGTCGAACACTTCTGAAGCAATTGCGGCTCTTACCGCATTGGGTTATTCACAGACCGAGGCTTCAGTTGCGGTAAGTAAACTTTCGCCCTCTCTTTCAGTAGAAGAACTGATTAAAGGTGCATTAAAAAATATGACGTTAAGATTCTGATAATATATTAAAGGAGATTTTTTATGGATGATTTTTTCATAGCGGATGAAGAACGTATCATTGCTCCTGAATATATTTCAGATGATAATGATATAGAAACTTCTCTTCGTCCCCACGCTCTTGATGAATATGTAGGGCAGGAAAAAGTTAAAGAAAACTTAAAGATTTATATAGAAGCGGCAAAAAAACGCCACGAGTCTTTAGACCACGTTTTGTTGTACGGTCCTCCCGGTTTAGGCAAAACAACCCTTGCGGGAATCGTTGCTAACGAGATGGGTGTTCAGTTCCGTGTTACTTCGGGTCCCGCAATAGAAAAACCCGGTGACCTTGCGGCACTTCTTACAAGCCTTAATGACGGTGATATTCTTTTTATTGACGAAATTCACCGCCTTTCAAGAAGTATTGAAGAAGTTTTATATCCCGCAATGGAAGACTTCGCTTTGGATATTATTATCGGCAAAGGTCCGTCGGCACGTTCAATAAGACTTGACTTAAAGAAATTTACCCTTATCGGTGCTACTACCAGAGCAGGTCAACTTTCTGCACCCTTGAGAGACAGGTTCGGTGTTGTTTTAAGGCTTGAACTTTATTCGCCCGAGGAACTTTCAAGGATTGTTCAGCGAAGTGCCAATATCTTAAATATCGAAACCGAAAAAGACGGTGCTTTGGAGATTGCCTCCCGTTCAAGAGGTACACCGCGTATTGCTAACCGCCTTTTAAAACGCGCCCGCGATTACGCTGAGGTTAAGGGCAACGGCGTTATTGATGTTGAAAATGCTCAAAAAGCCTTATCGCGTATGGAGATTGATGAACTGGGTCTTGACCTTGTTGACAGAAATCTTTTAAGAGCAATGATAGAAAATTATAACGGTGGACCGGTAGGCCTTGATACCATTGCGGCACTTATCGGTGAAGAATCCGTTACAATAGAAGATGTTTATGAACCCTACCTTATGCAACTTGGTTTTATAATGCGTACTCCGAGGGGCAGAAAGGTAACTCCGGCAGGGTATCGCCATTTAGGGATTACTCCTGTTTCGGATGATGCACAAGGCAGTTTTGAATCATATTAAATTTTAATGGAGTGATTTATTATGGGTAGACTTTTTGGTACTGACGGCGCAAGAGGCGTCGCTAACGCAGAACTCACTTGCGAACTTGCTATGAAAATCGGCAGAGCCGCAGCAATGGTACTCACACAGCATACAAGCAAAAGACCTAAAGTTCTCATTGGTATGGATACCCGCGCATCTTCACAGATGCTTGAATCTGCAATTTCCGCAGGTCTTTGTTCAGTTGGTGCGGATGTTATGCTTTTAGGCGAAATCCCCACACCTGCTGTTGCATATCTTGTAAAAAAATACGAGTATGATGCAGCGGTAATGATTTCTGCATCCCACAACCCTTGCGAATACAACGGTATTAAAATTTTCCAGGGTACAGGTTATAAACTTCCCGATGCACTTGAAGAAGAAATCGAAAGCATCATTCTTGATAAAACACAAATTCCGCCTGTTAAAGTGGGTGGTGAAGTAGGCAGAATCACCCGTTCAAGAACTTCCATTATTGATTATGTGAGTTATCTTACAAGTGTTGCAGCGGATGACTTGAACGAATACGGTTTACAAAACTTCAACGGTCTTAAAATAGCGGTTGACTGTTCAAACGGCGCCGCCTCAATTACCGCACCTCGTATTTTTATGAATCTTTGTGATGACTGCTTCTTTATGGCTTGTCATCCCAACGGTACAAATATCAACGAAAAATGCGGTTCAACCCACCTTGAAGTGTTACAGGATTTCGTTGTGCGAAATAAATGCGACGCAGGTCTTGCTTTCGACGGTGACGCTGACCGTTTCCTTGCAGTTGACGAAAACGGTAATGTTGTTGACGGTGACAAACTTATCGCTATCTTTGCAAAACATATGAAGAGCAAAGGCAAACTTAAAAACAACGCAGCAGTTGTTACCGTAATGAGTAATATGGGCTTCTTTAAATTCTGCGAGGAAAACGATATTCACTGCGAAAAGACAAAAGTCGGCGACCGCTATGTTCTTGAAAATATGCTTGAGAACGATTACATTATCGGCGGTGAGCAGTCAGGTCATATTATTTTCCGTGAATTTGCCACAACAGGTGACGGTGAACTTTCTGCACTTAAACTTCTCTGTGTTATGAAAGAAACCGGTAAAAAACTTTCCGAACTTGCTTCTGAAATGGAAGTATTCCCACAGGTACTCGTTAACGTTCGCGTTTCCGATTTCGGTAAAGCAAGATTCCCCAGAGATAAAGAAATTAAAAATGCCATTGAAGCCGCAGAGAAAGAACTCGGTAATGAGGGAAGAGTTCTTGTTCGTGTTTCAGGTACAGAACCCCTTGTCAGAGTTATGCTTGAGGGTAAAGATGAAGAAAAAATCAACGTTCTTGCGCAAGAAATTGCACAGGTTGTCAGGGAGAGATTACTTTAATGCGTGTTTCCGACGGATGGAAAGATTACGAACTTATTGACTGTTCGGACGGTGAAAGGTTAGAGCGTTGGGGAGATATATTCCTCATAAGACCCGACCCGCAGGCACTTTGGAATACAAAGCGTGATAACGCTCTTTGGAAGAATGCACACGCGAGGTATGTGCGCTCTAATCAGGGCGGAGGTGCCTGGCAGTTTTATAAAAAAATACCCGAGGTCTGGCAGATAGGTTACAAAGATTTACGGTTTAATCTGAAACCGATGGGCTTTAAACATACAGGTGTTTTTACCGAACAGGCTTGTAACTGGGATTTAGTTGCAGATATTATTGAAAAAAGCGGAAGAAAAGATATAAAAGTTCTTAATCTTTTCGCGTATACAGGTGCGGCAACCATCAGCGCTTTGAAAAAAGGCGCATCTGTTGTTCACGTTGATGCATCAAAAGGTATGGTGCAATGGGCGAAAGAAAATGCAGTTTCAACAGGCGTTGCCGACAGAAGTGTTCGCTGGATAGTTGATGACTGTATGAAATTTGTTGCCCGTGAAATTCGCCGCGGTAATAAATATGATATTATCATTATGGACCCGCCATCTTACGGCAGAGGTCCCGGTGGTGAAGTCTGGAAACTTGAAAATGAAATATACGGTTTTGTTGATTGTTGTAAGGAACTTCTGACAGACGATTCTTTGGCAGTTCTTATAAATTCATATACCGCAGGTGTTTCGCCCGCAGTAATGAGTTATATACTTAACTCCACCGTCGCAAAACGTTTCGGTGGCAGGGCAGAGGCTGATGAAATCGGTTTACCCGCAACACAAAGCGGTCTTGTTCTCCCTTGCGGTTCAACTGCCGTTTGGACTAAGTAAAATGGATAAAATTATAGAATTAAAAAACGTTAGTTTTCGCTATTCGGATGAAGAAACCGAAGTTATAAAAAATCTTAATCTTGATTTTTATGAGGGGCAGTTTACTTGTGTTCTCGGTCATAACGGGTCGGGTAAATCAACAATGGCGAAACTCATAAACGCACTTCTTGTGCCTACACAGGGCGAAGTAATATCATACGGTTTTAAAACTTCCGATGAAGCGAACGAAATTAAAATTCGTCGCAATATCGGTATGGTTTTCCAAAACCCCGATAATCAGATAGTTGCAACTATCGTTGAAGATGATGTTGCTTTCGGTCCCGAAAATTTAGGCATCCCCCGTGAAGAAATTCGCCAAAGGGTAGACGAGGCACTTAAACTTGTGGATATGTACGAATATCGCAAGCACGAGCCGCACCGTCTGTCAGGCGGTCAGAAACAGCGCGTTGCAATAGCAGGTGTTATTGCAATGAAAACAGGTTGCATAGTTCTTGACGAGCCTACGGCAATGCTTGACCCTAAAGGCAGGCGTGAGGTTATGGATGCACTTTTAAAATTAAAAAATGATCTGGGTATTTCAATAATACTTGTTACTCACTTTATGGACGAAGCAGTAAAGGCAGACAGGGTTGTTGTTATGAATGACGGCGAAGTTTGTCTTGATGGTACGCCTGCAGACGTGTTTACTAATACCGAACTTCTCAAGTCAATCGGTCTTTCCGTTCCGAAACCCTTGGAACTTGCAATCGAGTTGAGAAAATCAGGTGTTAATATAGGCGGTACACCCTTAACTGCTGAGGATTTCGTTAAAGAATATAAAGAATTTACAAAAAACAGAGGTTGAAACAATGTCCGTTCTTTCGGTAAAAAACTTAATATACGGATACTCAAAAGGCACACCCTTTGAAAAGGGTGCGCTTAAAGGTGTTTCGGTTGATTTCCGAAAAGGTGAAATTGTTGCCGTTATCGGTCACACAGGTTCGGGTAAAAGCACACTTTTACAGCACCTTAACGGACTTTTAAAACCCGATTCGGGTGAGGTTCTTTTTGACGGTAAAAGTATTTACGAGTCAAAAGAAACTCTTCGTAAATGCCGTTTTAATGTTGGTCTTTGCTTTCAGTATCCCGAACAGCAACTCTTTGAATCAACAGTTTATAAAGATATTGCTTTCGGACCTACTAATATGGGTCTTTCTGCGGAAGAAATAAAAAAACGTGTTCATTCTTCAATTGATTATGTAGGTCTCACCGAAGATTATCTTGATAAATCGCCCTTTGACCTTTCGGGCGGTGAAAAACGCCGTGTTGCAATTGCAGGCGTTATTTCTATGGAACCGAAAGTGCTTATACTTGATGAGCCTACCGCGGGTCTTGACCCCTTAGGTAAAAATAATCTTTTGAAACTTATTAAAGACTATAATGAGCAAACAGGTAATACCGTTATCTTCGTTTCGCATAATATGGATGACGTTGCTTTGGTTGCTGACAGGGTAATAGTGATGAACGACGGTGAAGTTGCTTTGGACGGAACTGTTGATGAGGTTTATTCTCAAGGCGAGAAATTAGCATCTCTCGGTCTTGATGTGCCCGAAATAACGTCAGTATTTATTGAATTAAATAATGCAGGGTTTGATTTAGGTCATACCGAATATACGGTAGAGGGCGCTAAAAATGCTATATTAAACTCTCTCTCGAAAGGGGGAGCAGTATGATTAAGGATATTACTATCGGTCAGTTTTTCCCGGGAAAATCTTTTATTCACAAACTTGATGCGAGAACAAAGATAGTTTCAACACTTCTTTTCCTTGTGTTTATAGTTGTTTGCAAGAATTTTTATTCTTTGGGTCTTATGTGTGCCTTCGGTATAATAGTCTATCTTATGTCGAGAATTTCGCCGAAAGTTATATTAAAAAGTTTAAAACCCCTTGTTCCCATAGTACTGTTAACAACAGTATTGCAACTTTATTATATAAAAGACGGTAACTTGCTTTTTGAATGGAAGTTTATCAGCATAACCGATAAAGGTGTATTTACCGCAATTTTTATAGCGGCAAGGATTTTCACACTTCTTCTTGTCAGTTCACTTCTCACATATACAACTTCACCCACAGATTTAACAGATGCTATTGAAAAACTTCTTTCACCCCTTAAAGTGTTTAAAATTGAAGTTCATACATTTGCTATGATGATGACAATAGCACTTCGTTTTATTCCTATTCTTGTAGATGAAATAGACAGAATTATGTCAGCACAAAAGGCGAGAGGCGCAGACTTTGAAAACGGTAATATCGTAAAGCGTATAAAAGCGCTTTTCCCCATATTTATACCCTTGTTTATTTCCGCTTTCAAAAGAGCCATAGAACTTGCGGATGCTATGTATTGCCGTTGTTATACAGGCGGAGAGGGCAGAACCCGTATGCGTCAGATGAAATTCAGTTGGCGCGATGCAGTTGCAGGTGTTGTTACAACTTTGGTATGTGTTGCGATAATTCTTTTAAATATTTTTTTTGAAAATTTGATTTAATATGAGAAATTTACTTTTTAAAGCAGCCTTTGACGGCTCGGCGTTTCACGGCTGGCAACAGCAGGATAATGCAGTTACCGTTCAAGGTGAACTGAAAAAGGCCTGGCAGACTTTAACAGGCGAAACACCTAATATTATAGGTTGCAGCAGAACTGATGCAGGTGTTCACGCTAAAGAATACTTTTTCAATGTAAGGACAGAAAGCACAATACCTTGTGAAAAGTTTCCTGTTGCGTTGGCTTCTGCAAAACTTCCCGGCGAAATTTCGGTTATATCCTGTAAAGAAGTCGATTATGATTTTAATGCTAGGTTTGACTGTGTAAAGAAAGAATATATTTATATTTTTGAGAATACAAAAATAGCGTCACCTTTTAATTACAGGCGCACTATGAATTATAAATATAATATGGACGTTGACTTAATGAACAGGGCTTCAAAGCATTTTATCGGTGAACATGATTTCTCCGCTTTTTGTGCTGCAGGTGCCGAGGTTCTTTCAAAGGTCAGAGTTATTTATGATGCAAGTGTTGAGCGTGACGGTGATTATGTAATGTTCAGAGTATGCGGCAACGGTTTTCTATATAATATGGTTCGTATTATGGCAGGCACTCTTTTGTATGTTAATAACGGAAAGATAAAAGCCGATGACATACCGAATATTATAGAGAATAAAGACAGAACGGCGGCAGGTATAACCGCTATACCCGACGGTTTGTATCTTAATAAAGTGTATTTTTCAGGTGAAGAAAATGAAACTTAAATTTACTGAACTGAACAGTGGCTACAAAGGGGAGAAAAGAGTTTCCCGTTTTTCCCCTAAAACGCGAAGTAAAGCAATAATAACAGGCGCTCTTCTGGTAGCGTTCGTGTTCGTTTACATACTTTCCTCTGTGGGTGTTATCCCCTTAGATGCTCTGATAACAAGAGCCAAAACATCTGTATCAGGTGACAGCGAAAGGTTCCCCATAACCATAAACACGGAGTCCACGCTGAGTACGGATATAATCGGTGACAGCATAATTTTACTTACAACCGAAAATGTTGCGGTATATTCACCGAAAGGTAAAATGGTTTACTCACAACCGCACGTTTACGCAAAACCCGGTATTTCCGTAAACGGTGATAAAGCGGTGGTTTTTGACCGTGGCGGCAAAGGTTTTATGCTTTTGACTGATAAAAAAACAGTCTATGAAGGCACGGCAGAAAATACGCTTATTTCTGCTGAATACGGCAAAAACGGTAATTATGCATTGGGTACGCGTGCTAAAACCGCCACAAGTGCTTTGACCGTTTTTGACAAAAATAATAAAGCCGTTTTCCAGTGGAACTGTGCTTATGAGCATATAGTTTCCATTGCCCTTTCCGATAACGGCAAATACGCAGGTGCAGCCGTTATGGGTGCAGAAAACGGTGAAATCTTTACGACCGTTCAGTATTTCGGTTTTGATTATAAAGAACCCTTAAATACTCAAAAAATAACAGGGTCTTCACCCTTTGATTTAGAGTTTACTTCTTATAATACTTTAACTCTTCTTACCGATAAAGGTGTTTATACCATTAACAGAAAAGCCGAAAAATACGAAGAAACTCTTAAATATTACTCCACAGAATTTAATTCCTGTGATGTTTCTGGAAAAGGGAATTATATAGTTTCCCTTGCAAAATACGGCAGCGAGAACGTATTTGAAATATTATTATTTAAACCCAAAGGCGATATTAAAACAACAATATCAGCAGATTTTGAGATAAAGAGCGTGTGTATGAGTGATAAATACATATTCGCTCTTACCGAAAAACGCATAGTAGTCTATAATTTCAGCGGTAATATTGTTTCGGAAATCGACTTTAAAGGGGATGCACATTCCTTATTGCCAACTGATGATTTCGTCTTTATAGTATCCCTTGATAAAATTACAAGATGTTTCTCCTATGGTGATTCATCTGTTGAACTAAGTACATAACGGAGGAACTTTTTATGGAAATTCAAGTATTCGATTTAATTCTTATTGCAATTGCAGTTTTAGCAGTTGTATTTGCTGCTAAAAAGGGCTTTGCATCATCCCTTTTGGAAACCGCATCGGTTTTAATCGCGGGTATCGCTTCTTATAAATTCTGCGCGCCTGTATCTTCCTTTTTCTGCGATACATTTTTAACAGGTATCGCTAACAGTATCGCAACAGTAATAGCAAGAGTAATTGTTTTTGTTATCCTCTTTATTATTTTCTCAATTGTTTTAAAACTTGCTTCCAAGTTGCTGTCATCACTGCTTGATAAAATTCCTCTCGTTGGTACGGCAAATTCACTTCTCGGCGGTGTGTTGGGTCTTATTAAGGCGGTAATTATAATTTATGTTATATGCACAGTGTCATATTTAATAGTTATTTCTGATAATGCAGAAAATTTGAAACCCATTATTTCAAATTCATATATTTATCAGTTTATAGCGGAAAATAATCCTGTGATAGATTTTATTCAAAAGTGAAAGGTTGAAAGTTATGAAAGGTTTATTTAAAGGTTGTTGGACTATTCCTAATCTCTTGAGTTTATTAAGAATTATTGTTATTCCGATTTTTGCTTATTTTTTCATAAAAGGCGAGGCGGTTTTAGCAATTGTTATGCTTGCACTTTCGGGTATTTCCGATTTCCTTGACGGCAAAATTGCCCGTAAATTTAATCAGGTCAGCGATTTGGGTAAGGTTCTTGACCCTGTTGCCGATAAATTAACACAGATTACTCTTGCAGTATTGTTATTTGTGTCATTTAATCAGGCTTCCGATGAAATGCTCAAGGCTTTCAGTTGGGTATTCCTTGTATTTATTGTAAAAGAACTTGTAATGGTTGTTTTCGGTGGAATTATGCTTCTTTTAAATCTTCGTCCCGGTGCGGCAGAAATATACGGAAAAGTTGCAACTTTCGCTTTCTATGCAATTATGATTCTCATTGTTGCATTCGGACCTGAAGTTGGTATGTTGAGAGAAGCAATGTTTGAACTTCCCAAGACTCTTATGATGATACTTGTAGTTGTTTCGGCAATACTAACTCTTGTAGCCTTTGTAAGTTATTTACCCGATACATTCCGTCAGTTTAAAGAAAAGTTTTCAAAGAAATAATTAGTCACTTGGAGAAATAAATGAACAACAAAATGATATGTAGTAAATGCAAAAAAAGACCTGCGGTAATATTTGTATCTCGCGTTGAGGGCGAGAAAACAACACAGGAAGGTTTTTGTATTAAATGTGCAACCGAACTTAATATCGGTCCTATAAAACAAATGATGCAGAATATGGGTATCACCGAGGATGATCTTGAGGCTGTAAGCGAACAGTTCGGCGATATTATGGATAATATGGATGATTTCCAATTGGGCGGCGCAGGTACAATGCCATTTATGCAGAATTTATTCGGTGGAAACACCCCTGTTGCTCAAGGTGATAATGCACCGACAGAGGAAATTGAAACCGAAGAAGAACCCGAAAAAGAAGATAAAAAAGGTTCAAAAAAGAAGAAAAATAAACACAGGACAAAACGTAAATTCCTTGGCTCTTACTGTACCGATTTAACTGCAAAAGCCCGCGAGGGTAAAATCGACAGAATTATAGGCAGAGAAACAGAGATTTACCGTGTTACACAGATTCTTTGCAGAAGAACTAAAAATAACCCCTGCCTTATCGGTGAACCCGGTGTAGGTAAAACCGCAATAGCAGAAGGTCTTGCTTTGAAAATTGCCTCAGGTGATGTTCCTGCAAGAATTGCCGATAAAGAAATACACCTTTTAGATCTTACTTCACTTGTTGCAGGCACACAGTTCCGCGGTCAGTTTGAAAGCAGAATTAAAGGACTTGTTGATGAAGTTAAAGAAGAGGGCAATATTATCCTCTTTATTGATGAGGTGCATAACCTTGTTGGCACAGGTGATGCGGAAGGCTCAATGAACGCCGCCAATATCCTTAAACCTGCGCTTTCACGCGGTCAGATACAGGTTATCGGTGCAACCACTTTTAACGAATACCGTAAACACATTGAAAAAGACGCTGCGTTAGAAAGACGTTTTCAGCCTGTAAAGGTTGAGGAACCGTCTGTTGCAGATTGTTACAAAATGCTTTTAGGTATCAAAGAGTATTACGAAGATTTCCATAAAGTAAAAATTTCCGATTCGCTTGTTTACAGGGCAGTTTTACTTTCCGAGCGTTATATTAACGACAGATTTTTACCCGATAAAGCCATTGACCTTCTTGATGAAGCCTGTACTTGCGCAAACCTCAGAAACGTGGCTATCAGCGATTATCAGAAACTTACCGCAAAGATTGCAGATCTAAACGAAAGGGAAGAGGAACTTCTTAACGTTACAGATGATAACGGCCCCGATTATGAAGCGATTTCTATGCTTAAGGCAGAGAAAATGGCAATTGAAAAAGAAGCGGCAAACGTAAAAATCAAAGCCGATGATAATGATGTTACGGAAGAAGACGTTGCAAAGGTTATCAATCTTTGGACGGGTATTCCCACTTCTAAAATTATCGAAAACGATATGCGTAAACTTTCAAATCTTGAAAGCAAACTTAAAGCGCGCATAATCGGTCAGGATGAGGCTGTTGAGGTTCTCGCCGCTGCTATAAGACGTAGCAGAGTTCAGATTTCAGCAGTAAGAAAACCCGCTTCATTTATATTTGTAGGTCCTACGGGTGTAGGTAAAACAGAACTTGTAAAACAACTTGCAAATGAACTTTTTGAAACTCCCGAAACTCTTATAAGACTCGATATGTCCGAGTTTATGGAGAAACACAGCGTTTCAAGGCTTATCGGTTCGCCTCCCGGTTACGTGGGTTATGATGAGGCAGGACAACTTACCGAAAAAGTAAGAAGAAAACCTTATTCGGTGGTCCTTTTTGATGAAATTGAAAAAGCGCATCCCGACGTTCTTAATATACTTCTTCAGATTCTTGACGAAGGCAAAACAAACGATGCACAGGGCAGAACGGTTAGTTTTGAAAACACGGTAATTATTATGACTTCTAATGCAGGCAGTCACGTTACCGAAAATGCATTGGGATTTAACCGCGATAAAAACCAAGCCTCAAAGGATAAAGCAATGAAGGCTCTTAAAGAGTTCTTAAGACCCGAGTTTTTAGGCAGAGTTGATGAAATTGTTGTTTTCAATACTTTAGGCAAGGAAGAACTTATTAAAATTTCTGCAATTCTTATTGAAGAATTCCGTCAGCCTCTTAAAGATAAGGGTATTGAACTTGTTTTAGGTGACGGTGTTTGTGAAATTGTTGCCGAAAAGTCCGAGGACGGTGGCAGAGGCGCCCGTGATATAAGACGTACCATAAGAAAAAATATTGAAGATAAGGTTGCAAACATCCTTATTGACAATGCAGGTACACTTATAAATGAAATTACTGTTTCAGCCGTTGACGGTGAAATAGCAGTAAGTTTTAAATAACAAAATTACCGACAGAGCAAAAACTGTTCTGTCGGTTTTTAAAAGGATAGTATGAGAAAAATTGTAGTAGGAATACTTGCCCACGTTGATGCAGGTAAAACAACTTTGGCTGAAGCAATGCTTTATAAAGCCGGCACAATAAGAAAAATAGGTCGTGTTGATAACGGGGACACGACCTTAGACACTCATACCCTTGAAAAAGAACGCGGTATTACTATATTTGCGGGTCAGTCTGTGTTTAATATCGGTGATTTAGAAGTCACTTTGCTTGATACACCGGGTCACGTTGATTTTTCAGCCGAAACTGAAAGAATGTTAAAAGTTCTCGATTATGCTATTTTGGTAATCAGCGGTACGGACGGTGTACAGGCACACACGCGAACTCTCTGGAAACTTTTAAAAGCGTATAATATCCCGACTTTTGTTTTCGTAACAAAGATGGATTTTGCCCGACTTCCGAAAGAATATATACTTGCCGACTTGAAAGGTTTATGCGGTGAATGTATTATAGATTTTTCATCCGGTAATATTGACGAGCGTAACGAAAGCATCGCAGTGTGTGATGAATCGTTACTTGAACAGTACCTTGAAACAGGGGAAATATCAAATGATGATATAAAGGAACTTATTGCCAAAAGACTTGTAGCGCCCTGTTTTTTCGGCTCAGGTCTTAAAGCCCAGGGTGTTGACGAGTTTTTAGAAGGTCTTTCGCAGTTCATTAAAGTGAAAACTTACAGTAATGAGTTTTCCGCTAAAGTTTTCAAAATCTCCCACGACGCAAAAGGAGAAAGGCTTACACATCTCAAAATAACAGGTGGCAGTTTAAAGGTCAAAGAAACTGTTTCATATAACGGAAAAACCGAAAAAATCAACGGTATAAGGGTTTATTCGGGTCAAAAATTCAATACGGTTGATGAAATGCAAGCGGGCGGAATTTGCGCTGTTACGGGGCTTACGTCTTTAAATTGCGGTGACGGTTTAGGTAACGAACGCTCATTCGGAGAATCATACCTTGAGCCTGTTATGAATTACCGTGTTGTTTTGCCCGAAAATTGCGATGCACAAACCTTTTTACCGAAATTACGCCAACTTGAAGCCGAGGACCCGCAACTTCACGTTTCCTGGAATACATATCTTCAGGAAATTCACGTATCTCTTATGGGTGATATTCAGACCGAAATATTGAAAGGCATCATTTCCGAACGGTTTGATATTGATGTAGAAATAGATTCGGGCAGAGTTTTGTATAAAGAAACAATCGAAAACACCGTTGAGGGTGTGGGTCATTATGAACCCTTAAGACATTATGCGGAAGTTCACCTTATTCTTGAGCCGTTACCCCGCGGAAGCGGCATAGTATTACAGTCCGAATGCAGTGAAGATTATCTTGACAGGAATTGGCAGAATCTTATACTTATGCATTTAGCCGAAAAAGAGCATTTGGGCGTACTTACAGGTTCACCAATAACTGATATTAAAATTACCCTTGCAGCCGGCAGAGCCCACTTGAAACATACCGAGGGCGGAGATTTCAGACAATCCACTTACAGAGCCGTAAGGCATGGTCTTATGCAGGCAAAATCCGTTCTTTTGGAGCCGTATTATAATTTCAGATTAGAAGTTCCTACCGAGCAAATCGGCAGAGCCATAAACGATATTCGTATGAAAAACGGTACTTTTGATTCTCCCGAGGAGTCCGGTGGTGTTACTATCCTTACGGGTAAAGCGCCTGTTACTTGTCTTAACGGTTATATGAGTGAAGTGGCAGCCTATACAGGGGGCAGAGGAAGGCTCTTCCTTGATGTTTGCGGATATGATGTTTGCCATAATACAGAGGAAGTTATTGAAAATTCCAAGTATTCCCCCGAAAGCGATTTAGAAAATACCCCAGATTCCGTCTTTTGCGCACACGGTGCAGGCTTTAATGTTAAGTGGGATAAAGTTCCCGAATATATGCATATTGAGTCTTGCTTACCGCAGGAGAAAACACCTTACGAGGTTACATTAAATAAACGTAATTTCCATATTGACGATAAAGAACTTGAAGCCATTATGGAACGGGAATTCGGAAAAGACAAACACCCCTATTACAGATACAGCCATAACATAACACCCAAAAAGCCTGTTCAGGCAGAATATAACCCTGTGCAAAGAAAAAAGTATGTAATCGTTGACGGTTATAACGTTATATTTGCCTGGGATGAATTAAAGAAACTCGCCGACGATAACCTTGAAAATGCCCGACAAAAACTTATGGATATACTTTGTAATTACAGCGCTTTTACAAAGTGCGAAACAGTACTTGTTTTCGATGCCTATAAAGTGGCGGGGAATAAAGGTAAACGTTTTAATTATAATAATATCCGCGTTGTTTATACCAAAGAACGCGAATTGGGCGATAACTATATCGAAAAACTTATATCGGAAATCGGCAAAAATGAAAATGTCCGTGTAGTTACTTCGGATAACCTTATACAACTTTCCGCAGTAAGATTCGGTGTGCTTAGAGTATCCGCACGAGAATTTGAAAGGGAAGTAAAAAAGGTTGATGAAATAATAGATGATTTTCTTCAAAAAATAAACAAACCCAGACCGCAAAAGGTAGGGGAGCTTATTGAACTATTGACAAAAACTGAATAATTGTACAGGTAACTGAAAATAAAAACAAAAAGCCGCTCAAATGCGGCTTTTTGTAATAGTAGGGTGGTTATCGGATTTATAATGGTTATGATTGGTGTGTTTTGGCGTATAGCGAAAATACACCATAATTTTTTGTTTTTAAAGTTTTGTATAACACCTTGTATTTTTTTAATGGTTTATATGACGCCAAATATTTTTCAAACAGTTCACAAGTTAAAACAAAAATATCTTCTTTAATCTCGATAGGCATATTTTTTATTCTTGCTTCGTTTAAAATTATCTGCTTGTAAAACCTTTCTTGATATTCGTTGTTGTTTTCTAATCCCAAAATTACACGGTCTTCCATTAACTTTTCAGTTACCCAATAAGTGTCAACGCATTTTATTTTCTTTGGTGCGGTATGGGTGATTCCGTTAAGATTCATCCGATAAATGTATACTATATCAGTTATTGACCATATGTTTTTAGCCTTTGGAAATATCAGAAAGGCACAAATAGAGTCTTCAAACCAATAATCCGGAGGGAATTTTATATTTTCAAAAAGTTCACTTTTATATACCTTGGCAACGGGTAAACCGTATAAATCTAATTGAGAGTTCAGCGCACAGCGATTTTTGTGAGCAAAACCGTGGTATTGATTTGAGTCTCTTAAAAAATCATATCCGCCCTCAACAATATCGCAATCGTGCTCAAACGCACAATCTAATAGGGCATCAATAGATCCTTCTGTCAATTTGTCGTCTGAATCAAGAAACATTATGTACTTTGCGAATATCTTTTCTAAACCTCTGTTTCGCGCACCTGAAAACCCTCTGTTTTCTTGATGGATAACCTCCAGGCGTGAGTCCGAATAAGAATCAACTATTTCACCGGTTTTGTCAGTCGAGCCGTCATCAATTAAAATAACCTTAATTTTATATTTGGTTTTTTGATTTAAAACTGAATCGAGGCACTCTTTAACGTAAGCCTCAACATTATATGCAGGGATAATAATTTGCAATTCATAATAAAAAGGTGTAAATAAAATATTATTTGTTAATGCTGATTTGTTCGGATTGGGACTGAATTTTGACAGCCCTTCTCTGGCAGTTCTAGAATCCTCTGTTATATGTTTACTTGAAAGAGGCTTGGCTATATAAAAATATATGGTTTTTGCTAACTGTTTAAGATAACGGTATAACTGTCTGATAATATTTTTCATATAAATTATCCAATCTTTATTCCAAGAATAATGTTTAATATTTACGAGTGTTTATTTAGTGTTATTTTTTGATAAGTGAATAAATAAGATTCCAGATATACATTAAGATTAATCCTGTTCTGGTATGTGTATGAGTATAAATCCAATCAAATGTTTTGCCGATTATGTCTGTTCGCGTTGTCATATACGAACGCTCAATATTGCATTCAATCGGTTTTTTTAATGGAAAAAGTTTTTCTTGCTTTAAATCTTGTATATACGGTTTTGCATTTTTGTATGGGAGTTTCGTCAGTGTATATAAAATAGACCATAAATTAGTCATCAGTAAATCGGCAAAAATCGGTTTTAAATGTGATTGGCCATTTAGATAAAAGCTTAAAAATTTTTTTGATGCTTTCTGCCATGAAATAAGTTTTTTTGCGATGCTTTTTGATGTATTTAGAGAGGTTGCTGAATTGGTTCGGTTTCTGAAAAGGTAATATGGCTTATTTATTTTTCGTGTTTCCGGATTATTCAGAAGACATTCGCATACGAAAATACTATCTTCGCTATATGAAAGGGCAGTATCAAATATAATATTATTTCGCAAAAGAAATTCATTTTTGAATATACTGCGAGTTATAAATACAGCATTCGCATAACTCGTTACCGGTAGTTCGTTTCTTGAATATGCCAGCTTTTCTGAGTCTGACAAATCTTCCTCGAAATTGTAAGCTCCAAAATCAAATATATCAGCAGTACATTCTGCAGTTGCATTTTTTAACTCCATAAGAATATTACTTTGAATTAAATCATCGGAATCGACAAACCAAATATAATCGCCTTTAGCAGAACTTAAACCAATATTTCTTGCAACAGAAACACCTTCATTTGCTTTGTCTATGATTGTTACGTTTGTGTTGTTTTCCTCAAACTGTCGTAAAATTTGAAGACTTCCATCTGTGAACCATCGTTGATACATATTATTTCGTATTCTTTTGAAGGTATATTTTGCATAATGAGTGAGTTCAAACATTCGTTAAGATATTTTTCGGTGTTGTATACAGGTACAATAAAACTCAAAAACATTTAATTACCTCCAATAATGTTCCTTTGTACGAAAATATATGAGTTGTTATTTTTATCAAATTACGAAAAAATTTTGTAATTATTTTATCAACAAATTTGTTATGTGTCAAGACAAGGGTAAGGCGTGTAATGGCAAAAAATATAGATGAATACTGCCCATCATTCGCTACGCGAACACCCGATTATGTTCGGCTTCGCCGAGACAGGTTCGAGCCCTTTACAATTCAATTCATAAAAAAAGAAAAAGCCACCAAAAGTGACTTTTCCTTTTTTGGTGGAGACGACAGGGCTCGAACCTGTGACCCCTTGCACGTCAAGCAAGTGCTCTAGCCAACTGAGCTACGCCTCCAAAAGCCTTGTTATTATAGCATTACTCTTTATATAAATCAAGGGCTTTTTCTTGTTTTTATTGTTTTTTCTTTTCGTATGTATTATAATGACAATGCGGGGTGATAATGTGACGAATGTTTCAAACGTTTTGTTCGAGAAATACCAGGTGAGAAAAACTAAACAGCAAAAAAATGAGTTTATAAAATTTTTGAAAAACAACTTTCCTGAAATGAAAGTTGAGGAGGGCGGAATCCCTAAAAGTCGCAATTTGGTTTTCGGTGATTTGGATAATGCTAAAATTGTTTTTACTGCTCATTACGATACCTGCGCAGTTTTACCTTTTCCTAATTTTATAATGCCGAAAAATATATTATTAACTATACTTTACAGTGTGTTAATTTGTATTCCTTTCTTTTTTGTAACAGGTGTTGTTTTTTCAGTTATAGAATATTTTTCATGTGATTTTTTGATTTCTTATTATGCATCAGTAATATTTTTATTTGCCCTTATTTTACTGGTATTTATACTCGGAAAACCTAATAAACATACAGCCAATGATAACACTTCCGGTGTTATAACCGTTTTGGAGATAATGCAAACTCTGACTGATGAGCAAAGAGAAAAATGTGCATTTGTCTTATTTGATAACGAAGAAAACGGACTCCTCGGCTCTGCTTATTTTCGTAAAGTACACAAAAAAATAGCGAAAGAAAAACTTATTATCAATTTCGATTGTGTTGGCGATGGCGATAACATTATGTTAGTTTATTCTAAAAAATCAAAAAAACTTTATTCAGATTCACTTAAATCTGTTTTTTCTGTCATTTCTGATAAAACAATTCTTCATGAAAACGCATCAACGACATTTTATCCCTCTGATCAAATGGGATTTCCGAATAATGTTGCTGTGGCTGCACTTAACAGGAAATCGTTTGTTGGGTATTATATGAGTCGAATACATACTAAAAACGATACTATTTGTGATACGAGGAATATTACGACTCTCGTTGAAGGTTTTAAAAAATTTACAGAAAGAATTTAAAATAATTTTTGTTTATTATATAAATAATAAAATATAGGAGCTTTTTATGTCACTTGAAATTTTTATAGATAAATACAAAAAGCAAATAAAATCAATGTTTCCTGCTTACGACCAGGTTTTTACTCTCTCTGAAGAAGAACCCATTAAATTTATTGACGGTGATAATGTAAGGGTATCTTTCGCTTCTATTGCCGATACTCACCTTATTAACAAAGAGAGTGCAACTGTTAACCTTAACAATTTCTTTTTAGATTTAAAGAATTCTGAGAACAAAATTGATGCCGTTCTTATGGCAGGTGATTTAACCGATTACGGCAGAAAATGCGAATATAAACGCTTTTTTGATGTTTTCGATAAATATAAAAATGATTTCAAACTTTTCGTCACAATGGGTAACCATGATGTAAGATTTCAGTTCGGCAGAAATCAGAAGATTATTATGAAAAAGGCTGAAGAGTATCTTAATATCAAAACTAACCGCAAAAGTTTTTATTCCTATGATATTAACGGTTATACATTTATAGTTATCGGTACGGAAAAACGTGTTCTTGAAAAGGCTCATATCACACAGGAACAAATTGATTTCCTTGACAAAGAAATTAAAAGAGGTACAAAAGATAATAAACCCGTCTTTGTTATGTGCCACCAGGCTTTTGCCGAGACTCACGGTTTGCCGGAAGTGTGGAAAACAGGGGATATGGGCGAGCAGTCCGATGACGTCAGAGCCGTTATGGAAAAATATAAAAATGTTTTCTTTATAAACGGACACCTTCACGGCGGTGTTTTTGAAAAAACATTCGAGGTTCTTAATGAAGAAAATAACGTATATTCCCTTAGCATACCCGGTTACAGAAAGGAAAATAACTTCGGTATCACCGATTGCGGTGTGGGTTATTACGGCGAAGTTTACGACGATAAAGTTGTGTTCACAGCAAGAAACTTTGTCAAAGGCGAGAATGTTAAAGGTGACTGTGAATACATACAAATAACCATTGATTTGGTAAAATAAGATATAATTAAAGTAATTATTCATTATTCATTATTCATCAGCGAAAGCGATTTCAATATTCATTATTCATTAAAAAGTCGCAAGTCATAAAATGAATAATGAATGATGAATATTGAATAATGAATAATACAAAAATAAAAGTCGCAAACTTACGCTTGCGACTTTTATTTTTGGCAGGGATGGCGAGGTTCGAACTCGTAAATTAACGCTCGCGACCCTTGATATTACTGAGGTTTTACATTTCGCTGACTTGCATCTGACTTGCATTTGCGTTTAAATACTCGTCAAGTTTAGTTAAACTGCGTTTTTCTTGCTCTTGTCTAAGGTGGGTATATATGCCCATTGTGGTTGAAATATCGGAATGCCCCATAAGTTCTTTGGCGGTAAGAACATCTATTCCCGCTTCGTAAAGTATGGTACAGTATGTGTGTCTTAAACAATGCGCGGAAGTTTCAAACTCAATGTTATATTTCTTTCTGATAGTGTTAAGATAAGATTTCCATTGTGAGTTCCAATTTGAGTTGGTTATAGGTCTACCGCCTAAGGTACAAACTTGTATTGCTTCTTTTGGTACTGTTATCAGATAATCTGCAAGAAGTTTAGGCATTGTTATGGTTCTGTTGCCTGCAGCGGTTTTAGGTTCCTTAATTAAACCGTTGTTTTTAAAGTTTAGAGATTTATTTACACTGATAGTGTTTTTCTTGAAATCTATATCATTCCAAGTTAATGCGAGAAGTTCACCGCGGCGAAGTCCTGCATATATCATTATGATACAAGCGGTTTGTAATGTATGAGGCGTTTCCCAAAAATAATTTATTTGTTGATTTGTAAGCGGTTTTCTTACGTGCTTTTTTGATGTTTTAGGTACTACAATATAAGTTGCAGGGTTAAATGTTAACACACGGTTTTGAATACAAAATTCAAAAATACGGCACACTATGTTGCGATATTCGCCTAAAGTTTTTTTAGATGTCGGTTTGTTCGTGTAAGGGTTGCATTTACCTAAGTCATCAATGAAACACTGAAGGTCATAAGTAGTGATTTTTGTTATATCGGCTTTTCCGAGATAATCTATCCACGGCTGAGTTCGAACTTCGCAGATGTGATGCCATTCGGGAACTGCAGTTTTTTCTAAATTTCTGAGCCAAGCCCTTGCCCAAAAGTCGAAGGTTTTATTTTCACCCGAAAGAATGTCAATACCCTTCATTAAATCGGCTTTTATTGCATCGGCAGCGGCGTTGGCTTCCTTTTGCGTTTTGCCGTAAACGGTTTTATATTTTCTTTTACCGTCAACTGTTCCAAGATATACTTGGACGGCTATTCTTCCGTCTGCTCTTTTTTTATTACTCTTTTTTGCCATAAAAATTCCTCCGTTGACAAGTCAAGTGAGGAAGGCTATAATTTTTATAACCTTCCGCTTGGTAGTTCGAGCGTTTGGTTTAATTGATTCACTTGGTGTTGGTAGCACCGAGTGAATTTTTTTATTTTTTAATCTTATCTGCATCAATCTTTAAATTTATATATTCTTTATACCAACTTTCCGAGTTTTTATAAAAATCATACTTATAAGAGCGTTTACATTTTTCACAAAGTTTGAAATTCTTCATCTCGTAGGTATCAAAAAGCATATTTATAGGTTGGTTTGCATTATCACAGTCAATAAAAAGGTGAAGTGTTTTATCTTTTTTATTTATATAAGCGGTGGCGCGGCCGTAAGTTTCTTTTGATTCAGTATCATTTAAAACAAAGCCGTCAATGTATATTCCATCAGGAAAGCCTGCAATTTGTTCTAACCTTTTTGGAGTGGGTGTCTTGGAGTTTTGTATTGCATCCTGCTGTCTTTTTATTCTTTCAGCGTACTGAGGTTTCAAGAATTTTAAATAATCATCCTCTGTTTGAGTGGGCGCACTTTTATATGTGAATTTTTCTTTAGAATCAAATGACGTGGTGGATCCAAAAAAACGCGCCCATAATATAGGTACACCGAAAATGACAAGAAATAATGCAAGTAATACACCAACACCATTTTCTTTATCTGAACCACTCGAAGTGTCAGCATTTTGTTCGGTTGTTGGCGAATATAAATTGTTTGAATCGTAGGTATAGGATGTTGTTGGTCCTACAAACTCCGAATATGAGTAATCGTTTGTATCATTATCTTGGTTTTGTCCTGCGTATTCTCCATTGTGATAATGGTATTCACCTGTATCTCTGTTATAATGGCCACCATTTGAGTCTGTACGCCCCGGATGAGCTGAAACGGTGATACTTAAAGCAAGTAGTACAAAAACAGAAAATAATAAAATAATAAATTTTCTCATCATAGGTCAATTTTAATTATTTAGCATATATGTTAAATGACATAACAAATAGAGAACTGTTTGGAAAATGGGAATTGTAATGTATGATTTGAATACATAAGATTTAAACATTTTTTTATTTTCTTCTGGCAGGCAATTGAGGTCTTTTCTTCTCTTGTTAAAGACCCACCAAGCCAAAAGTACGAAAAGAGCGTAGATATAAGTGATAGTTAAGCTATCTGTATAATGTATGATTAAGGATATAGCAATAAATATAACCGTTTTTAAAATAATGTTACTTGTAATATTAGAAAATCTATTACCAATACTTAAATGAGGATAACAAGCATTGAAAGGATTAATAATGTGACCTATACCACCAAACATTTTCCATTCTTTATTTAATTTTGAGAATAAAACATTTAAATAGATTATAAATAAAACGGTTAAAATAACTGAAAGTACAATAGGTAAATACCACATAACAAAAACTCCTTAATTATGAATTTCTTATCACACTCGTAAAAGCGACGGCTTTTCCGAGTATTTTTATTTCGTTAAGTTGTTCATCGGTGTACACCAGGTCGGAGTACATAGGGTTGCAGGGGGAGAGGGTGACCTTGTTGGGTGCTTTGTACACCTTTTTCAATGTTGCATCGTTACCAATGAGTACAGCGGCAATTTCGCCGTTCTCAACATCGGGCTGAGGTCGGATATAAACAACGTCACCATCAAATATTCGGGCGGTTATCATACTGTCACCTTTACAACGAAGGGCAAAGGTAGCATCAGAATTTTCGTCAACGCCTACGTAACAGTCTATATTCTCTGTTGCAAGTATAGGTTCTCCGCAGGCAATAGTGCCGAGCAGGGGAATCTTTTTCATTTTTGGAATAGGGATTATATTGTTGGGCAAATTATTGGGAATATTAGAAGAAAAAGAATTTTTTCGACCAAGCAAGTCGTCAAGTCTGACATTAAAATAATCAGCTATAGCTTCCGATGTTTCAAAATCGGGTTCTCTATTTCCATTTTCGTACATACTAATGGTACTTTTTGATATACCTAAAGCATCAGCCAATTTTTGTTGAGTAAGACTTCGTTGTTTTCGCAATTTTTTTAATTCTTCAGAAAACATAATATCACCTTCTTATATTGATGTTTTAAACAAATGATAACACGTAACGTGTCAAAAGTCAAACAAAAAGTTCACAAAAAGTGTTGACAAATAAAAATATGTGTGCTATATTTCACTTGTACACGAACCGTGAACAAGCGAAAAGGAGTGTTAATCAAATGTTAGATGCAAAAGTAATAGGTCAAAATTTGACACGATTAAGAGGCGAAAAATCTCAAAATGAGGTGGCAGAAGCCGTAGAAGTAAGTCGTTCTGCTATGTCGATGTATGAAAATGGGGAAAGAATTCCTCGGGATGAAGTAAAAGTAAAACTTGCCCATTATTATGGCGTGAGCATAGAGGAACTTTTTTATACCCATTAAGTACACGAAATGTGTATATAATACCGTCCAACCAATAGACCATAAATATTAAGGTAGAGGAGTGTTAAATATGCCGAGATGTCAGAAACCACGATATACAAAAACTTTTACCAACTGGGATGATGTGCCGTTGTTTTTAGGAACAGATGACCTGTGTAACCTTTTACATCTCAGCGAACCGACAATTATAAAAATATTGAACAGCGGAGAATTAAAAGGTGTGCGATTCGGTAAGCAGTGGCGCATAAATAAATCAGACTTTATGGAATACTGCAAGGCAGGGTAATCAAAAACTTTCGGAGGCAGGGAGTATATGAGTACAGCAACAATTTTGAATTTTTTTATTAACGTCGGCCTTATTTTCCTTGGTGGGTTTGCACTATATAAGGAAGATCACCTTGCAAAGTTTGAACGTAAGGTCAAAAGGAAAGTTAAAAAGTATGCCCGTGCTTTTGTGTGGGCAACGGAAGCATACATAGCAGAAAGGAAAGGTATTATGTTCGTTATTTTAAAGGCTCCGGGCAGAGCGCCCGAACGTAAACACAATGTTGCAAACAATTTTAAGGCGATTCACCGTGAACTTGATGCGGAAAACCCCGGTGTAGTCGATATTGGTATGGATATAAAGATGTTCTACGATACCGACAGTTTCGCAAAACAGGCGGCGCCCTGTATGACAGACGGCCGCGCCGAGAAGATTTACTACGGTGACGTTATTTTCGTTGCGGTGAATTCCGAGGGTATGCCCCGCGGTCTGACCGAACGTGAAGTGAAGTACATTGAAAACTATGTCAGCACCTACAGGGCGGACAAGTTGGCGTCGTAATAAAAAATACAGCCCGGAAAGACGGGCAATATGCAGGGTTGAGGTCAGCGGTTAAATTACCTTGGGCATAGGTGAAAAAACAAGTCTTTATGTTGACCCATAAAGTACCTCCTGAAAAAATTAACGCGAACATTATATTAACACCTTAACCGTGGCGGTTCAATTCCGCCGCCCTGCACCATTTTGAAAATTAAATAAAAGGAGTGTTAAACAATGGCATACTTTGTTGAAGCCGAAGCGAAGTTAAGAAAAGACAGCGACCAAAGTCTTTACCAAAATAACTGGGACAAGACAATTGCAGGTCCGACAGCGGAAGCCCTCATATATTTCTGCCGGCAAAACGATGATTTTGCGAAAGCAGTAGTTGAAGGCGGTAGTTTCAAAAAATGTATTGATAAAATTGCAAAGGGATTAAACCGTTGGGCTTGCAGTGATTTTGCAGTTTACAAAATGGCTGCTGAGTATTATATGCCGGGTGTAAGGGTGGAATATACTATGAAAATTATCCCCCCGAAAACTGAAAGCAACATTATTGAACTTGATTTATTAAGTTTGTTGAATTGAGGTTTTGAAGTCAACTTCAAAAAATAGGAGTGTTAAACAATGTTGGTATATAAAATTACGGCGCCCGGACTTGTGGCAACAAAAGGGGAAAAAGGGAATTTTCAGTTGCAGAAAGGTTTTAATGAAACCCCTAAAGCCAATTGCAGAAGGAACGGTTATCATTGCGCAGAAAATCCACTCGACTGTTTGAATTATTATCCGGATGTCGAGAGTAACGAAATCTATTTATGTTCTGCAGGCGGTGATATTGATGAGGATGAGTATGACTCAAAAATCAGTTGCACCGAACTCACTATTATAAGACAACTTTCTATTGCTGAATTTGTGGCAGCGGCATTGCTTTATATTCGCAAATATCCTAACAGACCTACCCATAGTCGTGTTAAAGATATGGCAGCGGCGGCAACCGGGGGATTTGGTATTGCAAAAGGGAAAAATCCAAAATTAAAAGCCGAAAAGGTCGGTGATGTTCTCGGGTTTGTTATAAAAACAGCGAATGAGATTAAATTAAAAGTGTTGATGGCTGATGGAGAAAGAATAAAACCCGGTGTATGGTATACCGCTGATGGAAAGGAGTTTCTGAAAAATGAGTGAAAATGTTTTTGAAAATATGCCGGAAATCCCATCCGAAGATATTGAATGGGTGAAAAACAGTTTACTCAATTATTTGTTTTTCGAAACTGTTAAGGACGGTGTAAGAAAATATACCTGCTCGGCCTGCGGAAAAAATTTTAAACGTGGCAGAAAGGTGATGTTGAGAACTTCAACACCAAATGATTATCAACTTTCAACTGCAACTCCGGGCGAAGTTTGCACCTGTCCCTGTTGCGGCAAACGGCTTGAAGTTAAGAATATAAAGAAATGCAATTTTGATAAGTTGTATTCAGAAAAAACATATTTGTTTGTTTTGATAAAGAATGAGAATGAAGTATGGTTTCGTGGTGTTAACTTTTCAAAGCAATATAAAAAAAACGATTTAAAACCTTTTGTAAATCAATGGGAATGTTTCAGATATAAACTTACGCCGGGTCTGGCTCGAATGTGGATGAAGTACTATTACTTTGATACGGAATTCTACGAAAATCACACCTTTACAGATGCGTTCTCTTGGAACCACGGTTTATATACAGAGAAGTATGATTACTCATTCTATTATAAGGATGATAAAAGGTTGTCGAACACATTTTTGAAATATAACGGTTTTAATAACTACATTCAACACGCCTTTTATAGTAATGTCTCAGAAATCAAATATCTCTGTTGGTATGCGCGGCATCCACAAATTGAAATGCTAACAAAAATCGGTCAAACAAAAATCATTGATGAAATGATGTTTAACAACACTGATAATAAAAAAATATTGAACTGGGATGCTCGAACTCCGTGGGATTTATTGAGACTTACTCACAGTGAATACAATGAATATGTAAAACGTGGCTCTGATTTGGATTTACTCAAGACTTATCACCGCATCGGCGGTAAAGGTGTTAAGGGTTTTGAAAAAGCAACTGCAGTAAATACATTTTTTGTGTATCCGAACTGGCGTAACAAAATAAATCATCAGGCGATTATAAAAGTTAATTCTGTTGCAAAAAAAGAGGGCAAAACTGCCTTTGACACAATAAGTTATTTTCAGAAAATTTCGCGTAATTCTGCAGGTTCCTGTCACCATTGCCCGGGTATAACAACAAAAGAAGCATTCGACTTATGGTCCGATTATATAGAAATGTTGAAAGCGGTTAATCCAAAATTAAAAAATGTTCCGTTATTTCCTCACGATTTGAAAAAAAGACACGATGAACTTTTAAGAACAAAAAGGCGACTGGCTGCTAAAAACAAAGCAAAAGAAGAGAAAGAGTACATAAATAGTCTTGTTGAGAAATACAAGAAATTCAACAAGGTAACAAAAATATGTAAAGAAATAACTGATAAATACAGTTTCTCTGATGGTGAATATTCAATTATAGTACCTCAAAGCATTGAAGATATTATAAAAGAAAGCGTAGCGCTGAGTATGTGTATTCATAGAGTAGAAAACGGCAGATACTTTGACAGAATACAGCGGAGAGAAACCTACATTTTATTTCTTCGCAAAAATTCGGATATTGATGCGCCTTGGTATGTTATTGAAACAGAGCCTAACGGTACGGTGCAACAAAAGCGAACTGAGAACGATTCACAGTATGATGAGGATATAGAGGCATTTACTCCGTTCCTCAGAGAATGGCAGAAGAAAGTACAAACTAAATTGACACCGTCTGATATAGAACTTGCTATGCGTAGTAAACAGTTACGTGAAGAAAACTTTGCGGATTTGAGAAAGACTAAAAAGACGGTAAACTACGGAAACCACAGAGGTGAGTTGTTAATAGATTTGTTAGAAAAAGACCTGTTAGAAGTTATAGCAGGGTAAGGAGTGTTAAATATGTCGGAAATTACAACAGCAATGACAGAGGAGCGTAACAGACAAGCGTATCTTCTGCATAACAAGATTATGGCAAGCGGTGTTATGGTTGCGCAGTCTTGGGTGCAGATGTGCAAAGATTTAAAAACTATGCGTGACGAAAAACTCTATACCGAACTCGGATATAAAGACTTCGGGGAGTACTGCGATGAAGCAGTAGGTATCGGCGCAAGGCAGGGTTATACATATATTCAAACATATGAAAATATGGGTAGTGAAGTTATTGAGAAATATTCTTCTCTTGGTATAACTAAACTTTCTTTACTCGCAAAAATGAATCCTGTTGACAGGTTTGATGTGCTCGACAGCGGAGAAGTGCAGGAAATGAGTACCAAAGAAGTTAAAGAGTTAGTTGCAAAATCAACGGCTCAAGCGGAGCAGTTAACGTTATTAACCGAAGAAACCGAAAGTCTTAAATCGGAAAATGAAGCCTTGAAAAACGATAACGAGGATTTCGAGACGGAAAATTCGCAACTCGAAGAGATGGTTGCCCAATTGAAGCGAGAGGTCAAGGAACTTAAAGAACGCCCCACCGAAATATTCCCAGAACCTTCCGAAGAACAGATAGAAGAAATAAGAGCATCTGTGACAGCGGAACTCAAAGAGCAATTTAAGGCTGAAAAGGAAGCGGCGGTTAAAGCAGAAAAAGAAAAGACTGCTAAAAAAATCGAAAAGGCAAAAGCCGATGCGGAAAAATCTGCTTTTGAGAAAAAGTCCAAAGAAATCGATGAAGCGGTTAAAAAAGCAAAAGAGGAAGCAGCGGCAGAAAATGCCGAACTCCGTAATGTTATAGAAAGTTTCAAGGCAGAAAACGCAAAACTTGAGAATCAGATAAAAGGCTCTGACAGTAATATTCAGAAGGTGAATATTTATTTCGGTGCATTTCAAGAAAATCTTAATAAGGCACTCTCTGCCATGGCGGAGATGCAGGGTGAACAAAAAGAAAATATGACAGCGGCAATTAAAACCGCGCTTAAACAAATTCTTGAAAAGATAGGTGGTTAACCAATGCTTATAAAGAAAATCATCAGTTTATGTACTAAAGAAGAGCAGGTCTGTACGCTTCAGCAGGGAGAAGTGCAGTGGCTCGGTAACGGACAGGCTTTTTATGTGTTGTCCGAAGAGATACCCTGGTTGACTGAATCTATGTTCTGTACTGCCTTCGATATTAAATCGAAGAAAGCGGAAAAAATACTCTTTTCATTCGGTGAACCTATTCCGAAGGGTTTCAATTTCAGTGATGCGACTGAGAATGAAAATATGGTTGAGCGAATTAACGGTATCGGTATCCAGTGGAACGGCAAAACCCTGATACCGTTTAAAGCAAGTGAGGGTATTGCGTACTTGGATAAGGCGCATTTTGCACCACTTGCCGATTTGGACGAAGATATGCTATTCGTCTTTGAACGCAGAAGCGAAGACGGTATTTTATATTTCGCTGTGAAACTCGGGCTTGAGGTTGTTGCTATCCTTATGCCGTATAACAGCATCAACAAAGAGTTTGCCGAAGAACTTAAAGCCATAGCGGAACTTACCGATATTCGCGTTGAAAATATGATAAAAAGCGGAGGGAAAAAGTAATGTGTTTAGGACTTGCAAACGGTTGCAGAAAACCGATAACTAAAAAGCGTACATACGAAGAGTTGAAACAGACACATTTCCCCGAAAAGAACAGCGGCGCTGAACTTACAAGGGAAGATGTTATAAAGGCGTTGGAGTGTTGCACCGCCGGCAACTGCGAATCGGGAAACTGCCCGCTTTTCTCTCCCGGTGATATTGATGTGTGTACCACTAAACTCGCCGGTCTTGCGCTTGAGATTATAAGGAGTGACGGCAATGGTGAATGAAACGAGAGATAGGCTGGCTGATTTACTAAAAAAAGCGGACGAAAATTGTGAACGTAAATGTATTACAGATTATGAGGATGCTATTTTAGATAATGCCGACTACCTTATTGAAAATGGTGTTCTGTGCCCTCCCTGTAAGGTTGGAGATACGGTGTATTTTGTTTGCGAAGACGACGAGGGCGATTTCATTTCTAAAAACAAAGTGACCGATGTATGTACACAAGGTTTTTTCGTTAGTTGTTACGACCCACCGCAAGATGATATGGGCGGGTTTGAGTATTATAAAGAAATCGGTAAAACCGTATTCTTCACCAAAGAACAAGCCGAGCAGAAGTTAAAGGAAATGAGGGGTGATGAAAGTTGAAGATACCTGAAAAAATAAAAATCGGCGGAAAAATTTATTCTGTTGAAATAACGGACAAACTTGCGCTGGGAAGTGTAAATTATTCCGGTGAAATCTTATACAACGACCTTATTATCAGAGTTTGTCCTGCTTCAAAGGGCAAAATGGAAGCCGATTTCGTACATGAAATGATACACGGTATATTTTCGCACTTAGGATATAGTGAGCACGATGAAAAAAAGATAGACGAGATCGCAAACGCTCTGTATGCGGTGTTCGTTGATAACCCCGATATGTTTAAAGAGGGGAGTGATACGAAATGACTAAAGAAAGTTTACAAAAAAAGTGTGATGAAGTTGGTTTAAAAGTGAAAATTTTATGTGTAGAAAAAACCACTTTTAACGATTACGAAGTTGTGTACACATTTGATTTATCGTATCCGGGACGAACTTCATATAAAGACCGTATTGTTGAACCTGAACTTGATGAATTAGTAGAAAATGAAGATGATTTTATATTTATCGTGAATTTCAGAAAGAAAAACAAATAAAGGAGTGATAAGGAATGATTCACGCACTTAAAGAACACCCGGAACATTTTAATAATGTTATTTCGGGTAAGAAAACATTCGAAATCAGAAAAAACGACCGTGATTTTCACGAGAACGATTTATTGGCTCTTAATGAATACGACCCGGAAAAGAAAGAATATACCGGCCGTAGTTGTCTTGTATATATCGATTACATTCTGGATGACGATCAGTATTGTTTACCCGGTCATATTGTTATGAGCGTTAAACCTTGCGGTGTAGATAAAAGACTTCATTTTGACCCTCTTCGTGATGCGGATTATAACTACTGCTATAGAGTGCCACTTGCTACAGAGGCGAATAATGAGGCAGGTGACACGAAATAACACTTGAACAAGCAATTGAAATGCTCCAGGTCGAGTATGAAAGAGCCCAAAAATTAAAATACGTACAAAAACCACTTGCTTATGCTTTATACCAAGTTTGGAAAAAAGCAGATAAATGCAGAAAGGAAAAAAATTATGAATGAAAAAAATTATGCAATGAAAGAAACCGAAAATATGATATGCGCCGGAGAAATGAATCCCATATCGGAATCATTAACCGATATGATGAATACGGCAGCGTGTTTATCAACTGATGCACTAGTTATTGCACAGAGAATTAATCAGCATCTTTTTGCAAAAGGTGAACCGATGAATGAGGATAAGAATAATCCGGAATGTTTCCGCGATGTATTAAGTTTTACCGTCAAACGTCTTAGTAAACTATGTGAGGAGTTATCCTACATCACTAATATGTTGGGAGTGTGAATATGGCTGAAAATAAAGTAATGAAACAAACAATTGTATTTGATTTTGACGGTGTTATTCACAGTTACCTCTTGAAAAAATTCAAAACTTTAAACCTTGGTATAAAAAGGCGGGTGAATAATTGTGCAGAAATTCACAGATTGGCTTGAAAATGAAGCGGTTGATTGTGGGATGTGTGACCCACCTTTAGAACCACAGAAAGCGTTATATTTCTTGAAAAATTATTTGCTCGGTGAGGGTTGGTATATCACAAAGCCCGAAACGATATATCAAGTAAATACAGCCATTGTTTTCGAAATCCTTTCAAAGAATTCAAGCGAGTTTCAGAAAGAGTGGAGGGAATATACGCAAGAAGAAGATTGCCTAAGGTTGAAACTGAAAAAGTCTGCAAAAAAAATAATTAAACATATAAAATATAAAGTTTTCAAAATAAAGAAGAATTATATTTTTAAAGAACTCAGAAAAATGATTCCCAATCTTGAAGTTGAGAATTTAAAGCAATTTGCAAAATGGATTGTTGAACGTGATTCTACGTCTGTTACATTCAAATGTTCTCGCTGTGGTTTCGAATATACCGATGCAGACCCTTATGCACAGTGTGAATACAAAGGTTGTCCGATGTGTCTTTCTGTTATAGAGGGTACTGTTGAGAGAGTAGGTGAATATGGTGAGAAACTTTGATATATGGATAAACGAAAAAGAACAAAAGAAAATTAAAATCAGTATAGGTTTTGAAGATATAGATACCTTTGATGATTTGCGGCGGCATCAACAAATTACCGAAAACTCCATTTTTGCTGTTGATGATACAGAAATAGTGGTGAAGGAAAATGTTGTTGGCGTATCTGTAGGTTTCAAGGCACTTTGTCATTTACGTGTTTTTCAACCAACCGAAAAAGGTTTTATGGCAAGCTGTTACAATACGTATTTCGGACATTACGTTGATGTTTCTGATTCCGATACACTTGAGCAAATTAAAAATGCATTAAGGGAATGTATTTCAGTAGTAAGAAAAAGTATAACAACCTATATCGAGAATCCTACTTATGAGAATTTTACTTCTCACTTTAAATCAGACGGTGACGACTTATGACACTGAACGAAATCCGTTGTCTCCCTGAGTTTAATAACCACGATAAGATATGCAAACAGATTTTTGAGCGTATATACCAAAGCAAGTTCCCGGACAAGCCCACAGAAGGAAACTTCACTTTCGATTTAAAGGTTAATTTCGAGGGAACGTCGCTGCTGCATCTGAAAGGGGAGATAAACACAAATGAGTAATGATATTCTCGGTACGGTTACCCTTGAACGTGTGCAGAAGGCTGTAAAAAGAGATCCTACCGACCATACATATAATTCAATGCTTTTGGACAGGTTTTTATCTCAGCAAATGAAAGAACTTGCCTGTACAGATAAAGTTAATGGTGCAGATATTTTAGAAGCACTTAACCTTTTTGGACTGGGGTTATGTTTGGCTCCGGGTTTAGAAGGGGAGATTCAATTTGAAAACTATGCGGTTATCGATAAAGAAAAGCACACGATAAGTTGGTATAAGTGTATATACGAAGGCTTAAACAACGTCGGCAGAAAGTATACAATAATCGGTCCCGGTGGTGTATCTGTGAAAGAGGTATATTTTAAAAACCAAAAGCACAAAAAACAGCGGAACCGTAAACCTTTTTCGGAACTTTCGCCCGAACTGCAGGAAAAACTCAGACAGCGACACCCGAACAAGATATATTAAAAAAACATCCCCGAGGAAACTCGGGGAACAATTAAAAGTTTGATTTCTGCTGCCTCAAGAAGACAGCGGAAATGAGATTTTTAATTCTCTATATATAAGTATTATATATACATTTTTTAAAATTGCGGCGCTTGCCGCTTTAGGCTTGTAAGAATAACTTAACTTAACAACCATTTTTTATAGAAGAATAAAGGTGTTGTTTGCGAAGCTCGTTTTTTTTCCCTAAAATAATAAGAATTTTGTATTCAAAGGGGGTGCAGGGGAAATGTGTTCCCCTGCATATATAGAGAAAGCAGAAAGGAGTAGGGAGATGTCGGCAAGATACAGAGAAAAAATAATTTTCACAGGGCAGTATGCCGAAGTTGAGGTTTTCCCTACTTTCAAAAAGCCACGTGCAAGAAAAAGGAAATACAGGCCTACAAGTGAAATGCAGGAAATTTTAAACCAACAGGCAGCGGAACGCAGATTCAGAAGACTGATTCACGCTAATTACACCGGTAATGATTATAAAATGGGGTTTGATTTCTCGGATGTTTATTTACCCGATACTGTTGCGGATGCACGCAGACTCTTTATAAATTTTACCCGAAGATTAAAACGCTTATACAAGAAAAATGGTGTTGAATTGAAGTTTGCCTATTCAATTGAGGAGGCAAACAGATTTCATATTCACGCTTTTATAAACAACGGCGGATATACACGCGAAGAAATCGAAAAATGCTGGGGTATGGGTTACGCTAACGCTGATAGTCTGCAGTTTTCAGAGTTCGGTGTTATGGATTTGGTGAACTATACCCAAAAACAGCACCTTCAGTACAAAAGATGGAGTTGCAGCAGAAATCACGTGCAACCCGAAGAGCGCGAACACTTTATAACCACGAAAACCGTTCACGATTACAGTGATAACTGGAACTGCCAGGATTTAATCGACAGACGTTTTAATGATTACTTCCTTGTTCTTGATGATAGCCTGTGCTACACCAACACAACAAACGGTTTTGATTACATAAGACTTTTTCTCTGTCGCAAAGATGCAGAACTATCGTTCTATTCAACCTCTTTCGCGGAGTTTGACGATAGAGTAAAACGAAAAATAAATTCAAGAGACCTGAACTTGCCGCCTGACGATGACGAATGGCTGCAGGGCTCTTTGTGGTACAAAAATTAAGAAAGGCAGGGACGATATAATGAAGGTGAATTATAAGAAATACGGAATGTCAAAGGCTCGTTATCAAGAATTAGCGGCTTTCGCTCGGCAGTATTCCGAGTTTATACAACTCAGGGCGCAGTATTTGTCGGGTTCCGGCGCAGTGGATAAAGACGGCACAGAAGCGGCAGATTTAAAAACAAAAATTGAACTGATAGAACATTGCGCAAAAGTTGCCTGCAGTGACTGCCCTGGTATAGTTAAGTACCTTTTGCAAAATGTAACAGAGGGCACGGCCTACGACCGTATGAACGTTCCTATGTATTGCGAAGGGTTCAGATTACGCCGTAAATTGTTTTTTATTGAATTGAACAAACACAAAAAATAAGCATATAAATTCATTTTTTCGTGATATAATGAAATCAATGAAGGTGTGGAAATCACTCCCCACACCCTTCGTTCTTTCTGCCAACCCCACCCGAAAAGGTGGGGTTTTCCTTTTACAAAAAAGTTGGTGAATTATGGATGAAAAAGTACTTGAAGGATTACTGAAAGAAAAAGAAGAACTTGAAAAAGTAATAAAAGCAAAACATCGGAAGTTCTGTGAGTATTATATTGAGTTGAATTTCAACGGTACTGCAGCGGCAATTGCTGCAGGATATAAGAAAGAATCGGCACGTCAGCAGGCTTCACGTTTGCTAACAAATGTTAACATTGCCGCGTACACGCGCGTTTTACAAAAAATAGCGGTCGAAAAATTAAATTTAAGTTCTGATTTTGTTACCCATCAGCGCATGGAAATTGTTAAGCGTTGTATGAGCGCTGTTCCTGTTGAAGAATGGGATTATAACAGACACGAAATGGTGCAAAAAGGAAAGTATAAATTCGATGCTAAAAATGCTTTGAAAGCCCTTGAGGCACTTGATAAAACCGTTAAAGGCAGCGAGAAAGAAAATAAAGACGATATTCGTATCGAGTTTGCCACCGAAGAGGGTAAAGGATGGGGCGGTTAAATGAAAGTATTGAAGATAGGAACCCCTAATCCGAAACAACAGCAGTTTTTTGAGTGCAGAAAAAGGTTTATAGGCTACGGCGGAGCACGTGGCGGAGGTAAATCATGGGCGCTCAGAACAAAATTTATTCTTTTGGCTATGAATTACAGCGGTCTGAAGTTACTGCTTTTGCGAAAAACACTTCCTGAACTACGTGAAAATCATCTTTTGCCAATGCTTGCACAGTTACACGGCATTGCAACTTATAAGCAAAACGAAAGAGCGTTTATTTTTCCTAACGGCTCACGAATTCGTCTTGGTTATTGCGATGCTGAAAAAGATATTTATCAGTACCAGGGGCAAGAATACGACGTTATAGGCGTGGAAGAATGCACCCATTTTACATTTGCGCAGATTCAGTTCTTAATGACATCGAACCGTACTACAAGAACGGATTTTAAACCGCGTATGTATTTTACGGGAAACCCCGGTGGTGTAGGTCACAACTGGTTTAAAAGACTTTTTATAAAGAAGGCATACGAAGCAGGTGAAGACCCCGAAGATTATGCATTTATACCCGCTACGATTGATGATAATGACGTTCTTATGAGGTCCAACCCCGAATATGTCAAAGTTCTTGATTCGTTGCCCGAAAAACTCAGACAGGCGCACCGTTTCGGTAATTGGGATATATTTGACGGACAATTCTTTGAGGAGTTCCGCGATTATCCCGAACATTATGAGGATAGGTTAAACACGCACGTTATTGCACCCTTTGAAATACCGCGAGACTGGATTATTTATCGTTCTTTTGACTTCGGTTTTGCGGCGCCGTTTTCATGTGCCTGGTGGGCGGTTGATTATGACGGAAGACTTTACAGAATACTTGAACTTTACGGTTGCACTAAAACTCCCAATGAGGGTGTGAAATGGCCGCCCGAAAAGATATTTGAAAAGATAGCGGAAATTGAACGCGAACACAGATGGCTGAAAGGTAAACACATTATCGGTGTTGCTGACCCGTCTATATGGGATGCATCACGCGGAGAACCAATTGTTGAGGCGGCTAACAGAAACGGTATTTATTTCACACCCGGTGATAACACACGTATTCCCGGTTGGATGCAGGTCCATTACAGGCTGAGTTTTGATGAAAACGGTATCCCTATGATGTATGTTTTCAATACCTGCAAAGGTTTTATAAGAACAATGCCCGAACTGCAGTTCTCTAATACTAACCCGGAAGATTTAGATACAACAGGTGAAGACCATATCGCAGACGAAGTTCGTTATATGTGTATGGCTCGTCCTATTAAACCTGTTATCAAAGAAGAGAAAAAGCCTTTCGGTGATGACCCGTTGAATATGAATCCGTCCTATCGAAGAATATAAGGAGTTTTATATGGCAAACAAAGATAAAATAATCAGCCTTAAAGATAAAAAGGCTTCTGAACCGCACGTTGACAAGAAAACAGTTGACGAGGCTCTCGGTATTTACCAAAAGTACAAAGAGGGTAAAGCAAATCTTGAGAATAGAATAATCGAAAATGACCAATGGTATCGTTTGAGGTATAACGAAGATTCAGAAGATTCAACTGCTTGGCTTTTCAATTCGCTTGCAAACAAACACGCCGATGCAATGGATAGTTTGCCCGAGGTTTCTGTTCTTCCGCGAGAAAACAGCGACAAGGAAGCGGCCGAAACGCTTTCTCAAGTGTTACCGGTCATACTTGAACGAAATAAATTTGAAGAAAAATATTCAAATATCTGGTGGCGTAAATTGAAAAGCGGTACCGGTGCATACGGTATTTTTTGGAATAATGAGTTGTTGAACGGTCTGGGCGATGTAGATATACAGGAAATTGACGTTCTTTCTTTGTATTGGGAGCCCGGTATTACTGATATACAAAAAAGTGCCAATGTATTTTATGTGAAACTCCATGATAACAAACTTCTTGAACAGCAATACCCGAAATTATCGGGAAAACTGGGGGAAGGTTCAGTTCAGGTTTCGCATTATATTCACGATGATACTATCGATACTAAGGATAAAACGCCGGTTATTGACTGGTATTATAAACGTCGAAACGGGACCAAAATAACTGTTCATTTATGCAAAATTTGTAACGGCGAACTGCTTTATTCTTCTGAAAATGACAAGAAATACGCAGAACGCGGTTTTTATGAACACGGCAAATATCCCTTTGTTTTAGACCCTTTGTATCCTGAAGAAGAAAGCCCCTGCGGTTTTGGTCATATTGACATTATGAAAGGCTCGCAAAGACAGATAGATGAACTTGATAAAGCAATTTTAAAAAATGCTAAAAGAGCCGCAAAAACAAGATACTTTATAAACAGTTCCGGTGCGGTAAACGAAGAAGAATTTGCAGACTGGGACAAAGATTTCGTTCACGTTTCGGGAAGTAATCTTGGTGAAGACAGTATCCGAAGTATAACTACACCCACACTTGGCGGAGTTTACTTGAATATTCGCAACATGAAAGTTGATGAATTAAAGGAAACCAGCGGAAACCGTGATTTTTCACAAGGTGCAACTTCTAACGGTGTGACTGCCGCAAGTGCTATTGCCGCACTTATTGAAACGGGTGGAAAAACGTCCCGAGATATGATAAAAGGCTCATATTTTAAGTTTAAAGACGTTTGCGAACAGGTTATTGAAGTTATACGTCAGTTTTATGAAATGGGCAGATTTTTCAGAATCACCAATGCAAACGGTGAAGATACTTTTGTTGTATTCGATAACTCAAAAATAAAAATGCAAGAGCAAACAAAAGAAGGCGGTAACGGTATAAGTCAGAGATTACCTGTATTTGATTTAGATGTTAAGGCTTCCAAAAACACGGCGTACAGTAAACTTTCCCAGAACGAACTTGCTATTCAGTTGTATGGTATGGGTGTATTTAATCCCGAAAATGCAACTGTTGCACACGCACTTATAAGCACTATGGATTTCAACGGTAAAAACGAAATTCTTAAAACTATTCGTAACAACGGTATGCTTTTTGAAAAGTTGCAGAGTATTGCACCTGTTGCTATTAAACTTGCAAATGCATTAGATAATACTGAAAATACCGGTGGAACATTTACACAAGAGGTTTTAGCAATTCTCGGGCAAGCACCGAGTGGCGTAACGCCTACCGGTATTGAGCCCAAAACAGACAATTCTTTGGAAGCAAAGTCACGCAGGCGCACGAACGAGGCGACAGTACCGAAATGATTAACGTCTACATAAGAAAAAGCGGTTGTTTTAACGAAATCGAAGCACGTGGCCACGCGGAATACGCGCCCATAGGTCAGGATATAGTTTGTTCTGCTTTTTCAATGCTTATATACACGCTCTTGTCTTATTTCGATAAATATCCCGAAAAGGCAAGAGTTTATAAAGATAGGGTTAGTTCCGGAAACATATGTATTGGGTTTAATTCACTTCACAACGATATTGACGTTGTTTTTGAGTGTGTTTTAAACGGTCTTTTGGTTTTGTCGGAGCAGTACCCGAATAATATTGATATTCACGGAAATTATTCCGAGAGTAAATAAATGACACGCAGGAAAGACTGCCGGAGGAAAAATGAATAATTTAAAAAACAAACTTCATTTACAACTTTTTGCCGAAGGTGCAAGCGGTGAGGGTGCACCGGGTGATAGCGTTGGAAATGAAACGGCCGAAAATGCTGGTTTCGCCACCCGGCAACAGGTTGATGGTCAGCTCACCACTGACAGCGGAGAAGGTGCAGACCTTGATGCAGAATTTAAAGCACTTATAAAAGGTAAGTACAAAGAACAGTATGAAAACCATTTTAAAGGTGCGCTTAAGGACAGAACGAAGAAAAACACTAACCGTATTTCTGAACTTGAAACAGAAGTCAATGCTGCTAAGCCGGTATTGGATATTCTTAAGGCGCGTTACGGTATCGATGATGTTAATGCTCTCGGAACTGCCCTTGAGGAAGATTCATTGTACATTCAGCATCAGGCGATGGAAACAGGTAAAAGTGAGTCGGAAGTTCTTGCTGAAATCCGAAAAAACAGACAAGAGCAGGAAGATGCACGCAAACGTGCTGCAGATAATGCAGAACTCGAACGGTTCCGTGCAGATGCAATGATTCAAAAGAAAATTGACGGATGGCGACAAGAGGCAGAAAAACTCAGAGAGATATATCCCGACTTTGATTTGGATACCGCTTTTAAAAATAAGAGTTTTGCTGATGCACTTCATAGAGGTGCTGATATGAAATTCGCTTATGAAGGAAGTCATCACGCTGAACTTGTTGAAAAAATGCGCCAACAAACCGCCCAAACTGTCGAAAGACAAACTATTGATACTATCGCTTCAGGTGCTGCACGCCCGAGTGAAAACGGTGTTACCGCACAGGCAGCGGCACAGACTACGATAGATGTTAATAACCTCACCTCAAAAGACGTTCTGGATATAATTAAAAAAGTAGAATCCGGACAAAGAATAACATTTGAAAGGTGATTTTAATGAACAAAGACAAAAAACTTTTAAATCTTCAGCTTTTTGCTGCAGGTGAAGTAGTTAACAGCACAGGTTCCGAGGGTTTATCCGCGGAAATGAAAACATTTTACGATAAAACTCTTATTACACTCGCATCGCCCTATCTCGTTCACGACCAGTTCGGTCAGAAACGCGATATTCCCAAAAACGGCGGTAAAAATATTGAGTTCCGTAAGTTTTCTACGCTTCCCAAGGCTCTTACTCCTCTTACAGAGGGTGTAACACCCACAGGTAATAAACTCAATGTATCAACTATTACTGCAACTGTTGAACAGTACGGTGACTACATTGAACAGACCGACCTTCTTGAACTTACTGCAGTTGACAACACTATTGTTGAGGCAACAAAACAACTTGCTTCTCAGGCGGGTATTACTATGGATACCGTTGTAAGAAACGAAATTGTAGGCGGTACAAACGTTATGTATTGCCCCAAGGTTTCTGCAAACGGTACCGAAACAGTCGTTACTTCAAGAAGTGCTATTGATAAAACGGCTCTTCTTCGCGTTAAAGATGTATTCAAAGCAGCGGCAGAACTCAAGGCTATGAATGCACCTAAAATTGACGGTTATTATGTTGGTATTATCCATCCTTACGTTGCTTATGACCTTATGCAGGAAGCGGGTAATCAGTGGATGGAAGTACAGAAGTACACAACTCCCGAAAATATGCTTAAGGGCGAAATCGGTTGCCTTGGCGGTGTTCGTTTCGTTGAAAGCACAGAGGCTAAAATCTGGCGCGAAGGTGCAGATGGTTGCGCTGTATTTGCAACCCTTATTTTAGGTGCAGATGCTTACGGTGTAACAAGCGTTAACGGTGGCGGTATTGAGCATATCGTTAAACAGAAGGGTTACGGTAACGACCCCCTTAATCAGCGTTCTTCAGTGGGCTGGAAAGGTCTTAAAACTGCAAAAAGACTTGTTGAAGAATACCTTATCAGAATTGAAAGCGGTTCTGCATTCAGCGGTACTGCTATAGAAAACTAATTGAAAGGACGATAAAAAATGGCAGAGAATAAGAATACACAGGGCAATACACCCGAAAATCAGGGCAATACATCTGAAACACAGGGAACAAAATCCGGTAAATCTAAGAAAACAAAAGAAGAGAAACTTGTTCCCGTTTTTATTCCTAAGCAGTCAAGAGGCGACACAGAGCGTTTTATTGCCGTCAACGGTGAAAGAATTCTCGTTCAGACAGGAAAAGAAGTTGAAATTCCTGAACGCTTTGCAGAAGTTCTCAAAAACAGCAAAAAAATGGCTGTTACTGCAGAGGAATACATCAACGACAATGTACAGTCTTGATACTCCCAAGTAAAAAAACGGCGGCGATACATTAAAAGTGTGTCGTCGCTTTTTTAGAAGGTGAAATTATGACAATAGGACAGGCAATAGAAAAAGCCGATGCATTATACAGAAACAGTTATACCGAGGAACAGAAAACCGAATGGCTCGCTGAGTTTGATGAAAAAATTCTTCGTGAAGAATACGCAACACACGAGGAACTCTGCGATTTAGCAACCACTGACTGGATAAAGTTTATAATGAGCAAATTTGCGCCTTTGTACATAGAACTTGGCATTGATATTCCTGATGCAGAGGATATAAAAGTGACGTTGGAAACAGAACTTCTTATACCGATGCAGTATCAGGAAATCTATGTTCTGTACCTGCTTTATAAAATGGCGTTTTATTCTGCTGAGTACGAGCGTGCAAATAATTATGCTGCCAAATACATCGGTTTGTATAATTCTTTTCAAAACTACATCAACCGAAAGTATATGCCTATTACCAGGGCGACTATAAAGGAGTGATTTTATGGGCCGTTACGATTCAAAAGTAATAAATAAAAACAGATACTCCATTGATACTTTTTACGGCTATAATCACGGTTTGAAAATCGGCGCCGGTGAATTTTACAATATGCAGAATCTTACATCTTCATATTTCCCGGTGCTTTCATCACGACACAAACGCGCAACTTTTGATGTTCGCGGTAACGTTCACGCTTTACACAGCAAAGAAAAACTTTTGTATGTAAGAGATGGGTCTTTGTATTACGGCGGTGAAAAGGTAACGGGTTTTCCGTATTTGTACCCTAAATATGATTCTGTGCGAAAAATGGTATCTATGGGTGCGTATGTGGTTATATTCCCCGATAAAGTTTACTTAAACACCAATGATTTGACTGATTACGGCTCCATTGAAGCGAGTTTTAAAACAGCGGAAGGAACTAATGTAAGTTACACCCTTTGTACGCTTGAGGGCGAAAAATACGAAAATTACGTAACGGGTGCAACTGCTCCCGAAGACCCTGCGAACGGTGTGATGTGGCTTGATACGTCTGCAAAACCCCACACGTTAAACAGATATGATGACGGCACATCAATGTGGGTCGGAATTTCAACAACCTATGTAAGAATATCCACACCCAATATAGGAAAGTTTTTTAAAGAATATGACTGTGTTAAAATCAGCGGTTCTGTTATCGAAGATTATAATACAGATATGATAATCCGGGCCTGTGGTGATGATTATATAACCGTTGCAGGAATCATTGATGAAGAGAAAACCCAAAATACCGTTTTTGAAGTCAACCGCAAATGTCCCGATATGGATTTTGTGTGTGAAGGCTCCAATAGGATTTGGGGATGTAACTCCGAGCATAATGAAATTTATTGCTGTAAACTCGGCGATTTTAAAAACTGGCGTTGCTATATGGGAATTGCATCAGACAGTTACGCCGTTACGGTAGGGTCTGACGGTGATTTTACAGGTGCGGTAAGGTACGGCAGTTACACTTTGTTTTTTAAAGAAAACTGTATACACAAAGTCTACGATAACGTTAACCCGCCGTTTCAAGTATCTACAAGTTATACCCGCGGTGTTCAAAAAGGCAGTGAACGCAGTCTTTGCGTTGTTAATGAAACGCTTTTTTATAAATCTCCTACGGGTATATGTGCTTACGAAGGCGGTATGCCGATTACTATTTCAAATAATTTCGGTACACTTTATTACAGTGATGCAGTCGGCGGTGCTTTCCGTGATAAATATTACCTCTGTATGACTAATAAAGAAAACCGCAGTTTGTTTGTTTATGATCTTAACACGAATCTCTGGCATAAAGAAGATGATATTAACATTACTGAATTTGCGACGAATAACAGTAATTTATATTTTATAGCAAATAACGGAGAAGAAAACATTCTCAGTATAGCGGATAGTGTGCAACCCTACGGCGCATTTACAGGCGAACTTTCCGGATGGTCAGTCGAAGAGGATTTTCAATGGTCTGCAGAAACGGGTCTTATCGGACTTGATATTCCCGAATATAAATACATTTCGCGTTTTATACTGCGCCTTGATTTGTCTGAAAATGCAAATATGAATGTGTTTGTGGAATATGACAGTTCGGGCGAGTGGGAAAGAATAGACACTATAACGTCAAACAAACTTCACGCTATAGATTTACCTCTTTTGAAAAATCGCAGGTGTGACCATTTTCGCATTAAATTCGTCGGTACAGGTGAAGTGAAGTTGTATTCTATTACATTCAATGTTGAAGAAGGGGGAGAGTTGAATTGATTTATCCCGGAATAGAAGGCGGTTTAAATAACGCTGAGTATTTAAATAAACTTCTTATTCAGTTAGAAGAAACCATACGCGTGTGTATGGGTGGTGTGGAAACCAGTATACGCAATGCGGCTAACAGCGGAAACAGTGCTATTGATGTTGCGCTGGAATTAAATAAAAACCAGGTTAAAAACATCAATGCTCTGTCCGATAAAATAAAAAATACGGCAACAGATATTTTAAGTAATCAAAAAACTGATTTTGATGCGCTGAAAAGCGAAATAATCCGTAACTCAGAAGAAATAACCCAAGAGTATCAGAAAAAAATTGAGGAAAGTAATACCTCGCTTAAAACTGAATTTGGTGAAACTTATATTGCAAAAACCGATTTTGAAAAATATAAAAATCAGTCGGATACATCTTTGGAACAAAATTCGGAAGCAATTAAACTAAATGCAGAAAAAACGGAAAGTATACAGAGCGAACTTACCGAATACAAGAAAAATAATAATGCGGAACTTTCGGTGCAGGCAGAAAAAATAGTTTCTCAGGTTGAGGCAACTTTTGCTTCCAAGACTGAACTGGAAAATCTTGAAGAACACCTGTCAAATAAAGTTATCCAAGACGTTAAGGGTACTACGGAAGAATTTACAAAACAATTAATCGATATTTCGGATAAGGTCGTAGGTAACGAAGAAACCGTTAGTACCTTTATAGAGGAACTCAATGTTTACATCCGTCGAGGCGAACTGGAAGAAGGCGTTTACGGTATTGAAATTGGCAGAAGTGACAGCGGAATAGTTGGTCGTTTTATCAATGACAGGCTTTCGTTTATTCAGGGCGGTGTCGAAGTTGCATATCTTTCTGAAAGTAATTTGTATATTACACGTGCAGAGGTTATTGATTACTTGAAACTCGGTAATCCTACAGATGGCTGGTTTACTTCTGACGTAACCGAAAACGGACTGGAGGTAAGATGGAATGGCTAAAATAAACGGTACTTGTACGGGTAATTCTGCAGCGAAGTATGATGTATGGCTTGATGTAACACAAAATTCTCAAAATTTAAAGAACAATACAAGTAATGTAACCGTATCTTTAAAACTTCAGCGTAACGATGGTTATGCTTCATCAGCGTATAACTTAAATGCAGATGATAATAATTTTTCGCTTTCCGTAGGCGTTGAAGTGAAAAGTAGCGGTACCCGAAAAATTGATACAAGAAACAGTGCGGTTGTTGTGCTTGCAACCTGGACGGGTAATGTTAAGCACGATACCAAAGGTGAATTGCTTTTGGCAGTCAGTGGTTCTTTTACTATGGGAAATAGTAGCCTTAAATCCGGTAGTGCCAGCGGTTATTTCAGATGCACCAGAATACTTCGTGCTTCGTCTTTGGATTTAGGCGATACAACCTGGATAACACCCGGCAACAGTTTTTCCTATTCAATTATAGGTTCTTCTTCTTTTTCTCATAAAATATCCTGTCAAATAGGTACAAACCCAAAACAAATGACTGAGTGTGATGTGGGCGAAATGACAGGTAGTATTACTATTCCGAAATCGTGGGCTTCTTATGTTACTGATACAAAAACAGTTACGTTAAACATTGGTTTAGGAACGTACGACGGTGATGACCTTATAGGATACAAAAAATATCATATAATGTTTACAATTCCTAATTTTACCGAATATGCACCGAGTTTTGATATAACTATTGAAAAAATAAACAACGGTGTCCCGGATGAATGGGATGCATTTGTCAGCGGTGTAAGTCAGTTTAAAGCAAAATTCAGTAACATAGAGTATAAATACGGTGCAGATTTTAAAAGCGTTAGTATTAAATACAATGGTATTACTAAGAACGTAAACTCATCCCGTTTTGATGTTTTGGGTTACGGAGAACAAAGCATAGTTATTCGTGTTACTGATACAAGAGGAAACTATCACGAAGAGGAAACCAAAATAAATGTTTACGCATATTCTCCCCCTAAAATCAAAATATTATCTTTGAAACGTTGCGATGAACAAGGTACAGATAATGCTGAAGGTACATATCTTCGTGTTGAATATTCTTCGGGGTTTGAAAGCCTTTTGGATAATAATGCTGATATAATGCTTAAATTTCGTAAACAGGGAAGTGCGGCGGAAGAGGAGTTTGCTGTTACAACCCCTTCACCGCTTATTATAGGTGAAGGCGAAATTTCAAAAAGTTCAGCGTATACGGTAACACTGGTTATTACCGATTCACTCGGAAAAGACGCGAAATCAACTCGCTCTATCGCAACTGCAGGAATATCGTTTAATATTCGTAAAGGCGGTAACGGTGCAGCCTTCGGTGGATATGCAACTAATGATGATGAGTTGATGTGCTACTGGGATTTAAACGTTTTGGGAAAGTTGGTTTATGAGCCGACTCCGGTTGCGGTATCCGAGGGGTTAACGGAATTGTATTCATACGCAAGATTTTATTCGTGTCTTGATATGGTATATATCCGTTTGCGTTTGACAGTTGAAAAAACTATACCTGCAAATACGGATTATGTTGTGGCTATTGTATCTAACAAAGCCCCGCTTTTTCTTACACCGCTTTCGGTGTATTCGCAAGGTGCGGAACTTTCGTGCAATATCAGATATAAAACAGGTGAAATTACAGTCAGGTCGTCAACTGAAATTACAGCAGGTAAATACATATACATCAACGGTATGTATTTGGCGGATTATATTATAACGGAAGGATGATATGAATGGCATATTCAACAATTAGTTACGGTTCATCGGGAAAAGATGTAAAAACCTTACAGGAATATTTAAATAACAACGGTTACAGTCTGGATGTGGATGGGCAGTTCGGAAGCAAAACCCAGGCGGCCGTAAAGGATTATCAAAAGAAAAACGGTTTAAGTGTTGACGGTGTTGTAGGTACAAATACCTGGGGAAGTCTTTCGGGAACATCTAAAAATAGTGCAAATACCGTCCCTAAAGCGAATGCTGCAACGTATAAACCAACGCCCACGCCCACAAGACCTACATATACTGCAAGTTCCGAGTTAACTGCGGCAGAAAAAGCCCTTAAGGAATGGGAGTCCAAAAAGCCCGGTGCATACGTATCTGAGCATAGCGCAAATATAGATGCTATGTTGGATAAAGTGCTTAATGGTGAAAAATTTTCATATAACGCAAAAGAAGATCCCTTATTCCAACAGTATAAAGATATGTATGTTGAGAACGGCAAACTTGCTATGAATGACACTATTGCGCAAGCGGCAGCACTTACAGGTGGTTATAATTCTTCCTACGGTACTGCAGCGGCACAACAGATATATCAGCAATATTTAACGGAACTTAATAATAAACTTCCTGAGTTTTATGACAGGAAGTACCAAATTTATTTAGCAGAAAAAGAAGGTGACTTGGAAAAACTCGCCTTGCTTCAGCAGATGGATGATGCCGAGTATGCAAAGTACCGTGATGAAATAAGTGATTATAATAACCAACTTGGCTACCTCTATCAGAAGAAAGCCGACTTGTCAGATGAAGAATGGCAGAAATACCAAGTTGCTCTGGGTAATTATGAAAATGACCGCGATTTCAATGAGTCGGTTCGTCAGTATAATGAACAGATGGCGTATCAGAAAGAGCGCGATAAAGTTTCTGATGAACAGTGGGAGAAAACATACGCTCTGCAGGCTGCTGCAAAGAGTAGTAGTGGTGGCGGTAGCAGCCGTTCATCTTCCGGCGGTAGTTCTAATTCAAAAAGCAGTTCAACAGTGAAAGCCCAGGAAGAAGAGGCTAATAAAATTACTCCTAAAAACAGTGACCAGACTACTTTGTTTACGCGTTATTTTCCGCCCAATGTTGCAAATAAATCTATTATCGAAGATGGTATTGCTAAATGGTATGAAGATGGCCGTATAGGTGATGCGGAAGTAGCGTGGTTGTGGGAATTTTACGGTATATAAGAAGGTGTGTATATGAGTTATCAAGATTTAAAGCGTAAATATAAAAATAATATCGAAAACAATGAAGAAAAGAAGTCCTATGAAAATTTAAAAGGGGAATACTACAGTTCTTCAGTTGATGATAATTATATTAAATCTTTTATATCCGATTCTCGAGGCTTTTTAAGTAAAGCCTCGAAAGATTATGATACCTTAAAATATGGCAACGCCCGTTCTTTATATGGTGATAAACAGAATATCGCTGATGAACTTAATACACGTGCAAAACGCATACGCTCTGTTTTAAATCATAATAAAGATAAATACGCGGAACAGGATTATAATGATTTAATTAAGTACCTTGATGCATATGATACTGATTCTAAAAATATTATAAATGCATTTAAAAGCAAGTCAGATTATTTCGGTCAGTGGGAAAACGAAGAATCATATAACTATTGGACCGAACAGGAAGAGAAGAGAAAGAAATATTCTTCGATGACTGATGATGAACTCGAAACTGAAATTGAACGTCTTAAAGAAAGTAAAAAAGGAAATGCTTTTACTAACTTTGCTATGAAGTTTGTGGGTGCTCAACAGGAAGTGAACTCTAATACAAATTTATACTCCAAGGGCGTATCAAACGAGGAACATAATCAGAATGTGGATTTCGATATTTCTCTTATAAATAACGAGAAAAATAACCGAAAATACAAGCAGATAGACGCGCTTCCCGACAATGTTAAAAGCCTCATTAACGAATATACTGCCCTTGACCGTACCAAAGAGGAAGAGAGCCTTGAAGACGACGTAATGCTTTTAGTAAATCAGTTATCCGGGACAAGCGGTAACTATAACCTTGATAAAGGCAGTACCCGACGTACTGAAATTGCCAAGGAACTTGAGGCTTTAGGTGTCGATAATTGGCAGGAGTTAGTGGAATATAACAGAATTCGCTCCGATGAAGAATATTACCGCCCTGTAAAAGAGCGTTTCAAAGAGGATGCAACCGAGCATCCTGTGTTATCTTCCCTTACTACTATCCCTGCATCAGCGGGTAAGTTTATGGGTAGCGTTAAAACCATTGAAAGTGCATTACAGGGTGGTGATGCACCCATAAATCCTAACTCGCCGTACTTTATGATGAATGACTATGTTAATACCACCCGTCAGACCGTTATGGATAATTATGACTGGAACGGAAAAATAACAAATATTGACTGGTTCGACCAATTATACAGTACTGCTATGTCTGCAGGTGATTCTGTATTTGCTTCATCTTTCGGCGGTTCCGGTTGGGTAGGCGGTAGCGTTTTAGGTATCTCCGCTATGAGCGACACTGCCCAGGAAATAGCACTTAACGGCGGAAGTAAAGAGCAGGCATTACTTACAGGGTTGCTTGCCGGCGTAAATGAAATGTTGTGGGAGAAAATCTCACTGGGTAATTTCAACGCTTTAAAAGAAAAAGGTATCAAAAACCTGTTTTCTAAAAACGGTCTTAAGACAGCGGTAGGTAATGTTTTGAAGTCCGCAGGTATAAACTTCTCAGAGGAACTTAATACAGAAGCAGCGAATCTTATAGTAGATTATCTGGTGAACGGTGGCGCCGGTTCTTATGCTCAGGCATATCAAGCATATCGTTCTGCAGGATACAGTGATACCGATTCACGTTCCAAAGCACGTGTTGATATGATAAAACAAGTAGGCGAAGCAGGTTTCAGCGGTGCGTTACAAGGTCTGTTTATGGGCGGTGGCGGTACTGCTATCGGTGCAGGTGCGCAAAAATCCGCATACAACACAGCGGCTAAAAATATGACCGAAGATGAGATTACTGCTCTGCAGGAACAAGCCCGTGGACTTGGTATGAATGAAAAGGATATTGATGTTGGCTCTGCAGGTCCTTGGGGCGAAGCACCTTCAACTAAAAAGGTTGCTAACCTTATCGGCGCAGTTGACGAAGCGCAAACCGAATCTGAAAAACAAAAGATAATAGATACCGCGAAATCTTACGGTTTAAATGTTTCTTTATATAACACCAAAACAGAAACAGGGCTTAAAGATTTGAAAAAATCTATTGCTAACATAGAAAAAGAAATCACCGCCACTGTTAATGATGAAGCAGATAACATCTATAGAACTGCAATTGCCGACCGCATTGAAGAGTTAGGCGAAAGCAGAGGCAAAGCACTTTATATTGCCGACAGTTATATGCGCATTGTGGACGGTAAAACTTTGGACCAATACAGAGAAGCAGCATTAAACAGCAAGGCAGCGGAAAAGGCAATTAAAGAATATAATTCATACGGTGAAGACACACCGCAGTGGGTTGTTGAAGCAAAGCAAAAGGTCGAGAATGTTTATAAGGATATAGAAAAAAGATTTATTAAACCTGTAAACAACGATAGTAAAGCTGAAAGTAATGACAATAGTAATGTTAAAAGTACCGAAAAAGGTATTGACAATACTGTTAAAACATTAAATAACGCCCAAATTCCTGTTGCTTCTGCTGTCGTCGGCGGTGAAAACACCCAAATTGAGGGTATAGGTACGGTCAGCGAAAAGGGCGCAACGGTTATTGCGGACGGAAAAGAAGTTGATATTAAAAATGTTAAATTTGATAACCCCTTGACTGCAGCGGCATATAATTTCGCCTCAAGTATGGAAACAAGCGAAAAGGCGAAAGCAGCACTTTCTCTATATAACCCGAAACTTGACCGAAGCACCGATTTCAGAACTGCGTTTAATGAATACTATAACGCAGGTCTTAAAGGTATCGGCTCGTTTAACGATGTGGATAAATACTATACATTCGCACATTCTCTTCCTGCATCCTGGCGCGAGGGTGTTTTTAATGCGGGCAGAAGTAATAAGGTGTATGAGTCGGGTGTCAATAAACTTTATAAAAACCGTAATCTTAGCAAAAATCAAAAAGGGCAGTTAAAAGTTCTTGATTTGCTGGGTAAAAAATACGGCATTTCCTTCCTTGTGTTCGATAGTTTGGATGATAATAACGGCGCACTTAACGGTCTGCAGATAGCCGGAACAAATAAAGTTGCGGTATCTCTTGATGCGGACGGTAAATTGTACCTTCGTACCGCCGGCCACGAATGTTTCCATATTATCGAAGAATGGAATCCGAAAGCAGCGGCAGAACTTACCGAAAAGATTATAAATTACCTCAAGCAAAGCGAAGGTTATAATTACGTTGAACAGGTAAAACGATATGCTAAAACTTACGGCGTGGATGAAACAACCGCGGACGGTCTTTCTCTTATTCATTCCGAGATGGCAGCGGATTCAATGTTCGATGTTTTCTCAAATGAAAAGTTTGTCAAGGATATTGTTACAGAGAACAGAACACTTGCACAAAAGATTAAAGGTTTCTTAACTGATTTGATTTCTGAACTTCGAGAGATGATAAATCACTTCCACGCAAGCGAAGAAATGAACGCCCTGCGCAGTCAGACAACGGTTCTTGAAGATATAAATTCCTCATTTATATCCGCCCTCGATACTGCTACCAAGAGTATGAAAGAAACACTTTCCGACAAAACAAAAAACACCGCCACAAAGGACGGTGTGAGGTATTCTTTGAGGCGTTATTCTGATAAACAAATGGAGAACTGGAGAAACAGTAAAAAAATAGTTATTTATGAAAACGATAATCAATTTAGAAGTTTTATAAAAGAAGCTTTAGAAGATGAACGATTAAATAAAAAACTATATTTTGGTGCTGTTCCTACAGAACTTGCAACATTGATAGAATCAAAAACCGGAATTAACGTTGAAGGATTTAACTGTTCTTTATCAGCCTATGAGATACGAAAAATATTCAAAGACCACGGAAACGAAAAAACAGAGGCTTTAAGAGGCCAGAGAGCGATAACTGAAAATGATATAATAAACATACCTATTGTTATACAAGCCCCCGAAAGTATTGTTCTATCGTCTAAACAATACATGGGTAAACCTGTTATAAATATGTCCAAGAACATAAACGGGAAGATGACAATAGCTGCTGTTGTTTCCGATAAACATCTTGATTTATTTGTGCAAACGGCTTATGTAGGCATAAAAAAAGGAAACCTTGTCACTCCGATAGCTGAACAAGCCGCTATCAATACGCCCGAGGCGAGTAGTGATACAGTTTCCGATAATATTATACGCAATTCTAGTGAAAAAGTCAACGAGAATTTACAAAACCGCCGTTCCATCAAACTCACCCAAAAATCACAGCGCACGTTAGATGAAAACCCGGAACTGAAAAACGTTTTACAAGATTTGCAACACGAGTTGAGTTTGACTAAAGGCTTTGTTCCCGAAGGTAAGGTTATACATAAATACGCGGCGAAGTTGAAAAAGGACAACCCCTGCAGTATGAATGTTGCTGAAATAGAAAGCGACCTCAGAGAAATATACAGTGTTCTTTCCTCAATGTCGGGAAGTGAAGGCTACGAGTACGCAGCGGATTTAACGCTTAATCTTGCAAAGAAGATGCTTGACAGCAGCCGTGTTCTTGATGACCTCAATGCAGAAAAGAAAGAGTTACGGCAGAAATTAACAACTGCAGTAAAAGGACATAAATGGTACTTATCCCCCGAAATGCGTGCTGAAATTGAGTATCATTACGATTCTTACGGTAATTTTCATAAGAAAACTTTTGGTAAAGGTTTTTCTTTCTCCGAAAACTCAACGGATTATCTCGATAGCGACTGGTCCGAACTCTGTGCAGCGGTTCCGGAACTCCTCGATTCCGATACTCCGGCAGTTGAACAACCCCTTGCAATTGTGGAAGCGTTCTCTGCTACAGAATATGAATACGGTTTATTTGACGATTATCAGTATGATTCACAGGCCAAATATATTGCAACGGATATAATGAATAATTTGGCAGCGGTTCCCGAAGCGGATACTTTGGTCGGTAAAATAAAGTCAGCGGAATATGACCGTATAGCCCGTTTGAAAAGCGAAAATGCCGAGAAGATAAGCGAACTAAAGAAAAAATATGCTGAGGATATAGAGCGTACCGCCCTTGAAGAAAAAACACGTTATAAGTTGCAAATAAAGCAAAAGTTAGAATCTGAAAAGGCGGCTAAAGCACGAAAGAGTATCGAAACAACAATGGTGCGTTTGTCGGATATGCTCGCCCACGGTACTAAATCCCGACACATTCCCCTTAAACTTATTGATACCGTCCGTGATTTGTGTTATTCAATAACACTTAACAGAGCATCACAGGCAAAGTTGGGTGATAACCTTAATAAAGTTGAAGCATTATATGCAGCACTTAACGAGGGTAAAGACGGTGTTGACGGTGAGCCTGATAATCAGTTCTTGAAAAATGCTTACGATGAATATGTGCATAACCTGATTCATCAATTAAATACGCAGTTACGCCATAAGAGTATAGGCGATATGACCTTGGAAGAACTTATATTGGTTGATGAAACTGTTAAAGCAGTTGCGCAGAGGGTAATCAGAGGCAACGAATTACATATCGAGTCTAAAAATGAGGGTGTTGAAGAAACGGCGCAAGCAATATCCGGTGAACTGGGTATGGCAAAGGTAAAAAGATATTATAAAACCGATGCACTTAATAAAACATCTGATAAATTTGACCTTGAAAAATGGAAGTTTTTAAAACCTGTTTACGCCTGGCGTATGATAGGCTCGGAAACATTCTCGGAACTTATGAACAATATCCGTAAAGGTGAAGATACCTGGGCGGTTGATATTGCCGAAGCACGCGAGAAGATCCTTTCTATCGGTGGAAAATATCATAAAGATACCTGGGCGGATGACAAAAAGGAACTTACCCTTGAAAGCGGTGATACATTTACATTCAGCATTCAGCAACTTATGATGCTCTATGTTGCTTCTCAACGTGAACAGTACATTCCCCATCTTATAGGCCACAAACGCGGAGAAAAGACTGATTCTATGAAAGGCGGTTTCGTTTTTGAGGATGCCTATAAGGTTATAGAGGACCGCAAGGGCAATTCCAAAGGTGCTAAAACACGCGCATGGCGTAAACGCGATGCAGGTACTCATCACCTTACCGAAAGTGATTTGGATTTATTCGCTGAAACGCTTACAGCGGAACAGAAAGCATACGCTAACGAAATGCGCGATTATTTGGCAAAGGGGCTTGCGGTTAAAGGTAACGAAATTACACGTCAACTTTATGATATGAATAAATTTGTAGAGGATAAATATTTCCCGATTAAAGTTGCCCGAGAGTTCCTTGATGGTACTATGAAAGAGCCTGAAGTTCGCAGTGTTCTCAGTACTTCGGTTATGAAGGATTTACAGGAAAATGCAAATAATCCCATTCTTCTTCGTAATTTCGATGATATGTGGGCTGAACACGTGCAACAAATGGCAATGTTCCACTCTTTCGCGCTCCCCCTTGATGATTTCACAAGAGTATTTAACTGCAGGAGCAGTAACGGTAGCCCTGCCTCTGTAAAATCCCGTATTGAAACTGCTTGCGGTAAAGGTGCAGTGTCATATATTGAAAACTTTATAAAGGATGTAAACGGTGGTGTTCACGCTTCTGCTACACCTACCGTTATGAATAAAGCCTTGTCTTTATTTAAAAAAGGTGCGGTATTTGCCTCTGCATCGGTAGCCATTCAGCAGCCTTCCGCCATAGCCCGCGCCCTTGCTGAGGTTGATACCAAATATTTCGCTAAAACCACGTTTACTAAGCGCGATTATGATGAACTTATAAAGTATGCACCCATAGCGCGTGTTAAATCTATGGGTTTCTTCGATAACTCCATAGGCCAGTCTACAAAAGAATGGTTGCTTTCACGCGAATATAAAGGTGCAAAAAATAAAGCAGCGGCACTGTTAAAAGATAGTTCCTTCCGAGATGATGTTCTATCGAAGGCTCCTGAGAAGATGGACGAAATAACCTGGTGTCACTTGTGGAATGCCGTAAAAGCGGAGACAGCGGATAAATATAAACTCAGCGGTGAAGAACTTCTTAAGAAAAGCGGAGAACGTTTTGCTGAAGTAGTGGAACTCACACAGGTTTATGATTCTGTTTTCTCAAAGTCCGAGTATATGCGTTCTAAGGATACAGGCGCTAAAATGTCAATGGCATTTATGGCAGAGCCTACAACTGCCCTCAATATGCTAGTTGATGCCGCCGCCAATTTAAAACACGGTGATAAAAAACAGGGTGGAAGATATATCGGTGCTTTTGTTGCATCCGTTATCTTTAATAATATATTGAAAACACTTGTTACCGCCGCGCGTGATGATGACGAAGAAAAAACACTTGTTGAAAAATACATTTCTTCAGTTGCAGGTGGCATAGTTAATGACCTTAATCCGTTAACATTATTACCCTGGGTAAAAGATGTGCTTTCTATATTTAACGGATACAGTATTGAACGTGCCGATATGTCTTTGGTGCAGGACCTTTATAACGCGGTTAATTCTCTTGGTAGTGATAAAAAATCAAGTTACCGTAAAGTTGAGGATACTGCAGGTGCGCTTGCTGCCTTTTTAGGACTGCCCGTTAAAAATGTTATGCGTGATTTTCGTGCTGCTTATAACGTCTGTGCCGGTATCTTCGGTTTCCAAAAGGAAAATGAGGAAGGTGAGAAAGTATCTGTACAGAAGAATATAAAGGACACCAGCGGAGAAGGTATCAAAAAAGCGCTGAAGGATGAATTCTCAGAGGGATTCCTTAATAAAGTGAAAAACTTTGTAGAAGAAACGTTTTTCGGTGCTGCAGATGAACAACTGTATAACGCAATAAAACAAGGTAACTACAAAGCCTACGAAAAACTTCTTAAAGAGGAATACGAAAGCGATTCCGAAAAAGTTAATTCTGCAATCCGCAACGGACTTGTTGAATATGATGAACGTGTTACTCAGGCTGCAGAAGCACGGCGCGACGGTAACGCTACTCTTTACGGTCAGTGCGTTAAAGGTCTTTCTGCAGACGGCTTCTCAAATGAGAATATCCGTAAATCAGTTGATAAGGTGTATAATAAACTTATGGATGACGGTGAGGAAGGAAGTACCGACAAAGCATATAGTTTGTATACCTACGAGGATCTTAATAACGCTATCGAAACAGGTGGCGCCGTTCAGACCGTTATAGATGATATTGTTTCCGCAGCGGTTCAGAACGGTAAGACTGAAGAAACCGCAAAAGAAAATATCCGTAATCAAGTAACAAGTTATTGGAAACCGTTATACCTTGAGGCTTCCGAGTACGAGCAGGAAGAAATCAAAGAACTTCTTGACGGTACAAATTTGTACAACGATTTGGATGAAACGCTTTATAAATGGGAACTTAGTTATACCACAGAAAAATATAAAACATTATATGTTGAGTCTTCACAAAGTGAAAAACAGAGAATTATTTCCGAACTTGAAGCCACAGGTCTTTACGATGATGCGGAAAAAACTGCTAAAGGTTGGGAAGTTTCGGTTCTCAAAGAGGAGTATAAGTCTGCAACCTCGCCAACAGAAAAAGAACGTATTAAGGCTGAGATTTGGAATACCGGTTACTATAAATACTATTCCAATATGTCAAAAGCCTTGGATAAACTCGATTCCGACGAATAAAATAAGCATATAAAATCAAATTTCTGTGCTATAATGAAACCGTAAAAGAAGAAAGCCACTCCGTAAGGGGTGGCTTTTGAGTTTATAAGGCGGTGAAAACGTGACGGAAAAAGATAAGTATCAGTTGATACTTGACGAGTTGATAGAGCCTATTAAGGGATTCGTAAGTGCTCTGACCAAAAAAAGTGAATTACTTATAAACAAAGTAAAGTCTGTTGAAGATAACAAGGATTCAGATGAAAAATATCCTTCGGCAAAAGCGGTTTTCAATTTTTTAAATGCAACTTTGCAAGCTAAAGCAGAACAAACCGCAAACAAAGTAACCGAAATTACTGAAGAAAGCACAGACGAACAGTACCCTAGTGCAAAAGCCACATATACGGGAATATTAAAAGAAAAAAGCCGTGCAAATAATAATTTTGCAAATGCGGTAAAGGGAGTTGCCAATGGCTCTGTTGTGCGAATTGATGATGTATCACCCGTTGAGCAT
>JAGAJB010000007.1 GCA_017626295.1 Clostridia bacterium | reverse complement strand
GTGGAGAATCCCTATCACCTACCTTATTCAATAAATTAACTTAGAAGGACTCTCCACCGCCCGATAAAGTTAATCATATAAGTAAATAACAACACGCTTTATAATAAATCTTTTAAACAACATAGTAAATGGCGGTCCCCCTCTCTCCTTGCGCAGAGAGGTAGAGTAAACAACAACTTTGTCGTTTCGCGGTATGCCAAGCCCTTACCCTACGGTTGTGTATTGTTTTTATCAAAATTATATAACAGAAAAAGGGCAGTTTGTGACAAAAACCATCACAAACCGCCCTTAATTCATTTGTTGAATTTGATTAAACCGTTGATATTTATTCAACCCTTTTAGGCTTAACATTTACAGAATAGTACGTGTAATAAACCACAAACCCGGGTTTTGCGCCGTTGGGTTTCTTTATGTTTTTTACGTCTGTATAGTCCACCGTCACAACTGTTGAGTCTTTTGCCGAACTGTAATATGCGGCAATTTCGGCGGCTTCTACAATTGCATCGTCGGGTACTTCCCCGCCGTCTGCAACAAGCAAAACGTGGGACCCGGGGCATTTTTGGGCGTGGAGCCATATATCGCCCTTGCGACCTGTTTTAAAGGTCAGTTTATCGTTTTGTATATTATTTCTGCCAACAAGCACCGTAAGTCCTTGAGTTGTTTTAAACTCCAAGGGCGGAAGTGCCTGTTTTTTCATTTGTTTTTTATTACTTTTTTTCGGTTTAATAAAGCCTTGTGAAATAAGTTCATCTTTTATTTCGCCGAACTCTCTTTCCAGGGTAGAGCGTTCAAGCAAATCGCGTACACTTTCAAGGTATTCTAAGTCCTGTTTACCCTCTTCAATAAGTTTAATCAGCATATTTTCCGCAGTACAGGCTTTGCGGTACTCTTTATAAAGTTTCTGAGCATTTTGTGACGGTGACAAGGCAGGGTCCACGCTGACTTTGACAATATTGTTATTATCGTAATAATTCTCTACTTCGTAAACGCTTGCGCCTTTTTCCAATCTGTACTGTGCGGCGGTTACAAGTTCCGCGTTTATTCTTATTGCTTCCCTGTCGGCACAACGGTTTAAATCTTCCTGTTGATTATTAAGTTTACGGGAAATTCGTTCAATGGAATTTTCAAGCAGTTTAAAAAGTTCCGCACCTTTTGAACGGGTTCTTAAAAGTCTGTCACGTTCCGAGTAAAAGCCCTCAAGAAGAGAAAAAACATTTTCTTTCGTAATAGACCTATAAGAAGAGCCGTACTGAGTTATGGGAATAAAGGAAAATTCCATAGGTTTTTCCGATTCATCGAGAACCATTGTGGGTTGTGTGTTACCGCTTAAAAGCATTGTTTTCAAGGCGCTTAACTCACACAACATATTCATTTTTTCATCGGAATTTAATTCCCCTACACCTTTATCGTCACCGCATATTCTGAAAGAAAGTTCCCTTGAAAGCAAGGGCGACACGCCCTGCAAGGTTTTTAAAATTGCAGAAGAAATTCTTGAATTTTCCAGTTTTAAAACCGCTTCGCAAACTTCACTCGGCTCTGCGTTTCTTAAATCAACTTTCTCCTGTGCAGGCGGTAATTTATACTGCGCACCGGGTAAAACAAGCCTGTATGAAGATTTTTCGCTGTCTACACGCCTTAATGCATCCACAATTCTGTTTTCGCCGTCAAAAAGTATAATGTTACTGTGTTGCGCCATTATTTCAACCGCAAGGGTAAGTTTTACCCTATCGCCTATTTCGTTGGTGGCATCGAAATTGAAAAATGCAATTCTGTCAAGTCCGTACTGCTCAACACTCAGAAGAGTTGCACCTACAAGGCGTTTTCTGAACAACATACAAAGCATTGGCGGATTTTGCGGGTTTTCGGGTGTTTTTTCCACCACGGCAAAGCGAGGACTGTTTGCATCCGCTGAAAAATACAGTTTATGCATACCGCCCTTTGTTCGCATTATAAACACCAACTCGTTTTTTGACGGTTGGTGAATTTTATCAACTTTCGAGCCTGCAAGTAAAGTATTCACTTCAGAAACCAGAAAGTTCAGATACATTCCGTCTAATGCCATTTTTTACCCTCTTAAATATATTTTACAGGCGGTTTTTCATCGTAAATTAAAACCTCTGCACCATCAAATTGCAAATCAAGACTTTTTCTTAAAAATTCGCATACGACAACTTCTGTTTCGTAATGCCCCGCATCAAAAAGAGCAATTCCCAAACGGTTTGCCTCAAGATACTCGTGATGCTTTGCTTCACCTGTAAGAAGTGCATCTGCACCTAATTCCGCTGCGGCATTTATAAAATCACCGCCTGCGCCTGAGCAAAAAGCAACTTTTTTAATTTCTTTACCGTTGTCGGTAAACGCTACTTTACCGCCCAAAGCGTTCTTTATAGTCTTTGCAAATGCCGAAGCACTGCAAGGCTCAATTTCGCCTGTTTTCAAGCATCCGTCTGTTTCGGAAGTCTGTACATTTTTTATACCCACTTTTACGGCAAGGCAGTCGTTAACTCCGCCTATTGCTTTATCAAGGCAAGTATGGGATGAAATAAACGTAACACCCGATTTTACTGCTTTATAAACCAAACTTTCGCTTTCAATTTGTGAAACAGGTGTAAAAATTAGCGGATGGTGAGTTACAACTAGTTCTGCACCTGTTTTAACCGCTTCTTCAATAAGTCCCTCGGTAACGTCAAGTGCAACAAGAATTTTTGTTACTTCGTTTTCGAGTGAACCAACCGAAAGACCGCAGTTATCCCACTCCGCAGCAGTATTAAAGGGTGCAATAAAATCGAGAAAATCGTATACTTCTTTAATTTTCATCCTTAACCACCTTTTTCTTCTTTAAAATATCGTAACGTACAATTGCAATTATAAGTGACGTCATAACAATACACTCAGTAATTATCCCTGCAACAGAGCCTGTAATTATATTGTAAATAAGCCAACAGGGAGAACTGGGGAAAGTAATAAGCCTTATTTTTGTTTCGCTCTTCATCCAATAACTGACGGTTGTGAGAATCATTGCGGTTGAGGGTAAAATTGAGTACCAATCCACCCAGGTAGCCGCCGCACCTATTAAACTGACGATTATAAAGAAAACAAGCCAAACAGGACTTTTTGCCCATTTTTTAGAGTTATTGTAAAAAACAATTGACCTGCAAAGCGATATAAAATTCAAGGCTGCGCCTGTGTACGCACCTAAAAGTATGTAGTGAATTATAAACATTATTGCTGCAAAAATCTGCACGCCTATTATTCTGCTGCGTTTATTTTGCTGAAAAGATATGCAGTTAAGTGCGGCTCCGCCTAAGCCTATTATTTGTGAAATTATTTCAACCATTTATAAAACCTTCGATTTTCTGTATTGTTTCAAAAAGTTCTTTTGCCTCGTCATTTTTTCCGATTTTCGTATAGGCTTCATACTTCTCTTTAAGCCTTGAAAGTTGGTGGGAAAGATGTTTGTGAGAGTCTTCCGTATGGGGTAATTTCCCCATAAAACACTCGGCAGTTGTAAAGGGTTTAACTTCCCCCGAAAAAGTCGCATCGAAGGCAATATACACACGCCTGCCCTCGTGGGTGGCAATTTCTTTATTTATATTAAAACCGTTTTCAAAAAGGAATTTCCGTAAATCTTCCGCCCTGCTCTGAGGTTGGAAAACGAAATGAAGATTACTGTTTTTAACCCACGGTGTTTCCGCTAATTTTTCTGCAATAAGCGTTCCGCCCATTCCTGCAAAAATATACTCCTGTGCGTCAGTTTCGCTGAACTCACGAAGTCCGTCGGAAAGGCGCAAAGAAATTTTATCGGTCAAGCCGTAGTGTTCAATGGATTTTGCGGCGTTCTGAAGAGGCATTTTGCCTATATCCGCCGCAAAAGCACCTGTTACCTTACCCACTTGCAAAAGGTATATGGGTAAATAACCGTGGTCAGTACCTATATCAGCAATAATGCCGCCGCCCCTCACAAGAGATGCGGCAGCAGAAAGCCTCGGTGTGAGATTTATACTCATTTTTCAGCAAGGAACTTGTTGATTTTTGCAATGAGTTCGTCAGCATTTACGCCGTGAACCATACAAGCCATTTCAACTGTTTCGCCTCTTGAAGCGGGGCAACCTAAACAATGCATACCCATTTCAAGAAAGAAAGGTGCTGTATCGGGTGCTTCGTCAAGAATATTGCCTATAACTGTATCTTTAGTAATCTGCATAATATAAACTCCTTTTGTAATTTTTTTATTAGTATAACATAACTTAATTCAAAAATAAATATAATTATGAAACTTTTTAACATATTTTATTACATCTAATTGTTTGTTTTCACAGTTGAATTAAACGTTTCGGGGTGTTAAAATTATAATGATATATTTTATATTGTTTTCCCGGAGGGTAATTTATGTTACAAAAAGATTTTAAACCTGTTCTCCGATTTATGGTTGTAAGCGACGTTCATTATAAAGATGAACACTGCGTTGAAGAAGAGCGTATGGAAAAAGCCATAAAAATCGCTTACAGATTAGCAGAAGGACACGATACATATAAAAGACTTGATGCTGTTTTTGCCGACGGTGACTTTGCAAACTCGGGTACAGAAACACAGATGAGAAAATTTAAGGCTACACTTGATAACAACCTTAAACCCGAAACAAAATATATGCTTAATATGGCAAGCCACGAATACCACGGCAACGGTGTTGAGGCGGCATACAAACTTTTCGGTGAAGTTTTTAATATCCCTGTTGACAACCACATTGAAATAAACGGTTTCCATTTTATTACAATGTCATCATCACACGGCTGTGAATACGAACAGGATAAAGTCGATTTTGCGCGAAACGAACTTAAAAAGGCTCGTGAAGCAGACCCGAAGAAGCCTATTTTCTTCTTCCAACACCCCCACCTTACAGATACCGTTTCAGGCAGTATTTATTGGGCAGACGAATCATTTATCCCCACACTTATGGATTACCCCCAGGTTATTGACTTTTCGGGTCATTCACACGTGCCGATAAATGACCCCCGTTCCATTCACCAAAGACATTTTACCTGTCTCGGTACAGGCTCACTCTCCTACTTCGAGTTAGATGAATTCGATAAACACTATGGCACAGTCCCCCCAAACAAAGCAGACTGCGCACAGATGCTTATTGTTGAAGCCGACGAAAAGGGTGCTGTAAGAATTTATCCTTACGATGTTCTTACAGATAACTTTTTCCCCTTTGTCTGGGAAATTGACGAGCCCTGGAATGTAGAATCCTTCAAATACACAGATGCCCGTTACAAAACTACCGATGCACCTTGGTTTGAAGATGCAAAAGTTGCCGTTTCCGATATTACAGACAAAGGATTCAACGTAACATTCCCTCAGGCAAAGGTAAAAACAGAGTATGTAAACGATTACAAAGTAGTAATTAAAGAATCCGAAAACGGTTTAACCGTAAAACAAAAGAAAATATGGAGTGACTACTACTTCTACAATATGCCCGAAACACTTTCGGTAAATTTCGATGATTTAAAGTCCGATACAGAATACGAAGTTTCTGTTATTGCAGGTTCTTTCTGGGATACATACTCAGAGCCCATTAAAACACAAGTAAAAACAAAATAATTTATAAAAAACACCACCAAAGGAGGAATAGACATGGATATAATTAAAGTTGAGGGTATGCGCTTTGTTGACGAACACGGCAGAGAACGCATTTTCAGCGGTATGAACGTTGTTGACAAAAAAGATTACGACCCTAAAAACCCCGGTTACGGTTACTCACCCGACGAATTTCCTTTTGAGGAATTCCGTGCAAGAGGCTACGATATGATTCGTTTAGGTTTCACCTGGAGTGCAATGGAGCCCAAACCCGGTCATTACAACGAGGCTCTTATAAGTGACCTTTGCAAATTCCTTGATAAATGTGAAGAATACGGCATTTACGCATATCTTGACTGCCACCAGGATGTTTATTCTTCATACTGCTACGGTGACGGTGCACCCCGTTGGGCAACAATTACCGATAAATATGTTCCCAGAAAACAGATAGCAGTCTGGGCAGAGCCTTATTTCTACGGCAACGCCTGTTTCCGCGCTTTTGATAATTTCTGGGCAAATGTTAAGTACAACAGCAAAGGTTTGCAGGATTATTTTGCAGATATGTGGAAGCACCTTACAGAAGCGGTTAAGGATAAACCTGCCCTTTTCGGTTTCGATTTCCTGAATGAGCCTTTCCCCGGTGCTGACGGCGGAAGAATTTTCAGAAAAATTATTTTAGGCTTGGCAAAAACAACCGTAACCGACAACAGAATTGATAAAATTGAACTCATAAGACAGGGTCTCGGCTCTGAAAAAATAAGAGTTCTTGACCAATACACCGGTGAGGTTTTAAGAAAAATCACTTCAGACTGCGACGATATTGTTAAGCGTTTTGATACAGAGCGTTACTCACCCTTTGTCAGCAAAATGGCTACTGCGGTACGCGAAGTTACCGACAGAGGCGCTATGTTTATGGGTAATAACTATTACTCGAACCTGGGTATACCCTGCTGTAACACTCCCGTAAGAGTAAACGGTGAAAGAGAATCCCAACAGGTATATGCACCCCACGCATACGACCTTATGGTTGACACACCTGCCTATAAATACGCTAGTAATTCCCGTGTAGGTATGATTTTTGACCAGCACAGAAGAACACAGGAAAGCCTTAACGTACCCTGCCTTGTAGGTGAATGGGGTTCTTGTGCCGAGGGTGACGGTTGGTATCCTCACATCAGATATTTACAGGATAAATTCGACAGTTATAAGTGGAGTAACACTTATTGGTGCTATTTTGATGAAATTCTTAAACAAGACTTTATGAAAGTTCTTACCCGTCCTCGTCCCAAGGCTGTTACAGGTGATATTATCGCCTATAAATATGACCATGAAGACGGTGAATTCAAGTTAAAATACAAACAAGATAAAAAGTACAAAGTGCCTACCGTTATTTACGTTGACAGAAAACCCGAAGAAATCAAATGTGACGGCAAGTACAAAGTAATCGAACTCCCCGGTAACATCGGTTACGATATTGAAATAAAAACCGACATCGGTGAACACGAAATAGAAATTGAATTCTGATAGATAAAATCCGTTTGTTTTTATACAAACGGATTTTATAACATATTCTTAACATTATTTATTTATAATTATCAGAACTTCAAACAAGGGGTGAAAAACTTGGATACACAAAAGGACAGACTAAGTCAACTTTCGGATTCCGTTATAAATTCAAGTAAAAACACCCTTTGCGGTGAATTAAGACCCCTTTTCAGAGGTGTATCCGACTTCCCCCACAAAGAAACGGAGGAAGAAAAAGTTTTTACAGACGGCAATTACTTTTACTACTCGCCGAAATTCATATTAACAAAATTCAAAGACGATAAAAATTCCGTTAACCGACTTTTTTTGCATTCGCTTTTTCATTGTATTTTTCTGCACATATTTAAAGTGGATTTTAAAAACCGCGAATTATGGGATTTAGCCTGTGATATATGTGTCGAAAAAACCATCAACGACTGTAACCTTAACTGCACTTTTAATGAAAAACTTGATTTTCAAAATCAGTTAATAAAGAAACTTTCCGGACACATAAAAAACTTTACTGCGGAAAACGTGTATTATTATCTTTGCCACGCTCCCCTTTCCAAAGAAGAGTTTTCAGATTTTAAATCTGCTTTTTACGGTGACTGCCACGATATCTGGTATAAAAACAGAGGTTTCAGCAAAACCGATGAAAACGAAGACGTTACGGAAGTTGAAGCCCGTTCAATCTACAAATACGCTGATGAACGTGCAGGCGATTACCGGGATAATAAAAAGCAAGTAAAAAGCGACAGCGTAAAATCGAGAACAGAGAAAACAGAAGAAGATTGGCGGGAAATCACCAAAAGAATTATACGCGATGCCGAAACTACACCTTCGGTTTTCGGTACTTCAAGCGGATTTGATACCCTCACGTTAAAAGCGATAACAAGGGATAAATACGATTATTCCGAATTTTTGAAGAAGTTTATACAACTGAATGAGCAACTTGAAATAAATAATGATGAGTTCGACTACATTTATTACACTTACGGATTAAATTTATACGGCAACGTGCCGTTAATTGAGCCCCTTGAATATTCGGAAAACACAAAACTTCAACGGCTTATTATTGCTATTGATACATCCGGCTCAGTTTACGGTGAGCCTGTAAAGAAATTTATAGAAAAGACCTATAACATTCTTAAAACAACCGACTTTTTCAAGAAAGACTGCGAAATTCATATAGTTCAATGTGACTGTAAAATACAGAGCGTTGATATTATACATTCGCAAAAAGAACTTGAGGAATATATAAATAGCATAAACTTAAAAGGTTTTGGCGGTACGGATTTCAGACCTGTTTTCGATTACGCCGAGGAAATTTTAAATTCCGACAGAAATAAGACTTTTAACGGTGTTATTTACTTTACCGACGGTGACGGAATATATCCCGAAAAAGCGCCCGAATACAAGAATGTTTTCGTCATTAACGATAACGGATTTGATAAAAGCAAAATGCCTGTATGGGCAACGCCAATATATATGGATATTGATGATATTCTTAAATAGGAGAGTAACTTTTGCAATTTTTAAACAAAAAGCACACCGCAACCGTAACTGCTAAAAAGTTAAGAGCAAAAAAATACGCCTTCAACGAAAATATTCGGGAGGTGCTGTTTTCGCGCAATACGGAGATTATCGGCGAAAGTGCTTTTTATGACTGTCGTAACTTAAATGAAGTAACACTCCCCCACTCATTGAAAATAATTGAAGAGGATTCATTTTCCCTTTGTGAATCTTTAGAAGAAATAAAACTCCCCGAAAACTTAGAAGAACTCGGCGAAAGGAGTTTCTTCTGGTCGGGAATTAAAACTTTAGTTATTCCTCCGAAAATTACAGAAGTTAAAGATTTTACATTTTCAAATTGCCGAAAACTCCAAAAAGCAACCATAAACGAAATTTGCATTGAATTGGGTAACGGCGCTTTCGCCAACTGTATGGAGTTAAGGGAAATCAACATTCCCAACACAGTTACCGTTTTAGGCAAAGAGTGTTTCAAGGGTTGTTCCTCTTTAAAAGAAATCAAATTACCCGATAGTATAAAAGTTTTACCGAAAAATTTTTTTGAAAACTGTCAGTCACTTGAAATAGTTTACCTTCCGAAAAGCCTTGAAATAATTGAAGCCGAGTGTTTTTCGGGGTGCAGTAATTTAAAAACTATTATCTTCCCCGACACCCTGAAAGGAATCGGTGAAAAAGCATTTTACCGTTGTGAAAGTTTAGAAAATATACATTTACCGAAAAGTACCACCCATTTAGATGACCATGCCTTTGCAAGTTGCAAAAACCTTACAACGCTGCAAATTGAGGGTGATTTAATTTACGCAGGTGCGGCACTTTTCAGTAACTGCACGGTAAATCCCCCCAATAACACGGAAAGAATGTTTGTGACATCCTTCTTAAAAAACTCGGACTACAAACTTTGCCCTGCGGTAAAAATACCCGAAAGCGTAAACGAACTGAAATTAGGGTTTAAAGGACTTCTTCCGTACAGTTATTTAACTAAAAACAAATCTTGCTTCAGTCATATACTTACTTTAGAAAAATACAACGCAAAAGTTTTTATAAGTGAAAACTATTATTCGGAAAATGATAAAATCTTAGAGAACGGCATTTTCGATTTCCTAAAATACGATACAATATTTGAATCTGCAGAAAATTACGAAAAGCCGATTATTGCAACGTATCGCCTCTCTTACCCTGTTGAACTTCAAGAAAATCACCGCAACTTATACCAAAGAGAAATAATTGAAAACGGTAAAGAAGCGGCAATTTTTGCAGTAAAAAACAACGAAGAGAACCTGCTCAAATATCTTATGAACAACGCGGATTTTGACACTTCGTTTTGCGAAGAACTTTATTCAATAGTATCAGAACAAGGGCTTCCTAATCTGTTGCAGATATTATCAAACAAACAAAATAACACAGGATTAAATGAAATAAACTCACTTTTTGAGGAGTTGATGTTATGAATATAAAAGAAGCAAAAATTCATATAAAAAATGCCATTGCGGCTTATTTTCAAAAAGACGAAACAGGCGAATACGTTATCCCCATGGAAAAGCAACGCCCCGTTTTTCTTTACGGCCCGCCCGGTATAGGTAAAACTGCCGTTATGGAGCAAATTGCAGAGGAGATGGAAATAGGTCTTGTTTCCTATTCAATGACCCACCACACAAGGCAGAGTGCCATAGGACTTCCGTTTATTACTAAAAAGGTTTTTGACGGCAAGGAATATGACGTTTCCGAATATACAATGAGTGAAATTTTGGCATCTGTGTATGAATATATTGAAAAAAGCGGTAAAAAAGAGGGAATTTTATTTTTAGACGAAATAAACTGTGTTTCCGAAACCCTCTCCCCCTCAATGCTTCGTTTTTTACAGTACAAAACATTCGGCTCCCACGCTGTGCCTGACGGTTGGGTGGTTGTTACCGCGGGTAACCCACCCGAATTCAATAAATCTGTTCGCGAGTATGACATTGCTACCCTTGACAGAATAAAGAAAATTGACGTAGAGGCAAACTATGATGTGTGGCGCGAATATGCGGTAAATAAAAATGTACACCCTGCAATTATTGCATACCTTGACGTTAAGAAAAGTGATTTTTATATTATAGAAAACACCCCCAAAGGCAAGAACTTTGTTACTGCGCGAGGTTGGGAAGACCTGTCAAGAATGATGTCGGTTTTTGAAAACAAAAATATAGATATTGACATTTCGCTTATTGAACAGTACATTCAGTCACAAACCGTTGCAGAAGATTTTTCGGACTACTACGAAACATATAAAAACCTTACCGCAAAGTTTTCAACAGAAGATATAGTTACAGGTAATTGGAATGAAGAACTTTCTTCAGAACTTCGTAATTCTGCCGTTTCTGAAAAATTAGGGTTTATTAACATATTAAGCGGTGAAATGAGCAACGTTTCAAAGGTTGCCGTTAATTTTAACAAAACCGCAAAAAAGGTTGCTGAACTTTTAAAAGAAAATCAAGTTATTTCTAAAACTCCGAAAGATGCGGTTAACCTTTTAGATAACCTTATAAACACATTTAAAGCCGACCGTGGTGACAAGGACATATATTTCCGAGAAACCAACGAACAGAAAAAAGAAAAACTTATGGTTTTTGAAAAACTTTCGGAAATAAGAGATATTATCACAGCCTCCGAGGGTGAAACAAAAATTCATATTTCGGACTTTTTGAAAACTGAAATAGAACAGTTGAAAAATCTTGTAGAAACGGCACAGACGGAACTTTCAAACACTTGCGAGTTTTTATATAAAACTTTCGGTGAATCCCCCGAACTTCAGATTTTCATTTCCAACATTACAGTAAATAAATACTCCTCCCTTTTTCTTATGAGTTTTGGTTGTAAAAAGTTTTCGGAAATATCTAAAAGCAACTTTGACGAGAAAAGTGTTATTGAAGAACTGAATGATTTAATATAACTACATATAGACATAGCCACTATCGAAATTGTCGATAGTGGCTATGTCTGTTTTTTACATTGTTTCTGATACAACAGGTTCTGTTATTTATTCGGTTTTATCCTCATAAATTTCCTCGTCCCATTCATCATTATACTCGTAATATTCATACCCTTCGTAGCAATACTCAAATCTGTCGGGGTCTATTTCACCATTCAGGGTTTTATTTAAAAATTCGGTTAAAGTTACACCGCCTACGTAGACTTCTTTTATCTCAAACTCACCGTTATAAATACGCATAATCATATATGCTTCTGTTGGCAGACCTTCAATATGACCGTTGAGGATATTTTCTTTTTCTATTTCAGCGTTGTAGATATTATAATAACCTACATTTTCAACTCCCAGAGTTTCTTCGGTAATTCCGCTGTTTCTGTAAGGGATGCAATACCAGGACCAATTACCGTAAGAACCTGCTTTAAGGTATGCACCGTCCGAGGGTTTTTCATTTGTGCGTTCAACGTAGCAATAACCATTATCCTCTGCTTTAAAAGTTACGTATTTATAAGTGTGGGCATAATCCACCGCGCCTAATTCATCGCTTTGGATATAGATACAGTTATTGTCAAAATAGATAGACTGAACGGAAACTTTAACATCTGTGCCGTGTTCATTTACGGCTTTCATTGTCGCAAGTTTAGTAGCGAGTAAGGTTACGGGAACTGCTAACTGAACTGCAATAATAATTATCAAAAGTAATTTACCGTATTTTTTATTCATTATTCTCCACCGCCTTTTCCGCTAAAAGTTTTTCTTCTCTTTTTATTTTTCTTGTAATATAGAAGTTTGCTACAAACAATGCCGCACCGCTGATTACGAACATAAAGCCTACTACCAAAAGATCCATATAGAATATGCTCATTGATGCAAACATAAGGGCTATCAGCATAATTAAACCTACATTTAATGAGAAGTATTTCTTTTCCTGTGCGCCTTTTACGATTAAAACAATGGCTTGGGAAATTGTTACTGCGTAGAACCCTAAGGATAATACCATAGACACACCGAAACAAGAAATCAGAACGCCTAAAACCGTATTTAAAACACCGAGTACGCAGAATGCAGATTTAGTGGGGTTGCCTTCAAAATTCTTTTCGCCTGCAATGAAACCTACTGCAAACAGCAACGCGCATATTACCAAACAGGCTAAGTGTTCAGGGGTAAAGATTTTATCCCATTCTTCCCAATACTCTTCAAACAGAGAAAGACAAGTTGAAACTACTGATATTACGGCGCTTCCCGCAATGCCGAAAAGATAAAACGGCGATGCCCATGAGTCTTTTTTGTTTAATGCGAACAAGCACACAAAAAGTGCTGAAAGAATTATAATTAAACCGCTTTCTAAAAGTATTCCGCAACATACTGCCCCTGCAATTGACGCAATAACCGAAATCCAGATACAATAGTAAAATCTGTTTTCTTCATTTTTACGAGTGTTATTATAAGTAAACATAATACCCGGAAGTAGTAATATTATCAATAAAATGCTTGCTATCAAGCCGTTGTTTACTATATCGTACACACCGAATACACCTGAAATGGCGGCACAGTAGTAAAAAGCCAAGGGTGTAACCGCATTGAAAAACCAGATAACCGGTATTATAAGAACAGCATCTATTAAAAGACAATTTAAAGCACCTATTCTTAAATCAAGTATACTGCTGAACATACCCACAGTCGCCGAGACGCCTATCGCCCAAAGCATAGATGCACTTTCGCACCATATCACATTATCGCGTTTTTTGATATAAGTATATACCGCGGCTGCCTGCCCAAAAACCATAGGTAAGAATGAAACCACTGCTTTACCTGCAATGGGGAATTTTTCCCACAATGCTACAAGCAAAATAGTTATGCCTACACCTAACAGCAAAGAACCTAAAATTGAGAAAACCGTAATAAGTATTTTATTTGTTTTAATAGAGTCATTATCAATTTCAGTGTTCCTTTTTTCGCCGTACAGAAGTTCTTCAACTGTTACACCGAAAACTTCCGCCAATTTACTTATCATATCAACATCCGGCTGAGTTCTGTCATTCTCCCAGGAAGAAACCGCCTGTCTTGATATAAACAGTTTTTCCGCTAAGGCATCCTGACTCATACCTTTTGATGTTCTTAACCTTTTAATATTTTTTGAAATTTTTGTCATAAGAATCACCTCTTGTTACCATATAACCACACAAGTTCTAATTTGTCACGAAATCGGACTGCTACATATTTGCCACATTTTGTTGCACCCTTATTCTTCGGGTATAAAATCAATATTTTTAATTCTACCGCATCTTATTTTCTTTCTGATACATATTGCAACCTCATAGTTTTTTAATTTCCTGTGTCATAAAATCATCTCCTTAAATAAGTTTGTTGTGTATTTTTCTCTTGCAACTATATATTACACCTAAAACAAAAAAGAACTGCCCGAATGTAATTTTCGGACAGTTTTTTGTAACATTTGGGTTATATTCAGTTATTTTCCATTACTTTTTCGGCTCTTAAAAGGGCTGCATCAATATTCGGGCAGAAGTTTTCTTTGCCTATTTTCTTATAAAGACCGGACTTTTTAAGAACTTTCAAGGGTTGCTCATTTGCGTGGGAAATGATTATTGTTTTGCCCTTTTTCTCGAAGTTATCAAGAATATTTTCAAGGGCGTGTATGCCTGTTGCATCAATTGCGGGAACACTGCGCATTCTGAGAACGAGAACTTTTTTACTCTTATCGGAAGAGCCTACTGCATCTTGGAATTTATTTGCAACACCAAAGAAAATCGGACCTGTTATTTCAAACACCGATACTCCCTCGGGAACTTTTTTCAAAGAAATATTTTCTTTATCGGTTAATTCGTCAAATTCTTTCCAACCGTACGTATTTGTTTCATCGCTCATACGCTTCATAAAGAGTACCGTTGCAAGAACAAGACCTACACATATTGCAACGACCAAATCAAATGCAATTGTAAGAATAAAGGTAACAAGAAGAACTAAAGTATCGCTCTTGGGCGAATGTTTGATTATAGAAACAAACTCTCTCCACTCGCTCATATTGTAAGCCACTATAAAGAGTATAGCCGCAATAGTGGGCATAGGGATATATGATGCCAAGGGCATAAGCACAAGAAGAACTGCAAGAAGAACTACTGCGTGAACCATACCTGCAACAGGAGTTCTGCCTCCGTTTTTTATATTAGCCGCTGTTCTTGCAATAGCACCCGTAGCGGGAATACCGCCGAAAAGTGCTGAGCAGATATTACCCGCACCCTGTGCGATAAGTTCCATATTTGAGTTATGGCGGCTACCAACCATACCGTCTGCAACTACGCAGGATAAAAGTGATTCCACCGCCGCAAGAAGTGCAATTGTTACTGCATCAGGGAAAACTGCTTTGACTGTTTCAAGTGAAAAATCGGGAACAGAGGGTGTAGGAAATTCGGATGACACTTCGTAAAGGTCGCCTATTGTAAGAACGTCTAAATTCAAAAACTTCACAAGCAATGCACTTACGAGAATTGCAATAAGTGAAGCAGGGATTTTTTTAAGTACTTTCGGTGCTAAAATAAGTACCGCAAGGGAAACCGCGCCTATAATGAGCGCCTGATAATTAAATGTATCGATAGAAGAAACAATTTCTTCAACCTTTTCAACTGTTTCAACAGGACTGTTTTTAAAGGTCAAACCAAGAAAATCTTTAATCTGACCTATTACAATAGTTACGGCAATACCCGAAGTAAAACCTGTTGTAATTGTAAAAGGAATGAATTTTATAAGACTTCCCAGTTTAAAAACACCCATTAAAATGAGCATTATACCTGCCATTATTGTGGCAACCACAAGACCCGAAAAGCCGTTTGCCGCAATAATACCTGCAACGATTGACGCAAACGCCGCGGTTGGTCCTGCTATCTGCACACGGCTTCCGCCTAAAAATGATATAACAAAACCTGCAACTATTGCGGTGTAAAGACCCTGTTCGGGCGTTGCACCCGAAGCCAAAGCCAAAGCAATGGAAAGCGGTAACGCAATTATTGCAACTATAACACCGGCGGTTATATCTTTAACGAATTGTTGTTTTGAGTATTTCTTCATTAAAGAAAATAACTTCGGTTGTAATTTTTCCATATCCTATCTCCATAAATCATCTGAGATTTATACTGTTCCTCTTTTTCACCCTTAACATTGCCATCATTCGCTGAAGTTCAACTTCATTTCGCCTGTGTTCCGAAAGGCTTTCTGCGTTACGAAGTTGTTCTCTGTCTTTTTCGATTTCGCGTTTCGCCTTAACCTCGTCAATATCTTCGGGCCACTCGCACAAATGGGAAAACACCATTACGTGATCGGGACGGACTTCCATAAATCCGTCGGAAACATAGGCGCTTTTTACACCCTCACTTGTTTTAATGCGCACTTCACCTGGAGCGAGTGCCACAAGCATAGGGTGATGACCCGAAAGAACACAAAGTTCGCCCTCAGCCGATGAACACACGAAAGATGACACTTCACCCGTAAAAAACTGTTTTTGGGGTGTAAACATTTCAAGAACAAAGTCTGCCATAACGTCACCTCAAAGATTTTTGGCTTTTTCGCGTGCTTCGTCAATATTACCCACCATAAAGAATGCGGCTTCGGGAATATCGTCTGCCTCGCCGTCAACAATCTGACGGAAACTTTCTATTGTATCTTTAATAGGAACGAATTTACCCTCTATACCTGTAAAGGCTTTTGCAACGCTCATAGGCTGTGAAAGGAATTTTTGTATTTTACGGGCTCTGTAAACCGTTGCTCTGTCCTCTTCGGAAAGTTCTTCCATACCGAGAATTGCAATAATATCTTTAAGTTCCGTATATCTCTGCAAACATTCCTGTACTTTTCGTGCAACGGTATAGTGCTTTTCGCCCACTATATCCGGCTCTAAAGCACGGCTTGTTGATTCAAGGGGGTCAACTGCAGGGTAAATACCAAGTTCTGCAATACTTCTTGAAAGAACGGTTGTTGCATCAAGATGTGTAAAAATTGTTGCAGGTGCAGGGTCTGTAAGGTCATCGGCAGGCACGTAAACCGCCTGAACGGAAGTAATTGAACCGTTCTGCGTGGAGGCAATTCGTTCTTCCAACGCACCTAATTCATTGGCGAGTGTAGGCTGATAACCAACGGCACTGGGTAATCTTCCCAAAAGGGCGCTTACTTCGTTACCTGCCTGAACATATCTGTAAATATTATCTATAAAAAGAAGTACGTCCTGATTTCGTTCATCCCTTAAATATTCAGCCATAGTAAGACCTGTAAGGGCAACACGCATACGGCTTCCCGAAGGCTCATTCATCTGACCGAATGCCAGTATAGCCTTATTGATAACACCGCTTTTCTGCATATCACTCATAAGTTCATTACCCTCGCGGCTTCTTTCACCGACACCTGTAAAAACAGAGTATCCGCCGTGGTTGACCGCCACATTATGAATCATTTCCATAATAAGAACGGTTTTACCCACACCTGCACCGCCGAAAAGACCGATTTTACCGCCCTTTGTGTAAGGAACAAGCAAGTCGATAACTTTAATACCTGTTTCAAGGACTTCGGTTGCAGGCTTCTGTTCTTTAAGTGTGGGAGCATTGCGGTGAACGGGAAGTCTGTGGTTGCAGTTTATTTCACCTTTGCCGTCTATGGGTCTGCCGAGGACATCAACAACTCTGCCGATAACTCCGTCGCCTACGGGGACGGTTATACCCTCGCCTGTTGACGTAACACTTAATCCGCAGGAAAGACCTTCCGTTGCTTCAAGTGCTATTGCACGCACTGTTTTTTCGTCCACGTGCATTGCTACTTCAAGATGCTTTTCTTCTTTTTCTATTAAAAGAAGAGCGTTAACAGGCGGTAATACACCCTCAAAACGCACATCTACAACAGGACCCGAAATTTTAACTATTGTACCTTTTTGAATATTTTTATCCATATAAATCTATCCTAAACTCCGCCCAATTCTGCTGCGGCGGAAATTTCTGTTATTTCGTTTGTAATCTGAAGTTGGCGTGCGGCGTTAAGTTCCGTAGAAAGATGTTTGAGCATTTCGTCCGCATTGTGCGTTGCATTCTGCATTGCGGTCATTCGGGCAATATTTTCACTTGCCGCCGACTGCATAAACACGTCGTACATAAACCCTGTTACGTACTGATACACAAGTTGGTCGAAAACCACTTCTATTGACGGTTCAAAAATCATCTGTGCGTTTTTATCGCCCTCGCTCTCAACATCAAGGAAATCTCGCCTTAAAAGAGGCAGGAGTCTTACGCAACGTGGCTCTTGCACCGCAGAACTTACAAACTCAGTATACACAACGTAAACTTCGTGATAATCGTTTGTCAGATAAAGTTCTATAAGTTTATTTGCAACCTGGCTTGCAAGGTTCATTGTAGGGTGTTGTGATGCACCGTACCAGGAATATTCGGGTTTCACACCTTTTTCTCTGAATGTTTTGTCGCCTGCTAACCCTAAGGATATTACCATAGGTTTCTGGTATTTTGCCATTTCTTCCTCTGCAAGTTTCACAACAGAAGAATTGTAACCGCCGCAAAGACCTTTGTCGGAAGTAACAACAACAAAAACCGCTGTACCAAGACCGTTATCTTCTATAAAACGGTTAGTTAAATTGTTGTTTTTGGTTTTTGAAAGTATATCCTTAATGGTAGCACGCAGTCTTTTAAGATACAAAAGGTTGAAATCTATATGCTGCATAGCCTTTTTCATTCGGGAGGTTGACAGTAAATACATAGCATTTGTTATCTGCCGTGTTTGTTCAACCGCCTTCAGATGTTGTTTTATTTCATTAACGCTGCTCATTTAAGGCTCTCCTTAAAGTTACACATTAACTCCTTAATCTGACTTTCAACCGCATCACTTAAATCACCTGTGTTATTAACCTCTGCAACACAAGAAGCGCATTTTGAGTAAAGTTCCGAAAGTAACTGCTTTGCAGTTTCCTTTACTTTTTTAACAGGAACATTCTCGAACACATCAAGTTTATAGGCATAAAGAATTGCAGTCTGGTCAAACAAAGACATAGGCTCGCCCCTGCCCTGTTTCAAAAGTTCTGTAAGGCATTCACCTTTTCTGAGAAGTTTTGCGGTGGATTCATCAACATCACTTCCGAAACGGGTGAAAACTGCCATTTCACGATACTGCGAAAGTTCGATTCTTAAAGTACCCGAAACCTTTTTCATAGCGTTATGCTGAGCGCTTCTGCCCACACGGGAAACAGAAAGGCCTGTATTTACCGCAGGTCTTATACCGCTGTGGAAAAGTTCACTTTCAAGGTATATCTGACCGTCTGTAATTGAAATTACGTTTGTGGGAATATACGCAGAAATATTACCGCCCATTGTTTCAATTATGGGAAGTGCGGTAATACTGCCGCCGCCTAATTCTTCACTAAGGCAAGCGCTTCTTTCAAGAAGTCTTGAATGAAGATAGAAAACATCGCCGGGGTATGCTTCACGCCCTGGCGGTCTGTGAAGAAGCAATGACATTGCGCGGTATGCTACGGCGTGCTTTGATAAATCATCGTAAACCACCAGAACGTCTTTGCCTTTATTCATAAAACCTTCTGCAACAGAGCAAGCACAGTAAGGTGCAAGGTACTGTGTTGCAGGACTGTCCGAAGCGGTAGACGCTACCACTACCGTGTAATCCATGGCTTTATTCTTTTTAAGTGTATTTATAACGTGTGCTATATTTGAAGCCTTCTGACCGATAGCGCAGTAAACGCATATTACATCGGTATTTTTCTGATTAAATATGGCATCAAGGGCTATTGAAGTTTTACCTGTCTGCCTGTCACCGATAATAAGTTCACGCTGTCCTCTGCCCACAGGAACCATACTGTCAATCGCAAGTATACCTGTTTCAAGGGGTGTGTTTACGGGTCTGCGCTCAATAATAGTGGGTGCAGGTCTTTCTGCAGGAAGATACTCGTCAACCTCCAAAGGCTCACCGTCAAGGGCTCTGCCTATGGGGTCAATAACCCTGCCGAGAAGTGCGTTTCCTACGGGAATTTCGGCAACTCTGCCTGTTCCCTTGACCTTATGACCTACCGAAACGCTGTCTGCACTGTCAAAAAGAACTGCGCCTACGCCGTTTTCGTGAAGATCAAGAGCCATACCGAAAACGCCACCCTCAAACTCCAACAACTCGCCGTAAAGTCTGCCCGAAAGACCTTCTACGCGGGCAACACCGTCACCAACTGATTTAACGGTTCCGTAAGGGTAAACAACACTCTCAAACTCAAAACTTTCAAGTCTTTGCTTCAAATATTCACTTTTTGAATTAAAAGTACCGTTAGACATTTAAAAGTTCCCTTTCAGTTTGCAATATGCTTTTTAAGGCGTTTCAACTGTGTTCTTATGCTGTTATCGTAAATAACACCGTCAAGACTAAGTATAAAACCGCCTATTACGGAATTATCGGTTATCTTTTCAAACTCAATATCACTACCGAATTTTTCCGTAATTCCGTTACAAAGCATATTGTAAGTTTCGTCACTCATATTATGGGCGATTTTAATTACTGCTTTACGCATTTTCATCACCATCAACTGAGTTGAGGAAAGCCTCAACAATTTTTCTGTTATCTTCATCATTTACTTCTCTTTTAAGAAGTTTTGATGAAGCATCAATTGTAAGGTTAACTATGTAATCGTTAGCCTCGTCAATCATTCTGTTATATTTTTCTTCTGCTTTTTTATTTGCATTATCAATTATTGACTGTGCCTTTTCTTTTGCAGCACTCACTATCTGCCCCGACTCTTCACGGGCGAGAGCCTCGCCCTCTTTTATGGCTTGTGCCTTTGCATTTTCGCATTCTTTAAGAAGTTCTTCGTACTCGAAAGATTTTGCCTGTGCTTCTTCGGCAAGTTTTTCTGCCTCAAGTTTCTGAGCCATAACCTTTTCTGTACGTGCAGCCATAAACTTTTTAACAGGGTTGTAAGCGAGTTTTTTAACAACAAGGAAAAGGACAACTATGCTGACAATATTTATAACAAGGTCTGCCAACAAATCCTTGGTAATGCCTAAAGATGAAAGCATATCCATATTATCACCTTACCTGATTATTTACCTGAAAGAATAAGTGCTACAACGAATGCGTAAATAGCGGTTGACTCTGCAAGAGCGCATCCGAGAAGAAGAATTGTCTGAATTTTACTTGCGGCTTCGGGCTGACGTGCAACGGATTCAACTGCCTTTGCAGTTGCGAAACACATACCGAAACCTGCGCCAAGTGCTGTAAGCATTGCTATTGCTGAACCCATAATAAATTACCTCCGAATATTTATCTTAATTTTCTGCTTTAGCAGATTGTTTTTTTGCTTTTTTGGACTGTTTCTCAGGTCCTTCCATTGCTTCCTCAATGAAAGTAAGAGAAAGAGTTATAAAAATATACGCCTGAATAAGCGGATGGAACAGGTTAAAATAAAGACCTGCTATACCCGGTATACCTGCGGCATATCCACCCAACGCACCTTTTAAAAGTTCCATAACTATCATACCACCCAACATATTACCGAAAAGTCGGCAAGCGAGGGATATGGGAACTGCAATATCGCTGACTATTTTTAACGGAATCATAATAGGTCGCATTGCCGCCATTGAACCGCCCATTGATTTAAACCTACCCGCAAAACCCAACTTTTTAAAACCGAAATAGTTAAGTAATATGAATGTTATAAGACCCATTGAGAATGTTACAACTAAATCCGAAGTGGGCGCTCTTAAACCTAAAAGTTCCGTACTTGCGCACATAATAAGGTAAATCGCAAGTGAGAACATATACGGTGCAAGGCTAACTCCTGCTTTTTCGCCAACGTTTTTCTTACAGAAATCTTCAACGGCTTCAACACAAAGTTCCAGAACATTCTGTAAGCCTTCAGGCTCTTCCTTGAATTTCGGGAAGATAAACAATCTGAAAACAACGCATAAAACCGCAACTATCAAAACAATTGCCATTGTAATAACTGTAGTTTCGGAAAGTTTCATACCCAAAACTTCAATGCCTGTTCTTTCACCGAACATAGAAAACTCAATATGCATTCCGCTTTTGCGACCCGAAAACCAAGTAACGAAAACACCGATTGCAAACCAAATGCTTATTATCACACCGACAAAACAAAGTGTTTTTCGCTTCTTTAAACTTTTCAGTTTTTTAGTGTCCGTATCTCCGATGTTTTTAAGCAAGCCTTTAAAATGTATATTCCCGGCGAAGCACAAAGCAAAAACCACAATACTGATACCGATTTTAATCAGTTCCGCCGTGCTCATTCACATCATCTCCTTTGCCTTGCTTTTTTGATTTTATTAAAAGAATGACTAAAGCGACAATTAACCCCACGGGAAAACCTGCGGCGGCGTAGTAAATATCCTCCATAAAGAAGAAATAAAGCACAACGAAAACTGCCCCATAGCACAAAAATTTAAGAAGCAGGCACACAAGGGTTTTTCTGAAATTGCCCGAAAGCGCGGTTTTAAGAAGTTTAGAGAGTAAAACCACCTGAACAGCACCTGTAAAAGCGCACAAAATCGCTGAAATCATCACTTTTCGCCTCCTTTATAAACCGTCTAAATTTTAGTCCTTTTTAAAATTTTAGTCAATGATAATTGTTATAAAAATAGACCTTTAAAATAACAGTAAATTATGCACTTTTATTGTTACAAAAAAAATGCCGTATCCAATTATATTGAATACGACATTTTTTATTTGAAACTTATTTTTTATTGTGGAAGGTTTCTTCACCGATTCTGCGAAGGGTCACGTTTATATCCACACTTGTACGGCACTCTGAAAACACCTTTTTCCAATCATCTTTTACGGACTTATAAAGTTTATTATCTTTAAGGCTCAATCTTCTTCCGTATCTTATCACATCACCGCCGTGTTCACTTTGAAGAACTATCAGCGTATTTTCCATTTTCTTTGCTATTGCCTGACCTGCCGCCCCTTTTATTTCTTCCATAAAGCCCTCTTCGGTACTGAAATATTCGGCTCCCCCTACTTCTTCAAGGTCACAGGAAACATCGACCGTCAGTTTATAATGTAACACTCCGTTTTCTTTTACTATTTTATAGTGTGTTTTACCCTCATTTATAATGAAAGTTGCGGTCTGACCGTTCTGAAGTCGGGCACTGATAAAACCTTTTTTAATTTCGTCATTAAGAAAAGCAAGACCTTCCGCATCACCCGAACTGAGATACATTGAAAAAGTTTCGTCTTTATCAAAAACGGCACAACCGTCAAGCACGAAGTTTTCGTTTTCACCGTTTTTGTGAACTGTTACTGCAGGCATACAAACATAAGTCGTTTCGTCTTTAATAGCATTTACCGCATCAATTATGCGCATTCTGGGTACAAGGGATTCCTTGTAACTTTGCTCAAGCATTTTTTCAAGAATTTTGCTTTTAACGGTATCATTCAGAAGTTTTGCTCTGATAACATCCTCCGCCTTTCCGTCTTTTGCAATGCAAAGAAGTTCCGATGCTCTTGAGTCGTAATTACGCTCAAAAAAATCTATAATATCCGCTAAATCTCTGTTTGCGGCTTCTTCACCTAAAATAATAACCCTGTTGTGTGCATAAAAGGGTTTATTACCGCTTTTTGTGGTAAGTTGCATAAGAGCCGCCCCCACAGACTCACCCTCGGCATTATAGATTTTCGTTTTATTATCGCTAGAAGAGTCACCACCCGGTGAACCGCTTTGCTCGTTATTAAGAATTTCCACGGTTACTCTGTATCCGCCGGGGGCAGTATCAATACCTATGCCTTGAATTATCATAAGGTCTGAAAGTTCAGTTCCCGCCTTTTCACAGGAACTGAAAAGACACACCATAAGAACACATAAAACAAGCAACTTAATCGGTTTCACTGTTTTTTTCACAAGGTTTCACCTTCTTTAAATAAATAACGGTTGCAAGGGGTAACACAATAACAGGCACTATATACATCGCCAGAACAACAGGTGTATATGAAATAAAAGAAAAACGTTCAAGATTACTTGATATAAACGCTAAAACTATGCTGACGAGTACTGCAGAAACAATACAGATAAGGCGCTTGGACACTTTTTTGAAAACTATTTTAAAACTCTTTGAAATTACGAGAAAATAAAAAGCTATTTTTTCAACTACACAAAGAATCCAGATAGCAGTTTCCAAAGCATCCATACGTTCAAGAAGTCCGAATTTTGCAAGAGTGACTGCGGTATATGTGGGAAAGAGTTGGGTATCTGCAAAAACACCGAGAGTACCCACAACGAAAAATAGTACCACAATAAAAGAAAGACCGCTGAACACAGACCATAGAATATAATTTTTCGTAACATTACCTTTTATTTCGGGGAGAACCAAGGCTATTGCGCCTATTTCCGAAGCCTGAACAGCAAAAAGAACACTATCCCAAATAAAGTTCAATGCACCTTCTCTGAATAAGGGTGTGAAATTCAATAAATCCACTTCCTCTAAAAGAGAAAGCATTACAAAACCTGTTGCACCAACAACAATAACTACAAAAATAACACCTGCCCTCGATAATGCCCCCAACCCCAAAAGAGAAAGAAGAGCGCACACAACTATAAGTGCAATTATAAAAAGTGTCATTTCCGTACCGGGAAAAAGTTCGGAACTTGCAAACAAATCAAATCTTGCGGCAGTCCTTATAATCCCAATAAAGTAAACTGCGCCGTAAAAGGCGGCAATAACTTTAAAGAACTTGATTTCTGTTAAAGTTTTTTTTAAACTTTCTGATTTGTTTATTTCTTTATAAATTAAAAACGTGGGAATTCCCGCAATGATACTTATAACTATAAAAATCAAAGGCCGCAGTAAAGAATCCGTTTCGGAAACGGTGATTTCCGGTGAAGAAATATACATAAAAATACTGCTTAAAACAGACAGATACAAAAGAGAAAAAAATTGCGGTGCGCTGACACGTGTTTGAGTCATAATTCAAACCTCTTACTGATGTTTTTTCTTTCTTAATTTAATGACATTTATATCAAATATATTTTTGCCTAACTTTTCCATACTTATACGCACAAGTGAATCACGAAGTAATTCTTTGTTATAGGGCGAAAACGGTGCAAGGAAAGGAATGTTGTAATCCGTCATAGAGGCAAGGCTTACAAGAAGTGCCGCTGCACCTATCATAATGCCGTAAAGTCCCGTAGCACCGCCCACTATTATAAAAATTATACGAAGTACCGCAATGGGTTGGTATAAATCCGAAGAAACCAAGGAGCATATTGCTGTAAGTGCCACAATTATAAGCATCGGCGCGCCTATAAGACCCGCGGTAACTGCCGCATCACCGATAACAAGGGCGCCTACTATACTCACCGCGTGGCCGATAGATTTTGGCATACGAAGTCCTGCTTCGCGGACGGTTTCATAAACGAAATGAATTATCAGCGCTTCCAAAGTAAGAGTAAATAAAGTATTGCTTTCCATTACCACAATATTGTAAAGCATATCATCGGGCAGCATCTCCTGGTGGAAAAGTCCTATGGAAACAAATACACCGGGCAGAAACACACTTATCAAAAAGGCAAGAAAACGCACAATACGCATAAACGTTGCGTAATAGGGTCTGTTTATATAGTCATCAAGAGTCTGGAAATTTTCGATAAAAAGCCTCGGAACTATAAGCGCAAAAGGTGTACCGTCAATAATAATTCCTATCCTGCCCTCGCAGATTTTAGCGGCAAAGGTATCGGGGCGTTCCGTCTGCCCCACCATTGTAAAAAACGAAAGTCTTTTAGTATCTAAAGTTTTCCTCAGATAACCTGCCCCGAGAACCGTATCCATTTGTAAATTCTGAAGTCTTGCTTTTACTTCGTCCAACAAATCTTTGTCCACGCGACCTTTCATATAACACAAAAGAATACGCGTTTTACTCTCTTTGCCGATTTCCTGCATCTGAATTGTAAAATTAGCAGTACAAAGACGTTTTCTTACAAGTGTAAGGTTTGTCTTAATATTCTCTGTAAAGCCCTCTCTTGAACCGAATTCCTGCACATCTGTGTCGGGTTCTGCAATGGAACGTTCGGGAATTGACTGCACACCGAAAATAACACAGGTTTTCCACCCCTCAATAAAAATGAGAAGTGTACCTCGCAAAAGCATATCTACTGCCATATCAAGACTCGTTTCCTTTTTTTGCTCAGTACCGCAAAGAAGATGGTCGCATATAAAATTAAGTTCATCGTTTTCGGGTAATTCGCCTTTAAAACTAAGTAACGGTCGCATAGCGTTATCCGCAATTTTCTGAGAATTACAAAGACCGTCGCAATTAGCAAAAACAACACATTTTCCTGCACAGTAACCTTTTTTTACAACAATATCAAAACTGCCTTTAAAGGCTTCCTTTATAAGCCGTCCGTTTTCTACTGCGTTTTCACGAACATCGCCGAACTGCACTTCAGAAACATCGTCAACGCTCAGAAACATCTGTTTTTCCTCTTTCATAATATCACCTGTAAAATTTATTCACTTTTGTTTTTTCCTTCTTTTACAGGAATATACAATAAAAAAACGGTTAAACCAAAACAGGTGATAAATATGATTTCCGTCGTTATCAGAACTTTTATTATTTACTGTGCCGTAACCGCGTTTATGCGACTTATGGGAAAAAGACAGTTGGGTGAACTGCAACCGGGCGAACTTGTAATAACTTTGCTTGTTTCCGAAATTGCCGCAAACCCCATAATCGACAGTTCTCTGCCTCTTTTAAACTGCATAATTCCCCTTATTCTTCTTGTGGGTTTTGAGATACTGAACTCGGTAATTGATATGAAAAGTGTCCGTTTCAGGTATTTTACCGAGGGTAAACCCATAACAGTTATAAGAAACGGTCAGTTAGACCAACGGCAATTGAAAAAGTTAAGATTTACCGTAAACGACGTTTTGTCTGCGTTAAGGCAAAAGGATGTATTTAATATTGAAGACGTTGAATACGCTATTGTTGAAACTAACGGAACACTTTCGGTTCTTTTAAAACCCGAAAAACGAAACTCAACACCTAAAAATTACGACAAACCCGAAAAAGATACGGGACTCCCCTGCGCTGTAATTATCGACGGCAAAATAATAGAAATTAATTTCGAGGACTGCGGTGTAACATCAGAAGAAATTAAAGGAAAAATAAAACAAGAAAAACTAAAACAAAAAGATATTCTTCTTATGACCGTCGATAAAGCCAAAAATTATTACATCATAACAAAGAAGGAATGCTGAATGAACAGACCGTTAATAGCCGTAATTTTTATTATTGTTGCAGTTTGCATTGCCGTTACATCGCTTTTTTATATAAACAACACCCATGAAACTATGACCGAACTTCTGGGAGATGTTTTGGAAAGCGCAACAGCCGACAACAAACAGGAAACAAAATCCCGTCTTGAAAACACAATGAAACAATGGGAAAAAAAGGATGATTTGTTAAATATATTGATAGGTCAGGCGGAAACCAATGACGTTAAAAATTCTTTAAGTATGGCTGTACATTTTTCCGAAATCGGTGATATGGAATCGGTAATTTTATATATAAATGAATGTAAAGTGGAACTTGAACGCATAAAAAATGCAAACGAGCCGTCACTCAGTACGATTCTGTAAAAATATTGTCGAAATATATTGAAAATCGGCGAAAAATATTGTATACTTCTACTGAAGTAATCAATAAGATACTTCTGCTGATTTTTTGCCCTTTGAGGCGGACAGTACCCACAATTTTTGAAAGGAGGGTGTTACCGATATGTTATGGATTTGGCTTGCGCTTCTTGTTGTTTTCGTAGTTATTGAAGCCGCAACTGCCCAATTGGTAACAATTTGGTTTGCCGTCGGGTCACTCGGCGCACTGATAGTCAGCCTGTTTACAGATAGTTTACCTATTCAGATAACAGTTTTCGTGATTATCTCTCTTATTGCAATTGCAATTACGCGCCCCCTTGCTAAAAAGATAACCGACGCCAAAATCCAGGCTACCAATGCCGATATGTACATAGGCAAAGAAGGCGTTGTGACAGAATGTATCAATAACATAGATGCAACGGGTGTTGTAAAAGTCAGCGGTTCCGTGTGGACTGCACGAACAGAAGACGATAAAACAATTATTCCCGAAGGCGCACACATTGAAGTAATCAGAATCGAGGGTGTAAAACTCATCGTAAAATTTAAGGAGGCATAAGTATGACATTCATTTCGCTCGCAATAAATTATGTTGCTTTAATCCCCATTCTTGCAGTTATTGCAATAATCGCTTTACTCGTTGTTACAAACATCAAAATCGTACCTCAGTCAAAGGCTTACGTTATTGAGCGTTTGGGCGCTTACCACGTTACCTGGCAGACAGGTTTCCACGTAAAAATTCCTTTTATCGAAAAGATTGCAAAAACAGTTTCTCTTAAAGAACAGGTTGTTGACTTCCCTCCTCAGCCCGTTATTACTAAAGATAACGTTACAATGCAGATAGATACGGTCGTTTTCTTCCAGATTACAGACCCCAAACTTTTCTGCTACGGTGTTGAAAGTCCCATTTCTGCTATTGAGAACTTAACAGCAACCACCTTAAGAAACATTATCGGTGAATTGGAACTCGACCACACACTTACATCACGCGACACTATCAATGCTAAAATCCGCGGTATTCTCGACGAAGCAACTGACCCCTGGGGTATCAAGGTTAACCGTGTTGAACTTAAAAACATTCTTCCTCCCCGCGAAATTCAGGACGCTATGGAAAAGCAGATGAAGGCAGAGCGTGAACGCCGTGAAAGTATCCTCAGAGCAGAGGGTGAAAAAGCAAGCCAGGTGCTTGTTGCCGAAGGTAAAAAAGAAGCACAGATTCTTGAAGCCGAAGCAGATAAGCAGGCTGCCATCCTCAAAGCAGAGGCAGTTAAAGAGGCTAAAATCCGCGAGGCTGAAGGTGAAGCAGAAGCAATTATTGCCGTGCAGAAGGCTCAGGCAGAAGGTATCAGAATGATTAACGAAGCCGCGCCGTCAAATCAGTACCTTTCACTTAAAGGTATGGAAGCATTTGAAAAAGCAGCAGACGGTCAGGCAACAAAAATCATTGTTCCCTCTGATTTACAGTCCCTTGCAGGTGTAACAAGCGGTATTAAAGAATTTTTGAAATAACCGAAAAAACTACCGACTCAGGTCGGTAGTTTTTTAATGCAAAATTAAAAATGCAAAATGCATTTTTTCTCACCCTTTACAACATACGGAATATGATATACCGAGAGGACTGATTATTCCGATGAAAGATAAATTATTTTTAATTTTAGGCGGCGACAACCGTTCGTTATACTTGGGTGAATATCTTGAAAAGCAACATTTCGGGGTATGTTACTATGCATTCAGTCAGACAGACTGTTACGAAAATTTAACGGATGCAATAAACGAAGCCGCTTTCATAATATTGCCTTTACCCCTTACCCGCGACAGACTGACCCTTAACGCCCCCCTTTTTGACGAAACGGTATTATTAGCCGATATTTACGCTTTGGCGACACCCGAAAAAATGTTTTTCGGCGGACAGTTGCCAAAAAGTTTTTGTGAAGAACTTGATGCAAGGGGCGTCCCCTACTGCGACTATTTTCTTCTTGACGAACTTGCGGTTTATAATGCAGTTCCAACGGCTGAGGGTGTATTAAAAGTTCTTATCGAAGAACTTCCCGTGACTATTCACGGTATGAAATGCGCTGTTACAGGTTACGGAAAGGTTGGCAAAGTTTTAGCAGGTACACTTAAAGCCCTGGGTGCCGATGTTACTGTTTTTGCACGAAAAGAATATGACTTTGCAGATGCATTTACAAAATCCGTAAAACACAAACCTTTCAGTACACTTGAATCCGAAAACCATACGTTTGACGTTTTAATAAACACCGTTCCCACAAAGGTTATAAGTGTCTCTGTACTCGATAAACTCAACGCCGACTGTGTACTTGTGGAGATTGCTTCCGCACCTTTCGGAATTGATTTTCAGGCGGCAAAAGAACGGGCAATGACAGTGGTAAAAGCAAGTTCGTTACCGGGTAAAGTAGCACCCAAATCAGCCGGTGAAATAATCGGTCGCTCAATTCTTCCCATAATAAGAGCGAGGGGGTACACAGATTGAAAACAATAGGCTTCGCAATATGCGGTTCCTTTTGTACGTTTAAAACTGTATTCAGCGAAATTGAGAGACTTAAAAAACTTGATTATAATATAATTCCCATAATGTCCGAAAATTCATACACCCTTGATACCCGATTCGGCGATGCGGTCTATTGGAGAGCGCGTTTCAAAGAAATCACGGGAAATGATATAATCCACACCATTACCAAGGCAGAACCCATCGGTCCCAAAAAACTGCTTGACGCGTTAATCATTGCCCCTTGTACCGGAAACACTTTGGCAAAACTTGCCTGCGGCGTAACGGATACTTCCGTAACACTTGCGGCAAAGGCACATTTAAGAAACGCCCGACCCCTTATCATTGCACCGTCCACAAACGATGCTTTGGCAAATGCCGCTAAGAATATAGGTGCTTTGTTAAACTACAAAAACGTTTACTTCGTACCGTACCGACAAGACAGTTACGCAGGCAAACCGAACTCCATGGTTGCAGATTTTTCGCTCATTCCCGATACATTGGATTCAGCACTAAAAGGAACACAAATTCAACCTTTGATTTTACAGCCGCAGTAATGCGGTTGTATTTTTTAAAATCAGTTAGTGCAATACGTATGATTTGTTAAAAAATGTGAAAAACTATTTACAAAAATAAAAAGATATAATATAATTGTATCAATAAAAGGGAGTAACTCGTACCTAGCGGTGCGGTATCATGCGACAGTCACGGCAACAGCCCGCTGATACCTTAAAGAGTGAGACTTTTACCGCACTCAACGGTAAAGGTCTTTTTATTTTATTCTCTTTGAAAAAGAAAGGAAATGGATGCAAATGAAGCACTATCTCGAGCCCGCAGAAGCCGTATTCAAAGAAGTTGATTCTACCGAACTCGGTCTTACATCTGCGGAAGCCGCCGCAAGACTTGAAAAGAACGGCAAAAACAAACTTGCAGAGGCTAAAAAAGATTCTACTCTCAAAAAATTCTTCGACCAGATGAAAGATCCTATGATCATCATCCTTCTCGTTGCCGCTGTTATTTCAGCCGCTACCGAAATGATCGAAGCAGGCGGATTTGTCCCCCCCACAGACTCCATAATCATTCTCGTTGTTGTTTTAATTAACGCTATTCTCGGTGTTATTCAGGAAAACAAAGCCGAAAAAGCCGTTGAAGCATTGCAGAAAATGGCTGCAGCAACAACAAAAACTCTTCGTGACGGTAAAGTTGAATCCATCAAGAGTGAAGACCTTGTTGTAGGTGACGTTATTCTTCTTGATGCAGGTGACGCTATCCCCGCTGACTGCCGTATTTTTGAATGCGCAAGTATGAAAATCGAAGAGGCAGCACTTACAGGTGAATCTGTTCCTGTTACAAAACTCGTTAATGCACTTATGGGTAAAGATGCCGACGAAGTTCCTCTCGGTGACCGTAAGAATATGGCATATATGGGTTCAACACTTGTTTACGGCCGTGGTAAAGCAGTTGTTGTTGCAACAGGTATGGATACAGAAATGGGTAAAATCGCCACTGCTATTTCAACTGCAGAAGAGAATAAAACTCCCCTTGAAATCAAACTTGAACAACTTTCAAAAATCCTTACAAAACTCGTTATTGCTGTTTGTATCGTTATTTTCGGTTACAACATTGCAATGCACTTCATTACGGGCGGTACAGGTGAATTCTACCACGTAGCACTCGACTCCTTCATTACCGCTATCGCTCTCGCTGTTGCGGCTATCCCTGAAGGTCTTGTTGCGGTTATGACGATCGTTCTTTCCATAGGCGTTACAAATATGTCTAAAAAGAATGCTATCATCCGTAAAATGACCGCTGTTGAAACACTCGGTTGTACACAGATTATCTGTTCCGATAAAACAGGTACACTTACACAGAACGTAATGACAGTTGTTGACCATTACGCTGAGGACGAAAAAGTTCTTGCTACTGCAATGGCACTTTGCACCAACGCGGAAGTTGAAGAAGACGGCAAAAGCACAGGCGAACCCGACGAAGTTGCTCTTATTAACTACGCTGCAACACTCGGTCTTAAAAAGGCTGACCTCGTTGATGCTAACCCCAGAGCAGGCGAAGTTCCCTTTGACTCCGGCAGAAAGATGATGTCAACAGTTCACTCAGTTGACGGTAAATTCGTTCAGTACACTAAAGGCGCTCCCGACGAAATCCTCAAGAAATGTACAAAGGCTCTCGTTGGCGGTCAGGTTGTTGATATGAACGACGATATTCTTAAAAAGGCTGCTGAAGAAAATACAAGAATGGGTAATAAAGCTCTTCGTGTATTCGCAGTTGCTTTCAAAGAATATGACACTGCTCCCGAAGTTTACGACTCTGCTTCACTTGAATACGATATGATTTTCATCGGTCTTACAGGTATGATTGACCCCGTTCGTCCCGAAGTTAAAGATGCTATCGTTGAATGCCGCAGCGCAGGTATCACACCTATTATGATTACAGGTGACCACATCAACACCGCTAAGGCTATCGCCCGTGAACTCGGTATTCTTTCCGATGACTCACAGGCTATGATGGGTGCAGATATTGATAAATATTCCGACGAAGAATTTGAAAAAATCGTTGAAAACGTATTCGTTTACGCTCGTGTTCAGCCCGAACACAAAACAAGAATTGTTAACGCATGGAAGAGCAAAGGCTACGTTACCGCTATGACAGGCGACGGTGTTAACGATGCTCCCTCAATTAAGAGTGCAGACATCGGTGTCGGTATGGGTATCACAGGTACAGACGTTACAAAGAACGTTGCCGATATGGTTCTTACAGACGATAACTTCGCTACCATCGTTTCAGCAGTCGGCGAAGGCAGAAGAATTTACGATAACATCCGTAAGGCTATTCAGTTCCTTCTCGGCTCTAACCTTTCCGAAGTTATTTCAATTTTCTTCGCAACAATTATGAGTTTCACAATTCTCAAACCCTCTCACCTTCTCTTTATTAACCTTGTTACAGACAGTATCCCCGCCCTTGCTCTCGGTCTTGAAAAGCCCGAAGCAAACATTATGAAGCGTAAACCCCGTAACAAAAATGACGGTATTTTCGCAGGCGGTCTCGGTATTGACTGTGCATACCAGGGTATTCTCGTAAGTATTCTTACAGTTACTGCTTTCTACATCGGTGAATTCCTCGAAACAGGTCACCTTATCTGGAGAAACATTCCCGACAGCACAGAAGGTATGACAATGGCTTTCTTCACAATGGCAATGTGCGAAATCTTCCACTCCTTCAATATGCGTTCACAGCGCAGTTCTTCAGTTGGTATGGTATTAAAGGGTCATCAGAACCCCGTTCTTTACATTGCTATGATCGCTTCATTCGCACTTACAACACTCGTTGTACAGGTTGAACCCATTGCAAACATCTTCCACTTTGAACCCCTTCCCTGGAACGCATACTTCATTTCACTCGGTCTTGCATTCCTTATTATCCCCATTGTTGAAATCGTTAAATTCTTCCAGAGAAAGTTCGGAAAAAATCACGACTGATAAAACACAAAAACCGACGGAAATCCGTCGGTTTTTTATTTGTTTTTTATTGACTATTTATCTGATTGTGGTATTATATATTTAACAAAATATGGAAGGTGATGTAAATGTCAGGTTCACTTATTTCCGGTTTAGGTGCAATGCTTATGGCTTTTTTAACTATGATTTCATCTATTTTCGGAATTATCCAAAATAAGCCTGCAGATAAACAGGTTATACAAGGTTTTGAAGTCAAGGAGGAAAGCGTTATGCGAGTAATGTCATTTAATATTCGTTGTACCAATGTGGGAACAGATTCCTGGGAGGACCGTATAGGTATTGTTTCACAGACAATGTTAGACAGTGAAGCAGATTCTATCGGTGTTCAGGAGGCAACTCCCGAATGGATGGCTACACTTAAGGAAACTGTCGGCGATAAATATGCGTACGTAGGTGTTGGCCGTGACGACGGTGACAACAAAGGTGAATATTCATCTATTTTCTATTTGAAAGATAAATACACCGCAGTTGAAAGCGGAACGTTCTGGCTTTCCGAAACTCCCGAAAAGCCCTCTCGCGGTTGGGATGCCGCTTGCAACAGAGTTTGCACTTGGGCAGTTCTTCAGAATAAAGAAACCGGCGAAAAGTACGTTCATATCAACACACACTTTGACCACATCGGTATCACCGCAAGAAAGAACAGCGTTGATATGATTGTTGAAAAAGCAAAAGAATTTACAGATATTCCTGTTGTTTTCACCGCAGATATGAACGTTAAACAGGATAGTGAAAACTATAATCAGTTTGTGAATTCAGGTGTTCTTTATGATACAAAATTTGCAGCACCCGATACAATGAATTACTGCACGTATCACGATACAAAACCCAATAAACATAAAGACGACGTTATTGACTACGTAATGATTAACGATAAATTCAGCGCAGTTTCTTACAGAGTTGTTACTGAAGGTATTGACGGCAGATTTGTTTCCGACCACTACCCTGTTTATGCTGATGTTGTTGTAAAATAAAACAAAAAAATATTAAGAGCGTTTGCCTTTTGGTAAACGCTCTTATTTTATTTCTTAATTGTGTACATTTTTTTATAAAACTCGGAAGCCTCGTGAACTTCGCCGTCAAAGACTTTCTGTCCGTTTTTCATTACGATACCCCTTGTGCAGAACTCTTCCGCAACGGCGGTCTGATGTGTAACGAAAAGCAAAGTAACATTATCTTTATGGATAACTTCATTTATCTTCTTCTGGCATTTAACTCTGAATGCGGCGTCACCAACGCTTAACGCCTCGTCAACGATAAGTATTTCGGGTTTTATGTTAACGTTTATTGCAAAGCCCAAACGCGCCTTCATACCGCTTGAATAAGTTCTTACAGGCTGGTCGATATAATCGTTAAGTTCCGAGAACTCAACAATAGTATCTTCAAGGGCCTTTATTTCGTCGTCTTTTAAGCCGAGAATGTGACCTTTAAGGTAAATGTTCTCTCTTCCTGTAAACTCCATATCAAAACCGCTTGTAAGTTCAAGAAGAGCACTAACTCTGCCGTTTACGGTTATTGTGCCTTCTGTGGGGAATGCAACGCCCGTAATCATTTTAAGAACGGTTGATTTACCCGCACCGTTTTTACCGAAAAGGGCAACGGAATCACCACGCTGAATTTCAAAACTTACGTTATCTACTGCCTTTTTCTTTTTATAAGGGATTTTCTTAATAAAGACGCCTAACAAACGCTTTCTTGTGCTTGAATATAGTTTATAAGTCTTGCTGACATTATCAAAACTGATTACTGTATCTTTCATTACTATTATCCTTTCATTTACGCAAGTACATCGGGTATTTCTTTGCGTAATTTTTTATATGCCCAAAGTGATAAGAATACAAGAAGAGCATACCAACCAAGGAAATACAACAATCGTTTAGGTTGTTCAAAGAACCAAACGTGGTTCACAAAACAGTTTCTGTAACCGTAGCAGATGAAAGTTACGGGATTCAACATAAGTATACTGTAAACGATTTCGTTATCTTTTACGTTTTCAATATTCCAGAGCACACCCGAAAGCCAGAAAACTGACACATTAAAGGACTTAACAAGGTTTGAAAAGTCCTTGCTCATTGCGGATACAAGACCTGCAAAAAGCGACCACGCATTAAAGAAAAGGAACATAAGTATCATATAAACGGGAAGTTGTAAAAGGTAAATGGTAGGTGGATAACCGCCTATCCAGAAAATAAGTACAACTATTACCGTTATAATTATATGGACAAAAAATCTTGAAAGGTTGTTGTGTGTAGGAATGGTAGTTACAGGGTATTTCATTTTGGTAATAAGGTAACTGTAACGCCTTATGCAGTCCGTACCGCCTGTTATGGAGTCACCCATATAAAACCAGGAAATAATACCGCAAATTAACCACAAAATGTACGGCACGCCTTCAATATCGCCACCCTGTCGCAGACCGATAGCAATAGCAAACCAATAAACGAATATGGTAACAACAGGCTTGATAACCGCCCAAGCCCAACCTAAAGCAGCGCCTGTATAGGTCTTTTTTAGGTCGGCAATGGATAATTTGAAAATCTGAGGTACATTTTCCAAGTGTTCTTTTATATCAAGAATAAGAATATTTATGTAACTCATAAAAAAGTCTTTAATTTTGTTCACGGCAATACCTCCGCAAAATTATTTTAATATTTCCAAGGAATTTTCAGTTTCCGCTATATCGAAGAAAACAGGTCTTTCCTGCAAACTTATATTAGGACAATGCAGCGTAAGTTTAAGATTTCCTTTTAAATCTTTGAAAATCATTCCGTGACCGCCGTCATCATCAAAAAGTGTGGGAAGATGTGACCATTTGCCACACACCGAGCCGTTATCCGACTGTGCCACACATTGCTTGTAGCCGTCGTCACAGGTTGACCATATCATAAGAAGTTTACCGTCTTTTTTGCGGTATAAGAAAGGCCCGTCCGTAATACAATGGGCTTTTTCGGTTGCTTCACATTTAAGGAATGAACTTGCGGCAAAAAGTTCCGTCGGCTCTGTTACCGCGCGGGTCAGGTCGGAACTTAATTCCACGTAGCAAACAGTACCGTCAAGAATTTGTGTATGCTCGTGACAAAATACACAGTATATTTTGCCCTTTTCAAAATGCAATGTACCGTCAAGACACTCCCACTCCCAAGGTGTAACAGCACCGTCGGAATGAGGTACAAACTCGCCGTCGGGAGTATCGCTTTTAAGGATATATGTTCCTCTCAAGCCGTTTGACTTTGTAAATGTGGCAAGTAAATAAAAGGCTCCGTTGTAAAAATGTACTTCGGGCGCCCAATTTACCCAGGTATTCATACCGTGCTTTTCGGAATTAAAAACCGCTTTCGGCTCGGACCAGTTTTCAAGGTCTGTTCCTATATAGACGTCAAAGCCGCCTGTTTTCTGTCCGAAGTTATCAGCCCTTGTGCCGTACATATAATATTTATCATTATATACAAGCACAAAAGGGTCACGGATATTTATTTCCCGATTTTTCAAAAAATCACCTCAATAGATTCTTTCGCCGTTTTTATAGTGAAGAATCGTAACCCTTTTCTGGAACTGACAAACCACTTCGTAATTTATAGTGTTTGTGAGATTTGCTATTTCTTCCGCGGTGATGGAAATTTCACCGTCATTACCGAGGATAACAACTTCATCCCCTACCGATACTTCGGAAAGTTCTGTTACGTCAACCATAAGTTGATCCATACAAACTCTGCCTATAACAGGTGCATATTCGCCGTTTATTATAACCCTGCTTTTATTTGAAAGTGTTCTCGAGTAACCGTCTGCGTAACCGATACACACAGTTGCAATGCGTGTTGGTTTATCGGTAAAATATGTGTGGCCGTAACTTACACCGCTACCTTTTGGAACTTCTTTCACGTGAACTACGTGGCTTACTATCTTCATAGCAGGTTTAAGGTTCACCGAGCCGTCTTTAACACACTCATCGGGATAAAGCCCGTAAAGAACTATGCCAAGACGCACCATATTAAACTGGTCATCAACAGTCAAAAGTCCTGCGCTGTTACAAAGGTGTTTTATAGGGATATACATTCCCCTGTTTTCAAGTTCGTTTATAAAGTTCTTAAAAACTGCGGTTTGTTTATCAGTAGTGGTACGGTCTACACAGTCTGCACAAGCATAGTGGCTGAAAATACCCTCAATATAAATATTGGGTAAATCGTTAATTCTCTTGACGGTTTCTACGCTTTCAGCGTTACAGAAAAAGCCTATACGCGACATTCCCGTATCAACGGCAATGTGAACTCTCGCTATTTTATTAAGTCTTACTGCCGCCCTCGATAACTCAACCGCATCGTCATAGTTGAAAATCGTCTGTGTTAACTCGTTTTTTATAAGTGTTTCATACTGATAGGGGGATGTATAGGAAAGCACAAGAATAGGCTTTTCTACCCCTGCCTCACGAAGTTCCACAGCCTCGCCCAACTCCGCAATACCGAAATAATCAACTTTATCCTGTATGGACTTTGCAACGCCTACTGCACCGTGGCCGTAAGCATCCGCTTTTACTATGGCAAGGGAGAGAACGCCGGGTTTTATTTTCTTTTTAAGTTCCGAAAGATTATGTTCAATAACATCAAGATCTACCGCGGCATACGTTCTGTAATAATCATTACCTGTAATTTTTTTAGTCATAATATCACTCAAAATCCGTCTGAAATAAGACGCAATTATATAAATATACCATATAATACCACATTTTATTAAAATACACAATAGTTACGTGATTTTTTAAAAGAAAATTCATTTGTTGACAACAGAGCATAAAAGTTATAAAATCAAAAAAGATTTTTCTTTTGGGGAGTGTTTATCAATGTCAAAAATCCTTAAAACCGCTATCGCCACCGCAACAGGTGTTGTAGGTGCTGCTGCAGCATTTTGTGCAGTAAACAAACATATCCACAAGGATATTTGCATGATTGCCCACCGCGGTCACAGTGTAAAATTCCCCGGCAACACCGAGCCTGCTTTCCTCAGTGCAGTTAAAAACGGCTCAGGCGGTATTGAAACAGATATAAGAACTACAAAAGACGGTATTTTCGTTGCAAACCACAACGATGACGTTGTTTTTAAAGACGGCACAAGCCTTCTTGTTGCGGAGTCTACTTTTGCTGAACTTACCGCAAAACCCATTAAAAACGACAAAACAAACGACGATATATACATCTGTACTTTTGAGCGTTACCTTGAAATTTGCCGTGATAACAACTTAATATGCTTCATAGAACTTAAAGGCGAATTTACAGACGAGCAAATTCACGAACTTTTCACTATGGCAGACGAAATATACGACCTTAAAATGTGTCAGTTACAGTCATTTGAGTTTGAAAACCTTGTTAAAGCCCACGAAGCATTCCCTGATTTACAGATTATGCTTACATACGGCAAAGGTATGGATTACTCAAAATGCCTTGAATACGGTTTTGATATTGATGTAGATTATAAAACATTAAGCAAAAAGATGATGAATGATTTCCACAGCAGAGGTCTTAAAGTGGGTGCGTGGACTGCCAACAACATTTTCACCTTAAATTATTGCCGTGCTTTCGGCGTTGATTTCATAGAATCAGATATTTTCGGTGGCTGATTTTTTCGGGATAGTGTGTTTTTTAACGCACTATCCTTATTTTTATAATTTGTTCATTATTTTTCTCTTGTTAATTAACCTCAATTATGTTATATTTATTTTATCTGTTTATCTATATATTTAAAGGCGAGGAATTATGGAAAAATTTTTCAATGCTCTTTACAATTGCATATATAATCTCGGTCTTATTACAGGGAAAATTATCGGTGGTTTTTTCAAAAAAATCGCCAAAATCATTAAGAAACTTTTCCACTTTAATAAAGCCTCTTTCTCTTCTGCAAAGGTGTTTTTCAAAAGGGCAATAATTTCGGTAGTTGTTCTTGCAATAATCGGAACTACCGTTTACGTTGCCTCAAGCAACAGCAATAAAATAAAAGCCGTATCTTTGGAAATTGACGGTGAAGTTATCGGTTACGCAACTTCTCAGACGCAAGCCGATTCTGCGGAAACTATGGCAATTGAAATTTTAGGCGATGCAGGAGTAAAAAAGGTCAAAAACAATGAAGTCAGAACGGATGCTTGTAACATCAAAAGCGCCTCTGTTCTTTCGGATATTATAGTAGAAAAACTTTCCGAAGGTCTTGTAGCGGTTAACGAAATTTATATTGACGGCGACCTTTTATGCGCAGTTGAGGACCCACAGGCAGCAAGGGATACTATTAAACAGACCCTTGATTTAGCAAAAAAAGTTTACCCCAACTCTTCCGTTTCATTCGCTGAAAAAATCACAATGAAACCCACCTACTACGCCCGGAACAACGAAAAACTTTACACCACAGCGCAACTTCAGACGGCATTAAAAAATGCGGACACACTTACAATACGCCATTCTGAATGTGAGGAGAATATTTACCTTACCGATTACGACACGGTTGAAATTCAGACCAACACCCTCTTCGTAGGCGACACACGTGTGCGCAGAGCAGGTCAGAACGGCTCTGAATATGCAATTAACCTTGTTACATATATCGATAATCAAAAAGTTCTTTCGGAACACCTTATGAGTGTTGCGATTAGAGAACCTGTTCCCCAGATCGTAGAGCGCGGCATCCGTGCGGAAAGTCTTTCTATGGGGTCATACACGGTTATTCAGACCACAGGTATTTTCTGTTGGCCAGCTGTTAACCTTTACACAGTTACTTCACCCTTCGGCCACAGAAGTCTGGGTTACCACAGAGGTATTGATATTTCGGGTGCTAATGCTTCGGGTTCACTGGTTGTTGCAGGTGCAGCAGGTACTGTAACAGAGGCAGGCTGGAGTACAGGCGGTTACGGTAACTATGTTATAATAAACCACGGAAACGGTGTTGAAACACTTTATGCTCATATGCTTGACAATTCGCTTATGGTAAGCCCCGGTGACACAGTACAAAAGGGTCAGACCATAGGCAGAGTGGGTAACACAGGTTACTCCTTCGGCGCTCACCTCCACTTTGAAGTAAGAGTAAACGGCAACAGGCTCAACCCTGCGCCCTACTTAGGTTTGGAATAATGAATATTACAGTTATCGCTTTAGGAAAATTAAAAGAAAAATATTTAAAAGACGCAATAAGCGAATATTCAAAAAGAATAGGCGCATACGGAAAACTTGATATTGTTGAACTTACTCCTGTAAGACTTTCCGATTCACCCTCACAAACGGAAATTGACAACGCACTTTCAAAAGAATCGGAAGAAATAAAGAAGAAAATACCTAACGGTAGTTATGTTTTTTCCCTTTGCGTTGAGGGTAAACAAAAATCCAGCGAAGAACTTGCCAAAACTATACAGGACGTAACCCTTAACGGTAAAAGCAACATTGTCTTTATAATAGGCAGTTCTTTCGGTCTATCCCCTGAAATTAAAAAGTTATCCGATTCAAGACTTTCTTTTTCCCCTATGACATTCCCCCACCAACTTATGAGGGTTATGCTCCTTGAACAGATTTACAGGGCATTTCAAATCAACACTAACGGAAAATATCATAAATGAGGTTTTACTATGGCAATGTGCGATATGTGTGAAAATTACAGATACGACGAAGATTTAGAAGAGTACTTCTGCGACATTGAACTGGATGAAGACGAGTATCTGAAATTTTTAACATCATCAAACGACGCCTGCCCATACTTCAGGGCGGATGATGAATACAGGATAGTAAGGAAGCAGAATTAAAAAGAACTCTCGCGATGTGCGAGAGTTCTTTTCAGTTAGTGTTTACTTTTCTCGTCTCTTTCACGAATCACAAAGCGGACGGGTGTACCCTCAAGTCCGTAAACTTCGCGAATCTGGTTTTCGATATAACGCTGATAACTGTAATGGAAAAGTTCCGCGCTGTTTACGAAGCAAACGAATGTTGGGGGTCTTGTGGAAGCCTGTGTCATGTAGAATATTTTAAGGCGTTTGCCTCTATCTGTGGGCGGCTGAACACGAAGTGTTGCTGCTGCAAGAATTTCATTCAACTGACCTGTTTTAATACGCATAGCGTTCTGCGTATCAACGAATTTAATAAGTTCATAAAGTCTGTCAACACGCTGACCTGTTTTAGCGGAAATAAATATAATCGGAGCAAAAGACATAAACGAGAAGTCTTTCATCAACTGTTTGCGGTAAGAATCCATAGTTTTACCGTCTTTGTCGTAAGCATCCCATTTATTAACCGCAATAATGCAACCCTTACCCTGTTCAAGCGCTCTGCCGGCAACTTTACTGTCCTGCTCGGTAAAGCCTTCAAGGGCATCTATCATAATAACGCAGACATTGGCTCTTTCAATAGCCATATCCGTTCTGAGTACGCTGTATTTTTCTACTGCATCTTCGACTTTTGATTTACGGCGAAGCCCTGCAGTGTCAATAAACATAAACTTACCGTAATCATTTTCAACAAAACTGTCGGTAGCGTCGCGTGTAGTTCCCGCAATATTGGAAACTATCATTCTGTCCTCACCTATTATTTTGTTAACAAGTGAAGATTTACCAACGTTGGGTTTACCGATAACGGCAACCTTAATATAATCGTCCTCGTCGGTTTCCTCGGCAAGATATTCTTCGGGAAGGTGTTTTAACACCTCGTCCAATAAATCGCCTGTACCGTGGCCGTGAACGGACGAAACAGGTATCGGGTCACCTAAACCTAAATTATAAAACTCATAAAGTTCGGGTGGCGGTGCGCCTAAAGAGTCGCACTTGTTTACTGCAAGCACAATGGGTTTACCGCTTTTTTGAAGCATTGCGGCAACTTCCGCATCGGTAGCAACTACACCGTCACGAACGTCGGTTACAAGTATTATTACATTAGCGCTGTCAATAGCAAGTTGTGCCTGACGGCGCATCTGTGAAAGTATAACGTCACTTGAATAAGGCTCAATACCGCCTGTATCAACAAGTAAAATATTATGACCGAGCCACTCGCAATCACCGAAAAGTCGGTCACGGGTAACACCGGGTGTGTTATCAACAATCGCAAGGCGTGTGCCTGTAAGTTTGTTGAAAAGCGTTGATTTACCCACATTTGGTCTGCCAACGATAGCAACAACGGGTCTTGCCATATTAAACACCTCCGTTAATCGTTAATCATCATATCCAAAAGTTTATATCCGTCATTTTCAACGGAAAAAACCGGAGTTTCTAAATATTTTGAAAGTTCATCAAGAGTAATATCATCAAGGAACCTGTCCCCCTCATTACGAAGTGAAACACGGGGTATAAGCACCTTTTCGCCCAAAGCAAAGGATTTTAACTGCTCTTTGAAATCCTGCCCTGTTATAAGCCCTGCAACAGTAACGGTATCTCCGAAGAAGTTATTTTTTATTTTAATAACGTCTACCGAAAGACCCGGGAACTTTTCCTCTGCCATTTTTGAAAGTTCCGAAAGAAGATTAAATGCCGCGTAACCTGTGGCAATAGTTATATTCTTTTTAACTTCTCTTGAACTTTCCTGTTCTAAGGCATTTATAAATTCGTCTTTTAATAATGCACACATTCCCACACCGTTATCAAGTTGTGAAAACTCGCCGTAATAATCGGCACCGGGTAATTCACGCTCCGCCAAAAGATAAAATTCATCGGAAGCGTATGCGAGAATCTGACCGCCGTTATAATAAGCAAAATGAGCGTTAAATTCATCAATAATATCAATTACGTTTGCCGCTTCTTCTTTAGTGTAAGTTCTCAAAGGGTAAAGACCGTCGCGGTACTTTGTAAGACCTACGGGAACTGCGGCAATACTCTTAACAGACGGATAAAGTTTTGAAAGTTCTTCTAAAGAAAACCTTAATTCATCACCGTCATTTATACCGGGACAAAGAACAAGTTGGGTATTCATATCAATTTCGTTTTCCGAAAGTCTGTCAAGAATACTGAGAACTTCACCTGCGTGAGGATTTTTCATCATTTCCACACGAAGTTTCGGATTCATTGTATGAACTGAAATATTTATGGGTGAAATGTGCATATCTATTATGCGCTGTACTTCCCTTTCGCAAAGACCCGTAAGTGTAATATAATTGCCGAAAAGGAAAGACATCCGCGAGTCATCATCTTTAAAATAAAGGGTATCGCGCATACCTTTGGGCATCTGGTCTACGAAACAAAATACGCATTTGTTTTTACAAGCGTGTTGTTTATCCATAAGATATGTGCTGAATTCAAGGCCTATATCCGCATATTCGTCACTTTTGCGGATGTTGGTTTTAAACTCTTCACCGTTTCTTAAAAGAACAATTGAAAGTTTTTTAGCCTGAACATAAAAGCGGTAGTCGAGAACATCAAAAATCTCGTTGCCGTTTATACTGACTAACTCGTCACCGCCAAGAATACCGGCTTTAGCGCCGTATGAACTTTCACACACGCTGTCTATTTTAACGGACACACTACCACCTGCTTTCAAAACCAAATAACAGTCCAACAGGGCGGGGAGATATTCCTCTCACCGCCCTCTGAAACCTGAGTTGCAATTATTACAGATTATTCTACTGTGATAACCTGTTTGCCGTTGTAGTAGCCACATGCTGTGCAAAGTCTGTGGGGTCTTTTGAATTCACCGCACTGAGGGCACTTAACAAGTGCTGCTGCATCCATTTTCCAAACGTTGGATCTTCTCTTATCTCTTCTTGCTTTGGATACTCTTCTCTTAGGTACTGCCATGAGTATAACCTCCTATATAGTATTTAAATTACTTACTCTTCCAAAAGCTTCAAAAGCACTTCCATTCGCGGATCGATAGGTGCTTTACAGTCGCATTGGTGTTCGTTAAGGTTTTTGCCGCATGTGGGGCAAAGTCCCTTACATTCATCGTTGCAAAGGTATTTTGTGGGAAGAGCGAGATTGACATCTTCCTCAACAAGTTCGTCAAGGTTAAGGCGCATATTGGGCACCTCGAGGAAATCGTCATTGTCACCGCTTTCAAGAGCAACTACAAGAGTGTGCTCAACAGGGAATGAAAACTCGCGTTTTACATTCTGTGCGCAACGGTCACAGGGTGCCTCGTAAACCAAGTCGGCTTTTGCTGTAAGATTAACTATACCTGCCTTATTTTCGATACAACCGCTGACTCTGACAGGGTCCGCAATAGGTGCATAACCCGAAACTTCCACAGAAGCAAGTGAAAGCTCATAATCAAATGGTACTTTCATACCGTCAGTATTGAAAATTGATTCAAGTTCGATAATCATACACATTACCTCTCAACATACCCGAATATTATATTATCTAATTCATAATTTGTCAATAATAATTTATAAAAAATGTTAATACAAAACTATTGCAATGTTATACATAAATCTGTTAAAATGTACAATAATAACCAAATATATACAGGGAGTGTTTTTATGTCCGCAGAAATGAAAAGAACGTATAAAAATTATACAGAATGGAAAGAGAAGTCCAAGCAGACCGAATATACTGAAAAGACTCCTCTTCTCGCTTCCGACGGAACGTTACTTGCTAAAGGTTGGGCAAGAAAAAATGTTTTCGACTATGAGCGCTCTTTTTCAAAACCCAACAAAAGGAAAAAAGAATGGGACTTCTACCAGATTTCCAACGGAAAATATATGGTGCAGATAAACTTTGCAAATATTTCCATCGGCGGCTACGTCAACGCGAAAATTGTTGATTTGGAAAATCAAAAAACAATCGCTGATGTAATGCAGATTTTCCTCGGTGGCGACAAAAAATACATTCTTCCCGCTAAAGGTGATACACCCAACTTCTTCAGTGCCAAAGTAGGCAAAGCGGAATGTGTATTTGACACAAAAGAAACCCTAAGAACGCTTTACTTCAAAATGCCCTTAAAAGACAAAATTGTTGAATGTAACTTCACAATGGATATTATGCCCGGTCTTGAGAACATTACAACAGTTTTACCCTTTGAAAACTTACCCACAAAATACTTTATGACCACAAAACAGAACTGTATGCCCTGCGAAGGTACATTTAAATACGGTGATGAAGTTTATGAATTCACAAAAGACGACACATTCGCATATTTAGACTGGGGCAGAGTTAACACACCCTATAAAATGGTTTGGTATTGGGGTAACGGTTCCACGTACCTTTACGACGAAAACGGCGAAAAACATATTTTCGGCTTTGAAATCACCTGGGCTATCGGTGACGAAAGTAATGCCACGGAAACCTGCCTTTTCTATGACGGCAAAGCACACAAAATCGGAGCAGTTGACGTTAAAACATTCCCGAAGCCCGATAAATTTACAGAACCCTGGGAATTTATGTCAGAGGACGGCAGATTTAACCTTACAATGACACCTTTCTACGATTACCACACCGACCTTAACGTTTTGGATCTTGCAAGAATGCACGCTCACCAGGTTCACGGCAAATGGAACGGAAACGTAATACTTGATGACGGTACAAAACTCGAAATCAAAGATATGTACGCTTTCTGTGAATACGTTGAAAATAAATGGTAAAACAGAAAAAACCTTGTATTCGGTAACCCGGATACAAGGTTTTAATTTTTGTTAATTTAATCAGATAACCTTTGCGTTTTCAAAGAGAGCAGCAGGAAGTTTATCCTGATCTTCAGATACTGTGAATACAAAGTCAACCTTTGATTCTTCGGATACCTTACAGATTTTATTTATAAGAGCAGCAAACTCATCATAATCTCTGCCAACGATTTTGAAAGTAGCGTCAACAAAAATCTCAGTTAAGTCGTGGTCCTGTGCGATAACGCCGCATACCATTCCGTAGAAAGCGTCACAGCCCTGGATATCGAATCTTTCTGTTTCGATAAGTCTTGCTTTGTGGGTTACCTCATAAGTAAGTAACGGGGATTTTTCAATGCAAACTACTGTTCCGTCAGTATTTGCTACTGCCTCGTTAATGAGAGCAATAAGTTTTTTTGTTTTACCGGAACCTTTGTTGCCTATAATAAGTGAAACCATAATGATTTACCTCCGTTGTTTATTTCTCGCCTTACGGCGTGATTTCTGATTTTATAATTTATGAAAGCCTTTGTTCAAGGGCTTTTTTATGTTCCTCGTAACCGGGTTTACCGAGAAGAGCGAACATATTCTTTTTGTAACTTTCAACACCGGGTTGGTCGAAAGGATTGATACCGAGAATATATCCCGAAACCGCACAGGCTTTTTCAAGGAAGTATACAAGATAACCGAATTCATATTCGTTCATCTCGTCCAGCTCAAGAATCATATTGGGAACTTTGCCGTCTGTATGAGCAAGTACTGTGCCGAGGAAGGCTTTTTTGTTAACGTAGTCAACACTCTTGCCTGCTACGAAATTGAAGCCGTCGCCGTTTTCGGGGTCAAGACCGATAATAAGTTCGTGCTTGGGTTTCTGGAACATTACAACAGTTTCAAACATTATTCTCTCGCCTTCCTGAACGTACTGACCGAGAGAGTGAAGGTCTGTTGAGAAAACTGCTGATGATGGGTAAATACCCTTGCCGTCTTTACCTTCGCTTTCGCCGTAAAGTTGCTTGAACCATTCGTTCATAAGCGTGTAATCGGGTTCGTAAGAAATCATCATTTCTACGGATTTACCTTTACGGTAAAGGATGTTTCGCATTGCTGCGTATTTATAGCAATCGTTTGTATTTACATCGCCTTCTGCGAAAGCCTCGCGGGCATCTGCCGCGCCTTTCATCATAAGGTCAATATCTATACCTGCAACCGCTATGGGTAAAAGTCCGACCGCTGTAAGAACGGAATATCTGCCGCCTACATCATCGGGAATAACGAAAGTTTCGTAACCCTCGCGGTTTGAAAGTTCTTTAAGTGTGCCGCGTGCTTTATCGGTTGTAGCGTAAATTCTTTTTGCGGCTTCTTCTTTGCCGTATTTCTTTTCAAGTAAATCTTTAAAAACACGGAAAGCAATGGTGGGCTCTGTGGTAGTGCCCGATTTTGAAATAACGTTAACTGAAAAATCCTTACCTTCACAAAGTGCAACTGCTTCTGCAAGCGCTGCGGAAGAAAGGGTGTTACCTGCAAATATAATTTGCGGTTTCTCAAATAAATTGCGGTTCTGTGATTTACAGAACTCAATGGCTGCCCTTGCTCCTAAATAAGAGCCGCCTATACCGATAACAACAAGAACGTCGCTATCGCTTCTGATTTTTTCAGCCGCTTTTTTGATTCTCTCAAATTCTTCTTTATCGTAATCTACGGGAAGATCCAACCAGCCGAGGAAATCATTACCTGCGCCTGTACGGGAATTGAGAAGATCAATCGCTGCTGAAACCTCGGGTGCTATTGCTTTAACATCATTTTCATCAACAAAGCCCTCAAGGTAACGGGTGTTAAGTTTTACTGACATTGGTTCATCTCCTATGGGTTTAAGCGAAGAACATTACACCTTTGGAGTGTACTATTCTTTGCTAATATTTTACAATAAACAATTGATTATTTCAATACAATTTTTACACTTTAACAAAAAAACATAGTTTTTTTACGTTTTGTTAAAATCTTTCGGTAGTAAGTTGGTTATTTTTCTCATTTTCGGTGATAATAGCCACGCCCAAATTACTGTTTGCACGGCTTGAAATGGCAAAACACGCCGAAACAAGCGTTGTAAGAAGCAGTATAACAATGGCTGATACCGTAAAAATGTTAAATATTCTGTTAAATTCCATATTGAAAATCCTTTAATTTATAATTCTTTGTCAAGCATTTCCGCCAGGGCTTCGCCTACAAGTTCAGCGGAATACACCGCCTCTTCCAAAGTGTTTGCATCTGTGCCGAATTCCAGAAGAAGTGAGCAAGGGGTTACATCCATATTGTACTTTCTGTTGCAGAAAAAAACAGGTCTCATAAGTCCTGCGTTTTTCTCTTCAACCTGACTTTGCAAATTAAGAGCGAAAACAAGATTTTCTTTCCAAGTGGGAAAATCCTCCACCCCTTCACCCTCGCACCCCGAAATTATCATAACCTGTGCCGCTTTTTTGCCGTTAATAACCGCTGTGGGTTTACACTTTGTTCCGCTTTCATAATGAATGGCATCACGGTGAACGTCAAGGGTAATGGCAATAGAAGGATACTGTTCAAGGTATTTTTCCACACTGACTCTTGAACGGGCATAGGCGCCATTGTAGGAAGTATCATATATATTCCTGTCGTGTATTACGTTATACCCTGCCTCCTCCAAAGTCTTTGTAAGTTCATCCCCTACGCGAACCATATTTTTCGCTTTATCGGAAGTACGGGAGTTATAGTCGTTTGAGTACCAACCTAAATCGAGCATTTCATAACCCTCGGTGGAATGAGTGTGGTATATAAGAATATAGGGGTTTTCCTTTGTAACGGTATTATAGGCAGGCTTTTGGGACAATAGATTTTTCAGGGAAATATTTTCTGATGTTTTGTTATCCACCTTAACAGTTCCGTACGTTACGGTTTTTGAAGTTGCGCCCATTTGCTTTTCTTCAATGTTTCCGCTTTTTTTGTAATTTTTAAAAGCGATTTCCGCCTGGGCTTTCAAGGTTTCTATATCGGTGGGGGTATTGCTGACGGTACTTACCGCGTAATCACCGCCACCGTATCCTACTATTGCATAGTCATTCTGTTTTTGCGTTGCCGAGGTTTTATTAACAGACAAAGAAGAGTTAATACTGTCTATTTCAGAGTATTTTCGGAATACAGCCTGTGTTCCCATAGCAACGTAATCACCACCGAAAAAACTACCGCCCAAAAGCAACCCACACAAAACCAGACACAAAATACTTCTTATACCGTTATTTTTACCGTTCATAATAACCACGCTCCCCTACTAAAAAATATGAAAGCGAATTATTACATATTACATCAATGAATAAAGTTCCTTAGCGGTAAGCGTGGGTTGTAAAGCACAGTTTATGGAAAGAGCCAAAAGGTAAGATGCATTCTTTACCATTAAATCAATATCTTTAGGGGCAACAATAAGACGCGCGCCTGCTTCAAGACCTTTGTTATTGAAATTTTCTGCCTTAACCCCAGAAAGTTCGGAAGCGAGGGACACCGCATCAACAACAGTAGGGATTCCGATAGCAATTACGGGAACGCCTATATAATCCTCATCAATGCGCATTCTTGCGTTACCTATACCTGAACCGGGGGCAATGCCTGTATCTGACATCTGAACAGTTGTTCCGAGCCTTGAAACACTGCCTGCAGCCAGAGCGTCAACGGTAATTATACAATCGGGTTTTACGGCTGCGCAAATGCTTTTTATATACTCCCCCGATTCAATTCCCGTCTGCCCCAAAACGCCTGTTGATACCGCCGCAACAGGTCTGAGTTTTTCCGAAAAACCTGCATATTTTCTAACTTCATCACTGATATGTCGGGTTGCGAATATTTTTGAAGCAGTCATAGGCCCCAACGCATCTGATGTCATATCAAGATTACCTACCCCCGCCACAAGCACCGTTTGTGCATTTTTCGGAAGAAGTTTTTTGATACTGCTGACAAGTGCATTAAGTCTGCCGTCAGAAACTGCCGCTTCATCGGAGAAAGCGTTCATTTCAAGGGTTATATATCGCCCCATTCCCTTACCGAGTTTTTCTGCTGCTTCTTCGGTGGTAATATCAATGAGTATTATTTTGCATTCATCATTTTCGCTTTCTTTAACGTTGACACCGTCAAGTTCTTTTTTTATCATTTCCCTGCGTTCAACCGCCAAGTCCGTTCTGAAATCCAATAAAATCACCTCAGAATTATTATTTCTTAGGTGAATGCGCCTATACAAAAGAATATTTATAATGTAAAATTATTGAAATACATTTTATAATGTGTTAAAATAATTTGTAATTTTGCAAAAGGAAGTTATTATATGAAACTTGGTATTGTAGGTTTGCCCAACGTTGGCAAAAGCACACTTTTTAACGCACTTACAAACGCAGGCGCACAGGCGGCTAACTACGCATTCTGCACAATTGAGCCCAATGTGGGCGTTGTTGCCGTTCCCGACAAACGTCTTGACGCACTTTGTGATATGTACAATCCTGCAAAGGTTACCCCTGCAACAATTGAATTCGTTGATATTGCAGGTCTTGTAAAAGGTGCATCACAGGGCGAAGGTTTAGGCAACAAATTCCTTTCACATATCCGCGAAGTTGATGCAATTATCCACGTTGTACGTTGCTTTGATAACGATGATATTATGCACGTTGACGGCTCTGTTGACCCCCAGCGCGATATTGAAACAATTAACCTTGAACTTATCCTTTCCGATGCCGAAATCCTTCAGAGAAGAATTGACAGAACAACAAAGGCTATGAAGGGCGATAAATCTTTAGGTGCAGAACTTGCTGTTCTTGAAAAAGTCCGTGAGGCTCTTGATAACGGTATATGTGCAAGAGCAGTTGATTTAACAGATGATGAAAAAGAGATTATCGACACGGTTGCATTACTCACTTCAAAGCCTGTTATCTACGCTTGTAATATGAGTGAAGAGGATTTCTCAACAAATATTGACTCTAACGCACGCTACAACGCAGTAAAGGCTCTTGCTGCCGAAGAAGGCAGTCAGGTTCTCCCCATTTGCGCAGAACTTGAAGCACAGATAGCGGAACTTGACAAAGACGAAAAAGAAATGTTCCTTTCTGAACTCGGCATTGAAACAGGCGGCCTTGATTTACTTATTGAAAGAAGTTATGACCTTCTCGGTCTTATGAGTTACCTTACTGTAGGTCAGCCTGAAGTAAGAGCGTGGACAATAAAAAAAGGCACGAAAGCACCTCAGGCAGCAGGTAAAATACACTCTGACTTTGAAAGAGGTTTCATTCGCGCGGAAGTTGTTTCCTTTGACGTTCTTATGGAATGCGGCACAATGCAAGCCGCAAAAGAAAAAGGTCTTGTTCGTTCCGAAGGTAAAGAGTACGTAATGCAAGACGGAGATATTGTTCTCTTCAGGTTTAATGTTTAATCTTTAGAATTGCCTCCTTGCGCAAGGAGGCATGGTCAAACTACTACCTTATAATGCCTTACATAAACTCCAACGGTTTTATCGTAATCGAGCACGTGGATAAATGAACCGTCTTCCATAGGATAGACTGTCAGTCCCTCTGCTTCATTGCCTACTACTGAGGGAAGTGTGCGTGTGCAAAGGCGTTTTACTTCGCCAGTGCTTATATCCACAGTAAGAATTTTGTCGCTGTTGCTTTCATCATCGTTTGAAAGATAAAGCACGCCTTCGTAAACCTCGCCACCCTGAATACGATAAACAGTTTCGGAGAGTTCTATAATATGCGAAAACTCCATTGTTTCAAGGTCACAGGCTACGATATAATCCACATCATTAAAAGGTGAACAGTAAAGATAGCCGTTATCTGCATCTACTGCGCACCACGGAATACCGTCGGGCAAATATTCGTTAGGCATTTTATATGAATCAACAGGCTGAAGTGTTTCTGTATCGTAAGTAATTACAAGTGAAAAATCTTCCGCCTCGTTTTCTACCGCAGCATAGATTTTGCCGTCATAGTAACTGATTCCGCCGATATGGTCGCTGTCGTGAGCGTTAACATATTTTTCGGGGATAGCCTTTGTATTAACTGCCACCTGTTCAAAATTTTCGGTATCCCATTTAGCAAGACCTGCAACACCGAAAGCAGTTAAAGAACCTGATGTGTAGTAATATTCACCGTCGGTTGTAATGCCCTGCCCTGCATACATAGCGGCATCAAGCACCATTTTTTCCTCTTTAACAAGTTCAACTTCTTTAGTTGATGAGGCTGTACCGTAATCCATAATACCTGTAAAAATCATACAGAAGGCTACTAAAAAAGCCCATAAACTTTCAAAAAATCCCATTTATATCACCCCTTAAAGTGATAATACAATAATTATGCAGTTTTTTCAAGAAAATTTTGCATTATATCAGAAAAGAATTTGATAAATAGAAAATATTGTTATATAATTAAAAACGGTGATTTTATGGAATACAAATACGAGATACACTGCCACACTAAAAATGTCAGCAGATGCGGTAATTTAGATGTGGAAGAACTGATACAAAAATACAAAGAAGCAGGTTATTCGGGAATCGTTTTAACCGACCATTACTCCCCTATGACCTTCGACTTACCCGATTTTTTCAATAAGAAAAAGGCTATTGACCACTACTTAAGAGCATACAGGGTAGCAAAGAAATATAATGACGATAATTTCACAGTACTTCTCGGTATGGAGTTAAGGTTTTATGCCACGGTAAACGATTACCTTGTTTACGGCATAACGGAAGAAATGCTTTACGAACTCCCCTTTTTACTTCCGCTTTATATAAATAAAGCAAGTAAAATGTTAAGAGAACGCGGTTGTTTATTCTTACAGGCCCACCCTTTCAGAAAACTTATAACCCGCGCTAATCCGAAATATCTTGACGGAGTGGAAGTGTTCAACGGCAAAGCAGAAAAAGAAGCCAATGAAAACTCTGAAAAATGGGCAAACGAAATAAATACACCAATTAAAACAAGCGGAAGTGACTGCCACAGAGAATCCGGCGTAGGTTTAGGCGGTATAATCACAAAAGAGCCAATAAAAACTAACGATGATTTAATAAGAATTCTTAAAAACGGTGACTTTAAGTTAATTAAAAACCAGAAATAAGAAGAAAACTCCTATCCGACTCAACGGATAGGAGTTAAATTTTTCATTTATTTAATCATTGATTCTTCCCAACTGTCGTATGCATCAATACCGAATATTGAAGCAACTGTGGGGGCAACGTTTGCAAGACCGAATTTGCCGTCTTTGAGTTCATAAGAATTCTTGCTGTAAACAATGAAAGGAACTTCGTTAAGAGAGTGCGCAGTTCTTACTGCAACATCACCTTTCTTGTTCTTTTCAAGCATTTCGTCAGCGTTACCGTGGTCAGCGGTAATGAGAACCGTTACACCGCATTTATCAGCAACTTTAAGAACTCTTGCAAGACCGAGGTCAACTGCTTCAACGGCTGTGATAGTTGCATCAAGGTTACCTGTGTGACCTACCATATCGCCATTGGGGTAGTTACAACGAATGAAATCGTATTTACCGCTTTCCATTGCTTCAATAACTGCATCTGTTACTTCGGCGGATTTCATCCAGGGTCTTTCGTCGAATGAAACTTTATCAGAGGGAATCTCCATAAATGTTTCAAGTTCTTCTGAGAATTTATCGCTCTTGTTACCGTTCCAGAAATATGTTACGTGGCCGTATTTCTGTGTTTCGGAAACTGCAAACTGATTCATACCCTTTGAAACAAGGAGTTCGGAAAGTGTATCCTTGATTTCGGGGGGATTAACAAGATAGCGTTCGGGGAGTTTAAGGTCGCCGTCATACTGAAGCATACCTGCATACACAACATCGGGTTTTGCACCTCTGTCGAAGTATGTAAACTCCTCATTATCGAATGCCATACTGAGTTCTATTGCACGGTCACCGCGGAAGTTGAAAAGAACTACGCTGTCGCCGTCGTTGATAGTTCCCACAGGCTCGCCGTTTTCAGCAATAACAAAAGGAGGAAGGTCCTGGTCAATAATACCGTCATTTTCTGCGCGGTATGTTTCGATTGCTTCAGTAGCAGTAGCAAACTGTCTGCCGATACCTTTAACGTGAGTATCCCAACCTACTTTAACCATATTCCAGTTAGCCTGGTAACGGTCCATTGTAACAACCATTCTGCCGCCGCCTGATGCGATTTTACCGCAGAATGTATCATCGTTAAGTTCGTTGAATGCATTTTCAAGTTGCTCAACATATACAAGACCTGATGTTGCAGGAACATCACGACCGTCAAGAAGAATGTGAGCGCGAACGTTCTTTACGCCCTCTGCCTTTGCCTTCTTAACCATTTCAATAAGGTGTGAAATGTTTGAGTGAACGTTACCGTCGGAAAGAAGACCGATAAAGTGAAGAGTTGAGCCTTTTTCTACGCAGTTGCCTGCAACTTCTTTCCAAGCGGTTGATGCGTATATTTTGCCGGATTCGATAGATTCATTAACAAGTTTTGCGCCCTGCGAATAAATCTGACCGCAACCGAGAGCGTTGTGACCAACTTCGCTGTTACCCATATCATCATCAGAAGGAAGTCCTACTGCTGAGCCGTGGGCTTTAAGACGAACGTTGGGACATTCTTTGAGAAGTTTATCAAGAACAGGTGTGTTTGCAAGTGTAACTGCATCACCTAAGCCTGTTTTTGAAAAACCTATACCGTCCATTACGACGAGAAGTACTTTTTCAGACATATATTTTTCTCCTTACAGAAATTTAGGGCAGACAGTAGTCTGCCCGTAATTATTTAAGTCAGATAGATGCTGCTTTAACAATAACAGAGAAGTCCTCTGCTTTAAGTGAAGCACCGCCGATAAGACCGCCGTCAACATCTTCCTGTGCAAGAAGTTCTGCTGCGTTCTTTGCGTTCATAGAACCACCGTACTGAATTGTTACGCGGCTTGCACACTTGGGGCAGTAGATTTCGCCGAGAACCTCGCGGATAGCGTGGTTAACTTCGTTAGCCTGCTCTGCTGTTGCAGTTTCGCCTGTACCGATAGCCCAAACGGGTTCGTAAGCGATGATGATTCTGTCAAGTTCTTCGTTGGAAACGCCCTGAAGAGCAATTTTTGTCTGTGAGCGAACAACTTCCATTGTTACGCCTTTTTTACGCTCATCAAGAAGTTCGCCTACGCAAAGGATAACGGTAAGACCGCTGTCAAGTGCTGCGCGAACGCGTTTGTTAACTGTTTCATCAGTTTCACCGAAGTACTGTCTTCTTTCGGAGTGACCGATAATAACGTATTCAACACCGATTGCCTTAAGCATAGGTGCAGAAACTTCACCTGTGAAAGCACCGCTTTCTGCCCAGTGGCAGTTTTCAGCACCGATTTTGATGTTTGAACCGGCTGCTGCTTCCTGTGCTGCGAAAATGTCGATATAAGGAACGCAGAGAACTACGTCACAGTCAGCATCTGCAACAAGGGGTTTCATTTCGTTGATGATAGCCTTTGCTTCATCGGGAGTTTTATTCATTTTCCAGTTACCTGCGATAACTGCTTTACGAAGTGATTTATCCATAATTATATCCTTTCACTTTTTCAAACTATCTGAGAAGGGATAAATAATAGAGTGTGCGTAGTTGGTGAGTTAGCGACCCCGAAGCGTATAAAGATACGCGAGTTTGGGTCGGTAACTCGACAAATACGTGCGCTATATTATTTATCATTAACGGCTTCGATGCCGGGGAGAGCCTTACCCTCAAGGAACTCAAGAGAAGCACCGCCACCTGTGGAGATGTGAGTCATCTTTGCGCCAAAGCCGAGAGTGTTAACTGCTGCTGCAGAGTCGCCACCACCGATGATTGTTGTAGCATCAGTTTCTGCAAGTGACTTAGCAACTGCGATTGTACCCTTTGCAAGAATGGGGTTTTCAAATACGCCCATAGGTCCGTTCCAAACAACTGTCTTAGCAGATTTAACTGCATCTGCATAAAGTTCAGCAGTCTTGGGACCGATGTCAAGGCCCATCATATCTGCAGGAATCTTGTCTGCATCGCAAACCTGAACTTCGATTTCAGCATCAATAGGATCGGGGAAAGATTTTGTAATTGTAACGTCAACGGGAAGAAGAATCTTAACGCCTTTTTCCTCTGCTTTTGCGAGCATATCTTTGCAGTATTCAATCTTTGTTTCGTCAAGGAGAGAAGTACCTACGCTGTAACCCTTAGCAGCAAGGAATGTGTAAGCCATACCGCCACCGATGATAAGAGTATCAGCCTTGTTAAGAAGGTTTTCGATAACGTTGAGTTTATCAGCAACCTTTGCACCGCCGAGGATTGTAACGAAAGGTCTCTGAGGATCTTCAACTGCGTTACCGAGGTATTTAAGTTCTTTACCCATAAGGTAACCAACTGCTGCTTCTTCAACGAAAGATGCAACACCTACTGTTGAGCAGTGTGCTCTGTGAGCAGCACCGAAAGCATCGTTAACGTAAATATCGCAAAGTGAAGCAAGTTCTTTTGAGAATGCTTCGCCGTTCTTTGTTTCTTCGGGGCGGAAACGAGTGTTCTGAAGAAGAACTACGTCGCCGTCTTTCATTTCTGCAACTGCCTTTTTAGCATTTTCGCCAACAACTACATCGTCTGCTGCAAAAACAACATCCTGACCGAGAACTTCGGTAAGTCTTTTTGCTACGGGAGCAAGAGATTCTTTTTCGTTGGGGCCGTTTTTAACTTTGCCGAGGTGAGAGCAAAGGATAACCTGTGCGCCGTCAGCAATAAGTTTTTTGATTGTGGGGAGTGCTGCTGTTATACGGTTTTCGTCAGTAATAACGCCATCTTTAAGCGGAACGTTAAAGTCGCAACGAACGAGAACCTTTTTGCCTTTTGCGTTGATGTCATCAACAGTTTTCTTGTTTAAAAGACCCATTTTTATAACTCCTTTTGTTTGTTAATTTTTTACCGAATATATTTTATACCAACTGCCGTCTTTTTTCAAGTATATTTAATATTTTTTGACCTATCATTTTCAACATTCTTTTGACCTTTCCAACGCGCTTTTTTGTAGATTTACTTTAAACCGACATTTTTTCACGGATTTCTTTTAAAATTTTCTTTTCGCGCCTTGAAACCTGCACCTGCGACATACCGAGTTCCTTTGCCACCACTGTTTGTGTTTTTGATTTATAGTATCTTAAATCTATTATCTTTCTGTCATTCTCCGAAAGGTCCCTGAGGCACTCGTCAAGGCACATTTTTTCATCAATTCGTTCTTCTTCACCCTCAATGGGAATATCAAACTGTTTATCCGATTCATCTTCGGAAACGGTAAGGGATATAACTGGCTGTGTTGCCAGAAGAAGTTGGCTGGTTTCACAAACGCTGAGCCCCACATATTCCGCTAATTCGGAAACGGTAGGTTCCCTGCCCTTTTCTTCGGAATACTGTTCTTTCTGCTGCCATATTAACCGTGAACGTTCTTTAATACTACGGCTGACTTTAACAGCACCGCCGTCGCGAAAAATTCGTTTAATTTCACCGAGAATTGCAGGTACGGCATAGGTAGAAAACACAAAACCCAAAGTTTCGTCAAAACCGTCAACGGCTTTTACTAACCCTACACAACCTGCCTGAAACAAATCGTCATATTCCACACCCCTGTTTTTAAATTTCTGAGCGCAGGAATGAACAAGCCCGAGATTGTTTTCAATCATTTTATCTCTTTCGGTCATTGTGCTTTACCCTTTATTTTTTTATCCATTGTAACGGTAGTACCCACACCGACTTTTGAGCGCACTTTCAATTTATCGGAGAAACTTTCCATAACCGAAAAGCCAAGCCCCGAACGGTCACCCCCAAGACTTGTGTACAAAGGTTCCCTTGCTTTCGTAACGTCTTCGATACCGCAACCTTTATCCCTTACACTGACACGGATAACCCCCTCTTCAAAAACAGTACAGGTTATGTATATTTTGCCGATGGTATCCCTGTATGCGTGGACTATGCAGTTTGTTACCGCTTCGCTTACAACTGTTTTAATATCACCCAGTTCCTCTACTGTCATATCAAGTTGGGATGAAAAGGCGGCAACTGCCACACGCGAAAAACTTTCGTTTACGGACCTGCTGTCAAAGACCATTTTTAACTCATTTATTTTTTTCATATAACTTCCTCCGATTATTCAACCTACGGTTTTATTTATTTCCGCCAATTTTTCGATACCCGACATTTTCATAATTTTATAGTCGCGCTCGCTAAGGTTATCGACCCTTATTTTTTTACCTTTTGATGCAGCAAGGCGGTATCGCCCCATTACAAGACCGACACCCGAACTGTCCATAAAAGTAACTCCGCCGAAATCAAGAACAATTAGTTTCGGTGCATCGTTTAAAATTATGGCATCATCAATGCACTCTCGCAGTTCCGGTGCGGTATGGTGGTCGATTTCACCTTTTAAAAATGCATATAAAGTACTGTTTTTATTTTTTAAAGTAACAGGCATATTTTTTCCTCCCGTGAATAATATTTTAAGTTCACTTAATTCTACATTGTGTCTTTCAAAAAACTTGTCACATTAAGGCGAATAAAAAAATAACACCAAGAACATTTAAGTTCTCGGTGTTATAAAAACAAATCACTCTATATTCAGATACTCTTTTATTTTTCGCACATCAAAATTCGGCTCTATCAACGGTCTGAAAATTGTTGTTATGGGCTTTGATGCCAGTAAATAACAGATACCTACGCAAAATACAAGGAACAAGACTTTAGCCAAAGGACTGTCAAGTTCAAATAAAATCTGTTTTTCTATATGCCAGTTTCTTACAACTGCCACAACAAAGGCGTGAAGGACGAATATATAGTTGCTTCTTCGTCCAAGTATGGCAAGTGGTGTTTTTTTCCGCGGAGAGATAACAAAAATCGAAAAACTTATTAACGTACTGCCAAAAATAAACCCAAGCCAGACAAGTATTGCATATTCAAACGGTATTCCGAAAGCGAAATTCTGAAGTCTTGAAATAAGGGAAAAAATTGCTATGGGCGATTCTTCGTGTCGTAACATCCACAAACAAAGTGCAGATGCACCGATTATCAACACTGACGGTATAATAAGAATTTTGCGTTTTTTCACATTATTCATAAAATCTGATGTACAAATAAAACCTATTACAAAAAACGGCAAAAAAGCCATGGATTTTGACAGTTTAAAAAGTTGCACATAGGAGAATGCGCCCGAAGCAACGCTAATTATGAGAGAGAGTACAAATGCCCGTAACGGTTTTTTATCTGCCTTAACAGCAACACAAAAAACGAAAGCAAACATTACCGCTGCAAAATACCAAAGTTGATACAGCGGAAAGAAAAATGAAAACTCTCCGTCACCACTAAAAATACCCAGTGACAAGGATTTGTTACTGTTAGGCACAACGAAACCGATAAGATAAACAAACACTTGTGCAAACAAATACGGAACCAATGTTTTATTTATAACAGATGCATAATCCTTGTTTTCTACCCGCCTTTTCATAAAATAACCTGATACAATGGCGAATGCAGGCATATGAAAAGAATAAATATAATGATACAAAAAATTCATAGTGGGGTATTTGCTGATACAAGTACCAATCAAATGACCGATAACAACACAAATCATTAAAAAGCCTTTTATGTTGTCAAACCATGAATCACGTTCCCTTTTAGCAGTCAGACTATTTTGCATAACATCACCTCGGTATTAAAGGGATTTAAATTATTTTATCGTTTTTAAGGAATTCCACAAGTCGCTCTGTATTTTTGCCATCGTGGAAATCAACAAGTTTTGAATATTTTTCTTTGTATTCTTCGGTCTGTGGGTTTTCGTAATTTTTCTTTATAGCCTCTGAAAGCCCATCAGCCGAATAAAAATAATCGCCGTAAACATTCTCTTCATTAAGCATAAGTTTTGTAGACGGGCCGTACTGCATCATACAGTAGTCCTTTTCTTCCCAATAGAAAATCACGCGGGTTCCTCGGTAGAAAGCATCGTATGCTATGGAAGAATAGTCTGTAATAAGCACCCTCGCCTGTTTCAAAATATCATCATACCTTGCACCGAGGACTATTTTATCCACCACAGAGGGTGATGCTTTGCTTAACTCGTTAACAATAAGAGGATGCGGAAGAATAATAACTTTATCCTTTAACTCATCGGGCACGTTGTTATAGAGTTTCATAAGCATTTTAAAATACGGTGTTTCTGAGAAATCTGTTCGCGCGGTATTTATTTCCCAAGGTCGCCAGGTGGGCATAATTACGATTTTATCAGCATCGTCATTTAAGGTGTTGCGGTCAAATTTGGGAAGACCCGAAATATAAATATCTTCTTCAAGATGGCGTCCCAAAGTAACAAAATGGTCCGCCTCCGCCCGTGATGATACAATAACCCTGTATTTACCTTTGAGTTTTTTGCGTTTGAACATCTCGCGGGATTCGGAGTCAAGGGAAACCATATACATTACGCCGTGCTGTAAAAATACATAGTTAATATTTTTACTTGCAACCTTAAACAATGCAACAAGGTTAAATGTCTTTAAATCAATAGCGTGGGCAATAGCCTCTGTGCCGATAAATGTTTTTGTTCTGAAAAAATACAGATAGTGTTTAAAAGTATATTTATAAACAATATTCTTTCTGTACTTTTCGGGGATTCTGTCAATATACTCGTAATTTTTATCTACAATAAAGTAGGCGTATTTATAACCGCTGTCTATGAGTTTTTCAAAAAGTACACTTGCGCTTTCCTCGTATTTTGCGGCATTTTTTTCATAAAGAACTACGAGTTTTTTTGCCTTTTCGGTATGCCATAAAAGAGAAAGACCGAATGCAATAATTTGCTTTAACCTGTGTTTGAAACTGTCCGTAACGTTTACGGAGCGCACGTATGTTATGAGTTCATTGTCCGTTGACTGTCTGAAAATTGCAACGGTATTTGAGGCTTTGTGAACATTCATAGGACCTCTGAGTCCGATAAAAATATTTCTCAACAACGAGAAATATTTAATGGCACACTGAACATCTTTGTTTTCATACTTGTACGAAAGTATTACAGGTGTTTTAGAGGGAAGGTCCAATAAATCTTCAAGGGGAACTGTTAAAGAATAAAAACCTTTGAAGAATTTTGCATTTTTGGTTTTACAGTAAAATTTTGGTTTATATTCCTTATCACCTATAACTATTTTACAATCATTAAAGTCAATATTTACAGGTGTTTTTAAAGAAAATCTTGAAAAGATTTTCATATTATTGCCCGAATTATAATATAAGGGCAATTTATTATTCATTTTAGAAAATGTTTTGAGTAAGCCGAGTTTTTCTTCCTCGTCTTTGGAATTCAAAACATTATTATTTTCAATCTCTCTGTTATCAATATACTTGAAATCGGATTTACTTTCGAATTTTCGGGCGATTTTGCTGACTTTTCCGCTGTAAAAACCGCCGTGTAAAACATAGTTCTTTTCACAACTGAATGCAGAAAGTATACCTGCCATAAAACCGCTGTTTCGTGTAAAATCAATAACTTTTAATGGTTTAAATGTAGGGAAAAGGCGACGGTTTTCCCGTTCAAAGAACTCGCGTAAAACTTTAGTTTTTATACCGAAAACGCCAAATAAAATATAAGAGAAAAGTTCTTTTAACTTAAACTGATACGCACTTAAAAGACCGTAGACGCTTACATTTCCGCCCAACTTCCCAAGGGAATCTTTTTTCTCTTGTGTTAAGGCTCTGCGGTATGCTACTACATATTTACCCTGTGGATTTTCGTCAACGAAAGCCTTAATTGCACCGCAACAGTTACCTGTTAAATTACCCCCGTAGATAAGGGTTATATCTTCATTTGCTTTTTCATTTTCGGTAAGTTCAAAAACTTCCGATTCACCTGTAACCATCATCTCAAAAACGTGTTCACAGGTATTTTTCCATCCTTTAGGGCAATATTCGGAAATAAATTCTTGAGGTACTTCGGTTTCGCTTTTAAAAAGTGTGACCACATCTTCCGCCTTTTCAACAATGGGGAAAGGTAAATCTTCAAAAGGCATATAAAGTCCGCGATTACTGAGATACTCCGCCTTATCGTAAGCAAAAAGGATAACCTTTTTGCCTGTTACGGCGAAATCAAAGAAAACGCTGGAATAATCGGTCACAAGACCGTCGCAGGCATTGAGAATCTCGTATGTATCGTAATCAGATGAAAAATAACTGATATGCTTATATTTACCGCAGTCAATTTCCGAAGAAAGAAGAAAATGAAGATTCACAAGAAGAACTGTGGAATCATCAAGAAGTGACTCGAATGAATCCAGTATTTCTTCTGTTTTTTTAAGTTGTTCGGCTTTCTCTTTCGGGGTATCGGCATCACGCCAGGTGGGCATATATGCAAAAACTTTTTTACCCTTAAAGCCGAGTTTTTCTTTTAATCTCTCCCCTGCCTGAGCATCATAGAAAATATAGTTTCTCGGATAATTACCGATTAAACTTTTATTTTTGAAAACGGGCGCTAAGTCATAGTCATTCATAAAAACATCTCTTGTGAACTCATTAGGAAAAAGAGCATAATCACTTGAAAGATAGTTTTTTTGAACGTTGGCAAGAGAGGCAAGACTTGATTTATTGGATTTACCTAAAGTTTTCAAAGGTGTTCCGTGCCAGGTGTTAAGGTAAACCTGTCCCTCACGCTTATTGAAATAAGGCGGAAACGTATTATCTGTCATTAAATATTTTGCCGTAGCAAGATACTTTAAATAAGACTTTGAATCACGAACAGAAAGAATGACATCACGGAAACCGTAAAATGCCATTCTTGCCTTTGCTTTTTCAAGAGTGGCGGCTGTTACAACAAAAACAGGCTTATAACTTGCCCAACGCTTGTTTTCACACAACTCTTTGAGCATAGCGAACATATTACCGTTAATGTTAGAGCCTTGACCGCCCTCTAAAAGAACTAAATTTTCGTCAATAGGTAAATCGCAGTAAGCGATATAATCGGGCTTACTGCTTGATTTAACCTTTTTAATTGTGTTCAAAACTTTCTTGAACATGGCACCGTCACCCTCTGAAATAAAGAATTATGTACGCGGTACCTGGTCAACACCCTCTACAGTTTCCTGAAGTTGAAGGTCGTTTTTAATCTGAGTTGTGGAAACACCGGGTGTTCTTTCAAGGAATACTACTTCGCAGTACTCTTTGAGGTATTCGAATTTGTCACTGCCTGCCCAGTCGGAGCCCATAACGCAAACATCTATTTTATAATCTTTAATATCCTGTACTTTCTGTTCCCAATTGTTTTCGGGGATAACAAGGTCAACGTATCTGATTGCTTCAAGCATCTTTTTGCGTGTTTCGTAACTGTGGTAAGCCTTTTTGCCCTTAGTTGCGTTGAATTCATCAGTTGAAAGAGCAACTACAAGATAATCGCCCATTTCCTTTGCACGCTGAAGAATGCGGATATGACCGTAGTGAAGTAAATCGAATGTACCGTAAGTTAAAATTCTTTTCATAGCTAAAACCTCGTTCAATTTTTTAACAAAGAGCATATGAATTCTGCCATACGCCCGGTGTTATTTTTACATCTATTTTCAACATACGTTTCGCAGAAATGCGAAAGTGTGTCAAAAACGTAATCATCGCCCTTTACGGCAGTTATTAAATCCTCAGCAGATTCAAAACTGTATAAAGGCATTTCGTTTTTTACATCCACATTAAGACCTTGCTCATTTTTATAAATGTCATAGTCGGGGATATAAAAATACAAAGGTTTACCCAGAAGTGATGCTTCAAAGGCACAGGCGGAATAATCGGTAATAATAATATCCGCAAGTTTCATTAAATCACGGCTTATGAAATCACCGTTGAATTTGTATCTGCCGTTTTCGGCAGTTTTGCTTAAAGGATGTGCGGAAATAACCAGTTTATAATCCTCACACTCTTTAAACGCATTGTAAATGTACTCCGCATAAACTTCGTCATTATCCCTGAACGTAGGAATATATGCCACTATTTTTTTACCGTTATATTCGGGGTTGAGTTTTAAAAACTCTTCACGCTTGGAAGTGCCGTCAAGAAGAACATCCACCCTCGGTAAAGAGAGTATTTTTATATTCTCCTCTTTACAGCCGAATGCTTCGCGGTAAAATTTTGCGGTTTTACGTGACGGTGCGATTACATAATCATAATTTTCGTGCATATGCATTGCCTTGGAAACGCCTAAATCACGGCCCTGGGCTTTGCCCGCAGACTGCAAACTGAACTTTTTAACCGCGCCCAAAGCGTGCCAAATCTGTACGGTTTCAAGGTCTTTTTTATGGCTGAGGCAGGAAACAGGGATGGAGTATGTATCCACAACAGCAACTTTAGAAGACGCCAGTTCCCACATATCGCCGAATATAGAGAAAATATACGAAAGGGATAAAGCGCTTTCGTCCTTTAGTCTGCGAAGTCTGAAAACTTGTTTGGTTTCGGGTGAAAGTTCCGAAATGGCTTTTTCAAGCATAATCATATCCGACGATTTACTGTCAGACTGACGGGAAAGCCACACAATTTTGTTCTCAGTTTTACGCAATCTCATAGGTGCATAAAGTATCCTGATAAACAGAACAAACACCTTAATTATCAACAATTTCATAACCGCACCGAAAATTTTCAATATGCATATTTTAACATTCTTATTCTATTCTAAAGTGCAGTATTTGTCAAGAAGAAGCGGTCATCTTCTCCTGCTTCACCTTATGGTCTATTACGTGGCGGGAGGCAAGTTCTTTCATTATATCGTCAACGGAAATGCCCATTTCTATCATAAGAACTAAAACGTGGTACATAAGGTCGGAAATCTCGTAGATAGTTTCCGCCTTATCGTCTGCTTTACCCGCTATGATAACTTCGGTACATTCTTCGCCTACTTTTTTGAGAATTTTATCAATGCCTTTTTCAAAAAGGTATGTTGTGTAAGAGCCTTCTTTGGGGTTTGTTTTTCTGCCCTCAAGCATTTCAACAAGTCCCTGAACTGAGAATGAAGGTGCAATTTCGTCATTTTCCATTACCTTATTAAAGAAGCAACTGTTCTCACCTGTGTGGCAAGCGGGGCCGTCCTTTTTAACGCGAACAGTAAGTGCATCCATATCACAGTCGGCGGTAATGCTGACAATATGCTGATAATTACCGCTTGTTTCACCTTTGAGCCAGAGTTCCTGTCTTGAACGGCTCCAGAAACAAGTTAATTTCTTTTCCAAAGAAATCGCAAGGCTTTCTTTATTCATATAAGCAAGTGTCAACACATCCCCTGTTTCGTCGTCAACAACAATTGCAGGGATAAGACCTTTTTCGTCAAATTTAAGTTTTTCTATATCAAACATATTATAACCTCACAGTAATATTATTCTCGTTTAAAGTTCTCTTTAAATCGTCAATTGTAACTTCGCCGTAGTGGAAAATAGATGCGGCAAGCCCTGCGCTGACCTGTGGAACACTATTGAATAAATCCACAAAATCCTCTTTACACCCTGCACCGCCCGAAGCGATAACAGGCACGTTTACAATATCGCAAACGGCTTTGAGCATCTCTATATCGAAGCCTTTTTTTACGCCGTCGGTGTCAATGGAGTTTACAACTATCTCCCCTGCACCATTATTAACACCGCGTTTTATCCACTCTAAAGCATCAAGACCTGTATTCTCTCTGCCGCCCTTTGCAAAGACACAGAATTTTCCGTCAACGCGCTTAACGTCAACGGAAAGCACTACACACTGGTCGCCGTACTTTTCCGCTGCCGCGTGTATTAAATCGGGGTTTCTTATAGCACCGGAGTTTACGCTTACCTTATCAGCACCGCATTTCAGGACTCTGTCAAAATCATCAAGGGTATTTATACCGCCGCCAACAGTAAGAGGGATAAAAACTTTTGAAGCGGTTTCCGTAAGAATATCCGTAAAAAGTTTTCTGCCGTCGGAGGAAGCGGTAATATCATAGAAAACAAGTTCATCTGCACCGTGAGAACTGTAATATTCTGCAAGTTCCACAGGTGAAGAAATCTCACTGAGATTTTCAAAATTTGTGCCTTTAACTACCGTGCCGTTGCGCACATCAAGGCAAGGAATAATTCTTTTGGTTATCATTTTGCAACCTCCAATGCCTCGTTGATTTTAACAGCACCTGTATAATATGCCTTTCCGATAATTGCACCGTAAAGATTCATTTCGCTGAGCGCCTTTATATCATCAAGGGATGAAACACCGCCCGATGCAATAATATTAACGGAGAACTTTTCCGATAACTCTTTATAAAGTTCCCTGTTAGTTCCTTGCATTGCACCGTCTTTGGAAATATCGGTACAAATAACGGTGGAAACACCGATTTTTTCTAACTTCTCAAAAAACTCGAACGTGCCGTATTCTGATTTTTCTACCCAGCCTTTAATAGCAACTTTGCCGTCTTTAATATCTGCGCCGACTGCGATTTTTTCACCGTAAAGGCTGACCGCCTCTTTTAAAAATGCTTCGTCGGTTACTGCGGCAGTGCCGAGAATAACCCTGCTGACACCTGCATCAAGGTAGGCTTTAACTGTATCCATCGAACGAATACCGCCGCCCACCTCTACGTTAAGAGATGTGTTTTCTACGAAACTTTTAATAATTTCAATATTAGGTGTACCGCCGTCACGGGCGCCCTCAAGGTCAACTGTGTGAAGTTCCGTTGCACCCTGACTTTCAAAATCCTTTGCTATTTCTATTGGATTTTCCGAATAAACGGTAAGGTCGTTATAGTTGCCTTTCAAAAGGCGCACCGCCTTACCTTCATATAAATCTATTGCAGGAAAAATTTTCATTTTACTCTCCGATTTCACAAAATGCTTTTAATATTTTAAGACCTGTTTCGCCACTTTTTTCGGGGTGGAACTGACAACCGAAAATATTGCCCTTAGCCACTGCCGCCGTAACGGGAATGCCGTACTCCGCAGTAGCGATTAACGAAGATTCACAACCCACACCGAAAAACGAATGGACGAAATAAACACAATCGCCTTCATTTATATACTTGAAAATTTCATTTTTGCCGTTATGAAAATTCAAGGCATTCCAACCCATATGAGGTATATCAAGTTCCCTCGGAATCTCACCTTTGAGAGGTACAATTTCGCCCTCAATAAGACCTAAACCCTCATATTCGCCGTATTCGTAACTTTTATCAAAAAGCATCTGCATACCGAGGCAAATACCCATAAGGGGCTTCCCCTTTTGTGCCTCTTCAATAACCACATCAAAAAGTCCGCTTTCGCGAAGTTTTTTAACCGCATCACCGAATGCTCCCACACCGGGAAGAATTATTCGGTCGGCTGCTTTTATGATATTTTCATCGTCGGTAACAATAGCCTCAGCACCTATCTTTTTAAGGGAACATTGTAAAGAAAACAAATTTCCCACACCGTAATCTATAACCGCAAGCATTATAAAACTCCTTTAGTGGACGGTATTTCGTCCTTTGCCTTTTCATCAATTTCAACAGCCTTTTTGAGAGTTCTGGCTAAAGATTTAAATGTACCCTCAATTATATGGTGACTGTTTACGCCGTCAAGACGGCGAATGTGCAGAGTTATGCCTGCATTAAATGCAAAGGCTATAACAAACTCTCTTAAAAGTTCCGTGTCAAAATCCCCCACCATAGGTGCCGGAATTTTCATTCTGTATCTGAGGTAAGGTCTGCCGGAAATATCAACCGCTGTAAATATCAGTGCCTCGTCCATAGGAAGAATGGTACTTCCGTAACGCTTGATACCGCGTTTATCACCGAGAGCCTCTTTAAAAGCCTGACCGAGAGCGATGCCTATATCTTCTGTGGTGTGGTGTCCGTCCACTTCAATATCGCCGTCACATTTTGCCACAAGGTCAAATCTTCCGTGTTTTGCAAAAAGTGTGAGCATATGGTCAAGGAAACCTATGCCTGTGCTGATTTCGCACTCACCCTTGCCGTCAAGGTTGAGTTTAATATATACATCAGTTTCCGCTGTTTTTCTTGAAATTTCAGAAGTACGCATTCAGTTTTCCTCCATAATTTCTTTTACTTTTTCTATAAAAATCTGCATTTCTTCGGGTGTACCGATAGTAATACGGTTAAAGTTCTTAATTCTTTCACTTGTAAAGTGGCGGATAAGTACGCCTTTTTCTTTAAGTTTCAGATATAATTCTCCGCCGTCAATAAGGGGTGACTGTGCAAAAATAAAGTTAGCCTTTGAGGGTAATACGGAAAAGCCGAATTTTTGAAGTTCAGTTTTTGTAAACTCTCTTGTAGCCATAATTTTTTTGCAATTTTCATCGTAATAATTCTGCGAATCAATACAAGCAGAGCCTGCCGCAAGGGTAAGGCGATTTATGTTGTAGGGGTTAGTTGAATATCTCAACTTGTGTAAATCCCCTATTATCTCCTTACTGCCGACAGCAAAACCCAATCGTGCGCCTGCCATTGAGCGAGATTTTGAGAAAGTCTGCACAACCAGAAGATTATCGTACTTTTTAGTGAGATTAACTGCACTTTCCCCACCGAAATCAACATACGCTTCATCAATAACCACAACATTTTCGGGGTTCGACTTAATGATTTTTTCAACTTCTTCAAGGCTCAAAGCAAGTCCCGTAGGTGCATTGGGGTTTGCAATAAACACACCGCCGTCCACACCGCAGAATTTATCGGCATCTATACTGAAATCTTTCTCAAGGGGTATTTCGGTATAATCGGAGCCGTGAAGATTGGCAAAAACGCTGTAAAAACCGTAAGTAATATCTGCAAAATATGACTTTCTGCCGTTTGCACAGTATGCCATAAAGGCGAAGTTCAGTATATCGTCCGAGCCGTTTGCAAGAAAAACGTTTTCGCTTTCCACACCGTATAGGTCAGCGATTTTTTTAGTTAAAATTCTGCCGTCGGGGTCGGGATAAAGCCTCAAATTTTCCGTTTCGCCAACATTCACCGCCGCCAGAGTTTCGGGGCTTGGCGGATAGGGTGACTCGTTAGTGTTAAGTTTAATATATTTTTTATCCTGAGGTTGTTCCCCCGGCACATACGCCGCAAGGGAACTGTAACGCTCATCAAGGAATTTGCTCATTATTATTTCTCCGTTCTGATACTTACGCTTTTTGCGTGTGCCTGAAGACCCTCTTCATTTGCAAAGCGAACTACCTTGTCGGAAACTTCGCAAAGAGCCTGACGGCTGAAATATGAAAACTGTGTTTTCTTAACAAAATCATCAACTGAAAGAGGACTTGAAAAACGGGCAGTACCACTTGTGGGAAGTGTGTGGTTAGGTCCTGCAAAGTAATCGCCCAATGCTTCGGGGCAGTTCTTACCGAGGAACACGGAGCCTGCATTTTTCACATAACCCAAATATTCAAAAGGATTATCAACACAAATTTCAAGGTGTTCGGGCGCAAGAATATTTGAAACGTCCATAGCCTCAACAAGATTATCAGTTACAATAATTTTGCCGTTTGTATCAACGGAGCAACGGGCAATTTCTGCCCTCGGTAAAAGAGGTATTTGTTTTTCAAGTTCTGCGCTTACTTCTTCCGCAAAGTTCTGACTGTCTGTAATAAGAACGGCAGTAGCCATTTTGTCGTGTTCAGCCTGTGAAAGCATATCCGCGGCAATGTGGGCAGGATTATTGGTGGAATCCGCAACAACAAGGATTTCGCTGGGGCCTGCAATCATATCAATATCCACCATACCGAAAACCTGTTTTTTTGCCTCTGCAACGAAAGCATTGCCGGGGCCTACGATTTTATCCACCTTCGGAACGCTTTCTGTACCGTATGCAAGGGCTGCAACAGCCTGTGCGCCGCCGATTTTGAATATTCTGTCTACACCTGCGATTTTAGCCGCTGCAAGAATTACAGGTTTAACTTTGCCTGCCTTTGCAGGCGTTACCATAACAATTTCACTGCAACCTGCGATTTTAGCGGGAACGCAGTTCATAAGGACAGATGAGGGGTATGAAGCCGTTCCGCCGGGAACATAAAGACCTACCTTTTCAATTGGTAAAACTTTCTGCCCTATAATAACGCCGTCTTTTTCATTTATAATAAAGGAATTGCGTACTTGCTTTGAATGGAAAGCGGTTATATTTTCTTTAGCCTCTTTAAGAATACCTATGAGTTCTGTGTCAACCTCTTTAAAAGCCTCTTCGATTTCCTCTGCCGTTACCTCTATAACATCGTCAACTGCACCGTCGAATTTTTTACAGTATTCAACAAGTGCCTTGTCGCCGTTTTCTTTAACATTTTTTATAATATCTGAAACTATACCCTCAACGTCAACAGTCTGCTCGCTTCTTTCGAGTATTTCCTGTATAGAGATTTCGTTTCGGTTGTATATTTTAATCACTGTTTTTCCCTCACAATCGTAGAAAGTGCATCTTTAAGGCTGTCCACAAGTTCCGATTTAAACTTGTAGGATGCTTTGTTAGAAATAAGCCTTGCGCTGATATTTACAATAGTTTCTTTCGGCTCAAGACCGTTTTCAAGAAGTGTTGCACCTGTTTCAACTATATCGACTATAACATCGGAAAGTCCGAGAATAGGCGCAATTTCAATAGAGCCGTTAAGTTTAATAATATCAATATCACGGCATTTATCCGCATAGTAACTTTTAGCGATATTTTCAAACTTCGTTGCAACTTTCAGTGTATTGGTGCCGTCATCGGTAAACTCCTTTTTACCTGCAACACACATACGGCATTTACCCATATCTAAATCGAGAAGTTCGTAAACGTCGGGAGAATATTCCAAAAGAATATCTTTACCTGCTACACCTATATCCGCTGCACCGCGTTCAACATATATAGCAACGTCCGAGGGTTTAACCCAGAAGTAACGGACTTTCTTTTCGGGGTTTTCAAAGATAAGTCGGCGGTTTTTTTCGTGTATCTGGGGACACTCAAAACCTGCTTTTTCAAACATAGCATAAACTTTTTCACCGAGTCTGCCTTTGGGAAGTGCTATATTAAGATAATTGTCGTTATCTTCGGATATTTCGTTTTCTTCTTTAGAATCGAGTATTCTGTCAACTTCATCAAGGTAAACCGCAAAACCGATAGCCCCTGCCTTTTTATTGACACGCTCCATAAGTCTGTCGTATCTGCCGCCTGAAAGCACGCCTGTGGGAACACCGTGAATAAAACCTTTAAAGACAATTCCGTTATAATAACTCATATCGTTAACAACGGAGCAGTCGATATTTATATTCTTTTCGTAACCCATATCGGTAAGATTTTTACAAACTTCGCGAAGTTCGTTATAGGCGTTCTGCATCTCCGCATTAACAACCGCCGCACCGATTTTTTTAAGAGCATCGGAAGGTTTACCGTAAGCATTGAGAAGTTCAAAAAGTTTATTGCTGAGCGCTTCCCCTACACCGAAAGTTTCACAGAGATTTAAAATAACACCGCTGTTTTTCTCAGCAACTGCAGAAAGAAGTTCCGCCTTGTTGCTTTCGGATAAATCCATAGCGGTAAAAAGACCGCTGAGAATACCCATATGAGAAATATCAAGAACGTAATTTTCGCTGATAGCATAAAGACTGCGGGCCGCAAGAGTTATAACTTCACAAACTTCGCCTGAGCCAATATCACCCATACACTCAATTCCGGTCTGCATAATTTCACTGAAACCGCCCGCTTTTTTGGTTACGCGGTAAACATTCTCGTTATAATAGACCTTCTGAACGCCCTCAGCAGTATCATCAAGATTTTTAATTATTGAAAAAGTAACGTCGGGTTTTAGAGCAAGAAGTCTGCCGTCGGAATCTGTAAATGTAATACAGTTACCGCTGACAAGGAAATCTTTATTGCTTCCGTAAAGGTCGTATTCTTCAAACTTGCTCATTTTGAAAGGCTTGTAGCCGTATTTTGAATAAAGACTGCGAAGTTCAAATATTATTTTTTCGGAATTGTTAAGAACCGATAAATCTATGCTCATTTGTTTTCGCCGCCTTCATTCTTTAATCTGTCAATAATTTTTCTGTAACCGCCCGTGCCGTAAGAAAGACATTTATTAACCCTGCCGATAGTGGCGGAACTAGCCCCTGTTTCAGCAGTTATAACAGAAAAAGTCTTTCCCTCGTCAAGTTTTTTCGCAACACTCAAACGCTGAGAAAGAGAAATAATTTCATTTATGGTAAAAAGGTCCTCAAAAAACGCCTGACAATCCTCCTTGTTTTCAAGGCTGAGAATTGCATCGTAAAGTTCATCAACATAACTGTTTTTAAAAGGTGTCATAATTTTCACACAGTACTTAAAGTACCGTTCCTTTCTGATTACTTCGCTAAAAAACCGTGCTCATATAGTAGCACGCTAAAGTGCTAAAGTCAAGAGATAAATACAATAAAAAATCGTTAGTTTAAAATTTCTACTTTCCCCTTGAAAATCTCCGAACAATTATATATAATACTACTTGCAATTAAATTGCTGGAATAGCTCAGTTGGTAGAGCAGCTCATTCGTAATGAGCAGGTCGCGTGTTCGAGTCACGTTTCCAGCTCCAAAAGCGGCAACAGTTTGTTGCCTAAAAGAATAAAGAATAGAGAATAAATAAGAAATAATAAAGAGCCTTGATTTTACCGCTTTTGTATTATTCTTTATTCTCTATTCTTTTTTATTTATTCTTTAAAAACTCACGACACATGCAAGAATCCTGAACGAATTCATTGAGAAAATTGGTGTATAAAAAATCATAGACGGTGAAAAATACCAATGCGTGCATATATACTACAAATTTGTGGGGTTGATGATAATATAAACACCGTTTCTGGTACAATTAAAAAAACCGAGTAAACTCATTGATGAACAAGTCCAGTAAAAACGGACAATAGAAAAAAACGACCTCCTATGGTAGAATAAAACTACCATAGGAGGAGTTTTTATGCCTAGAAATTATCTACATATAAAGGATTATGAAAAAGAAATACTCAAATTAAGAGAAG
>JAGAJB010000031.1 GCA_017626295.1 Clostridia bacterium | reverse complement strand
CAAGGGTTTTTTCTTTAATCGTTGTTTAATTTTCAAGGTTCGTTTGCCCTCTCTCAAAGTTCCCCTCTCAAGAGTGCCTTAAGATAATATCACAATCATCTCGCATTGTCAACATCTTTTTTTAAGTTTTTTACCGAACTTCTCCACCCTCCCGGGTGTTTCGGGGCTCGCTTATCAAAAGGTGTCGGGGAGGTTTTGTTTCTGTTGAAACTCACTCGCCTGCACACTCAACTCTCGTCTGAGTGCTTGCGTATTATACTAAAGGAAAAACGAAAAGTCAAGCCTATTTTTGAAAGTTTTTTTATTATTTTTCAGAAAAATTTACCCTTCACAAGATGTTGTGTTTATATGTATTTCAGACCACAATTTTAATGTTCAAAACTTTGTTTAATGAATGTATAAAAACCAAAATAACGAAAAACATAATAAAAACATATTATCAGAGGTGCAATATGACAAAGAAATTAAAACTGACTAAATTTCAGAATTTCGTTCGTTCAAAAACCGGCAAAGCAATTTGTATTGTTCTTTGTGCCACAGTTCTGACAGGTATTATCAGTATAGTCGGAATTGACAACAACGTTACAGAATCACAGGAAGTTTTATCAAGACTCGGCTCACGCGGTGATGAAGTGCGCCGTATTCAAACCAAACTCAAATCTCTTGGTTATTTCAATGGCACGATAGACGGCATATACGGTGTAAAAACGCAGAGTGCCGTAAAACGTTTTCAGAAATCTGTTGGAATTACCGCAGACGGTGTTGCGGGTAATAAAACATTGTTATATTTAGGTTTGGGCGGGTCAACTGCTGCAAGTGCGGGCGGTTACAGTTCTAATGACGTATATTTATTGGCAAAAGTTATCGCTGCAGAGGCTCGCGGTGAAAGTTACACAGGGCAGGTCGCGGTTGGTGCAGTTGTCCTTAACAGAGTTGATTCATCTTCTTTCCCCGATACCATCGCAGGTGTGGTTTATCAAAAAGGTGCTTTCTCTGCAGTTACAGACAGTAACTGGAGCGTTTCGCCGGATTCCACATCCAGAAAAGCAGCACAGGATGCAATTAACGGTTGGGATCCGTCCGGCGGTGCGCTTTACTACTACAACCCTGCCAAAACATCTAACAGATGGATAAGAACACGACCCGTTATAACCACAATAGGTTCACACTTGTTCTGCAAGTAACACTATATATAATAGTATAGTAAATAATAAACAACCACTCGTTTTTTCTCAATGGAAAACGCGAGTGGTTGTGGTTTTTCTTTGCATATATATAATATGTATTGGCAAAATATTAAAAAACAGAACAATAAAAACCACTTATTACCACAATTTGACAAATTTGTAACAACACCCTTGATAATTCGTTGATTTTAGTGTATTCTAAAGTGGGGAAAATTGGTAGACAGATTTTGTGGATGTAAGATTCACACTGTCACCGTTCATATATATTTCCTTAATATAAAAATGAAGGAGAAACGCAAAATGCAAAAGGTTCAATTTACCGAAACCGTGTTGCGTGACGCTAACCAGTCTTTAATTGCAACACGTATGAAATTCAATGAATTTCAGCCCATCCTTTCAGAACTTGACAAAGCAGGTTACTACTCTCTCGAGTGCTGGGGCGGTGCTACATTCGACTCCTGCCTTCGTTACCTTAACGAAGATCCGTGGGAAAGACTCAGAAAAATCAAAAAGGCTTGCCCTAACACAAAACTTCAGATGCTTTTAAGAGGGCAGAACCTTCTCGGTTATCACCACTATCCCGATGACGTTGTTCGTATGTTCGTTAAAAAGAGTGTTGAAAACGGCATTGACATCATCAGAATTTTTGATGCACTTAACGACGTTAAAAACATTGAAGTAGCAGTTGATGAAACTGTTAAAAACGGCGCTATTGCTTCCGGTGCTATCTGCTACACCATCAGCCCTATTCATACTCTTGATTCTTATGTTGAACTTGCTAAGAACATGAAGAGCCTGGGCTGTCAGACAATCGCTATTAAAGATATGGCTGGTATTCTCAGCCCTGCAGAAGCATACAAACTTGTTTCTTCACTTAAAGAAGCGGTTGACCTTCCCCTTGTACTTCACACTCACTGCACAACAGGTCTCGGCTTTATGACATGCCTCAAAGCAGTTGAAGCGGGTGTTGACGTTCTCGATACCGCTATTTCAACAATGTCAGGCGGTACTGCTCAGCCTGCAACAGAAACACTTAATTACACACTTGCAGAACTCGGTTACGAAACAGGTCTTAACAGCAAATCCTTACAGGAAATTGCCGATTTCTTCAAACCCATCAGAGCAAAAGCTCTTGATAGCGGTCTTCTTAACCCCACAGTTCTCACAACTGACACAAAAGCACTTGATTATCAGGTTCCCGGCGGTATGCTTTCAAACCTTGTTGCACAGCTTACTGCACAGGGCAAGATGGATAAATTCGATGAAGTACTTCTTGAAACTCCCAGAGTTCGTGAAGATTTAGGTTATCCTCCCCTTGTTACTCCTATGAGCCAGATGGTTGGTGTTCAGGCTACTGCTAACGTACTTGCAGGCGAACGTTATAAAAACGTATCCAAGGAAGTTAAATCTTACCTTATGGGTGAATACGGCAACGCTCCCGGTAAAGTTAACGAAGATGTTAAAAAGCAGATTCTCGGCGAAGAAAAGGGTATTGAAGGCAGATATGCTGATACTCTTGAACCTCAGTTTGAGAAAGCAAAAGCAGAAATCGGCGACAAGGCCAAGAGTGATGAAGACGTTCTTTCCTATATCGCATTCCCCACTCAGGCAGAAAACTTCTTCGATTATCGCGAAAAAATGGCAGGCAAAATTTACAACTACGAATTCAAGGCTATTGATTAAGGAGGAATAAAAATGACATTTCTTCCTTTGGAATCATTTAGTTTTTCAGACGCCTTAAGTACTTCAGGTTTAGGTTTTCTTATCGTTCTCGCAGTTCTTGCAGTTCTTGCTATATTCGTTAAAGTTTGTTTCGATATTTTCCCCCGTTTATTAAAGAAAAAATCTAATGACGGTAAGGCAGAAACTGCTCCTGTAAAAGAAGTCGTTAAAGAAACTTTACCTGCAGAAACAGTTGCAGAAACTGTTGAAACACCTGTTTCTGAACCTTCTGTTCCCCATATCCCCGGATATGTGATTCTTGACGGTGTTGCAGAACAGGATGCCGCTGTGCTTATGGCAATAACATCCTTTAAAACAGGCATTGGTCTTGAAAGGCTTTCTTTCAACTCCATTAAACGCCTTAACCAAGACCCTGTACTTGAAAACATAAGCGAGCAGGATGCCGCCGCTATTATGGCTATAACTTCTGATAAAACAGGCATCCCCCTTGAAAATCTTTGCTTTAATTCTATTAAATTAGTGGAGGAATAAAAAATGAAATACAATGTTACTTTAAACGGAAAAATTTATGAAGTTGACGTTACAGAAACAGATGCTGTTGTTACAGGCATTTCTCAGGTTCCTGTTGCTGCTCCCGTTGCTGCTGCACCTGTAGTTGCTGCTCCTGTTGCAGCCCCTGCACCCGCTGCTGCTCCCGAAGCACCTGCAGCACCCGCTGCCCCTGCGGCTCCCGTGGCTGTTGCTGACGGAACACAGATTAAGGCTCCCATGCCCGGCACTGTTCTTGCAGTTAAGAAAAATGTTGGTGATGCTGTTAAAGCAGGCGACGTTGTTATCGTTCTTGAAGCTATGAAAATGGAAAACGATATTGTTGCTCCCTGTGACGGTACTGTAAAATCAATCAATGCTCCTAAGGGCTCAACAGTTAACACTGACGATGTTCTTGCAGTTATCTGATTGAAAGGAATATGAATAATGGATTTCAGTTCAATTTTGACAAACCTTTGGGAACAGTCAGGATTCGGTAATCTGGTGTGGCAAAACCTGGTAATGATAGGTGTGGCTATCGTCTTCCTTGTACTTGCCATCAAATTTAAATTTGAACCGCTTCTTCTTGTTCCTATCGCTTTCGGTATTCTTCTTGCTAACCTCCCGGGTGCAGATATAATGCTTGACACCACGGGCGGTCAATTAGGAAGTTACGGTCAAGCAGTTGTTGAGGGGGCGCATTGGTACGACTCAGGTGTTTTGCGAATTCTTTACACCGGTGTTAAATCCAGCGTTTTCCCCTGTCTTATCTTCTTAGGCGTTGGTGCCATGACCGACTTCGGTCCTCTTCTTTCCAACCCTGTGAGCCTGCTTTTAGGTGCTGCAGCACAGTTAGGTGTTTACTGTGCATTCCTTCTTGCTGTTGCTTTCGGTTTTGAACCTGCTGAAGCTGCTTCTATTGCTATCATCGGCGGTGCAGACGGCCCCACAGCAATTTTCCTTACATCAAAACTCGCATCACATTTATTGGCACCTATAGCCTTAGCGGCATATTCCTATATGGCTCTTATTCCCATTATACAGCCACCCATTATGAAAGCACTCACAACAGAAAAAGAACGCAAAGTAGAAATGAAACAGTTAAGAAAAGTTTCAAAAACAGAGAAAATCATTTTCCCCGTTGCAGTACTTCTTTTCTGTGCATTCCTTCTTCCCTCTGTTGCTCCGCTTTTAGGTATGCTTATGCTCGGCAACCTCTTCCGCGAATGCGGTGTTGTTGACAGACTCAGCGACACAGCACAGAATGCCCTTATGAACATCGTTACTATTATGCTCGGTGTTACGGTAGGTGCTACTGCTAACGGTCAGGACTTCTTACAGTTAAAAACAATCCTTATCGTTGTCCTCGGTTTTGTTGCTTTCGGTTTCTCAACAGCGGGCGGTGTACTTTTCGGAAAACTTCTTTATGTTATCACAAAGGGTAAAATCAATCCCCTTATCGGTGCAGCAGGCGTTTCAGCCGTTCCTATGGCTGCACGTGTTGCTCAGAATGTGGGTAGAAAATATAACCCCACAAACTTCCTTCTTATGCACGCAATGGGTCCCAATGTTGCCGGTGTTATCGGTTCGGCAGTTGCCGCAGGTTTTTTGCTTGCAGTTTTCGGATAATAAAAAAATTAGCCTTTGCACTTCAATTCGGTGCAAAGGCATTTTTTATACATTATTATTTTTAACTCTTTCCATAAAATCGGAACAGGCAGGAACTACAAATTTAATTCCTTTTTCAATTATTTCAAAGGTACTTTCCGTAACATACATTGTTTCACCGTCAACGTTAACCGCCGCGGGCTTTTCACTTTTTATGTTAATTTTTTTGCCTCTTTTAAAAGTAGTAATATCCCAGTCAAGATGTTCACCGCGTTTGTACTTACTTATAAGGGGTAAAAGTTTTATTCTCATACCAACCTTTTTAACGATAATAAAATCAAGTAAACCGTCATAAGTCAGCGCTTTGGGTGCAGCCATATAGCCGCCGCCGTACCAACGGGAGTTAGCCCCTACGCAGAAAAGAACATCGCTTGTAAAAGGCTCGCCGTCATCAATGGTAATTGTAAATCTGCTTTTCATTTTACCTATAAAGCAGTAAAGTAATGCTGCAGTATAGGCAGTTTCACCTGATAGTAACGGCAATTTTTTGAAATGTGCCTGTTTTGCACAAATTTCGGCATCAATACCCATTGAGCATTGGTTTATGGCATACTGGTCACCGCACTTAATAAGGTCGAATTCCATAACAGTGCCGTTTACGTGGTCTGACACATTTCGCAAATCTTTTTTATCACCGAAAATACGGATAAAGTCATTACCGCTACCCAAAGGGAAAGCCGCAACCTCTGCGTTTTTCTTACAGGCACAAGCATTAACCACTTCATAAAGAGTACCGTCACCGCCACAGGCATAAACACGAATGGGATCGCCTTTATCTACCTCTTTTTTTGTATATTCATATCCGTCGCGAGGGCCTGTGGTAACGTGAATTTCATAATCCTCAATACCCATTTCAGCCATGGTTTCAATAATGCCGTTAGCACATCTCTCGTGGGAAATACCTTTTCCGCACATTGGGTTAACAATAAAAAGATGTTTCATCTAATTGTTTCCTCCGATTATTTAAAATACATATAGAGTCTGCATTTAATCATACCGTTATAGAGTTTTCTGCTCTTGTCGGCTTTTCTGCCGAAACAGTCCTCAAATTCTTCGTCGGGAGTGATAACATAATAACTCCAACCGTGTTGTCTGTCAAACACCTTACCCATCTGACGGTAAAGTCTTTCTGCTTCCTGTAAATCAAGAAGTCTTTCTCCGTAAGGCGGATTGCAGATAACCGTACCGCGTTCACTGTATTTCTTAAAGTCTTTTATATCACGCTTTTCAAAATGCAGTTTTTTACCGATAGGAAGCCTTGAAGCATTTTCTACGGCTATTTTAATGGCTTCCTCGTCAATATCGGAACCGTAACCCACAAAATCCGTATCAACTTTTTCAAGACTTATTGCCCTTTCGCGTTCTTCCTTCCAGATGTTTTTAGGAAGCACATCAAATCTTTCAGCAGCAAAATTACGGTTAAGACCCGGTGCAATATTATGAGCATACAATGCGCCTTCGATAAGAAGTGTACCGCTACCGCACATCGGGTCATAAAGGGTATGATAATGGCGTAACTTTGCAAGTGCGCAAATTGATGCCGCAAGAGTTTCTTTTATGGGTGCACCGTTTTGTGCGAGTCTGTATCCGCGTTTATGAAGGCCTGCACCTGTGGTGTCAATAAGGAGTGTTGCCTTATCATTCATAATAGAAAACTGAATTTGATGAACAGGGCCTGTTTCATTGAACCAGGATATACCGTACTTTGATTTAAGCCTTTCAACAACGGCTTTTTTAATAATCGCCTGACAGTCGCTGACGCTGAAAAGTGTTGATTTAAGAGAATAGCCTTTTACAGGGAAGGCATCATCTTTGCCTATCCACTCTTCCCAAGGAAGATTTTTAACACCTTGAAAAAGTTCTTCAAAAGTCTTTGCGGTAAAAGACCCTATAAGTATCTGCACTCGTTCTGCAAAGTGGGAACATATATTTACTCTCGCAAGCATATTTTCATCGCCTGAAAAAAGCACCCTGCCGTTTTCCGCATTTACATTTTCTGCACCGAGGAAACGGAGTTCATCGGCAATAATACCCTCTACGCCCAAAAGGCAAGGTATAACAAAGTTAACTTTCATTTTGTGTTCCTTCCGAAATTTATTTGTCAGGCGCACATTTCATTGTAAACCAAAATGTTACGCCGTTTTCTTTATTCTCAAAACCACATTCACAACCGTGGTTTTGTGTTATTGATTTTACTATTGAAAGGCCCAGACCGAAACGGCCTTCTTTTCGGGAATGGGCTTTATCAGCACGGTAAAAAGAAGTAAATATATTATCTTTATCTTTATCGTCAATATAACTCCCTGTATTAAATACATTTAACTTAATGAAATTGTGATTTTTTTCCGCACTTATTTCAATAATTTTTTCATTCTTTGCATGACTGCAAGCATTAAGGACAATATTTGAAAGTACCGTGGTCATTTGCTTTTTATCAGCAAAAACAACCGCATCTGTACCGTCATATTTTACCGTTATTTCTTTTTCCTCAAAAATAGGTGTTGCACTTTTAAGAAAATCTCTGATATATCCGTCAACCGAAAAAACTTCCTCTTCGGGCTTCTTTACACCTGAGGAATACAACGACTGCTCCAGCATATTCAGAACAAGTTCGTTCATTTTATCAGATTCACGCATTATAATATCGCAATATTCAATTGCGCTTTCATCCTTTTCTTCTAAATTCATCTTTAAGCCTTCCGCATACCCCCGAATAATGGCTATGGGTGTTTTAAGTTCGTGGGAGGCTGATGAAACGAACTCTTGACGCATTCTTTCAAGTTGCCGTTCTTTTTCAATATCCTCTTCCAGTTGGGCGTTCTTTTCTCTCAGTTCCGTCAGCGCATTATCAAGCGAATCGGAAACTTTGTTTATATTTCTTGAAAGCGTTCCGATTTCATCTTTTCTTTCAATGTTTGTTTTGGTTGAAAAATCAAGATTTGCGATTTTTTCCATAACCTCATTCATTTGAATAAGCGGTTTTGTAAATCGTCTTGAATAATCGAAGATAAATACAAGAGCAAGCACAAGGGTGAAAACCGTAATAGTGGTAGTTACCCTGGTTGCAATAGATGCATTTTCTTGTATGGGATCTTTTTGTGTGGTAATTTCAATATGGCAACCGTTATCAAAAGTTTTACCGTAAAGAATGTACTGTGTACTACTACCCTCGGCACTTACCACGTTAAAATAACTGCCGTCGTCGTTTTCTTTACGGCTGATTATATTAAGTTTATTGCCCGAAACGAAAGAGCCGCTGCCCTCGTAAAGATAATTGTCGTTTTCATCATATAAATCAATACTTACTCCCTGCTCTCGCTCAAACTCCGAAAGAAGATAGAAATACTCGTCTCCCGACAACTCTACCTGTTGAGCCATTGAGCGCAAAGACCGTTCCACATTCCATATATAAACCGACTCTAAAAGTTGGGAGTTCACAATGGAAATACCGATAAGACAAACTGCCATTATTGCGCCTACTTCAAGGAAAAATCTGGCCCTTATGCCGAGCTTTCGCCGTTTCATTTCTACTCCCATCCTTTCTTGTCAGTTGTTGTTTACTTTATACCCTGTTCCGTAAACTGTAACAATATTTTTATTTCCCCATTCGCCGAGTTTGGTACGTAAGCGGGCAACGTGAGAATCTACCGTCCTTATATCGCCGTCGTAATCCATACCCCAGATTTCATCCAGGAGTTTATCTCTTGAATACACTCTGCCCGGTGACTTACAAAGTTTGTGTAAAATACTGAACTCTTTAAGTGTCAGCTCAATTCTTTCGCCTCCCAGAGTTACCTCATAAGCGGATGGATTAACTGAAAGTTCGTTTATTACTATATTACCGTCGTCCTCTTTCTGATTTGTGGGTGTTTTCACTGCACCGCGCTGTAAAAGTGCATCAATTCGCCTTACAAGAACAGCAAGAGAAAATGGTTTTGTAACATAATCATCCGCACCGCTTTCAAAACCCATTATCTGATCAAAATCCTGTGAACGTGCAGAAACCAACATAACAGGGATACCGCTTGTTTCACGGATTTTACGGCAAACCTGCCAACCATCAACTTCAGGCATCATAATATCAAGCATCGCAAGTTTTATATCGGGATTTTTCTTGAAAATCTCAATCGCCTTTGCGCCATCCTCTGCTTCAAGAACTGTATGACCGTTTTTTTTCAGGCAATCGCCTATAAGTTTTCTTATAAGTTCTTCGTCATCAGCAACAAGTATCTTTGCCATATTATCTCCTCATTATTATTTGTTATAGGGACAAACTTTCATACATATTCCGCAAACTACACCTCTGCCGATATGATGAAACTGTTTTTTCATATATTCGCTGCAAACTGCAGGACTGAACATTTCCTCGCGTTTTATTCCTATTTCGAAGGGCGTTCCGAGAATTGCACCGGAAGGACAGGCTTTAACACATCTGTCACAACCTGTACAAATATCCTCTGTAAATTCTCCATCACCCTGTAACGGACAGTCGGTAAAAAGAGTTCCTAAACGGACTCTTGTGCCGTATTCTTTATGAATAAATAAAGAGTTTTTTCCTATACCGCCAAGCCCTGCCTTACGTGCAGACTCTTTATGAGAATATCTGCCGTTAAAAGGTGTTCCCGGCATACTCTGTGATGCAGCCACAGTTATATAATTATACCCTTTACTTTGTAAAAACAGCCCTGCTTCAAGGAGCATTCTGTCAATAAACGCATTTACCGTCCTGTAATGATTAAAATATGTAGGAGTCGGCTCGTCTGTGATTTCATCAATTATTGCATCGGAAAGACGAACAACTATGCTTACTGCGTATTTTAAATCCCCTGTATCAGAGTTATCGGTAAGAGCAAAACCTACATCACTGACACCCTTTGAAAGCAAGAAATCTTTAAGTTCCTGTTCAAACATTTACTACCCTCATTTTTTCCATACATCTGAGAACTTTTTCATTTACAGTTCTGCATTCTTTGTAAAAACCTTTTTCGTTTTCAAGGTCTGTTATAAAGTTATACGCGCTTTTTGCCTCGTTACCCATATGATATTTTTTATCTATATCGGGAACGAGTTCTGTCTTTTCCCCGTTATTATCATACAAGTATATATTATCAGTCTGCGACACGCTACCGATAGTTACAGTGCCCAAATCACCCATAATCTGTGAAGAAGAACGGCTTTGACCCACTTTTGAGTAGGTAATTGTAATAAGTTTATCACAATATTTAAAAACAGCACAACCGCAACCGTCAGCGCCTGTTGAAAGAAAATGCTGTGTGGGTATAATTTCTTCGGGCTCGCCGAATAAATCAACAACAGGATAAACGCAGTAAATACCCAAATCGTTAAGCGCGCCTGTTTTCATTTCGGGGTTAAATATATTCGGGATTTCGCCCCTTTTAAGTGCCGCATACTTTGAAGATAACTGAGAAAAATCGAAAGTCGCACTTCTTATTGTTCCTATTTTACTAACCGCATCTTTTAAAACTTTTCTTGCAGGCGAGTGCATATACATTATGGCTTCAAAATAAATAAGACCTTTTTTATCGGCAAGTTCGGAAAGTTCTTTGAATTGTGAAAGAGTAACGGTTATAGGCTTTTCGCAAATAACATGCTTCCCGCTTTCAAGAAGCGCTTTGCACTGCCCGTAATGGCAAACATTAGGGCTTGCAACGTAAACTAAATCGGTATCGGAATTAAGAAGAGCAGAAAAATCTGTAAACACACGCTTTGCGCCTGTTTCCTTTGCAAATGCATTACCCTTTTCCTCAGAGCGCGAATAAACACCGTCAAGAACCAAATCTTTTGTAAGTTGTGCGCCCTGTATAAATGAATTTGTTATCCAGGATGTTCCGATAACGGAATACTTAATCATTATTACTCGTCCTTATTTAAAAATTGTGTGACGGTTTCTTTGGAAAGAAAGTTTTTCAAGAAACCTACGGTTTGTGAAAGTCTGTTGTGGGGAAGAATGTTCCACTCACTTTCGGGTGCGGCAATAATGCCGTGTTCCCTTAAAATCTCGCAGAAAAAGGCTACTGTTTTAAGGAATTTATTAAAATTCTTTTTATCATTTCCGTTCCAGGCGGTATCTGCTACCGCAAGCCAACGAGGAAAACACTTCTCGGTGAGTTTATTAAAGTCTCTTATAAATTCAGTCCACACAGGTGACTCTATACCAACAACTGATGATGCACCCAGAGAAGTAAGACCCCTTATTTTTCGAGGATTATATAAATATACATTTTTAAGGGAATGCATACCGTACGGATAATCAACATAATAAGGCGTAAAACTTTCTATTATGGTCGGGTTCCCGCCGTTAGCCCATTCCAAAGAGGCCTTTGTTCTGTCCAACCACCAAGCAACAGTAACATTGTCCTTTTCAACATTACCGCCCCGTATGGCTTCATTCCAACAGATCGCCTTTTTACCTTTTTTCTTTAAATAAAGAGATATTTCGTTTACGAGCCAACCGTGAAGTTCCTCGGAATTTTTAAGATTTAATTCTTTTAATTTTTTCTGACATTTCGGGCATACATTCCAACGTTTTTTCGGTGCTTCGTCTCCGCCTATGTGAAAATATTTTCCTGTAAAAATTTCGCAGAGTTCATCAACTACCGAATAAATCATCTTAATTGTATCGGGATTTCCCACACAAAGAATATCGCTGAAAATACCCGCGGTGGTTTTCGGCTCGATTTTTTCGCCTGTACAGGAAAGTTCGGGGTATGATGCTATAACCGCCGTTGTATGACCGGGAACATCGAATTCGGGTATAACTTCAATAAATCTTTCTTTGCAGTATTCTACAATTTCCTTTAACTCTTGTTTAGTATAATAGTGGGCGTACGGAGTTTTATCATTTTCGCCTCTGCCGAAATCAGAAGATGGACGAACTGAACCAACCGCTGTAAGTTCGGGGAAGGACTCTATTTCCACCCTGAAACCCTGGTCATCGGAAAGATGGAAGTGAAATTTATTGAATTTAAAAAGAGATGCACCGTCTATCATCTTTTTTATTTCATCAACTGTGAAAAAATGACGGCAACTGTCTATCATAAATCCGCGATATGAGTATTCAGGTTCGTCATATATGTATAAATAAGGCAGACATCCCCTGTGATTCAACAAAAGTTGTCTGAGGGTAAGTTTAGCATAGTATATACCCGCTTCGTCTGCACCCTCAATATTAACGCCTTTTGCGTCAATGGTTAAACGGTAACTTTCCTTTTGAGAAAGCATAGGAGTTATTTTTGATGTTACTTTCGGCTCTTCGCCTACGGTGAAATAATAATAACCGCCTTTTAACTCCAATACTTTGGGTTCAGGACAAAGATACATACAAAAACCTCCCAATATACAATACAAAACCACATAGTAATAATACTATTTATAGCCAAAAATTGCAAGAGAATTAAATTCAGCAAGTTGCAAAGAAGCGAACTTTATGATATATTTAAATATCAGAAAGGGGCTGTTGTGATGAAAAAGAATTTTATAAAAGTATTGGCGGTAATAAGCGCGTTATTTATATTATGTGCCTGCGGTAAAATGACAGACAGTAAATATGAAACAACTGATAATTACAGCACAACTGCACCCTCAACAACATCTGCATATAATTTTTATACTCAAGCAGTAAATATTTCAATACCCGACACAAGCGTTACCCCATCTTCTACACAGCCTGTTACCGAAACACCTGTAACAAATGAAATACTCCAAACTCAAGAAACTACAACAATACAGCAAGCACCTATTGTGACAGAGAAAGAAACCGTAGCCCAAACTACTGAAAAAGTTTATGAAAAAACAGGGGAAATGGTATTCTCTGACAGCGCAGACAATAAATATATAAAAGCAGTTACAACTAAATACGGCGTTGATGCAAAAACTCTTGCAGTTCTTTACACAGTACCCGATAACGACGGAAATATTGTTCTTCAGTTCGACGGCTCTACAGACGCTAACGGAAAACTTATAAGAAACGAAAGCACCCTTATTGCCATATATTCGGTAGATAAAAATCTCAACTCCAAATGTGCAAGCGAGGACCATTCACTTAACGAATATTCCTACGGTGAAATGAAAGTTATGTTCATTTCCACAACAAAATACATAATGCCCGAATTTCAAGAGGAACTTAATGGGTAGAGTGAATTTAGTTTGTTGACATAACAAGATTTGTGTGGTAAAATTCGTAATATGTTATTCATCATTCACTATCCATTTAATTGAATATGCAGGGGTGGCGGAATTGGCAGACGCGCTAGATTCAGGTAACCTATCCTAAGTGCAAGGTCTTGAAAAGTGCAAAAGCCAATGATAAAATAGTGATGAAAATCACGTTAAAAAAGTTAATATGCGGGGATGGCGGAACTGGCAGACGCGTATGATTCAGGTTACCTATCCTAAGTGCAAGGGCTTGAAAACTGCAAAAGCCAATGATAAAATAGTGATTAAAATCACACTAAAAAAGTTAATATGCGGGTATGGTGAAACTGGCAAACACGTATGGTTCAGGTAACCTATCCTAAGTGCAAGGGCTTGAAAACTGCAAAAGCCAATGATAAAATAGTGATTAAAATCACACTAAAAAAGTTAATATGCGGGTATGGTGAAACTGGCAAACACGTATGGTTCAGGT
>JAGAJB010000020.1 GCA_017626295.1 Clostridia bacterium | reverse complement strand
CGAAAGTGGGCTTTTGATGTTAAACTTATCACTGAAAATTCAACTCCTATATGTTTGACGTTTTTGTGGTTATTAACATCATATCATATTTGAGTTGTTTTTTCTTTTTTATTTGTCACCTATCAAGTGTACCATAACATTATCAATGTATATTGTACCCCATTTTACTCTTTTTTACCTTGTTTTTTACTTTGTTATAGTGTATTATAATTATTTGAAATACTTTTTGCGAGGTAAAACAATGCATAAACCTGAACTTCTCGCCCCTGCAGGGGATATGAACTGCCTCAAAGCCGCCGCAAGATTCGGCGCAGATGCAGTGTATATAGGCGGACCGCTTCTTCAGTTAAGGGCCGAAAAATCGGCATTCACGGAGGAAGAAATTGACACAGCCGCAAAATATCTACATTCACTAAACAAAAAGTTGTATGTTACAGTTAACAGTTTCACAAAAAACAGTGAAATTGAGCCTTTAAAAAATTACGCAAGGACTCTTTATTCCTTAGGGGTTGACGCAGTTATCGTTGCGGACTTAGGCGCACTCAGAGCCATTAAGCAGGCAGAGCCACGCCTCGAAGTACACATAAGCACACAGGCTAACTGTTGCAACTATTCTTCCGCTATGGCTTATTACGAAATGGGTGCATCGCGAATTGTTGTCGCACGTGAAATGACTATTGATGAAATTGCCGAAATGAACTCTCAGATACCCGACGACCTTGAAATTGAAGCTTTTGTACACGGTGCTATGTGTATGGCATATTCGGGCAGATGTCTTATTTCTTCATATATGAACGGCAGAAGCGGTAACAGAGGCGAATGCACTCAGCCTTGCCGTTGGGAATACTATCTTGTTGAAAGAAACCGTCCTAATGAATATTTAAAACTTGAAGAATACCAAGACCATTCTGCGCTTCTTTCTTCCCACGATATGAAAGCCATAAGTTTCCTTGACAAATTGCAGGAAGCAGGTGTAGACTCCTTCAAAATTGAGGGTAGAATGAAAACAGAATACTATGTTTCCCACGTTGTAAACGCATACAGACGCGCTATTGATAAAAGTGCGCCTATTGAACTTCTCGATGATGAACTTAACGCTATAAGCCACCGTCCGTACAATAGCGGTTTTTATTTCGGAAACCTTGTCCACGACCATAAAAACGACGGTCTTTACCATTGGGATTGCACTTTTGCAGGTGTTGCGCTCAGCGACTGTGAAAACGGAAAAATAAAAATTCAGCAACGCAATTTTTTCAAACTCGGTGACACTATTGAAGTGCTTTCCCCCGACACCTTCGGTATGTCTTTCACCTGCACAAAAATCATCAACGAAAAAGGTGAAGAATGTGAAACCGCCTGTCATCCCCAGGAGTTTTTAACACTCGATTGTACCGCAGACGTTAAAGCAGGCGATATTTTAAGAGTACGCACCGAAAAAGAAAAAATAATTACAGACATTTAATATGAATAAATTTGAAATACTCGCTCCTGCGGGTGCATACGAACAGTTAAAAGCCGCTGTAATCTGCGGTGCAAATGCGGTATATTTAGGTGCGGGGAACTTTAACGCGCGACGTAATGCGGACAACTTCACAAACGATGATTTAAAAGAAGCCGTAAAATACTGTCACCTCAGAAATGTTAAAGTTTATGTGACACTTAATACGCTGATTTTTGATAAAGAAACCGAAGAACTTTACGAAACCGTAAAAACAATTGCCCAAAGCGGCGCAGATGCGGTTATTGTGCAGGATTTCGCGGTTTTTAAAGCGGTCAAAAATATATGTCCCGACCTGCCTCTGCACGCTTCAACGCAAATGGCAGTTCATAATGTTTCGGGGGCTCTGATGCTTCAGAATCTCGGTTTTTCAAGAATCGTTCTCGCTCGCGAATTGTCTTTAGCGGAAATTAAAGAGATAAGAAAAAATGTAACTTGCGAACTTGAAGTATTTGTTCACGGCGCTCATTGTATGGGTGCTTCGGGTAACTGTTACCTTTCGGCAATGCTAGGTGAACGAAGCGGTAACAGGGGTCTTTGCGCCCAAGGATGCCGACTTAATTGGAAATCTCAGCACGGCAGAGACTACGCACTTTCACTAAAAGATATGTCTTACCTGGATAATATCAGAGAATTGTGTGACATAGGTGTTGAGTCTTTTAAAATCGAAGGCAGAATGAAACGGCCCGAATACGTTGCCGCCGCTGTTACAAGTTTAAATAACGCCTTAAAAGGCAAAAAATACGATAAAGATACTCTTCGTTCCGTTTTCTCAAGAAACGGTTTTACCGACGGGTACTTAAAAGGTAAACGCGATTTAACTATGTTCGGTTACCGCGGTAAAGAAGATGTTACTTCTGCTGCAAATGTACTTAAATCATTAGAGACATTATATCATGACGATATTCACCCCATAGGTGTAAGAATGTCTTTGTCTTTAAAAAAGGACGAAGCCTCAGTTCTGGAAATAAGCGCCAAAGGCAAAACGGTTGCAGTACAGGGTGCAGTTCCCGAAATCCCCAGAAACGCACCGTTAGCCAAAGAAATTGCAGAAAGAAATCTCGGTAAACTCGGTAACACATCTTTTCACCTTGAATCTTTAGATTTTTCTAACAAAGATGAACTTACGCTTTCCGCTTCATCAATTAACGCAATGCGTCGTGACGGTATAGTAGAATTAGAAAAATCAATTACCGAAAGCACTTATAAAATCAGCGATTTTATACCCGATTCACACCTACCCTACCACCCGTTACAAAGATTAAAAACAAGGGTAAGACTTCAGAATTTTTCTCAGTACTCGGAAAATTTTTCCGATTGTGAATTCATAATTTTACCAATCGACGAAATACTAAAGAATAAAGAAAGTGCAAAAAAACTTTCAGGGAAAATTATCGCAGAACTTCCGCAACTTATATACCCCAACGAAGAAAACACAATAGCCGAAAAACTTACTGAAATAAGAAAAATCGGCATCACCCACGGTATAACAGGAAATATTGGCAGTATAAAAATTCTGAATGACGCAAAATTTACAATTCACGGCGCTCACGGACTCAATATTACTAACACCGACTCATTGAATTTTTATGAAACTTTAGGTTTAAAGGACGCTTCTTTATCCTTTGAACTTACGGAAAAGGCAATGAAAAATCTCGGCGGAAATATTCCGAGAGGAGCTTACGTGTACGGTTATTTACCACTTATGTTAATGCGTGCCTGTCCGCAGAAGAATTACTCCGGATGTGAAAACTGTGGCGGTGTTACTTCACTTACTGACAGGAAAGGAATAAAATTCCCCGTAATATGCAATAATAAATCATTCTCGGTTCTTCATAACAGCGTACCGATGTACATAGGCGACAAAAACCTGTCGATGCTTGATTTCGCCACTTTGTACTTCACCGTAGAAACCGCTGAAGAATGCGAAAATATTTACGAATCATTCACCCATAAAAAGAATATACCCGGCAACAAAACGAACGGGCTCTTTTTCAGAGAATTACTTTAGGAGTTGATACCATGGCTGATAAAACCGCTATTATTATCGGTGCAGGCCCCGCGGGACTTACCGCGGCATACGAACTTTTAAAAACCACCGACATTAAACCCCTTATTCTTGAAGAAAGCGAATTTATAGGCGGTATATCCCGAACAGCACAGTATAACGGAAACCGTATGGATATAGGCGGTCACCGTTTCTTTTCTAAAAATGAAAAGGTAAACGAACTCTGGCAAGAACTTATGCCCTTACAGGGGGCACCATCTTTTGACGATATAAAAACAGGTACACACAAGGATTTAAGCAAAAACGGTCCTGACCCCGAAAAAGATGAAAAAGTTCTGCTTTTGAGAAACCGTGTTTCAAGAATTTATTATTTAAGAAAATTCTTCGACTACCCCATTTCTTTAAAACCCGAAACTTTTATAAATATGGGCTTTTCACGCACTATGAAAGCAGGCTTCGGTTATCTTCACTCCTGTGTTTCAAAAAGGGAAGAAACTTCGCTTGAAAACTTTTATATCAACCGTTTCGGAAAACCCCTTTACGAAATGTTTTTTGAGGATTACACCGAAAAACTATGGGGAGTTAACCCCTCGCATATTGCTGCTGACTGGGGCGCACAGCGAGTAAAAGGTCTTTCGCTTACAAAGGCTGTATTAAACGTTCTTTCTAAACCTTTTAAAAAGAAAGAACAGGTCGAAACCTCCCTTATTGAACAGTTCTACTACCCCAAAAAAGGCCCCGGTCAACTTTGGGAATCCCTTGCAGAAGAAATTGAAAAAATGGGCGGTAAAATATTAAAGAATAACTGTGTTACATCCATTTGTGTAAAAGACAAGAAAATTGACTGCATCGGCGCAAAAACGCCCAACGGTAATGTACAGTACAGGGCAGATTACTATATCTCCACAATGCCCGTCAAAGACCTTGTAATCGGTATGGGTGGCGATGTTCCCAAAGGCGTCAGAGAAATTGCGGTCGACTTACCCTACCGTGATTTTATGACTGTGGGACTTCTTGTGGATAAACTTTTATTAGAAAACAAAACTTCCCACAAAACATTGGGAAATATCGTTCCTGACTGTTGGATATACATTCAGGAACGCGACGTTAAATTGGGCAGACTTCAGATTTTCAACAACTGGTCACCTTATATGGTGAAAGACCCTGAAAACACCGTCTGGATAGGTCTTGAATATTTCTGTAACGAAGGCGACGAATATTGGAATATGACCGACGGAGAGTTTATTGATTTCGCAACAGACGAACTTCAAAAAATCGGCATAATAGAAAAGCAAGACGTTCGCGATGCCGTCCGTATAAAAGTCAAAAAGGCATACCCCGCATATTTCGGCACATATAAAGATTTTGATAAGGTCCGCGAATATCTCGACTCAGTTGATAACCTTTACTGCATAGGCAGAAACGGTATGCACCGCTACAACAATATGGACCACTCTATGCTCACCGCAATGGAAGCGGTAAATTGCATAAAAAACGGAACATTGAGTAAAGCGGCTATCTGGAACGTTAATACCGAACAAGAATACCACGAAGAAAAATAAATTTTTAAATCGCTCCGATACTTTCGGGGCGATTTTTTATAAAAAAACTTATACAAACTTTTTTTGGAGGAAATGTCAAAAACTCACTTCATTCGTCACGTTGTTACAAACTTTTCCATTCGGTTTGTTTATTTTCAACAAAATAATTCTACTTTCTTATAAAGATTTGTTAAAGACTAAAGCAATCTTCCAACATCTCTTGTTGTGCATATTGCACAACTCGAATAAGTTCTATTTGTGCAATTTCACTTGACTTTTTTGAGTTTCTGAGTATAATGGAATCATAAATTAAAGGAAAGGAGTCCACGAACAATGGTAGACTATCGTGAAATCAGAAACTCTCTCATAAAAGAGATTGAAGAAGAGAAGGGCTTCTCCTGGAAGAAGCTTGTTAAGATAATCGAACTTAACGGTATTCTTAAAGAGATGCAGTAATCCTGCTCTTCCCCGTTAACATCCTTGAACATCCGGTTCACCCATTTTTATCGCTGAATCGGACTTCAAGGTTGCCATATATATTTGTTTCATAAAGCCAAAAACAAGCCGCCTTAAAACAGGCGGTTTGTTTTTTTATTTTCTAAACTAATTTCTTGACTACGGTAGTTATTTAGTTTATATTTAGTTTGTTATAGTTAATATTTTCAAAGGAGTTTTTCCAATGACCAAAACCGAAGCAAGAGAAAAAGCAAAGAAAATAGTTTCACAAATGACAGCTGAAGAAAAAATTTCTCAGTTATTATATAATTCCCCCGCTATTGAGCGTTTGGGTATTAAGGCTTATAACTGGTGGAACGAGGGCGCTCACGGTGTTGCAAGAGCAGGTACTGCAACCGTTTTCCCCCACACTATCGCTATGGCTGCAACTTTCGACCCCGAACTTATCAATAAAATAGGCGATGTTATTTCCACCGAAGGCAGAATAAAATACAACAAACACGTAGAATACAACGATTTTGATATTTTCAAAGGTATCACTTATTGGGCACCCAACATCAATATTTTCCGTGACCCCCGTTGGGGACGCGGTCAGGAAACATTCGGCGAGGACCCTTTCCTTACATCAGTTCTCGGCACTTCCTTTGTAAAAGGCATACAGGGTGACGGTGAATTTTTAAAGGGTGCTGCTTGCTCAAAGCACTACGCAGTTCACTCAGGTCCCGAAAAAACCCGCCACAGTTTTGATGCAAAAACCAATGAACACGACCTTTTTGAAACATATCTCCCCGCATTTGAAAAGACCGTAAAAGCAGGTGTTGCAGGTGTTATGGGCGCTTACAACCGTACAAACGGCGAACCCTGTTGCGCTCACTCATACCTTGTTTCCGACATTCTCAGAAAACGTTGGGGATTTGACGGTTATTTCGTTTCCGACTGCGGTGCTTTAAAGAACATTTACACTTTCCATCAGTTTACAGAAACTAAGGCAGAAGCAGCCGCAGTTTCACTAAAGAACACTTGCGACTTAAACTGCGGTGAAACTTACGATGCACTTATTGACGCTTACGAAGAAGACCTTGTTACTGAAGACGACATCACCGCAGCAGCAGAAAGACTTTACACTATCCGTTGCCTTTTAGGTGAGTTTGAAGAAGTAAGACCTTATTCCGATATTCCTTACAGTAAACTCGACTGTAAAGAGCACAGAGAACTTAACCTCACAGCCGCTGAACAGTGCCTTGTTCTTCTTAAAAATGAAGACAACTACTTACCTCTTGATAAAAACACAGACAAACGCATTGCAATCGTAGGCCCCAACGCACTTTCAGTAACTGCACTTGAGGGTAACTACAACGCATACGCTTCACAATATTTCCCTGTTGCCGACGGTATAAGAAACGTATTTACAAATGCCGACATCAGCGTTGAAAAAGGCTCAAACTACTGTTTTGAACAACTTAACCATTGGAGTGGTTTCAATAATATGCTCAGCGACGGCATTGCCGCTGCCTCGGAAGCAGATATTACTGTTCTTGCTCTCGGTCTTGACTGCTCTATTGAGGGCGAAGACACAGGTTTTGATGACGATTACACCGCAAGCGGTGATAAAAAGAGCCTTTTCCTTCCTGCAACTCAGCAGAAACTTGCCGAAGGTGTCTGCGACGTTTGTGACAACGTAATAGTTGTTCTTATGTGCGGCAGTTCAATTGACGTAGGCGAAAAGTTAAGAAACCACGCAAAAGCAATTATCCATGCCTGGTATCCCGGTTCTTTGGGCGGTCTTGCAGTTGCAAGAATGCTTGCAGGTGAATTCTCACCCAGCGGTAAATTACCCGTAACAATTTACAACGGTAACCACCATATTCCCGATTTTAACGATTACAGTATGAAAGGCAGAACTTACCGTTACATTGACGGTGATGCTCTTTACCCCTTCGGTTTCGGTCTTTCATTTACAGATTTCAAATATTCCGATTTCAATGTAGTCGATAAAAATGACGAAACAGTTACAGTAAGCGTAAAAGTTAAGAACACAGGTAAAGTAAAAGCAAAGGAAATCTCTCAGATTTACGCTTCGTTTAAAGACAGCAGAACCTACACTCCCCACTATCAACTTTGTGCTGTAAAAACAACGGAACTCGCACCCGAAGAAGAAGCAACCGTTACGTTCAATATTGATGCCTTTTGGCTCAAAGCCGTTCTTGAAGACGGCAGCCGCGTAACTCCCGACGGTGAAATCTTACTTTACGCAGGCGGACATCAGCCGGATAACGTAAGCAACGCTCTTACAGGCAATGTTTGTGAAAAAATAAAAATTCAGTAATTTTGTGAGGATAACAATATGATAAATGTAGCATTAGCAGGCACTTGGCACGTACACTTTGAAGGTTACGCAAAAGCCGTTGAAAGCAGTCCGATTTGTAAAATAACTGCCCTTTGGGATAACGATTTAATAAACGGACCCAAACAAGCAGAAAATTTTAAATGTGATTTCGTAAAAGACTACGATGAACTGTTAAAAAGAGATGACGTTGATGCAGTAATGGTCTGCACTTCAACGGACTTACATCACGACGTTATAAAAAAAGCAGCAGAAGCAGGTAAGCATATTTTCACGGAAAAAGTCCTTTGTTTTACCGAAGAAGATGCCCTTGACGTTGCAAAAGCAGTAAAAGAAAACGGAGTTAAATTCTGCATATCGTTCCCTTGGCGCAGCAGAGGTGACTTTTTGTGGATAAAAGATGCAGTCGACAGCGGTCTTATCGGTGAAGTAAACTACTGCCGTATGCGTAACGCCCATAACGGCACTATTGCAGGTTGGCTCCCCGATACATTTTACGATCCGAAAACCTGCGGCGGCGGTGCTATGATGGACTTAGGCGCTCACTCAATGTATTTCCTTAACTGGATTATGGGCGAGCCTGTAAAAGCAACGTCCGCATTCACAAACGTCAGAGTAAAATCTGTTGAAGATAATGCCGTAACTGTTCTTACATATAAAAACGGTGCTATCGGTGTCAGCGAAACAGGCTTCGTTGCTTCCAACAACCCCTTTGAACTTGAAATCGTCGGCGATAAAGGAACTATCCTGGCAGGCGGATTTATGAATAAAGTTTGCTATAACATAGGCGACGGCTGGATTTTCCCCAACACTCACAGAGATCTTCCCAAACCCATTGAAATGTGGATTGACGGAATAGAAAACAACACCCCCATCCCCTACGGCATAGACGATGCAGTGGCACTCTCTAAAACAATGGAAATGGCATACAAAAACCGCTTGACCTAATGGTCAGGCGGTTTTTATTACTAAGTTTGCCTTACGGCAAGTGATGTTACTGTGTAGTGAAGTTGCATCGCAGTGATGTTTGCTACGCAAGTGAAATAAAGGGCAAACTTAACTTCACTTTTTGTGAAGCAAAAAACATCACTATGATACAATCATAACATCACTTTGCACATATCGTGCAAAACATCACCAACACCGCGGTTTGCATTACAATTTTCAATGCAAAATTTTGGAACTGCGTTACTGTCTGTTTATTGCTTCGCGTAGAACAACAAAGCAGATATTTGCGAAGCAATATAATCAACGTGCAAGCGTTCCGAAATTTTGCATTTTGCATTCTGCATTTTGCATTAAAGGCGGTACTCTGCCACTACTTCCCCCTCAAGTGTCTTGTGAGTTACAGCAACATCATCAACAATCATATACCCTCTTGGTGTGTTTTCTTTGGGTATAGATACAGAGCCGGGATTACAGTACAAGAATCCGTCACACTCTTCAATTTTACTGACGTGGGTGTGACCGTTAAAAAGAATGTCGTTCTTTTTAAGTTTCGGCGGATTCTGAGGGTTAAATTTGTGACCGTGGGTTAAGAAAATCATTCTTTTTCCGTGGTACAAAACCGCGTAATCCGCAAGCACGTTAAAATCAAGCACCATATCGTCAACTTCTGCCTCACAGTTACCGCGAACGCAAAGTATTTCTTCCGACATACCGTTGAGAAGTGTTATAACACCCTTGGGATTATATTCATCGGGCAAATCGTTTCTCGGTCCGTGATAAAGCACATCACCGAGAAGTATAAGTTTCTCGCATTTTTCTTCTTTGTATCTTTCGACTAATTCACGGCAATATTTCAAAGAACCGTGAATATCGGATGCTATCATCAATTTCATTGTTTTATACCCTTTAAGACTTAGTTATTATATACGGCTGAATAGAGTGTGCAAGCGAATATACGGGCATACTCTGAACTATGATTTTTCCGGGGCCGTGAACTATTGTATTGAAAAATCCTTCACCGCCGAGTATGGCGTTTTTAGCACTGCCGGTACTTTTAATTTCCATTGTGCAGGTATCGGTCATTGCGGCAAGATAACCTGTATTAACAACCATTGACTGACCCGCCGCCAAATCATACTCGCAAGCGTAACCGTCAATTTCTATAAAAGCAATGCCTTGACCTGAAAGTTTCTGCATAATGAAACCCTCACCGCCGAAAAAGCCTGCGCCGAATTTCTTTTGCAAATGAACGGAAAGTTGAACACCTGTTGTTCCCGCAAGGAAACTGCCCTTTTGAACAATATAATTAGGACCGTTACCAACCTCAATGGCTCTTATTGACCCGGGGAAACTTGAGGCAAATGCAATCTGACCGGGACCGCCCACTGCGGTATATTTATTCTGGAACATTGATTCCCCTGTAAACATTCTTCCGAAAGCCTTACCTAAACCGCCGTTTGTGGTAGTCTGCATCTGCATATTAGGTGTCATCCAACTCATACTGCCGCTTTCGGTTATAAGTGTTTCACCCTGTTCTACATTACAAATAACAACCGGTAACGGTTCGCCTACTATACTATACTGCATAATAATTCCCCTTTTTGTTTTTATTTTTAAAAATCCCAACGATTTATAAATCGTTATAATCTATTTTTCTATCCTTAAAATAATATTTTTTATCGTGTTCGCCTATTTCTCTGAGAACTCTGCAAGGATTCCCCACTGCTACAACGTTTGACGGAATATCTTTTGTAACAACGCTTCCAGCACCTATAACAACGTTATCGCCTATGGTAATACCGGGTACTATAACAGCCCCTGCACCAATCCAACAGTTCCTGCCTATATTAACAGGCATATTGTATTGGTAGCCTTTCTCGCGGAGTTCAGGGTCTATGGGATGCCCTGCGGTAGCGACTGTAACATTGGGGCCGAACATGGTGCAGTCACCTACGTATATGTGGGTATCGTCAACCATTGTCAAGTTAAAATTAGCGTAAACATTGTCACCAAAGTGAACGTGGTGACCGCCCCAATTAGCGTGAAACGGCGGTTCAATGTAACAGTTTTCACCGATTTCAGCAAACATTTCTTTCAGAAGTTCAGTTCTCTTTTTGAGTTCTGTGGGTCTTGTATTATTATAATCATATAATTTATCAAGATACCCCAACTGCTCAATCATAATATCGTCACCGCTTGGGTAATAGATTTTTCCGGAATGAAGTTTCTCTTTATTCGTCATATATTTTATCCTTTCGGACTTTTTTAGCACCGTTTTGATTTTATCATCAAAACAAAAAAATATCAACCCTGTGCCAAATATTCCCTTCTACTTGTATCTTTTTTAAAAAAGTGTTATAATTAGTGTTAATTGGCAATATAAATATGGAGTTGATACAATGAATATTACAGATTCAGTTATTTATATCGGCGTTAACGACCGTGAAATTGATTTATTTGAAGGTCAGTATATCGTTCCTAACGGCATAGCATATAATTCATACGCAATTATTGATGAAAAAATTGCAATTATGGATAGCGTTGATGCAAACTTTACAGGCGAATGGCTTGATAATATAAAAAATGCTCTCGGCGACAGAAAACCCGACTACCTTGTAGTTCAGCATATGGAACCCGACCATTCCGCTAACATTGATAATTTCCTTAAAGCATATCCGGAAGCACAAGTCGTTTCCACAAAAATTGCTTTCCAGATGATGAATCAATTTTTCGGTACAGATTACGCTGACAGAAGAATAGTTGCAAGCGAAGGCGATACCCTCAATTTAGGCAGCCGTTCACTTACCTTTTACACCGCACCTATGGTTCATTGGCCCGAAGTTATGGTTACCTACGACAGTAAGGATAAAATTCTCTTCTCTGCTGACGGTTTCGGCAAATTCGGCGCGCTTGATGCAGATGAAGACTGGGCTTGCGAAGCAAGACGCTATTATTTCGGCATTGTAGGAAAATATGGCGTTCAGGTACAGGCACTTCTCAAAAAAGCCGCTGCATTGGATATTGAAAAAATCTGTCCTTTGCACGGACCTGTGCTTACAGAGAATTTAGGTTATTATATCGACCTTTACAACACCTGGTCATCATACGGTGTAGAAAGTGACGGCGTAGTTATAGCCTACACTTCCGTTTACGGCAATACCAAAAAGGCAGTAGAAATACTTGCAGAAAAACTTAAAGAATACGGTTGCCCCAAGGTTACAGTAAATGACCTTGCACGTTGCGATATGGCTGAAGCAGTTGAAGATGCTTTCCGTTACGGCAAAATTGTTCTTGCAACCACCACGTATAATTCCGATATTTTCCCGTTTATGAGAACGTTTATTGACGAGTTAAAAGAACGCGGCTACAAAAACAGAACCGTAGCATTTATTGAAAACGGAAGTTGGGCTCCTACCGCAACAACAGTTATGAAACGTATGTTTGAGAAGAGTAAGAATCTTCAATTTACAGAAAATACCGTTCAAATTAAATCTGCGGTAAACGATAACAACATAGCACAACTCGATGCCCTCGCAAAAGAACTTTGTAAATAAGAAACAAGAAAACAGTCGTTCAGTTTTTTTCCTGAACGACTGTTTTTTACTTTGTTTATATAACATTGTTCTTTGCTAAAATTGAACTTTTACCTGCAAAGGAAAGCGGTGCACCGTCGAGAGTGGTGACCACTCCGCCTGCTTCTTCAACAAGTAATTTACCTGCAGCAAAATCCCAGGGGGAAGTCTGCAATTCGAAATAAACTTCTGCTCTGCCGCAAGCCACGGAACATAAATCCAACGCAGCAGAACCGCATCTTCTAATGTCCAGAGCCTTATAAAAATATTCGGAAAGTATCTCCAAAGTTTCTTTAAAAAGTGATTTATCATAGGGCGATGACCCGAAAAGAACCAACGCATTGCTCATAGGTTGAGATGAAACGCTTATTTTTTTACCGTTGCAAAATGCACCCTGACCTTTTATTGCATAAAAAACCTCATCAAGATAAGGATTATAAACAACACCTGCCACAACCTCTTTGCCCTCTAAAAGAGCAACCGATATTGCGCTTATATGATAATCCTTGATAAAATTTGTTGTACCGTCAATAGGGTCAACAACAAAGGCATAACCTGCGTCGCTTAATTTATCGTTAGAACCCTCTTCGCCGATAAACTTCGCTTCGGGCAAAATCTTTTTCAGACCAACGGCTATTTTATCCTGAATATTTTTATCATATTCAGTAACCAAATCCGCAACACCTGATTTTGTATCAATTTGCATTTTTTCTCTGTCTGCGTTAAGAATTACTTTTCCGCAATCCTTAACCAATAAGCAAATTTTGTTAACTAAATCTTTCAAATAAATCACCAACGTTTTCCTGTTTGTATATATACAGTAATTATATCAACTAATACGCTACTTTGCAACAAAAACACGTTATTGATTTAAGAAATAGCCGATTGGCGTCGGACCACATCGGCTATACAAACAAAAAATCCTGTTACAAAACAAAAAATTCTTATTGCCCCTTCTTCTTGATTTCTGCGAAACAATGTGTTACAATTAGAAAGTTCTAAAACCAAATGCAATTAAATCGGCGCAACGCGCCCCTTAATTTTGCATTTTGCATTATGCATTTTGAATTTTGCATTTAATACGCGGGTGTGGCGGAATTGGCAGACGCGCCAGATTTAGGTTCTGGTGGCACCCCCGTGCAGGTTCAAGTCCTGTCACCCGCACCATCGCTCAAAGCCTTATGTATCAAGGCTTTGGGCATTTTTTATTAGTAAAGAAAAAGTAATCACAACAAAAAAGCAGGTGCACAACATAAAGTTTTGCACCTGCCAATTTTCTTTTATGGTGTTTCTATCTCAATTCCGTAATGATTATACGCTTCAACACGTATTTTCTGCCTGAAGTTTTCCATCGTTTCTTCATCGTCATAATATCGGTCTTGAGAAATATAATCTTCTATATTTTCTTCTTTTGGAAGAGATCGATATTTTTTCAATGTATATTCCGAATCATCTTTGGTATTGAACACTATTTCCACAGGTGTTGAACCCGAACCAACTGATACAACCTTACCGTTTTCAAGATTAAATTCTTCATATAAAGCAATTGCATAAACGGTAAGTATCTGTTTTTCTTCATTTTTCATATAGTGCACTATTTCGTGAGCTTCAAATGCTTTTGCAGATGGATTTTCTCTTTTGTTTCTTTCATTAATAAAATATTTACCATCGTTTTCTTTTAAAATAGCTTCACCAACTGCATTTTCTATAGCATTAATTTTTTTCAAAAACTCAATTGGATCCATTCCCTGCTCACCCCAATATGCAATGTTCTCATCACCGTCTTTCAGAACTATATTGCCATTTTCAATTTCAATATCAAGAAATATTTCTTCAGTTCTATCATGTGAGCCGTTTTCCCAAATATCATCATAACACTTTAGTTTTATCTCCCCGTTTTGAGATTTATAAAACTCAGGTCTACCACCGCTATATTTTAAATTGAATGTATTTATATATTCGGGTTCTTCCTCACCTACCTCAATTGCTGTGAATACAATTGTAAATAGTCCTGATGTCGGGCCATAGGTCAATGCACAATTTTCATCCTTCCCATCACCGTCAACATCAAAGGTTGCATAACTTATTATAGTGGTATATTCATTTTCAATATGCGGAATTACTTCTTCATAATCACCTGTTCTTTTCAATTTGAATACATTCATAATATTACCATCTGAAAAGAATGATACTAGATAAACCGTACCATTAGATTTTTGAAATACCACATATTTTCCATCTTCGTTTAAAATTTCATAAGCATTTTTTGTTTTCCCTAAATCTATTTTTTCACCTTGCTTGTTAAGCGTTTCTTTTAAGGCATCTGCTGTAAAGTCTGTTTCTGTAAGTTCTCCAAGTTCTTCGGTTGTTCCATCCTCAAAGGTTCTGAACACAACACCATATGCTGTGATACTGTAAACTACATTGTTGGTTTTAGTTTCTTTTTCCGCACTTACTACATCACTGTATAAACACTTACCGGTTTCATATTTACTGTTAAATACAGAAGTGTTCTTTGGATTAGTTAAAAATCCAAATGCCAATACAATACAAAGAACAATAGCAACTGCAATAACCCAAAAAGCAGGTTTCTTGTAATTCAGTACAGATTTTACTCTATTCTTTACACCTACTTCACCAAACGCAACAGGACAAGCGGCAACCATTCGTCTGTTGACACTACAGGAAAGTAATGCTTGTGAATAATCTGCCCTCTGTTCATTATTCAATTCTTTTACAACTTTTTCATCACAAGCAAGTTCAATATCACGGCAGAGAAGAATATAACCTAACCAAACCAACGGATTAAACCAATGGAGTGTAAGAATCAAGAAACCAAGTGGTTTCCACAAATGGTCTTTTCTGCGAAGATGCGCCTGTTCATGAGCGATAACATGCTCCATATCCTGTTCACTCATATTAAATGGTAAATAAATTTTCGGTTTAATTATACCGAGAACGAAAGGAGAAACTACAGATTCACTTTGATAAATATTATCACGAAGCAAAACTGCTGTTCCTATTTTCCTCTTTAATCTTAAGAAACTCACAAGAGTATAAATTAACAAAGCTGCAATACCAACAAGCCATACACCAGCTAAATAAGGCATAATAAACTGAAAGAAATTAATGTCCTTTTCCGGTTGAATAGATATAGTTGCTTCACTGATAATTGGGTTTATCACATTATCAATAATTGTTAAGCCCGAATCTATAACAGGAGAGTTCAGAGCTATTTCGGGGTTTATTGTTTGAGGACTCGGTATCAGACTTAATACACTTTCAAAAGAGAAAGGACATATAAGGCGTACCGCAACAACTCCCCAAAGCAGAACATTTATCCATTTCGGAGCTTTTTTAAGCAATAATCTGAGTAGAAGAACTGCAAAAACAAGCCAACTTGCAGATATGCTCATATTAACAATATTCAAGAAGAATTCAGTCATTTTTATTCTCCTTTCCTGTATCGGTCAATCATCTTTTGAACTTCATCGATTTCCTTTTCAGAGATTTTTTGATGCTTGGTAAATGCTGCAACAAATGCGGGCAAAGAACCCTCAAATGTTTTTTCTACCATTTCATTGATTTCAGATGCCTGAATTTCATCCTTTGAAACTAAAGAAGAAACAATTGTGTTTTCGTTTTTCAATACACCTCTTTCAGATAAACGCTTAATTACGGTGTATGTGGTGGTAGGCTTCCAGCCTAACTGCTCTTTACAAAGATTAACCAACTCACTGCTTTTGATTGGTTCGTGCTCCCACAAAATCAAACAAAAACGATATTCACTTTCAAATACTTTTGGTGTATCCACTATAATCACTCCTTACTCTAACATATTAGAGTT
>JAGAJB010000030.1 GCA_017626295.1 Clostridia bacterium | reverse complement strand
GGTTTTGAACAGGGCGGTTCAACGATTACACAGCAGTTAATTAAGAATATCACCCGACAAGACGGCAGAATGGCTTCCCGTAAGTTCTACGAAATTCTCAATGCGTTGAACGTAGAGCGTTTTTATCACAAGAAGACCATAATGGAATTCTACCTTAATACAGTGTATCTCGGTAACGGTTGTTACGGTATAAAAACCGCTGCTGAAAAATATTTCGGTAAGAATGTTGAAGATTTGAATGCGGCAGAATGTGCTGTCATTGCTTCTATAACAAAAGCACCTGCAGACTATGACCCTCTTACTGAGCCTGAGGAAAATCGCAACAGACAGGAATATTGCCTCAGTTGTATGCTGGAACAGGGCAGTTTAACACAGGCTGAGTATGATGAGGCTCTGGATTTTGAACTTATTTTCACCAACAGTGAAAATTATAAAGGCAGTCAGGTAACAAAAGACGAAGACGACACCGACGATAAAGAGTATACCGAAGAGGATATTAAGAAGAACGGTGAATCTTCATATTACGTTGATTACGTTATTGACGACGTTATTGCTGATTTACAGGAAGAATATGACCTTACCTACAACGAAGCCTGGAAAAAGGTTTTCTTCGGCGGTTTGCGTATATACACAGCAGTTGATTTAGACGTACAGAGCGCCGCTGAGGATGTTTATATTAACAGAAAAACATTCCCCGATGAAGAAGATACTGAAGAAAATCCTGCCGTTCAGTCCGCTATTACAATTATGGATTACAGCGGTCGTGTTGTTGCAATGGTAGGCGGTGCAGGTGAGAAGGATACCTTCCGCGGTCTTAACCGTGCAACGCAGTCTGCTCGTCAGCCGGGTTCGTCTATTAAACCCATTTCCATTTATGCTCCCGCTATTGAAAACAACATAATTACCTGGTCAACAATGGTACAGAACTACGGTATCAGAATGGGTTCATCCCGTTGGCCCGTTAACTATGGCGGTAGCGCAGGTTCACCCAATTCTTTTGTCACAACGCAGTACGCTTTACAGGTTTCTTATAACACGGTTCCTGCTCAGATAGCGAGAGAACTCGGTGTAAGTAACAGCCTTGATTTCCTTGTTGATGACCTTAAATTTACCACGTTTGTTACTGATGAAGATGACCCCGACTATGACGGTAACTATTCGTCAATGTGCGTTGGCGGTACTTCGGAAGGTGTTACAACACTCGAAATGACTGCCGCATTTGCTATATTCGGTAACAACGGTTATTACTATGAACCTTATTCATATTATAAGGTTACTAATAATGACGGCACCGAAGTTCTGCTTGAATCTGGCGACGACACAGGCGAACAGGTATTGAGTGAAAGTTCCGCAGGCGTTATGCGCAGGCTTTTAAGAACGGTTGTTACCCAAGGTACAGGTGCCGGTTACGGTGTAAACGGCTTTGAAACCTTTGCTAAAACAGGTACTACTACCGATGATAAAGACCGTTGGTTTGTAGGCGGTACACCTTATTATGTTGCTGCGGTCTGGTATGGCTACGACCAACCTAAGAGAATTACCAATACTTCCGGTAACCCTGCAGGTAAGATTTTCCGCGAGATAATGAATAAGGCTCACGACGGTCTTGATGATTTGTCATTCCCCACCGCAAGCGGAGTTGTAGCAAGAAAGTATTGTAAGATTTCGGGCGATATTGCAGGTGCTACTTGCCCCAGTGCAACAGGATATTATAAATCTTCCAATATCCCCGGTAAATGTAAGAATTGCACTATTGTCAATGCTATCGGTCAGGGTATACCCGACGTTATAGTTCCCAGTACCTCCCAAGTAAGTACAACGGCAAATCTTTCTACTACCAAACCCAAGGTTACAACGGGTAAAGTTACTAAACCTGTTGTTCCGCCCACTAAACAACCTACCACTACACCGCCCACAACGGCACAGCCAACGACTACACCACCGTCTACGACCCATAGTTCAAGCGGTTCGCAGGATGTAGATGCTACTGCAACAACACCTTCGGCTGATGAGTAAGTGTTTGGCGGAAAATTAAAATTTAATGGCTGATAGTTAATTCTATCGGCCATTTTTTGAGGATTATTTATGATTATTTTATCTGTGGATTACGGCGATAAAAGGACAGGCATTGCAGTTTGCGACAAATTGGAGATGCTCGCTTCTCCTGTTTGTGTTTTAACTGAATGGAATGCCGAAACTTTAGCCGAAAAAATTGTTGATATAGCAAAACAAAAGAACGCCGAGCAAATTGTAATCGGTTTACCGCGTAATATGGACGGCTCAAAAGGTTTTCGCGCCGAGGCTTGCGAAGAGTTAGGGGAGTTAGTTAAATCGAAATGCGAAATCCCCGTTACTTTTTGGGACGAGCGTTTGACTACCGTTTCTGCTCACAGAATACTCAGCGAAAATAATGTTCGCGGTAAAAAAAGAAAATCTGTTGTAGATGCGGTGGCTGCTGAAATTATTTTGCAAAATTATATTGATTCAAGAAAAAATCTGTGATATATATTTACTTGTTTTGATTTCTCGGAGGTGTTTTTTTGGAGAGAAAGATAAAATTCAATAAAACGTTACCGTTAAAAAACATCGATACTGCCTTATATCCTGCAGATTTTATACTTTGTAAAGCCCTTGATATAGGCGAAAATATTCTTAAATGCGGTGGCGAGCCACACAGAATTGAAGATACAATAGAGCGAATTTGTACTGCTTACGGTGCGGAGCATACTGATGTTTTTGCCTTGCCTTCTCTTATAATTGCAGGCGTGCGTATGGCTGACGGTAAAACTTTTTCCCAGGTACGAAGAGTTTATAAGACGGCAAATAATATGTACAGACTCGAATTGATGAACGATATTTCAAGAAAAATTTGCGAAGGTAAAATTTCTCTTGATGACGTTGATAGTGAAATTAAAAAAGCAATGGGCATGAAACCCTTTAACCGTTACCTTGCTTTGCTTGGCGGTGTATTGGGTGCAGGCGGTTTTGCTGTCTTTTTCGGCGGAACTTTATATGATGCCCTTGCCGCCGCTATTGCAGGCTTTGTGGTTTCCGTTTTTAATCTTCATAAAGTTAAATTCGGAAGTCAGATGTTTTATACTATTGCCGTTTCTTTTATAGGAGCGCTTACAGGTCTTATTCTTTTCAGAATCGGGCTGGGTGACAATATCGATATGATTATGATAGGCACGATTATGCTGGTTATTCCGGGTCTTGCCTTCGGTAATGCCGTGCGCGACCTTCTTTTCGGTGATACTGTTTCGGGTATTATACAGTTAGTGCAGGCAATTCTAGTTGCAGTTATGGTTGCATTCGGATTTATTGCCGCAATTATGATTTTCGGAGGTGTGTTTAAATGATGCCTTTCGTTATAAAAATCATTGCAGGTGTAATCAGTACGGTTGGATTTGCCATTATCTTTCGTTTAAAGCCGTCACATTGGGTTTTTGCCGCAGTTGACGGGTTAGTTGCTTGTGTTTGCTATTTTGCCTTCACGGTACTCATAGGGGGCGTTTTCTGGCCCAATGCCTTGGCGGCGTTATTAACCGCTTTCCTTACTGAGATTTTTGCCCGCATATGTAAAGCACCCTCAACAGTTTTCTTGTTGCCCGGTTGTATTGCACTTGTACCCGGTGGAACGCTGTACTATACAATGAGCAATTTTTTATCCGAAAATTATTCGGAGGCTTCTGAGTACTTACTTGTTACTGTCGAAGTAGGTGTGGCAATAGGCGGAGGTATAATTCTCGCTTCGATTTTAAGATTAGCCATATTTAAGTTTATTGAAAGAGTAAAATTAAACACTAAATAAATATAAAGAATCACCCTTAGTTCGTTGTGAACTAAGGGTGATTTAATGTTATTTCTGCAACTTCTTAATAAGTGCTTTGCAATCTTCAAGATTCATAATCTTGGGAACGGGGTAGAGGGGGTTACCTTCTTTTAAAGCGCGTTCTGCAATAAGCGGAATATCTTCGTCTTTAATCTGTTCAAATTTATCGGGGATACCCATTTTTACGTTAAGTTCTCTGATAGCCGCGATAAATTTCTTTGCTTTCTCACGGTCACTCTGAGCAGGGCCTGAAACACCTGCAACGTCTGCAAGTTCAGCAAGGCGTTTGTAAGCACTTTCGCCGAAATAGTCGAGAACGTAGGGAAGAATAACCGCGTTTGCAAGACCGTGGGGAATGTTATACATACCGCCGAGGTTATGAGCAATAGCGTGAACGTAACCGACGTACGCTCTAGTGAAAGCAAGGCCTGCGTGGTATGAAGCAACAAGCATATTTTCGCGTGCTTCAAGGTCTTTACCGTTGATGTATGCTTTTTCTATATTCTCAAAAACGAGTTTTGTAGCAATTTTAGCATCTTCTTCGGTTTGCTTTGTGTTGCTTTTGCCTATGTATGCTTCAACTGCGTGTGTAAGGGCATCCATACCTGTTGTTGATGTGATGTGGGGCGGAAGTCCTGCAGTAAGTTCAGGGTCAAGAACAGCGTATTTTGGACGAAGAACAGGGTCCATAATAGAATTCTTTTCGTGAGTGTCGGGGTTTGATATAACCGCCGCAATTGTACATTCTGAGCCTGTACCCGCAGTTGTGGGAACTGCGTAGAAGGGAGGTAATTTCTTTAATATTTTAAGAACACCGCGCATCTGTGAAGGTGTCTGGTTGGATTTTACAACACGGGCAGCCGTAACCTTAGCGCAGTCCATAGGTGAACCGCCACCAAAGGCAATAAAGCCTTCGCAGTTGTTTTCTTTATATATTTTAAGGGCATCTTCAATATTGTAAATTGTGGGGTTGGGCTGAACACCGTCAAAAACGCTGTATTTAATGCCCTCTGCCTCAAGACCTTCAAAAAGTGAATCTAAAAGGTGAAGTCCCATAAGACCTTTGTCGGTAACAACAAGAACGTTTTTTACACCTTCGCTTTTGATAAGTTTGGGAAGTTCTTTAACCGCACCTGCACCCTTAAGAAGTTTCGGGGGAGTCCAATCAAGGAAATTAACGGCAAACTTCATAGTTTTCTGATAAACTCTGCAATAAGCGTTGTTTAAACTCATAATAAAACCTCCGTTTATAATTTTAAGAAATTACTTAATAATTTTATGGAAAACTTTTTTACCCTTTTTGATAATTACATAGCCTTTTTCAAAATCAGCAAGGGGAATCATATGTGCGGGTGCCGTGATTTTAACGTCATCAACACTTACACCGCCCTGTTCTATAAGACGTCTTGCTTCGCCTCTTGAAGATACAAGACCCGCCTTAACCATTGCATCAATTATATTAAGACCGTCATCGGAGAAATCTTCGTCAGTAAGTGTTGTAGAGGGCATATTTTCAGCATTTCCGCCGCCTGTGAAGATGGCTCTTGCAGCAGCCTGTGCCTTGTTTGCTTCTTCTTCACCGTGAACGAGTGCTGTAAGTTCATAAGCGAGGATTTCTTTTGCTTTATTAAGTTCGCTGCCTTCCCATTTATCCATTTCATCAATTTGCTCAAGGGGAAGGAATGTGAGCATACGGATGCATTTAAGTACGTCACCGTCAGCAACGTTTCTCCAGTACTGATAGAACTCGTAGGGTGATGTTTTGTTTGCATCAAGCCATACAGCGTTACCTGCAGTTTTACCCATCTTTTTACCCTGTGAGTCTGTAAGAAGGGTAATTGTCATAGCGTGGGCATCTTTACCGAGTTTTTTACGGATAAGTTCAGTACCGCCAAGCATATTGCTCCACTGGTCGTCACCGCCGAACTGCATATTACAACCGTATTCTTTGTAGAGATAGTAGAAGTCGTAACTCTGCATAATCATATAGTTGAATTCGAGGAAACTAAGACCCTTTTCCATACGCTGTTTGTAACATTCCGCACGAAGCATATTGTTAACGGAGAAACAAGCGCCAACTTCACGAAGAAGTTCAACGTAGTTAAGGTTAAGGAGCCATTCTGCGTTGTTAACCATCTGTGCTTTGCCTTCGCCGAATTCAATAAATCTTTCCATCTGGCGTTTGAAACACTCAGCGTTGTGGTCAATATCTTCTTTTGTAAGCATTTTTCTCATATCGGTTCTGCCCGAGGGGTCACCAATCATAGTAGTACCGCCGCCGATAAGTGCAATAGGCTTGTTGCCTGCCATCTGAAGACGTTTCATAAGAGTAAGCGCCATAAAGTGACCTGCAGTAAGGCTGTCAGCAGTACAGTCGAAACCGATGTAGAAATTTGCTTTACCGCTATTTATCATCTCACGGATTTCGCTTTCATTTGTAACCTGCGCAATAAGACCGCGAGCGACTAATTCTTCATAAATACCCATAGTCAATTCTCCTAAAAATACATTAATATCATAATTAAATTGATTATATTATAAATGTAAAAGATTGTCAAATGGTAATGCGTAATTATTTTAGTTAGGAGCGAGGAGCAAGGCGATTATAATTCGTAATTCGTAATGCGTAATTATCGGAACGCTTACGCGTTGATTATATTACTTCGCGTAGAATAAAAAAACAAATATTTGCGAAGCCTATCATCCCTGTTTGCTTGCAAATAGGGAGGGGGACCGCGATAGCGGTGGTGGGTAGTTCTCTTTCGGTTTTTCTTCAGTGGGATAGAACAATATTTTATCATCCCTGTTTCGACTTTGTCGAAATAGGGAGGGGGACCGCGATAGCGGTGGTGGGTAGTTCTCTTTCGGTTTTTCTTCAGTGGGATAGAACAATATTTTATCATCCCTGTTTCGACTTTGTCGAAATAGGGAGGGGGACCGCG
>JAGAJB010000006.1 GCA_017626295.1 Clostridia bacterium | reverse complement strand
TGGATACGGCCCGTTTACGGGTAGCAAGTAACAATCTTACGCAACTGGCAGACCGTACTTATGCGTTTACGCATCCGCGAAGAACATAGGGCTATGCCCGCATATGAAAAACCACCCGCTTGGCGGGTGGATGTTTATTTTTATTCAACTGATTTAAGTGACTCAACCATACTGATTTTCTTAAGTTTAAAGTGCATCAGCAAGTTAACTATTATTGCAAATACTGCGGTAACTGCCGCTGCAATAAGGAAACTTTCGGGTTCGAGCCTTGTTTTAAATGTAAGCGTATCAATATCAACAACACCTACAACGGCTATATTCAAAGGTATACCTAAGAACAGACCTAATACAATACCGATAATTGTCAGGAAAACGTTTTCACGGTAAATATACGCGGAAACTTCACCGTCATAGAAACCGAGAACTTTGAGAGTTGCAAGTTCTCTGATTCGCTCGTTAACGTTGATATTGTTAAGGTTATAAAGAACAACGATAGCAAGCGCCATTGCGGCAACTATAAACAGAACGATAACCATATTAAGTGTATTAACAATATTATTGAAGTTTTCGATAACAACGGTAGTAAATACCGAGCCGTTTACACCTTTTATATCGTTAATTGTATTTTCCATTTTTACTTTTTGCTCATTGCTCATACCGTCGGCAATCTTACAGAACATATAGTTATAAGTAAGACTTGTGCCTGTTACGGACTGATAATAAGCAGGTGTCATATACACGTAATGGAATGCGTAGTTATCAACAATATCTACAACCTTAACATCATATTCAACCGTTCTTGAACCTTCTGTCCAGGAAACTGTAATGGTATCGCCTATTTCCGTATCAGTCTTGGATGCAAGTTTCTTGGAAATTACCGCACCTTCGTCGGTAAAGGGAATATCGTCATCATTCAGTTTGAGGTTGATAAATTCCTTGAGTGTTGCGGGATTTTCGGGAACAAGAACATCGACTTCCATTTCTTTATCAGTTCTGTCGGAATAACCGCGGCAAACTTTAAGGTAGCCGAGCATTGAAGATTCGATATTTTCAACGCCGTTAATCTGTGAAACCAGTTGGCTTTCGTTATATGTAGCCTGACCGTCTTTAAGAACTACCTGTAAGTCATACTGAGCAATACCCGTACCCTTACCGTACTGATTATCAATAACACCGCTGATAGCGTCACGCAGTCCGCAAGCGGAAAGCAACAACGCCGTACAGCCCGCAATACCGATAACTGTTACAAGGAAACGCTTTTTGTTTCTGAAAAGGTTTCTTACGGTAACCTTTGAAGTGAAACTGAGTTTACTCCAGATGAAATCAATGTTTTCAAGGAATACTCGTTTACCTGCTTTCGGCGGTTTGGGTCGCATAAGAACAGAAGGCACTGCTTTAAGTTCTTTACGGCAAGCAAGGTAAGCCGCAAGCATTGTTGAGCCTATGGAAATAACAACACCTGTAACAAGATACACGGGCATAAAGTTAGTTATAGTTTCGGGCATTTCGTACATAATACCCCACGCCGCGCACACTATAATCGGAACGCAGGTGAAGCCTAACACTATACCCAAAATAACACCTATAAGGCTTGCCATTGAAGCGTAAAGCAGGTATTTACCCGAAATCATTTTATTAGAGTATCCCAGTGCTTTAAGAGTACCCAACTGAGTTCTTTCTTCTTCAACCATTCGGGTCATTGTTGTAAGACACACCATAGTTGAAACTATAAAGAAGAATGTGGGGAAAATATACGCAAGGCGAAGCATATTAGAGGCAGCCTGACCGTAGCCTGTGTAACCGGGGCTGTCATCCCTTGTGTAAACGAACCAGCCCACACCGTCATTTATATTTTTAAGAAGGCTTTCACCTTTTTGGAATTCTGTTCTTGCAACACCTAACTGAGAATTTGCTTCCGCCTCTTTCTCCGCATAGGTCTTTTCAGCCTGTGCTATTATCTCCTTAATGTTCTGATACTGAGACATTTTAAGGGCAAGTGTTGCCTGTGCGGTCATATATTTTGTCTGTGCTTCAATAGCACCGAACTGAAGTTCGTTACCGCTTGACTGAATTTTCTCTTTATATGACTCAAGTTGCTTTTCGGCATCTGCAAGTTGAGCGTCGGCGGCATCTAACTGTGATTTAGCAGAATTAAGTTGAGCATCGGCAGATTCCCATTGAGCGTAACTGCTGTCATACTCTTTTTTACCGCTTGCATACTGTTCCTTTGCTACTGCAAGTTCGGAAGTGTATTGGTCGAGAAGTTGGTCAACCTCTACAATGGCATCCGCCGCCATGCCCTGTGCAGTAAGGTTAGATGCTGCTCTGAGCATTTTTGCAAGTTCGGGGTTAGTTTCCTCGAGTCTGTCTGCCATAGCATCAAGGTCCAAATCTTCCTGAGAAACATCCTGATTTTTTTTAAGTGTTTCTAAAGTTGACCTTGTGGTAGTAACAAGCGTTTCTGTATACTTGATTTCTTTTTCTGCAACAGTTAACTGAACTTTTGCTTCGTCAAGTTTTTCTTTTGCTGCATCAGCCTGCATTTTTTTTGTATTATACTCGGTCTTTTTATTCGCAAGGTCCACCTGACCCTGTGAAACCGCCATAATTTTAGCATTGTACTCGTTTACCGCAGCCATATACTGATTACTGCCGTCCTGAAGTTGACCCTGAACTTTACTGTACTCTTCGTCCATAAGTCTCTGGGCTTCTTCAAGTTGTTGAGCACCTGTTTTCTCCTGCTCATACAAGTCTTCCAACTGTTTTTTACCCTCTGAAAGTTTAGAGTTTACAACAGATTCCGCCTGGTCTATCTGTACTTTTGCAGATGCAACCTTCTGAGCAAGACCTACGGATAACTGCGCACGGCGTTCAGCCGCAAAGGTTTCGGAAGCCTGTGCGATTTTTTGGCGCATAGAGTCAACGTACTCATCATATTCTTCCGAATACGCCTCGTATTCGTCTGCACCCGCTAAGGTAACGTAGGCCTCGCTGTAATAGTTTATTTTATCGGTAAATGCATCGTTACTGACGTAAATAAAGTCACCGAGTTTACCGCTGCCTGCAGTTGTAACACCGCGCTCGTAAGAAACCCAATAAGGTGTCTGAACAACACCGACTATTTCAAACTCGTCATATTTAAGGTAGTAGGAAATATCCTCATCATCACCCACGACTTTAAGCTTACTGCCCACAACAAACTGTTCGGGAGTGGTAAGACCGCTGCAGGTAACAACACACTGATTAGGTGCTTCGGGGTATCTGCCCTCTACAAGTTTAAGTCTGTTTATGTAATTGGGGTCATAGTAGTCCGGTGTAATATTTCTGTTTTCAAAGTTCACGGCACTGTTAATGTCAACGCCGAGAACTTTAATGGTAAGTTCCGAACCGTCAATATCAACTATACCTTCGTACTCCCCTTTATCGTTGGGGGTCTGAACATATCCGTCAACAAATTTTGCGCCCTGTACTGCTTCAACGCCTTCGATTTCTCTTACTTTTTGCAAATCCTCTTCATAAAGACCCAAGTAAGACTGCAACCTTAAATCCATAAGGTTGTATTCGTGGTAATACTCGTCGGCGGTATTTATCATATCGGGACCGACAGCATTAAGTCCGCAGAACAATCCGCTGCCCATTGCAACAATCGCAACAATAGAAATAAATCTGCTGAATGTGCGTTTTATTGAACGGAAACTGTCTGTAATATAGGCACTTGTCATTTTCAAATTATCCTTTCAAAGATAGGTTACCATTCAATATCTGCAACAGAAACGGGATTTTCGTTAGTTTCAATGCTGACAACACGTCCGCTTTTCATTGAAATAACTCTGTCTGCCATTGGTGTAAGAGCCTGGTTATGAGTGATGACGATAACCGTCATACCTGTTTCACGGCTTGTATCCTGTAAAAGTTTAAGAATCTGCTTACCCGTGTTATAGTCAAGAGCACCTGTGGGCTCGTCGCACAAAAGGAGTTTCGGGTTTTTGGCAAGAGCGCGGGCAATGGAAACACGCTGCTGCTCACCGCCTGAAAGTTGTGCAGGGAAGTTATTAAGACGCTCGCCTAAGCCTACTCTTTCAAGAACTTTTGCAGGGTTAAGGGCTTTTGTGCCGATCTGGGTTGCAAGTTCAACGTTTTCGAGAGCAGTAAGGTTCGGTACAAGGTTATAGAACTGGAAAACGAAACCCACGTCAAAACGTCTGTACTCAATAAGACGCTTGCTGTCGTATTCATTTACAAGGTCACCTGCAACGCGGACTTTACCGTCATCACAGTCATCCATACCGCCTAAAATATTAAGAACGGTTGTTTTACCTGCACCGCTGGCGCCGACAATTACACAAAACTCGCCCTGTTCCACATTAAACGTGACGCCGTCGGCAGCATTGATAACTATCTCGCCCATTTTGTATCTCTTATAAACAGAATCAAATTCAATAAAGCTCATTTATTTCAGCCTTTCAAATTATTTTTTACACTTATCGCTTATTTTACAATATTTGTCGTAACAAGTCAACCAAAATAACGTCGGTAATAAAAACTTAACATTTAGGAAAGCGATTTGTAAATTGCTTCCATAACCTCAGAGGCTATTGGTAACGCTTTCGACGATCCCCAACCGCCATTTTCTACAACAACCACTATTGCTACGGGGCAATTGGGGTTGGTTGAAAAGCCCATAAACCAGGAGTGCGGTTTTTCATCCTCGGAAACTTCCGCAGTGCCTGTTTTACCGCACATTGAAAGACCCTCGAATTTATAGTCACCGTAATTTGTTTCCACATTATTACGCATCATTTCTTTTACGGTGTTTGAAACTTCCGGGGTAATATATATTTCGCTTGTAGTTGTGGCTTTTTCCACTACCCTTCCCGACGGTGTAGTAACCGACGAAACCGCGTAAGGCAGAACCGCTTCGCCGTCGTTGGCAACAGCACCTAAAACCGTAAGCATATGATAGGGATTAACAAGTGTAGTATACTGCCCCACACTCGCCCAGGCAATATCCGCTTCGGTGGCTTCGGAAAGGTCGAATTTACTTGCGGCAGTTTCGCCCTTACCGAAAGAAAAACTTTTACCGAAACCGAATTCACTTGCAGTAAGTTCCAATTTTTCTTTTCCCAATTTCTGCGATAATACAGCATACGCGCAGTTACAGGAATTTGCGAAACATTCGTCGAAATCCATTTTACCGTGAACATTGGGGCAAGTTACCTTAACACCGTCAATCTCCTCTTCACCCGTACATTTATAAGTGAAGGAAGAAATGTCGGGAATATTTTCCACGGCACTTGCGGTTGTTATTATCTTAAAAGTTGAACCGGGTGTGTACAGACCGTCAATAAGTCTGTTAAGGTAAATGCCGTCATATTTACCGTCTTTATTCTCGTCAATTTCTTCTGCAGAGGGTTTATCCTCAATATCGTAGTTGGGACTTGAAACCGAACAGAGAAGTTCACCTGTTTCGTAGTTATACGCGGCAACGATACCTTTTTTACCGTCAAGTTCATCGTAAGCCAAAGCACTTACCTGACTGTCAATTGTAAGACTGACATCATTACCTCTGCCGTATTTTTTGAGAGAATAAATACCTGTTACGGGGTTATAGCCTGTAAGTTTTGTTTTATAAGCAGTCTGAACACCCGATGAAATATACCCCTCGGTATCGCCTACAATATGCAGTGTGGAACGCCTTATCCTTTCGGAGTCATTGTAAACCCTCTCATTATCTTCAGTGTAGGCGAGAACTTCACCGTTTCTGTCGGTAATGTTACCTGCGGCAATGAAACTGCCGTCCTCCGTAAGATGCTCGTTGGCTCTCAGCGTCGCCCATTTTTCACCGTTAACGGCAAAGCGCACACCCAACAAAGCAAGTCCGCCCACTACCGCGAAAACGAGAAGGAAAACCACAAAACTTCTTTTTGCCGTTGTTCTCATTTTTCGTCGCCTCCTTCAAAATGGGGTTTGAAACTTGCGAAAGTTCTGGTATCCAGCGTTTTAATATACGCAAAAAGACAAAAACTGCTGATTATACTTGAACCGCCTTTACTTACAAAGGGCAAAGTAACGCCTGTAAGGGGTAAAAGGTCGGTAATGCCGAATATGCTGAGCATTGTCTGGAAAAGCATCATTGAAATTGCCCCCACACCCGCTATTGCATAGAAAGTTGACTTGGTTTTCTTTGCGTTAAATATTGCCCAAACCGCAATCACCGCATAAGTCAAGGGAATCAAAAAGCCCATTATAAGACCGAATTCTTCACAAACCACACCGAAAACCAGGTCCTCGGATGCCGCAAATATATTGCGGAGTTCACCGTTACCGAGTCCTAAGCCGAAAAGACCGCCGCTGGCGGAATATATAAGCGTTCTCGTCTGCTGATAACCGCCCTCGTCCATATACTCCCACACGTGAAGATAGGTTGAAAAACGGCTTGCAACGTAGGGTTTTAATATAAGTATCAGCACTGCACCGAGAGCCGCCACAAAGCAAACTAAAGACAATGTTTTTATATCCCCCGAACGCATAAAAGCAATTACAACAAAAGTAAAGAAGAATATCAGCGCTGTACCGAAATCGTACATCAGGAACAACTCACCCACGCATATTGCGGAAAAGACAATATACATAGAAAGATTTTTTATGGACTGCAATTTCTCAAGAGTAACGGCGCCAACGAAAATAAAGGCAACTTTCACAAGTTCCGAAGGTTGAACGGATATACCGCCTAAAGACAGCCAGTTTTTAGCACCGTTTGTAGTTTCTGCAAGTATCAGAGTAAGCCCCAGAATAAGTATTGAAGCACCTGCCAACACCCAACGCAGTGACTTCATTGTTTCTATATGCCTTAAAATAACGGTTAAAAAGCAAAAGCCGACTACACCGATAACCAACGCGAGAAACTGTTTGAGAACCGCATCGGGATAAATACTGCCCACAATAGCAAGTCCCACGGAAGAAAATGCAAAGGCTATCATTTCCAACTCAAAATTGTGTATTCGCAAAACGAAACTTGCAAAGGCGAAGTACATCCATTGAATTGCTATGAAACCTAAATAAACCACTAAAATCTGAGGATTAAATTCACCGTTCGGGTAAAGGTTAAGGAACATAGAGCAAAGGTTGAAAAATGCCAAAAGTATAAGAACAAAACCGTATGAGGGTTTTGCAATAAGAGTGCTTTTATCTTTTATATATTTATACCTTGCTTCCGAAAGAGTGTACTCAAGACCGCCTATATCAATGGTATCACCGTGGTGAACAAGGGATTTGCCGTTGATTTTTTCACCATTTACGCTGACACCCGATTTAGAAAAAGTATCGAATATAACAAAACCTTTACTTCGGTATGCAATAACCGCGTGCAGCCTTGAAATTGTATCAAAAGGCAAAACAATATCACATTTTTTATTTCTGCCCAAAGAGGTTTCCCTGTCGTAAAGCGAAATTTCTTCGCGGGTTATTTTATTTACAAGTTTACCTCTTACGGGGTCTGTGGTTTTCTTAAAAAACACCGCCAGCAACATCCGTACCGTAACGTACAAAATAATTGCAAGCATTATATATCGCATATAAGGTGCGCTTAAATCAATTACGGATTGCACAAGCATACCTCCCATCCTAAACATAATACCATAATAAAGTAAAATAATCAACGCACCCACTTATTCAAAATGTTAAAGATTTAATAATAAATTGTAAATTCATTTCATTTTTACTTTTAACCGCTGTTATTTCCTTGACTTTGACCTTTTATATGGGTTATATTTATATTAGAGAAATACGGAGGTAATCAATATGTCTATAAAAAAATCACTTTACGGCAACTTGAACGGTAAAGATGTAAATGCATTTGTTATTGAAAACAACTGCGGTACTAAAGTACAACTTATTGAAAAAGGTGCCACTCTCGATAAACTTATAATTAAGGATAAAAACGGCAATTTCATTGATATTATTGTAGGTCACGACAGTCTTGACGGCCACGTTAACCGCGGTGACTACCAGGGCGTTATTGTCGGTCAGTATGCAAACCGCATTAAAGACGGTAAATTCTCCATTGACGGCACAGAGTATAACGTAACCTGCAACGAAAAAGGTATCACTTGCCTTCACGGCGGCGGTGAATACAGTTCTGCAGTATGGTGCGGTGAAGAAATCTCCGAAAATGCCGTTTTATTTACATATCACAGCCCCGACGGTACAGAGGGGTTCCCCGGCAACGTAGATGTTAAAGTTACATACACGTTAACAGATAACAACGATTTAGAATTGGAATACCGTGCAGTTTCCGACAAGAAAACTGTTATTAACCTTACAAACCACGCTTACTTTAACCTTAACGGATTCGACAGCGGTGACGTTCTCAGCCACACAGTTAAAATAAACGCAGACCGTTTTACCGCTATTGATGAAGTAAGTATCCCCACAGGTGAACTCCCCGAAGTAAAAGGAACACCTTTCGACTTCACCGAAGAAAAAACTATCGGCAGAGATATAAACGCAGACTCTCTCCAACTTAAAAACGGCAACGGTTACGACCACAACTTCTGTATCAGCGGTTTTGACGGCACACTTAAAACTGCCGCTGTTGCGAAAGCGGACAAAAGCGGTATCACTATGGAAGTTAAAACAGACCTTCCCGGTGTTCAACTTTACACCGGTAACTTCCTTGACGGCTCCGTTAAGGGCAAAAACGGTGTACCTATGACACAGCGCTGTGCTTTCTGCCTTGAAACACAGGTTTACCCCGACACACCCAACCACCCCGAATGGCCAGGTTGCATTTACGATGCGGGAGAGGAATATATTTCCCATACAGTATTCAGTTTTTCACTTTAATAACTTATTGACTAAAGGCGTGTTTTTTGATATAATATGTCAGTTAGCACACATAAAGTTTTGATGAAAGGAGACGCATTATGAAAAAAAGTGCAAAGTTATTATCATTTTTTCTTACGGTAGTATTACTTATAACCACGCTTTCCACGTCTGCTTTCGCAAAAGATTTTGCTCCCAAGTTTGATATTTCAAACCCCGGTATCCAGACTCAGTACATATACAGCGAAAACGATGTTTCCTGGATTCGCAAACTCGTTGTTAAAGAGGATATGCTCTCCCCCGAGGGTATCGCTACGGAAGCGGTACTTCACCCTGTAACCGATTACCCATACACTACCGATGCCCCCCACTTCAAAGCAGAGGTTGAGGAGTGCACAAAAACATACACACTCGACGAAGATTCACAGAGAGCCGCATATTTATATCTTATAAAACAGGTCGGTGCACTTTCACTTATATCGGAGCCCACTGTTTCCGACCAGACTAAAGCAGACTGGCTTCGCTCACAGGGTATCGTAATCACCGAAGAGGAAGAACAGGACCCCGAAAAAGTTCTTATGATAAGCGCCCTTTACGCAATGATGCGTAACGACCTTTACTACGTTTACACAGGTGAACACCTTACAATCCCCGAGGGCACTTCCCTTGAACAAGCCATTGTTATTTATCTCGCTTCCCTCTCGGGTCAGGGTTCTACGCTCGCTTCTTTCATTTACAAATTTTTCGGGCACAGTTCTTTCGGTAACCTTGAGGATTATATGTATTACACTTCTCTTATGGCGCTTTACACCAACGGTTACGTAAACGCTACGGAAATCCCTCAACTTTCCAGAAACGAAGTTTACAGACGAGTTGCCATTATGACCATACGCGGTTACGGTCTGGCTATTGACTCCGAAAAAGCCACTCACGAGGAACTTCAGCAAAAATACCTTACCGCTATGCTGGGTACACATTACAAAGTTTCTCTTGACCCCGAATCACTTGCCAAAGCATCAAACAATCAGTCCATCGCCTACTACATTCTTCAACGAATGGCTTACGAGGACGCAAAACTTACCATATCTCAGACAAAATACAGTTTTGAAAACTGCTTCAAGACAGTTCTTCAGAAAACAGACCGTTTTGATTTGAAAAAAGAGTTTTATTCGGATGTTTATGAATACAACGTTTACCTTGAAAGCAACCGTTCAAACATTTCCGTAAACCCCACACCCTTAACCGCTGCATCAGTTGTTACAATTAACGGCAAACCCGTTATCGGCGGCGAATACGCTAAGGTTGAAATCAAAAACGTTGAACACCAGGTTCTTAACATAGTTTCACGTTACACGGTAAACGGAAAAACCACCACTTCTCTTTATAAACTTAATGTTTATCAGGGTACTACACCTCCCCCAAGCAGTAATATTACAGGTATTGTACCAACGTACAAAAGCCCCTCTAATTCCACCACGGGTAACGGTTCAAACAGTAATAATCCCACAGTTAACGTCAATTTGACTCTTCCCAATATGTTGCCCTACGTTTCGCAGATTAACGGTGCAGCCACAAACCTTGTGGGAAAAATACTTTCTCTCAACGACAAGGGTCAACTTGTTGACCAACAGGGAAATGTAATCAGTCAGGCAACCTACGAAACTCTTCCCGAGGGTTACAAATACGTGCTTGGTGACGACGGTATTATAAAGGTTGTTTTAATTGACGATACAACGTCCGTTTCTGAAAACGATTCTTCCGACGAAGGCTCTAAGACAGAGAAAACACGAAAAATGTTTATTATTGTTTCTTCGTTTATGTGCATTGCTTTAGTTTTTGCCTTGATACTTACATTAGTGTTAACTAAAAAGAACCGTAACAAGAAAACGTCCGACAGTAAAACAAAAGCCCGTAAGGCTAAAGAGAAAGCAAAGAAAGCAAAACTCGAAGCCAGAGAAGCACGCAGGCAAAACAAGAAAAAATAATTGAACAATGGCAATAACACCAACCGAAAGGTACTGATTATTGCCATTGTTTTTATTTAATACTAACTTTTTTTAAAAATTGTTCATATATTTTTCTATATTATGGTATATAATCATTTTATAGAATTCCTTAAAGGAGGATCTTAAATGGCAAAACAAAAAATTCTCATTGTAGATGATGATATTAACATTTGCGAATTACTGCGACTTTATCTTGAAAAAGACGGTTTTGATGCTGATGTTGTAACCAACGGATTACAGGCAATAGAAGTGTTCAACTCATATTGCCCCGACCTTGTGTTGCTTGATATTATGCTACCCGGTCTTGACGGTTGGCAGATTTGCAGGGAGATTCGCAAGACTTCTCAGACACCTATTATCATGCTCACCGCAAAGGGTGAAACGTTCGATAAAGTGTTGGGTCTTGAACTTGGTGCTGATGACTATATCACCAAACCCTTTGAAACAAAAGAAGTTGTTGCAAGAATAAAAGCAGTTTTAAGACGTTCCGCAAGCCAGACTCCCATAGCGGATATGCCCAAAGAAGTATCTTACGATAAACTCACAATTAACCTTACTAACTACGAACTGCAGGTTGACGGAAAAGCCGTTGACACACCCCCGAAAGAGTTAGAACTTATTTATCACCTTGCAAGCAACCCCAACAGAGTTTACACCCGTGACCAACTTCTTGACGAAGTCTGGGGATTTGAATACTACGGCGACTCAAGAACGGTTGATGTACACGTTAAAAGGCTCAGAGAAAAACTCGAAGGCGTTTCAGACAAATGGGAACTTAAAACCGTTTGGGGCGTAGGCTATAAATTTGAAACGAAATAATAAGAAAAATGGCATTTTTAAAAAATAAAAAAGGAACTTTTTTTCTTAAATACTTTTTCCTGTTTTCGTCAATAGTTCTGGTCAGTTTCCTCGTAATAGGAATAGCGCTTATGGTATTCGCTACCTCTACCCTTTCTTCACAGGCACTTAAGGAAACAAAAAACCACGCAACCACCCTGTCGCAAATGACGTCGGAACTGCTTAGTTCTCGGGCAATACAGGAAAACCCCAAGGGCGCAGTTCTGACACTCTGTAAGAATATCGAACTGTTATCCGAAACCACAAACTGCGACGTATTTATTACGGATAAGGACGGCACGGTTATCGTATGCCCCCACACCCTTTCGGGTTTTGAACTTAGTGTTGCGGAACCTTGCGAAATACATTCGGAAATAAAAGTTCCCTCAACTTATCTGCAACGTGTAAAAAACGGCACGGTAACAGAATTTTCCACTTTAGATAATTCATATGAAAGTTACCACTCCGTTTCTATGGTACCCATTTACGTAAATCACACATATCAAGGCATTTGCGTAGTGGCATCGCCAATATACGATAATCTGATAATGTATATCGAAAAAACTTTCGTAATGTTTTTGGTTTCTGCCGCAATTGCCCTTGTGCTTGTTACAATAGCGGTTTCCTTTATGACAGAGCGCATTGCAAAACCCATAAGAAACCTTGAAACCGCCACAAAATGCTATGCCTCGGGTGACTTTTCATACAGGGTTCCCGAACTTAACTCCAACGATGAATTGGCGGGGCTTATAACCAAATTTAACGCTATGGCAACCTCCCTTTCGCAAATAGAAAATTCAAGGCGAAGTTTTGTTGCCAACGTTTCACACGAATTTAAAACCCCTATGACCACCATAGGCGGTTTCATAAACGGTATACTTGACGGAACTATACCGCCCGAAAAACAGGATTATTACCTTAATATCGTTTCTTCGGAAATCAGCCGTCTTTCAAAGATGGTTAATATGATGCTCAACATTTCAAAAATCGAAACAGGCAACGTTGATATGAACATCGAGCAGTTCGATATATCACAAAAACTTGTTACTACGTTTTTAGGTTTTGAACAGTTAATTTCGGAGAAAAATATTGATGTCAGCGGATTTGAAGATTTAGTTCCCGCAGTTATTCACGGTGACAGCGCAATGATAGACCAGGCAATTTACAACCTTGCGGATAACGCTGTTAAATTCACCGATAAGGGCGGTAAAATTACCGTAAACACCGCCTGCGACAACAAGTACGTTTATTTTGCAATAACCAACACAGGTAAAGGCATTCCCGAAAAAGACCTTGAAAAAGTTTTCCAGCGCTTCTACAAAGTTGACCAGTCAAGAAGTACGGATGTAAAAAGCACGGGTCTCGGTCTTTACCTGATAAAAAGCATAATCGACCTTCATAACGGCACAATAACTCTTGAAAGCGAAGTTGATAAATTCACCCGCTTCACCGTAAAACTTCCTAAATAACATTTATGCTTTTATACTTTCTTAAAGTTTTATATAATTATTATTCATATTCTTCTGCTATAATTTCAGCAGAAACGGAGGAAGATACAAATGGATGAACTTTTCGATAATATCCTCGAAAACAAAAGCAACGACAACCCCGATAACACGGATGTTCACGCACCCGAAGAAAGTGTTACCGAAAGCAACCAAGCAAATGTTTCGGAAGAACAGGCTCCTGTAACAGAAACGAAAGAAACTCTTGCAGAACCGCAAGCACCTGTAATGAACACAGCACCCCAACAGCCTGTTAACCCTGTTTCCCAAGCCTATAACAGTGCTTATAACACCACTCCGAAAGCCTATAACAATGCTTATAACACTACTTATAACGGTGCTTATAATAATCAGCCTTATAATTCCGCAAATTCGGAGCAACCCCCTTACAACGCCACTCCTTACGGTACAATGCCAACAGGATCAACTCAACCCCAAAACTTCAACCAACCCGCACCTAAAAAGAAAAAGTCTAAAGTAGGCAAAGTAGTTTTTGTTGCGTTGATTTGCCTTTCCATTATCGTGGCATCAGTTGCCATAGGCTTCGACCTTTCGGATGATAATAACGGCACTCAAAATAAACCCGATACACCTGCCACTACCAAAGATACTTCATCTGATTTTGGCAATGACGGTGCAAACCCTGTTATTGAAGATTCACCTATCTCCTACTCTGAATATTCGGGTAAAGGCACAATGACTCCCGAACAGATTTACAAGGAAATCAAAGAAATAAACGTTGGCATCCTTGTTTATGCCAAAAATCAAATGGTGGGCGAAGGCTCAGGCATCGTAGTGGGCAGCGACAGCACAGGTAAATACACTTACATTTTAACTGCGGCTCACGTTATTTCCGACAGCGGTGTTAACGTACAGGTACAATTTAGCGATGAATCCGAATATGAAGCAACCATAGTCGGTTTTGATACAAAGACAGATGTAGGTGTATTGAAAATCGAAGGAACAGGCTTTAAATCAGCAACTTTCGGAAACTCCGACAAACTCGCAGTCGGTCAGACTGTATACGCTATCGGTAACCCCGGCGGTACTGAATTTTTCGGTTCATTCACAAGCGGTATGATAAGCGCTATCGACCGCCCTGTTCCCACCACAAACAGTTCTTACGACCTTCCCTGTATTCAGCACAATGCCGCTATCAACCCCGGAAACTCCGGTGGCGCACTTGTTAACGAATACGGCCAGGTTATAGGTCTTAACTCCTCCAAAATTTCAAGCACCGAATACGAAGGTATGGGCTTCTCAGTCCCCAGTGAAACTGTTCTTGACGTTTACGGTAAAATCATTAAATACGGCTACGTTACAAACAGACCTAAGTTAGGTATAAACTATTTCCCTGTTTCCAGCGACTACACGTATTCCGCTATTGCCTGGAAGAGCGACCTGCCCTACGGTTCAATAGTAATTGCAACTATTGACGAAAACAGCGATATTGCCAACCACAATATTCAGGTCGGCGATATTATTACCGCAGTTAACGGCAAGGACCTTGAATCCACCGACATACTTCTTGAGGCTATTGAGAACGGAAAAGTGGGCGACAAACTCACCCTTACCGTTTACCGTTTAAATAATAACGGCTCTATAAACACTTCCTTTGAAGCAACCGTTGAACTTGTTGAAGATAAAGGTAACACCACCGTTACCGAAAAAGAAATCGAAACTGACCCGTTCAGTAATTACTTCCCCGATTTCGGTTATTAAAACGCAAAAACACCGACTAAGTTTTAGTGCTTAGTCGGTGTTTTTTATTTTTCCCATCTGTCAATTGCGCCTCTTTGCATTGCGCCCACTATTTTTTCGGGTACGTCGCCGTACTGTTTTGAAAGTTCAGCTAAAAGATTTTTTACGTCTTCCCTTTTAGTATGTTCATTTGCGGGGCATTTACTTTCCACAACAGGCAAATTAAGGCGTTCCGCAGCCGCTGTAACCTCTCTTTCACGAACGTATACCAGAGGTCTTATCATCGTAATATCTCGCCTTGAAAGGTACGTTACAGGGGCAAAACACCCCACACGGCTTTCAATAAGCAAATTCATCATAAAAGTTTCCGCAGCATCGTCGAGATGGTGACCCAAAGCAATTTTATTGCACCCAAGTTCCTTTGCGGTATCGTGAAGTATGCCCCTTCTCATTCTTGAACAAAGGGCGCAAGGGTTACTCTCTTTACGGATATTGAATATTATTTCATATAAATCCGTGGGTTTAACCACATACTCAACACCGTACTGGTCGCACATTTCTTTAACAGCGGAAAAATCGCCGTCTTTATTTTCAAATCGCATATCAAGAGTAATTGCCACAACAGTGAACTCGGCAGAATAAAAGCGTTTTAGTTCGCACAACGCCTTCAAAAGCATAAGGGAATCCTTACCGCCGGAAACACCTACCGCAATTTTATCACCGGGTTGAATCATATTATAATCATCAACCGCGGCTCTTGTACGGCTTAAAATTCTTCTCATATATTTCCACACCTAAGAATTTAAAGTTTTTTGATTTCCTGTTCTAACTTATTCATAACCTTTTCAAGAATTTCACGGGGGCAGGCGACATTAAGCCTTGAAAAACCTTTGCCGTTTTCACCGAACCAATAACCCGGGTCCTGAATAATACCGCATTTATCACGGAGAAAAATATCAAGTTCACCGTCATTCATACCAAGATTTCTCATATCGAGCCAGACAAGGTATGTGCCTTGACAATCGTACATCTTAATTTGGGGTATGCGTTTAACAACACTTTTCACAAACTCGATATTATCATCAACATATTTTCTCATTGCGTCAATCCAATAGTCGCACTTTGTGTATGCGACAATTGTAGCAGGTCTGGAAACGCAGTTAATGCAGGAATATCCGTCTTTTGAAAGTTGGTCTTTAAAAGTTTCCCGAAGTTTTTCATCAGAGATAATAATATTAGACGTGCCCAACCCCGCAAGGTTAAACGTTTTGCTTACCGCGGTACAAATAACCGTGTTCTTCCCGAAACTTTCATCAACATTATTTATAACCGTATGCTCCTGCCCCGCCCTCAGAATATCAAAATGTATTTCATCGGACACAAGTATAACGTTGTTCTTTAAACAGATTTCGCCTACTTTTTGCAGTTCCTCTTTAGTCCACACCCTGCCCACAGGATTATGGGGACTGCAAAGAAGCATCATTTTAACGTCATCCTGAGAAGCAATTTCCTCAAGTTCGGTAAAATTCATTTCGTATTTGCCGTTATTTATCACAAGCGGATTATCCGCAATAACTCTGCCGTTATTTTTTACAGATGCAGAGAAAGGATAATAAACAGGTGTCTGAATAATCACTTTGTCACCGGGTTCGGTGAAGGCTCTGATAGCGGTATTTATTGCGAAAACCACACCGCCTACGCAAACTATCCACTCATTTTCTATTTTAAAATTATGACGGCGAAGAAGAAATTCACGGACACTGTCACGGTAAACTTCATCACCGCTTGTATAACAGAAGAAACCCTTATGGGCAAAATCTGTAATCGCTTGCCTCACCTCAAGGGGCGTTCTGAACTCCATATCAGCAACAGAAAGAGGATATGCTCCTCTTTCTATAATGCCGTCATCTACAATTGTATCCCATTTGTAAGAACCGCTTCCGCGACGGTTTATAATTTCATTAAACATAAAAACTAACCTTTAATAAAAAGAATTGACGAGGCAAGCATAACCTGACCTGCAAAATAAGTTACTATATTAAACACCTTAAGGGGTTTGTTTCTCTTTTCACCGCCGAACAAAATAATACTGAGAGAGGCGTCGGAAAGCACAAAGCAAAGCGACCCCAACGTAAGAACAATAACTGCAAATATGCCGTCGGAAGCACCTGTAAGGCAGTAATTAACACCTAAAGACGTTGCTTTTATAAACATCAGTATAAGTACGAAAGTATACGCTACAACTGCGACTTTAAGCAAATTGGTTGAAAACGCAACTTTGAACTTTTTTGCTAACACAACCGCAACAACCAACAGTGATATTATAGCCGCTAATTCCACTGCGTTGAACATATTGTAATCGGGTGAAATAACAGGCAATGTTCTTATGTAACAGGCTATATACACAATATGCCCTACCATAAAACTGACTAAACCTAAAGCGAAATATGTATTGGTGGGTTTCGCGTGAAGAAAATAATCGCCTAACCAACCGAAAGCAAGACCTGCAAGCATCATAATTGCATAGGTTGTTTTGTTATCCGAAATAATCATTGACAGTACGCCTATTGAAACGAAAGCCGTTGAACAAATCATTTTATATGTCAATGATTTCAAACACATACCGGGCCACTGTGCCTTTAAAAAAAGCGGTGTGAATATAATCTCAATAATTATACAAGCAATAAAAAGAAGCCAAAACTTCATCTCTCACACCCTCCTTTTTACCACTTGAAATCTTTGATTATAACCGTACTGTAAAGTTCCTGCCTTTCAACACCTATTGTACCTGCACCCACAACGTCGCCCGAGCCTTTTATGCTGACGGTGCAAAGTTGTTTGAGGTTTACTATCTCCAATGTGTCGGGGTTGAATTCGACTTCAACGTAACAGTCGTGATACCTGAGGGAATACTGAATATTTTTAGCAAAAACAGTTACAATGGGGTGATATACGGTTCCGTCGATTCTTTCCTTAGACATGGGCGAGAAAACAGCGCCTGTATAACTGGGTGCAACGTTGGAATTTTCGGCAATGGGTTCGGGGTTATCCTCGGATACAAGCACAAAACTCATCTTAACGTTGCCGTTGGAAAAAACATCGTACGTAAAACTTTCAATTCCGTTGGGGTCTGTAAGGTAAGAGCCTTTTTCCCTTGAAAATACAGGGAATAATGACATATCTTCATCGCCCTTTTCGTGAATATACGGCTCACTTTCCGCCTTTTCCTTAGGAACGAATACGCCTAAATCCTCAATAAATCCGAAAAGTTTATTTATGGATTCTTCACTTACGTGTTCATCACCCTCGGATATAACTCTGTTTGCAGGGTCACCGGGCAGTTCCTGGTATTCAACCTTAGTAAACCCGGGTTTATCCGCTTTGGCTTTATTCATAACAAGAGCATAAATCTCAACAACATCTGCCGCAGTTTTATTTTTGTTGCGTAAATCGTTGCCGGTTTGTGTGTTTGAAGGTGCACCCGGGGTCTGAACATTCTGAGAACCGGTATTTCCGGAAACTGTATTATTTGACACATTACCTGTTACCGCCCCTGTGCCTGTGCCGTTACCTGTGTTATTTTGGTCGGGAACTATAACACCGTTATCAACAACGAAACCGCCGTTATTTATATTGCCGTCTGTATTGATATTATCTGAAACAAAATTTCCGCTTTGCTGAATGTAATTATTACCGTTATTTTTCTTTTCTTCGGCAACAACGCCCACAACAACCAAACCGATGTAACTGCTAAGTCCCAACATAACGCTGAGGGCAACGCAACCGATGATATACCCGATTTTCTTTTTACTTTTTTTCATAGGAACATACCTCTCTCATAATCTATATATAAGATTATCTTAAATTATAAAAAAAGTCAACCGAATTAACAACTTCATAACAAAAAGATATAAAAAAACCGACCCGCAAAAGCGAGTCGGTCATGTAAACTAAATCTTAATATACGAAATCGTAGTATTCTGCGTTGAATGAAAGAGCACCGGAAGCGTTAAGGCTACCTGCAACTGCCTGAACAGAAGCAACGATGTTACCTACACCATAGTGAACAATCTTAATGAACTTACCATCTGAAGTCATTGTTGCTGTGATAGTGTAATCTGTATATGTGATAGTACCATCAAGGCTCTTAACAACCTTAGAAACTGTAGGATCTTCAACAACTGTCTTTTGAACGTCCTTATAATCAAGGAATTCTCTTGACATTAACTGAAGACCATCTGGATCGCCATAAGAGGGGTTAACGAACTCTGTTAAAACAATTGTGACAACATAGTTGTCGCCTTCTTTAACTGCAGTTGCGCTCTTAACGTACTGTTTTGAGCAGTTACTTGCAGGCATTCTGTTTTTAGCATCGTCAGAACCCTTAGGACAATCTTTAACTTCAGCTTCCTCTTTTTCTGTCATGAAGCCTGCGATAAGGTCTGTAAGAGTACCAGCAAGGAATGCTAATTTATCAAGAGTAAGCTGACCTTCAACTGCCTGCCAACCAATTTTCTTGTAACCTGCAGTACCGTTTTTGTGAATATCGTTAGCTGCCTTTGAGTAGAAAGCAAAAGGATCTGCTAAAACGGGATCGTTAGCTGTTGCGCCGCTGTTATCTGCGGGTGCATTAGCATTGCCGTTGTTTGTAGAACCGCTGTTATTTGTGGAACCGCTGTTGTTTGTAGAACCGCTGTTGCTTGTGGAACCGCTGTTGCTTGAAGAACTACCGGGAGTTGTGGATGCACCGGGAGTTGTGGATGTACCGGGAGTAACTGTGCTTGTGGTGCCACTGTTGTTTGTAGTACCGCTGTTGTTAGCAGTAGCGTTGTCACCTGTCTGAGTGCCGTCTGCTGCTACTGTTGTGCCACCGTCTTTTAAGAGGGTGATAACAGAAACTACAGAAACTGCGTTGCTTGTAACAATTGTGAAGAGAAGTGCTATACTGAGAATTATAGCAATAACCTTCATATCTGAGTTTTTCATTGGTATAATACCCCTTTCACTATGTCCCCCAAGTAGGGCAACATAACATTCTTTTTCAGTATCTTTAGATTAACTCAAACATCGAAAAAAGTCAAGTTAAATTTATCCTAAAAGGTATGCAATATTCCAAATTCGTCAAAAAGCCGAAAAACCGTCACATTTTTTGTGTATTCCATATATCCTTTGCATACTCGTTAATTGCTCTGTCAGCGGCAAATCTGCCCGAGCCTGCAATATTCATAAGTGACATCTGATTCCACTTTTTCTTATCAAGGAAAGTTTCGCGGACTTTCTTCTGCGCTCTCTGATAATCTGCAAAATCAGCAAGCACCATAAAAGGATCGTGGTGGATAATTGTGCCTGAAATATCCGAGAAGTCCTTACCGTCGATTCCTCCGCGGGAAATGAAATCAAGCACCTTGCGGAGTTCGGGGTTATTGTTATAGTAATTCTGCGGATTATAGCCGTTCTTTTTAAGGTCTGCCACTTCATCGGCGTGCATACCGAAGAGGAACATATTCTCGTCCCCTACTGCCTCGTGAATTTCAACGTTTGCACCGTCCAGAGTACCTATTGTAAGCGCACCGTTCATCATAAGTTTCATATTACCCGTACCGCTTGCCTCTTTACCCGCAAGTGAAATCTGCTCGGAAACATCGGCAGCAGGCATAAGTCTTTCGGCATTTGTAACATTATAATCTTCAACGTAAAGAACTTTAAGTCTGCCCTTAACATCGGGGTCTTTATCTATCATTTCGCCAAGAGCGAGAATCATACTGATAATACGCTGTGCCACGTAGTAACCGGGGGCAGCCTTTGCACCGAAAATATATGTTTTGGGAACAAATTCACCGTTGGGATTTTCCTTAATAGCAAGGTATTCGGAAACGATATTGAAGGCGTTAAGGTGCTGACGCTTATACTCGTGAAGGCGTTTAACCTGAACGTCAAAAATTGAGTTTGTATCGAGTTTTACTCCTGTTGTTTTGTAAATATGCTTTGCAAATGCTTCTTTGTTTGCTTTTTTGATTTCACCGATTTTTTCAAGTACTTCTTCGTTATCCTTGAAATCCGCAAGTTTTGAAAGATGCTCTGCATCGTAAACGAATTTATCGTCACCAAGGAGTTCTTTAATATACTTTGTAAGTTCAGGGTTTGCCTGGCAGAGCCAACGTCTGTGAGCAATACCGTTAGTAACGTTTGTGAACTTATCGGGTGTGAGTTTATAGAAATCGTTAAAGAGTGAATCTTTGAGAATCTGACTGTGAAGTGCAGAAACACCGTTTACGCTGTGGCAAGCAGCAACGCAAAGGTTAGCCATACGAACTGCACCGCCTGAAATAATAGCGGTACGCTCAACGTAATCTGCATCGTGTGTGCTTTCCCACACGTATGAACGGAAACGGTTATCTATCTCTTTAATAATATCGTATACACGGGGAATAAGGCGTTTAACCAGTTCTTCACTCCAACATTCAAGAGCCTCGCTCATAACCGTGTGGTTAGTGTAAGCAACGGTATTTGTAACAAGGCGCCATGCATCATCCCAACCGTAACCGCATTCGTCAAGAAGAATACGCATAAGTTCGGGAATTGCCATAGTGGGATGTGTATCGTTAATATGGATAGCAAGTTTTTCGGGAAGATTATCAACCGTACCGTACTCGCGAAGATGGTGGCGGATAATATCCTGTATTGAAGCAGATACAAGGAAGTACTGCTGACGAAGTCTTAAAGACTTACCTTCGGGGTGATTATCCATAGGATAAAGAACTTTACTGATAACCTCAGCCATGGCCTGACGCTCCATTGAACGCATAAAATCGCCCTGGTTGAAAGACTTCATATCAAATTCGGGTGCGCGGGCACTCCAAAGACGGAGAACACTGATACCTTTACCGTCCTTACCTGCTACGAACATATCGTAAGGAACAGCCTGTATAACGTTGCCGTCTTCAATTTCAACGTGGTGGTATTGATTATCCCAAACCTCTTTAACTCTGCCCTCGAAGCACACGTTGACTGCACTGCTCTCACGGGGGGCAAGCCACACTTCACCACCGGGAAGCCAGTTATCAGGGAGTTCTGTCTGCCTGCCCTCAACGAGTTTCTGACGGAAAATGCCGTACTCGTAAAGAATAGAATAACCCCTTGCAGGGTAACCCTGTGTTGCAAGACCGTCAAGATAACAAGCAGCAAGTCTGCCGAGACCGCCGTTACCGAGACCTGCATCGGGCTCACATTCGTAAAGGTTTTCGATTTTAATATTATAATCTTTGAGAACACTTTTGAATGTATCCGTAAGATTAAGATTATAAAGAGTGTTCTTAAGAGAACGACCCATAAGAAATTCCATTGAAAGATAGCAAACGCGCTTTTTACCCTCGTCATCAACTTTTCTTGAAAACTCAGCCCTGCCCTGTGCCATCATATCACGCACTATCATAGCAATGGCTTTGTAGTACTGCTCATAAGTTGCATTTTCGGTGGAAATGCCGAAATAATGAAGGAGTTTATTTTCAAGCATCTCTTTCGCTTGCTTCTTTGTAAGTTTATAATTCATACAAAACCTCCAAAAAGTTTTTATAAAATATAGGTTTTTGTTTGTTCAATTATACATATTACACTAAAATAACGCTAAAATCAACTATAATGCCAAAGAAAAAATACATAATATACTATTACCATTTTTGGAGGAGATTTACAAATACAAAACGCAGAATGCATAATGCAAAATTATGGGAACACTTACGCGTTGATTTTATTTAAATAAATTAAAATTTTCCTGAAAAACCCGTTGACATTTCAGTTTTGATGTGATAATATATCAAGGCTGATATATGCAGAGATACCGAAGTGGTTATAACGGAACGGTCTTGAAAACCGTCGTACGGCAACGTACCGTGGGTTCGAATCCCACTCTCTGCGCCACCTCTTTTGAGGACAATTGAATATCCGTATTCAGTTACCAATGCAGAAGTACTCAAGTTGGTGACGAGGCGCCCCTGCTAAGGGCGTAGGTCGGGAAACCGGCGCGAGAGTTCGAGTCTCTCCTTCTGCGCCAAGTAAAAAGGACATCCGTTCGGGTGTCCTTTTTGCTTTGTTGTAAATTGATTAGAGAGACTCGAACTCCCTCGGCGAAGCCGAACACAATCGGTTTTCGGGACTCTCCACCGCCCGCCAAACTAAACTTTATATATAAATACTTGCTAGCTTTGTTCTGTGTTTTTAGAATAACTTTACGGAGAGGCGGTCCCCCTCTCTCCTTACGCAGAGAGGTATGGCTTCGCAAATATCTGCTTTGTTGTCCTACGCGAAGCAATATAATCGGCGTTAGCCCCTAAATTCCTAATTCCTCATTCCTAATTCCTAATTTAATAACATTCCAACTCATCGGTTTAAGTTCCGCGGTAAGAATAGAGCCGTCGAGGGTGGGAACAGGGTTAGTGTGGGGTTTTACATTAACTGCACCGAATGTATTTTCTGCCTTTTTGTCGTAACCGTCCATTGAAATAAATTCGTAGGGTTTATAACCGTCAAAATCCATAAGGTTAACTTCAAGCAATGCGTTTTCATCAGGGCTTTTGTTAACACAGAAAATTGCCATTTCGCCATTTTCTTCGTCTAATGTTGCAATAGACTCTATAAAAGGTACATCCGTAAACTCTTTGCAGTCATATTTTGGGCAGTCAATAAGCGGATTAAGTGCAACTCCCCTGCCGTAATTTGAAAGGTGCATAAAGGGGTAGAAAATAGTCTGCTCAAATATACCGCCGCCTGTTTTTGTGAAAATTGGCGCAATAACGTTAACAAGTTGAGCAAGGCAAGCAATTTTTATTCTGTCGCAATGGTGAAGAAGTGTAATGAGCATTGAGCCGACTACAAGGGCATCTTCAAAATTATAAATATCCTCAAGTCTGGGCGGTGCAACGCTCCATTTTTCAAAGGGAACGCCGTTTGAATGATACCACACATTCCACTCATCGAAAGAAAGGTTTATTGTTTTCTTTGAGCGTTTTTTTGCCTTCACGTAGTCACAGGCGCAAATAACGGAATAAATAAATTCGTCAAGTTCAAGGCTCTTTGCAAGAAAACTCGGTGTATCATCTGCACGGTTCTCATAATACTGATGAAGTGAAACGTAATCCACACTATCGTAAGCAATATCAAGGCTTTCTACTTCCCAAGTACCGAAAGTACTTGAATTACGGCTTGACGAACCGCAGAGCACGGTTTCAATACTCGGATCAGTCCACTTCATAACTTTGGAGGCTTCAAGGGCAATTCTGCCGTATTCTTTGGCAGTTTTTGCACCCATTTGCCAACCGCCGTCCATTTCGTTACCAAGGCACCAGGTTTTAATATTATGGGGTTCTTCAACACCGTGACTGCGCCTTAAATCAGACCAATATGTATTGGATTTATGGTTGCAATATTCAACTAAATCGCGTGCTTCTTCAACTCCGCGAGTACCGAGATTTACCGCCATAAGGCAGTCGGAATTCGCTTTTTTGCACCATTTCACAAATTCATTTGTACCGAAGGTGTTAGGCTCAGTAGTACCCCAGGCTAAGTCAAGTCTTTTGGGGCGTTTTTCCAGAGGACCTACGCCGTCCTCCCAATTATAGCCGGAAACAAAGTTACCGCCGGGGTAACGCACAATGGGAACGTTAAGTTTTTTAACTAAATCAATAACATCCGTTCTGAAACCGTCCTCGTCTGCAGTGGGATGGCCCGGCTCGTAAATACCACCGTAAACGGCTCTGCCCAGATGTTCGATAAACGAGCCGTACATTCTTTTATCAATTTCACCTATTTTGAATTCTTTAGCCAGTGTAATTTTTGCTTTCATTTAATATCCAACTTCCCGAAGTTAAATCTTATTATTTCTTCTTTTGCGTCTTACCCTGTTTATATGGCGTTCAAAGTCACCGTTTTCGATAAGTTCTGCTAAAACATACTGTTCCAACATAGGAACAGTACAGGAATAAAAACCAACAGTTTTTTCATACTGTTCCAAAAGCCCCAAGGGCAGTACCATATAACCGATACGAACAGAGGGTGCAATGGTTTTTGAAAAAGTGTTCATATAAACAGTATGTTCTGAATCAAGTGAGAAAAGCGTATCTGCCACTTTCATAGATACGGTGAACTCCGAATCGAAATCATCTTCTACTATATAACCGTTGCGTTCTTTCGCCCAACGGATATATTCACTGCGTTTTGAAGCAGTTGCTGTAACACCGCTTGGGAAACTGTTAAAGGGTGTTACGTGTAAAACCGTTGATTTTGCCTTTTCCAGTTCGGTTGACTTTATTCCGTCAGACCCCATTTTGAGCATTTCACATTCTACGCCGTTGGCTATATAAACTTTTCTTATTTTTTCATAAGAAGGGTCCTCTATGGCTACTCCCCTGTGTCTGCCGAGGGTTTGCACTATAATACTGTAAAGATACTCTGCACCCGAACCTATAATAATCTGTCGCGGTTCAACTTTAATACCGCGGCTTCGCGCAAGGTACGAGGCTATTGCCTGCCGTAATTCACGGCAACCGTTGTTGGGTGATTTCACAAGAACTTCTTCTGCATACTCAGTTAAAACCTTGCGGACGGTTTTACAGTAAACAGAAAAAGGAAATTCCGTATCTACATTATGATAACTGTGGTTTTTTGTAACATCGAAATTTCGTGAAACAGGAAAACACGCCTCGGCACTGTATATTACAAAATATCCGCTACGCTGTCGGGACTCTGCATAACCCTCGTCACAAAGGAGATTATATGCGTGCTCCGCAGTAATAACGCTGACACCTGTTTCGGTTGCCACAAGCCTTTTTGACGGCAATTTAGCACCGAATTTATAAACACCGTTTACGATATCCTCGCGAATCTGTTTATACAGTTGCATATAAGCGGCTTCTTTTTTATTTTTATCTATACTGTAAATCATAGGTCGGACTACTCCTTCCCTAAATTTCTGAAGAACGACACCATAAACGGTATTGAAATAAAGAACGTTATAACATCGCCCACAGGTTGAGCAATCTGGACACCTGTTAAACCTAAAATTTTTGAAAGAATAAGAAGAACAGGGATAAACGCAACACCGCTTCGCACTGCCGACAAAAATGTTGCGTGCTTATTTTTACCCACACTCTGAAGCATCATATTGGTACAGATAGAAAGCGGTTGAAAGAACAACGCACCAAGTTGCATTTTAAGAGCGAAAGAGCCGACTTTTATTACTTCGGGGTCATCACGGAAAAAACCTACAAGACTGTCGCTGAATATAAGGCCTACAACTGCAAGTATCGCTAAAAGCACCTCGCCTACGCCCCAGGTAAAGAAAAAGCCTTTTTTTACTCTTTTATATTTCTTTGCACCGTAGTTAAACGCACAAACAGGCTGAAAGCCTTGTCCGATACCGAGACCCACAGCAAATATAAAGAAACAAATTCTGTTAACTATGGTCATACCTGCAACCGCCGCATCACCGTAAAGACCTGCGGTATTATTAAGGAGCATTGTTGCAACGCTGGAAAGTCCCTGACGGGTAAGGCTCGGAAGCCCTGTGTACATAATATTCTTAAGTTCGGGAATACCCTTTTTAAGACTTTTAAATGAAAATTTACTTTGTGTTTTGCCACGCAAAAACATACTTAAAAGTATAAGGAAACTGACAATCTGAGAAAGAGCAGTGGAGATACCTGCACCGCTTATACCCATATCAAACACACTTATAAGAAGCCAGTCACCGAATATATTAAGTCCTCCGCCAACAGTAAGACCTATCATAGCAAGGGCGGCTTTACCCTCGTAACGAAGGATGTTATTAAGCACAAAACTTGCTGTCATTACGGGCGCTGCAAGAAGTATCCAGAAAGCGTAATCTTCCGCAAAGGGTAAGATAGTTTCGGTACTTCCCAGAAGGCGCAAGAAGGGTTTTGAGAAAGCAATGCCGAAAATACTTATTAAAACACCCGAACCGAAAGAAAAGAAGAACGCAGTTGATGCCACAATATTTGCGGTGTCGTTATCTTTCGCACCTAATTTTCGGGATATTATACTACCTGCGCCGTGGCCGAACATAAAACCCACAGCCTGAATAATAGCCATAAGTCCGAAAACGATACCCACAGCACCGCTGGCGCTTGTGCCCAAAGTACCCACGAAATATGTATCAGCCATATTGTAAATGTTAGTTACCAGCATACTGACCGTGGTGGGTATACCAAGTTTAACAATAAGTTTACCCACAGGCGTTTCGGTCATAAGTTTATACTGTTTATCAGCGTTCGTATTCGTAAAAGTCACTTCCTTGAATGGTTGTGGTTTTTATTATAGCAGAAAAATTTGAGCAAAGCAATTATTCATCAGCGAAGCGACTTCAATATTCATTATTCATTAAAAAGTCGCAAGCCTTGAAATGAATAATGAATGATGAATATTGAATAATGAATAATACAAAATAAACATCCACCCGCCAAGCGGGTGGTTTTTCATATGCGGGCATAGCCCTATGTTCTTCGCGGATGCGTAAACGCATAAGTACGGTCTGCCAGTTGCGTAAGATTGTTACTTGCTACCCGTAAACGGGCCGTATCCA
>JAGAJB010000029.1 GCA_017626295.1 Clostridia bacterium | reverse complement strand
TGGCGACCCGGAACGGGCTCGAACCGTCGACCTCTAGCGTGACAGGCTAGCGTTCTAACCAACTGAACTACCGGGCCACCTGGTGGTGGGAACAATAGGGCTCGAACCTATGACCCTCTGCTTGTAAGGCAGATGCTCTCCCAGCTGAGCTATGCTCCCGTGCTTCGTTGTCGTGGCGTTTTGTTTACCGACAACGATAGATACTATACACTATTGAAACAGATTTGTCAACACTTTTTTTCAATTTTTTTGAAAAATCTTTAAAAAAGTTTTTCTCTTATAAAATTGCCTTTGTGGCATCCTCTACAATCCGCATCATATCGCCGTATTTGGCCTCCATATCCTCTACGAGTTTGAACTGTGTGCGTGCTCTTACAAGGTTATGTTCGGGATATTCTGTTTTAAAATAAACGTCACCGTTTATAAAATCGCCTAAAAATCTTATACCGCATTCAAGGGTAAGAAGTTTGGCGGCAAAGGGTAAATATTTAATCTCGTTTTCTGTAAGACTCTTACCTGCTGCTTCAAGATAACCCTCAACATACGCTTTGAAATATTCAAGGTTCAAAGAAACCTTGGATAAGTCCTTTTCATCCTCTGCGGCAGTATTAGCACCAAAACGGATACTGTCACCGAAATCGTATAAAGATGAACCGGGCATAACTGTATCAAGGTCAACAACGCATATACCTTTATTAGTTGCTTTATCGAAAAGAACGTTATTAAGTTTTGTGTCATTATGTGTTACTCTGACGGGAAGTTCACCGCTATCAAGTAAATCTGTTATAACAGAACAGTCTTTTTCACGCTCTAAAACGAAATCTATTTCGGGGCGAGCCATATCTTTTCTACCCGATGCGTTGGTTTCAAGAGCAACAAGAAAATCTTTGAATCTTGATGGAGTGTTGTGAAAATTGGGAATTGTATCATAAAGAGTTTCTATGGGATAATCGGCAAGAAGATTCTGGAAATTACCGAAACTAAGGGCGGCATTCTTAAAATCTTCAGCAGAAGTGAGTTCATTTATAGAATAAGTATCTTCTACAAAGTTATACATTCTCCAACAACCGCCGTCAGCAGCCATATAATAATTCTTGCCGTCTTTAGCGGGGTAAACGGTAAGGGTTTCACGCATAGGGTCACCGCCTGCGGCTTCAATCTTTTTACGAAGGAATGCAGTAACACCCATTACGTTATCCATAAGTTCAACAGGCATTTTGAATACATTGGTATTTATACGCTGTAAAAGGAAACGAACCTTTTCACCGTTATCTTTAAGATATTCAACTATGTACGTATCATTTATATGCCCATCTGTTACAGGTTTATAACCTAAAACTTCACCGTAATTCGGGAAAGCATCGATTATTTCCGCAACATTTATTTCGATTTCAGTCATTTTTATTCTCCTTTTTAAAAATTGCAAAGCATTCGGGATTATGAAAGCCCGGCGGTAATGTCGTTACAGGTGAATATGCCAGATAATGCGGAATTTCGCAATCATCACCGCATTTATAAAAGTTTGCTCTTACAACATCAAAATCAATATCGCTTTTATTTACAGAATATAAATCAGCAATAAAATCTTTCGTTAAAGTAATTTTAACACCCCAGAAAGAGCCTTTTTCATTCTTGTCAAAGAAAGGAGTAACTATGGGTGAAAGTGCCGTCAAATTGCTTACAAGACGCCTGTCGTACTTCCCTTTTCCGAATTCACAAAGGAAAGCACCGTTACTGTTACATTCAACATTTATGTATTCCTCTTTGAAAGAAATCGGAGCAGCAAAAAACTCAAGACAACTGTCTTTATATATAGGGTCATCTCTATTCTCATAAACTGCCCTCGGTGAAGATTCATAGCATTTAAGAACTGCCGTAACATCACCGCCCACAACACCTATTTTAAAATAAGTATCGGGTCTGTACGGCGTAGGACTTTCCCAATGAAATGATTTTAACTGAATATATTCTGCGGACTCAAAACCACCCGAATTTAAAAACGTTTGCAACCTATTTTCCATATTTACACCGTTATTTCATAAATGAAAGAATACCGTCGGTTTCATCCATAGCCGCCATAATCATATAGAAACGCGGAATATGGAAAGGACCTTTGAAGATATTACCCTTAAGAGTTGTTGAGGGTGTATTATCATAATGAAGGTAACCGTACCACTCACCGAACTCTTCATCACAGAAATACTTTTCGCAATATGTTTTAAGTTCCTTATAAACATCATTGTATTTCTCGTCTTTGAGTTCAAGATACGCGAGTCGTGTTGCTATCATTGCTTCACACTGGGGCCACCAAAGTTTCATATCCCATTCAAGTTGAACAGGCGGTTTACCGTCAATATCGGTAAATGCAATAATGCCTCCGTATTTTTTATCAATACCGATAGGCAATGTAATATCTATAATATTCTTTGCTGCTTTTACTGCTTCGTCATTGCCTGTTACAATACCTTCAGCCATAATAAACCAAGCCGCTTCAAGCGAGTGACCGGGGTTAACTATTCTGCCGTTAGGACTGTCAACAAACTCCCCTGCTTTAGTTACACTTTCGAGTAATGCTCTTTCTGTAAGGTAACCACCGCCAAGAATTTCTTTGAGGCATTCCTGTGCTATTACATTATATTTATCCCAAAGTCCGTCTATACTACGCATCACCTGAGTAGTAGCAAGCATTATCATAACAGGTGAAAGGGCTTTTGAATCCTGATTATCGGGATTTATTTTAGGTTGATTTTTACGAACGCCCGTAAAACACTCGTAAGCAACTTTAAAATATTTTTCCGCATCTTCAAGCACAGCCTTATCGCCCGTGGCTTTATAGAGTTCTGCGCAACCGATAGCAGCAAAAGTTTCCGAAAAATAATATCTTCTTTTCTGCAACTCTCTGCCGTCTGCAGTTACGGTAAAATACATTCTGCCGTCTGTATCGGTACACTTAGGAAGGAAAGAATATATATTCTTTGCAGCCTTTAAATATTCTTCATTCTTTTCAATTAAATTATAGGCTTTTGAGAAAACCCAAAGTGCCCTGCCCTGAAACCAGACACTTTTATCCGTTCCGTAAATATTACCCTCACGGTCAACGCAAGTGTAAATACCGCCGTTTTCATAATCTATAGAATTTTTGAGCCAGAACGGTAAAATGTTTTCGACCAAATCTTTTTTGAAATTCATAAAAAACATCTCCAAAAAACAAAATACAACAAAATAAATATAACACACTAAAAAACAAAAAACAACATTTAATTTATTTTAATAAATTTAATTAAACTGTTACACCGTTGACTACTCATCTGCAATCTGTTTTGTACCCATTTTATTCTTGTTTTTATTAATATTTTATGGTATAATCTTAAAATTAAAACACAAACAAGGTGATGTTGTGAAATTCATTAGTATAATACTATCTTTAATCATTTGCCTCTCTTGCTTTATCTTTCCGGCTCATGCAGAAGATAACGTGGCTACCGAAGTTATTGCATCAGAGGATATTGTTACATATAACTCAGACGGTACTTTGACCGTTGAATCTGATGACGGTGTGCAGTACGTTGTTTTTATGGTTACAAATATTCTTTACAGTAATCTTGAACCTTACGTTTCGGAAATGGTTACTCTTCACGGAGAAATTGACCCCACTTCTGACAGAATGTACGCATTCGGTGTAGTCGGCCCTATGTGCATTACGCAATCAATAGAGGAGATGAATGCGGAGGTTAATTCGGTATTTGCTCTTGCAGAAAAATATAATGTCCCCGTATTTTTCCAGATGGATGATTGCACTAACTATTCGCAGGAATTCGGTAGCGGTGCAACTACCGATGAAAACGGCAGTAAGTTTTATAATGACCCGGAAATGTGCGAATGGATTGCATTCCCCTCTGAAGGCGAAGAATGGGGCGGTCAAAGTTACGGTATGCTCCCCAGATGGCATTGTAACTGGAGTGGCGTTCCCTTTGCAACACCCGGCGGTTTCCCCTGCTACAATTCCGAAAAATATCTCGCTTGGTATGAAAAACAGGTAACCGAAGGATTTATTAAGCCTTTGATGGAAAATTACAACCGTCTTAAAGCAGAGGGTAAAGGTTATCTTCTTGCAGGTATAAATACAGGTTGGGAAACACAGATTCCCGATTATTCAAACGATACATACGCTTCTCTGCAAGAGTTTGAGAAAGCCCAGTACGGTATGCACGCACTTCACAATATGGGTTATGACGAGGTCTCTCTGAAAAAAGAGCTGATGAGCGTATGATGAATGTTGACGAGTTAAAAAAGGAGTTACTTTACGGAGTTCTTGCGGATTATATAGAGTTCACCTGCAAGATGTTTTACGATGCAGGTGTTGAGAAAAGCAAAATATTCTCTCACATTGTATCAATATCAACCTCACTTGACGGTTGCACAACTGTTTTCCCACCTACATACGTGTGTATAAACGATTATTGTACACCGGGTTGGACTATGAGTCCCAAAACCTGTCCGTACGACCTTGACGTATTGGAAGAACAACTTGCCGAACGCGGCAGAAATGAATACGTTAATGCAGAGGGCTACGCTCATTACGATGATGTTGCAACCTGCACGGCATATTTTGAAGAAAGTCTTTGCGGTAACGCAAAACTTATAACGGTTTTCGGTTACGACCAGGCAACAGGAACTTACGGATACCAGAAATCCCCCGATTTCTATTTTGTTAAGGTAACAAGGTCGTGGCTTGCCCGTGAAATAGGCCCCGATTATTATTGGAGTACTCGTCCCAGCCTTGTAGCCACCAAGGATAATTGTAAAGAAAGCGGTTGCACCGGCACTTATTCCAACGGTTTTTGTTCTGCAGATTCAAACCATTATCAACCCGCAAGGCTTAACGCAAACGGTACGTACAATATATCAAACGCGGGTAAACTTTATTGGTTTGCGAACCTTGTAAACAGCGGAACAACCGATGCTAAGGCAGAACTTTCTGCTGATATTATTGTTAATAGTGGTGTTATTGACGGTGGCGGTAACCTTCAAAGCGGTTCATTCCGTTCCTGGACACCCATTGCAAGCGGTGAAATCAGTGTAATAGGTACTTATAAAGGAGAAAAATTCACAGGCTCTTTTGACGGCAAAGGCTATACCGTAAACGGCTTATATTCAAGCACCTCTGACAGATATATTGGTTTGTTCGGATATAACAGTACAGGTACTATTAAAAACGTGGGTGTTATTAACTCTTATTTTGCCGGCGGAAGATATACAGGCAGTATTGCAGGGCAAAACGAAGGCACAATAACAAACTGCTATTCAAACAGCGCAGTGAATTGTTCCCGTTATACAGGCGGTATAGCAGGTAACAACGAGGGCACAATTTCTAACTGCTATAACGTAGGTAAAATAACAGGTACTTCAAGCAGTTCTTTTAACCCTGCCTATTACGTTGGTGCTGTATGCGGTGCAAACGGCGATACTGTTTCAAATTGCTTTTACATAAACGGTTGTGCTACAGCAGGCAGTTCAGCCCAAAACGGTATAGGTGCAGGAAGAAATTCTACCACTTCGGACACCGCCAACGTTACAACTCCTAAAGAAGCAAATCAATTTTACAGCGGAGAGGTTGCATATTTATTGCAAGCCGCCAACACAGTTCAAACCTGGGGACAAAAAGGTAATGTTGTTAATACACTCCCTTGTGTTTCGGGCAGAGAATTATATGCAGTTGCTAAATATACATCCGATACAGGTTATTCAATGGCAAGCCTCGGCGACGTTAATGATGATACTTTAGTTGATGAACACGATTACCAGATTTTTGTTAACGTTGCACTAAGCGAAGAAAATACCGTTGACGATATTCCCGACAGAATCGCCTTTTTGCGTGGGGATATTAACGGTGACTGGATTGTAGACGTTCTTGATGTATCCCTCGTATACAGAATGTATTTTGACCAATACTCCGTTCCCATATATTTACCCGGTGACTTTGACGGTGACGGAATATGCACCGATTCTGATACCGAAAAAATAAAGGAAACGATTACAAACAATTATTTCGTCGGCAAGGGTCCTTTGTACTCTTGTGATTTCAACGGTGACGGATATATGGATGCCTGGGATTTGGAATACGCGTACAGTGTTTCCGCAGAAGATAACTACGTTTACTTCAACACAAAATACGGCAGTCACGAAAGACACATCCTTGACTTATATATTCCAAAGGATAAAAAAGCCGTCGGTCTGGTTCTTATGATACACGGCGGTGCCTGGATAGGCGGCAGCAAAGAGGGATACAGAGGAAGACTTGAAGAATTTGCCTCAAAAGGTTATGCAGCAGCCGCAGTTAACTACCGTTACATTTGCGACACAGTTAACCTTGATGATATTATGGACGATATAGAACAAGCCGTTGCTTTAATAAAAGAAATCGGCGATTCTCACGGTGTTGAAATAACCGGTTTCCTTTCTACAGGTGGTTCAGCCGGCGGACATCTGGCACTTCATTATGCGTACTCAAGAGCAGAAACATCGGCAATACCGCCTGCGGCAGTAGTCAGCGATTGCGGTCCTACGGATTTAACCGATGAATATTATTACTACAACGAAGATTTACAGAAAAACAACGGTATTGGTGACCAGGAAACTGTCGCCCAGATTCTCGGTTGGGCATGTGGCTATAAGCATACATACGCTACAAGAGCCGAAGCAAAGGAAGCACTGAAATTCGTTTCACCCATATATTACGTAAACGAAAACACAGTTCCTACAGTAATAAATCACGGTATGATTGATGATATTGTTCCTTACAGAAATGCTGTTGATTTAGATGCAAAATTGACTGAATACGGAATTGAACACGTTTTAAATGCTTATCCCAACTCGGGTCACGGCTTAGATTTAGACCCCGAAAATATGGCGTATGCCGAAACTCTTTTACAGGAATACGTTGTTAAATATCTTGATTCCGTTGATAAATAATATTTAACGGAAAAACAACAAATACAAAAGAACTACAAGTCCAACCAAAGCGGTAAACTTGTAGTTCTTGTTTTTTATGTATTATTCAATGAACTTTTGAAATATTCAAAAAATTACAGTTTCATTGCAACATCCCAAGCCTGCCAGATAACAGTACGAAGGTTGCCGACTTTGAAAGCATCACCAACGATGTGAACGTGTTTTGACTTCTCAGCAACAGGAGCAGGTTTATAGCCAACTGAAAGAATAACGTTGTCAGCAGGAATATCCTGTGTTTTGCCGTCTTTAGTTGCGATTGTTACGCCGTCATCACGTATTTCTGTTGTTTTTGTTTCAAGGTAAACAGGAACTTTGTTTGTCTTGAAGAAGTCGCGAAGGAAACTTGTGTTAGCAAGAGCAACACCGGGAGTGGTAATAAGGTCATCCTGCATTTCAACAATAGTGGGATTTTTGCCCCGGAGATAAAGTTCATAAGCAATTTCACAACCTGTAAGACCGCCGCCCACAACAACAACATTGTCGCCTACTGTCTTGTTACCTAAAAGGAAGTCAACTGCTTCAATAGCCTTATCTGCACCCTTAACAGGAATCTTATTAGCAACTGAACCTGTTGCTACGATAACTTCATCAGCACCAAGAGTTGCGATGTCCTTTACCTCTGTGTTCATATGAACGGTAATTGCATCATATTTCATAATTTCGCGGTTATACCAAGCAATAAGGTCACGGTCCTTTTCTTTGTAGGAAGGAGCAGCCGCCGCTATAAATACACCGCCGAGTTTGTCACTCTTTTCGTAAAGGTCAACTTTGTGACCGCGTTTAGCACAAACGATAGCAGTTTCCATACCACCGATACCGCCACCGATAACAGCAATTTTCTTGCTCTTCTTAGCAGGTATGATTTTATATTTCTTAGACTGCATTGTTTTGGGGTTAAGAGCGCAACGTGAAAGACCCATTGTGTCAAAAAGGTCCTGAGTATTAGCATGACCCTTTGATGATGAGAAGTTGAAACAACCTGCGTGACAGCAGATACAGGGTTTAATATCCTCTAATCTGTCCTCAATAATCTTTGTAATCCATTCGGGGTCAACAAGGAACTGACGAGCAACACCCACACCGTCGATTTTACCCTCAGCAACAGCCTTAGCACCTACATCGGGTTCCATACGGCCTGCACAAACAACAGGAATATCAACGAACTCTTTAATGTGTGCAACGTCATCAAGGTTACAGTTCTGAGGCATATACATAGGCGGATGTGCCCAATACCAAGAGTCGTATGTACCGTTATCTGCATTAAGCATATCGTAACCTGCATCCTGAAGGTATTTTGCTGCCTTTTCGGATTCGGGCATTGCACGGCCAACTTCTGTATATTCTTCGCCGGGCATTGCGCCGTAGCAGAAATCTTTCATTTTTGACTCAACAGAGTAACGAAGTGAAACAGGGAAATCCTCACCGCAAGCCGCTTTAATTGCTTTAACAACGTCTACTGCAAAACGGTATCTGTTTTCAAAGTTTCCGCCGTATTCATCGGTACGCTTATTAAAGTATTCAATAGCAAACTGGTCAAGAAGGTAACCTTCGTGAACAGCGTGAACTTCAACCCCGTCAACACCTGCGTCACGGCAAAGTTTTGCTGTCTTTGCAAATGCTTCGATAATTTCGTGAATCTGTTCAACTGTCATTTCGGGACACTCAATATCGTGAGCCCAACGAGACTTTTGAGGACTGGGAGAAGCCAATTCGTGTGATGTGTCAATAATGGGTTTAATAAGTGCACGGGTAAATTTATTCTTATGAAGAGGTGCTATAAGCTCTGTTATAGCCCAGGAACGGCCCATACCTGCTGTAAGCTGAATAAATAACTTTGCACCTGTTTTATGGATTTCATCCATAAATTCTTTAAGGTCTTCAAACATCTTCGGATTCTGCCAAAGCCATTTGCCCCAGAAAGTATCGCGCAAAGGAGCAATACCGGGAATGATAAGACCAACGTTGTTGTTAGCTCTTTCCAAGAAAAGCTTTGCTGCTTCCTTATCAAAATGACAACCGCCGAGTTCAAACCAACCGAATAAAGATGTACCGCCCATAGGACACATAACTATACGGTTTTTGATTTCAACATTGCCTATCTTCCAAGGAGTAAACAATGCTTCATACTGAGGATTCATTAAAACACTTCCTTCTCCACTTTTTAAACATATAATACATTACATAAATGTTCTACTATATAATAAAGAAATTACAGCGTTATGTCAAGTTAAAATTTTATCAAAGTTTAAAAGTTATATTAAACATCACACTACTTTAAATTTACTCCATTTTTTACCCAGCATCAGACAAGTCAACGCACCTGCAAAGGCGATTACAGACCAAAGTCCGATTGTTTTTACCCAACCGAAAGCATCCGTAAAAACTGCAATACCGTATGTAGAAATTGCGGCACCCACGTATGTAGAGGAATTTATGAATCCCGAAACGAAAGATACTTTGCCGTATTTGGCAAAATGTGCGGGAATCATACACACAAGTATAAGGTTTACACCGTGCATACAACCAACAAGAAGTGCTAACAAAAGAAGTGAAACAATAACACTCTTATTACCGATAAGCACAAGTAAAAGTGCAGAAACCGCACCCACAGAGAAAACTGCCGCTGAACAGAGAATCTCATTTTTAATAAGTTTTCTGTTTATAAAAGAAGTTACGGTAAAACTGATAACGCTGAATATGGGTAAAATCACGCCTGTAAGAATTGATACGGAACTGTCAAGATTGAACATATCCGAAATATATGACGGTGTCCAGTTTGTAACACCATCCCTTAAAGCGCCCTGAAGAACAATTGCAAGCATTATGGAAAGTAACAACGTAATTGCAAAGGCATTGAATTTGGGTGCATCCCCTGTTGTTTTGGTAACCTTTTCTTTAACTTCCGTTTTTTCAACGGAACTAAAGGGTTTGTATCTTTCGAAAACGCATTTCCAAATAAACGCCATAACAACCGCAAGCGCACCGCTTATAATAAACACCGTACGAACGGTAAAGAATTTTATTATAACAGGTGCTAAAAGATACACGGCAATAGTACCGAAAGAACTGCCCCAACTTACCTTTACACACGCCTTTTTATAGGCTTCGTCATCAAGTCGCGCAGAAAGTATTTTAACAAGTGGCGGCCACATAAGAGCCTGTGCAAAGCCGTTAACCGCCCAGATACCGACCAAAAGAGCGCCTTGACTTAATGTTCCCACAAAAATATTCATAGTGGCGGTGATAAAAAAGCCGATAAAAATAATGTTCTGAGGTTTAAATTTATCACCGAGATAACCGCTTATAAGTTGTCCTGCACCGTATGTAACCGAGCACACCGTAAGAGCCAAGGCGGCTATTTTTTTATCGGCAAAACCGCTGTTTACTACTTCAACAAGAACTGCACCTAAGTTTATTCTGGAAACATAACTTACAAAATAAACTGCGGCACAAAGTAATGTTAAAAAGTTAATATCTTTTTTACTTGCAAGTTTAGACATAGAAAATTACTTCCTCGTTTAATCACAGTTTTAATTAACCATAATAATCTACCATAAAAATAACTGATATTCAACAAGTAAATTTACTTTTTTATTTGATTTATAATACTTGAAGTTATCCGATTAAAGATATATAATATTTCCAACTAATTTTATAATGTCAGGTGGAAAATTTATGGACAAATACGCAAGATTCAGATACCAACCCTGTATACCTTTGGGTGAGGACGGCAGATGTGTTACCGCTTCTCCCCGACATATTGCTCTTTCAAAAAAAGCGGCAACAGAGGGTATGGTGCTTTTAAAAAATGAAAATAACGCTTTACCGCTAAAAAAAGGTGAAAAGATTGCACTTTTCGGCAAGGCAACTATCGAATACATAAAAGGCGGTGGCGGCAGCGGTGACGTTAACTGCCCCTATATCCGTAATATTTTTGAAGGTTTCAAGGCAAAAGAACAGGACGGCAAAGTTCAGATTTATATGCCCCTTGTTGATTTTTACAAAGACTATGTTGAAAAAGAGAGTGTTAACGTTCTTACTCAAGACCAGATTAACGCTATCTGGGACGTTGTTAACGCTATGGAATTTTGCACCAAGCGTGACGATATGACCTACGATACTTTTGCAAAAATGCACGTTACAGAGGCAAAAGTTCCCGATGAACTTATTAAATCGGCATCCGAGTGGGCTGACACTGCCATTATCACTTTAAGCCGTTTTTCCGCTGAGGGTGTTGACCGCAGACCTCAGGACGGTGACTATTACCTTTCGGACCTTGAAAAAGACCTTATTGATAAAACAAGCGTGCTTTTCAAAAAAGTTATTATCGTAATAAACTCCGGTGCTACTATCGACTGCGAATACTTTGCTGAAAAAGAAAACGTTCAGGGTATTTTATTCGGTTGGCAAGGCGGTATGGAAGGCGGCTCCGCTATTGCAGATTTACTTTGCGGTGACGTTACTCCCTCGGGTAAACTTGTTGATACTATTGCAAAGTCATACGATTACTACCCTTGTAAAGACGATTTTGGGGAATGTTTTGACCACGTTGATTACTCCGACGACATTTATGTTGGTTATCGTTATTTTGAAACTGTTCCCGGTGCAAAGGATTACGTTCGTTTCCCCTTCGGTTTCGGTCTTTCTTACACAAGTTTTGAAATGTCGGGTAAAGTTTGTCTTGAAAGTGAAGGCAAAATTGTTGCAGTAGTTGATGTGAAAAATACAGGCGACGTTGCAGGTAAAGAAGTTGTTGAACTTTATTACAGCGCACCACAGGGTAAACTCGGAAAACCTTCAAAAGAACTTGCCGCATTCAAGAAAACAAAACTTCTTGCACCCGGCGAAAGTGAAACAATTGTTTTAAGTTTCGCAGTTAAGGATATGGCAAGTTTTGATGACCTTGGAAAAATACAGAAATCAGCATTCATCCTCGAAAAAGGTACATATAACTTCTATCTCGGTACATCTGTAAGAGATGTTGAAAAACTGAGTTTTGATTACGAAGTAGCAGAAGATACCGTTACAGAGCAACTTTCTGATTGGTGCAAACCCTTCAAACTCAAAAAGCGTATGCTCGCAGACGGCAGTTACGAGGAACTTCCCACAGGCGAAGAAAATTATCTTTACGGTATAAATGAACCCACAGGCGCAAAAGCACCCGACGAACTTGTAAAATTTGATAAAGTTAATGAAGACATTACTTTAGATGAATTTGTTGCACAGTTCACTCTTGATGAACTTATGTACATTGTAGGCGGTCAGGCGCCCACAGGTGTTTGCAACACAGGTTGCTTCGGCGGTATTGAAAGGCTCGCAATTCCTGCAGTGCCTACCGCAGACGGCCCCGCAGGTTTAAGACTCAACGTTGAAACAGGTATCCCCACAACCGCCTGGCCCTGTGCCACACTTCTTGCTTGCTCATGGAACCCTGAAATTGCTTACGAAGTAGGTAAAGGCGGAGGCGCTGAAATAAGAGAGAACAATCTCGGTGTATGGCTCTCCCCTGCGCTTAACATTCACCGCGACCCTCTTTGCGGCAGAAACTTTGAATACTACTCCGAAGATCCTGTTATAGCAGGAAAAATGGCTGCTGCAGTTACAAGGGGTGTTCAGTCACAAAAGGTTGCAGTTTCAATTAAACACTTTGCTTGCAACAACAAGGAAGCAAACCGTTTCGCAAGTGATTCCAGAATTTCCGAAAGAGCGCTTCGCGAAATCTACCTTAAAGGTTTTGAAATCGCAGTCAAAGAGGGCGACCCCTGGACAGTTATGTCATCATACAACCTCATTAACGGTCAGCACACATCCGAAAGTTACGAACTTCTTACGGGTATTCTTCGTGATGAATGGGGCTACAAAGGTATGGTAGTTACCGACTGGGGTGTTAAAAATGACCCTGTAAAAGAGGTTAAGGCCGGCAACGATATGAAAATGCACTGCGGTTACCCCGAAGACCTTAAAGCAGCATACGACAAAGGTGAACTTACACGGGCAGACCTTGAACTTTGTACAAAGAGAATACTTGAAATGTTTATGAAACTTGTTTGATAAATAAATTAAATGCTACTGCATTTTCGTGCAGTAGCATTTTTATTATCCGTTCAATATTGGAAAACCGTTTTCATCCCACAAAACTTTTCGTTTTCTTGCACTTCGGCAAGGGTCATAAAGAGGGTCTTGGTCACCGTATCCGCACTCACCCTTATAACATTTTTCATCCCTTGAATGATAAACAAACACCCACTCACCGTTTTCATCTTTAACGAATGAATTGTGACCCGGTCCGTATTCATCTGTAAGGTATTCAGATGTTAATAGAGGTTTTGAAAGTTTTGTCCAATTATTTATATCCAAAAGGTCTGCTTTTTCATCCGCATACATCAGACCTATACAGTATTCGGGACCTGTTGCCGACGCAGAAAAAGTAAGAAAAACTTTACCGCCGTGTATCATTACGGCAGGACCCTCATTTACAGGGATATTAACTTTTTCCCATTCATATTCGGGTTTTGTTAAAAGCATCGCTTTACAAGTAGTTTTCCAAGGGTTTTCGGGGGCAACTGTTGCAAGGTAAACATTGGAATTACCGCCGTTTTGCGCCCAGGCTACATACTGTTTGCCGTTACACTCAAAATGTGTCATATCAAGGGAAAAACCACGGAATGAAAATTCATCGCCATCACAGGCTTCAAATTTACCTTTGTCAATCCATTTATCATTATAAGGGTCATTACCATCGCACATAATAATGTGGCAATCTATATCCCAAACGTTGTTTTCGCTTCCGCTTGCGGCAAAAAGGACATACCATTTGCCGTTAATTTCGTGTATTTCGGGCGCCCATATAAATCTGAAAGAAGTTTCAGAATCTTTCTCATCCCATATTGTTTTTTCTTCTGCATTTTTCAGGCCGTCAATTGTCCTTGCCCTGCGCAGAATAGCTCTGTCGTACCCTTCTGCATCATTTTTGCCGTACATTGGATAGGACGCGGTAAAATAATACCAACCGTCACTCCCTTTTGTTACAAAAGGGTCTGCCCTGTCATTTATAAAAATATCGGTTTTAACGCTCATAGTATCACCGCTTTGATGTTTTTTATATAGTATCATACATCTTACGATAACTCAATATTTGAAAATATATGATTATCACAATAAAAAAGCACATACTAAAAATAATATTTAAATAAAGCGGTGTTATTATGGCTAAAAATGCAATAGTCGGGCAAAGCGGCGGTCCTACTTCTGTTATAAACTCAAGTCTTGCAGGCGTTTTTCAAGCCTGTCAGATGCGCGGTGCAGATAATATTTACGGAATGTGCAACGGCATACCGGGGTTACTGGACAAAAACATTGTAGATTTATCAAAATCGTTTCCCTCTAATCTTGAAATTGAACTTCTGAAACGCACACCCTCTGCTTATTTAGGTTCTTGCAGATATAAATTACCGTCACTTGATTCGGACAGTATGATATATGAAAAGATTTTCAAAATACTCAAAGAGTTAGATATTGAATGGTTCTTTTATATCGGCGGTAACGACAGTATGGACACAATATGCAAACTCTCCGATTACGCCAAACAGATTAACAGCAACATTAAATTTATGGGTGTTCCTAAAACCATTGACAACGATTTAATGATTACCGACCACACACCCGGTTACGGCTCAGCGGCGAAATATATAGGGGTTGTTATGAAAGAAATTGTGCGGGATGCTACTGTTTACGGCACGCCATATGTGACTGTTGTTGAGGTTATGGGTAGAAACTCAGGCTGGCTGACAGCGGCGGCTTCAATGGCAAAATCCGAGGACTGCGAGGGTGTGGATATGCTTTGCCTTCCCGAAGTTCCCTTTGATATTGATAATTTCATAGTAAAAACCGAAAAAATGTTAAAAAATAAAACCAATATTGTTATAGCCGTTTCGGAAGGAATTAAACTGACTGACGGCAGATATGTCTGCGAACTTTCTGACGATGCGCGTTTTGTAGACGCATTCGGACACAAAAATCTTACGGGAACTGCAAGATATTTGAGTAATCAGATAATGAAAAAACTTGGTGTAAAATCGCGCTCAATTGAACTTTCCACACTTCAACGTTGTGCAGGCCACGTAACAAGCAGAACGGATATTACCGAAGCCTATCAGGTGGGCGGTGCGGCAACTAAAGCGGCATTTGAAGGTCACACAGGTGAAATGATAGCGTTAAAACGCATTTCAAACGACCCTTACCAATGCACAACAGAAGCCCACGACATTCACAAGGTCGCAAACTTTGAAAAGAAAATCCCTCTCGAATGGATAAACACTGATTATACCGATATGTTACCGATTTTTCACCAATACGCAAGACCGCTGATACAGGCGGAGTTAACCCCCATTTATATCAACGGTCTGCCGAGGCATATATATTTGAAAAAAGAAAAGCATTGAGAGTTCAGGCTCCCAATGCTTTTTAAATTATTGTTGATATAAAACTTTTCCGTTTTTAGTGATAACTTCTCCGCCTTCACTTGAATAAAGTTCTTCAACGAACTCATCATCGCTTAGTGAATATTCGGTAATTTCTCTCTTAATTGTATAACCGTCAATATCTTCTACCAACGCGTACAAGGAAAGAACGTCGCCTTTTTCAAATTTCAGTGTTTGATTAACGGAACCGTAATATGAATTTTCGCTGAGACTGTCTTTAACCTCAGTTCGTTGAATTTCTTTTCCGTTCAACTCAAATATAATATACATTTTATTAAAATCTATATCACTGTCACCGTCAGGAGATTCAAGCCAGACATCATAAGAACCGTCAAGTTTTAATTTACCCTCAGAAAAACCGGTTGATATACTACAGGAAGAGTAAACAGTGGGAATATAGTTGTATCTCAGATTATATACTTCCACACCCTCAAGTAACTCAGTTTTGATTTCATTACCTGCTTTTATGTTAAGCATAGGATAATCTTCACCGAAAGCAAAAATATCAACGTCACATTCAGCAATAAACTCATTGCCTTTGCGCAGAAAATTAACAGAATTTTCCCCAATTTGTGTTGATAACTCCATATCATCTGTTATAACTTTAGGTATCACTTTCAAAGTAACGGGCACTTTATTGGTTTCACTGTTAAACTCGCCGTATTCACAATTTACTAAAGACAAAAGACTTGCTTGTTCTTTAAGTTTCTCATCAACATTATTATAAATTTCATTTATATTTTCATTTAAACTATTGTACTGGTTTGAATAATAAGTTTTTAAGTTTTTAATGTTTTCTGATAAATCATAAATTTGCAAGGAAGCAAAAACAAGTAAAATTGTAAGCACTCCGACAGCAAGTTTCTGCCAATGTCTTTTTAACTTTTCTTTCATACCGATACCTCCAATAAATCTGATTTACAACTAAAATATAGCATATATACACGGTTATTGCAAGTATGGTAAAAAACCGATTATTTATAAATAAAATTCCGCAATTATCGGAAAATGGTCAGATACAATTTCTGAAACTGTTATAACGTTTTTACAAGTCAAACCTCTATAAAAAATGTAGTCAATTTTCTTTTCGGGATTATAGGACGGATATGTGAATGCACCTTTTTTATCTGCCATTAAATCCGTATCATTTAATCTTTGGTACAGAGGTTTTAAAACTTCGTTATCGGGGGTTGTATTAAAATCCCCCATTAAAATAAGCGGTGTTTTGATTTCATCAATTATTTTACATAATGAAGCAACCGCGTTAACCCTTTCGCTGTTTTCAAGACCCATATGACAAACAAGTACGCAAACTTCTTTACCCTCTACATCAACAATTGACTTCAAAACGCAACGGGTTTCAAAACTGCCGTCAGCATTTTTGTCGTCGGGGTCGGGAATTTTTACTGTTTCGGCAGATTTCAAAGGATAACGCGAAACAACAGCATTGCCGTAGGGACCTCTGCCGTTAACTTTTATAGCTTCAGCAAAATATCTGTTAAAAGATAGTCCATCGCCTAAAGCGTTTGTTTGGTCTGTGTAACCGAAAAGGTGACCTTTCCCTCTCACTTCATTTAAACCGCAAATATCCGCACCGCATTGTTTTATGGTATCAACGAACAAGGGAATATTGATTTTGTTCTTCTTATAATCAAGACAATGTTGGATATTGAATGTCATTACTTTCATAAAACTCCCCCCGAATATAACAAAAAACCCAAGAAAAATTCTTGGGCTTACATTGGAGCGGATGACGAGGCTCGAACTCGCTACCTCCACCTTGGCAAGGTGGCGCTCTACCAGATGAGCTACATCCGCATATTACGGGTAACAAAGTTACCCGTGGTGCCTCCGGTCGGAATCGAACCAACGACACGAGGATTTTCAGTCCTCTGCTCT
>JAGAJB010000028.1 GCA_017626295.1 Clostridia bacterium | reverse complement strand
GTTCCACTACAAGAACTTCCTCGGCTATCGAAAAGGAGCTGACGGCAAACCCGAAATCGATCCCGAAGAAGCGGAAACCGTAAGATTTATATATGAACGCTTCCTCGCAGGCGACAGCCTCGGCGGTATCGCCCAAAAGCTCGAAGATATGCAAATCCCAAGCCCCAAAGGAAAAGCAGTATGGTCGATGACCACAATCCAGTCCATCCTCTCCAATGAGAAATACAAGGGCGATGCGGTCATCAACAAGACCTACATCAAAGACTGCTTATCCAAAAAGGTCATGGTCAACAACGGCGAGCGCCCGAAATACTACATCGAGAACAACCATCCTGCCATCATCGATGCAGTCACCTTCGGCAGAGTCCAAGAGGAACTCGCAAGACGTGCCGGAAAGCCCAAGACCAAAAAGGTCGGCACGAAAACCGAGCAAGGCAAATACTCAAGCAAATACGCCATGACCGAACTGCTCGTCTGCGGAGAATGCAAGACACCGTACCGCAGATGCACATGGACGGTAAAAGGGCAAAAGAAGATTGTGTGGAGATGTATCAATCGGCTTGACTTCGGCAAGAAATACTGCCACAACTCACCGACTGTAGAGGAAAGCATCCTGCAACGAGCCGTCATGAGAGCCATCATGGAAACGGCACAGCAAAACCTCGGTGTGCTGCAGACTCTGAAAGTACACATCGGTATGGCCTTGGAAAACGAGCCGACCGAGGACAACAGCATGGAACTGCAAATCCGAATCGCAGAGATCGATGCAGAATTCAAAGCAATGCTATCAAAAATATCCACCGAAACGGTGGATGCCTTCGATGAAGAAAAAGCCAAACGGCTCATGGATGAAAAGGTCGCACTGCAACAGCAGCTCGCCGCCATCCAAGACGGTCAGCTCAAAAGAGAGCAAACCAAAACCCGACTCGACGATATATACACCATCCTGGACGGACTGAAAAACCGCCCGATGGAATACGATGAGCAGATCGTAAGACAACTGCTCGAATGCATAACGGTAGATTCCAAAGAACAGATCACGGTGATTTTTGTAGGCGGTCTCAAGGTGGTACAGCCACTGATCGACTGACGGTGGCTCACCACCACACACTAAATTAGAAAGCTCAAGATATTTTGTGAGAGTTCGAAGTCATACGCAAAACGGCCGAAAATATCTTTTTTATAGTCCTTACACAAAATAAAAATCCTGCCAATTTTTTGGCAGGATTTTTTATATATTATCAATCTTTAGTAAGTGCGCGGATGTATCTCTTGAAGAATGCTACGCCGTCTTCGAGTGAACTTACGGGAATTCTTTCGTTAGTTCCGTGGGTTGTGAGAAGAAGTCCTGTTGTCATAAGGAACGGTGAATAGCGGTAGATATTATCGCACACATCTTCATACTGACGGGCATCTGTGCCACCCATAACAAGATAAGGTGCAACAATTGCTTTTGGGTCCATTGATTTACAGATTTCAGAAATTACATTAAACGCTCTTGAATCTGTGGGAGAAATCTTTGAGGGATTTTTACCTGCAAGAAGTTTAACTTCCGCTTTAGGTCCTGCATATTTTTTGATATGTGCTTCAACGTCTTCAACTGTCTGACCGGGCATAATACGGAAGTTTGCACCAACAGATGCCTTCTGAGGAAGAACATTGGGTGCAGGGCTGCCGTTTGCCATAGTAACGGCGGTAGTAGTACGCATCATAGAAGCGACAGGCGGAATGTTAGAGCATACCTTTGTAATAAGGGGTTTAAGTATGGGAAGATTACTTGCAACGCATCTTACAGGATATGTAGTATTTTTACCGATTTCATTAAAGAGAGATGTAAGTTGAGGTGTCAACTCTGCTTTAAACTGATGATTTTCAAGGTTACAAACGATTTTTGAAAGTTGACCTAATGCGCTGTGTTTAGGCGGTTGTGAAGAATGTCCGCCCTTAGCATTAACGGAAATTTCAAAGTCAACGTGGCCTTTTTCGGCAATACCAACACCTGCAAGGTGACCGTCAATGACTTTGTCAACTTTAACGGAAAGAATTGCACCGCCTTCGTCAATAACGCTGTCAAGTTTGATACCGCGTTCTTTGAACCATTTCATCATACAGGTTGCACCGCAAGCGTCACCTTCTGCCATAACTTCTTCATTATGACCGAAGCAGAGGTAAACATCTCTTTCGGGAACATAGCCTTCTTCAAGAAGTGTTTCAACCGCTTCCATAACGCCGATAAGGTGGTTTTTAATGTCAAGCGCTCCTCTGCCCCACACAAAACCGTCGGCAACTTCACCGCCAAAGGGTGCGTGTTCCCAATCATCTTCAGTACCGGGTGTTACGGGAACAACGTCCTGATGAGCAAGTAATGCGATAGGCTCTTTTTCGGGGTGTTCGCTCTTCCAATGGTACATAAGGCTACGTGTAGAAATAACCTGAACATCAAGTTTTTCGTGTATAAGCGGATATGCTTCTTTAAGGAAAGCGTGGAATTCATCGAATTTTGACCAGTCAACAAGACTTTCGTCCTTATTGCAAATTGTGGGAATCTGAATAGCCTTTGAAAGATGGTCAATGTACCTGTCAAGGTCTACGTTTTCGGGAGGGAGTTTCTCGGATTCTTTAACAGGTTCGGCTTTATAGGTTGTAGCGGCTCTTACCATACTGACACCTACGCCTGTTGCAGCCGCAACACCTAAACCCGCTAAAACTGCTTTAGTTGATTTTTTCATAACAATTACTCCTAATATATGTAATAATTAAAATAACGACATCTGGTCACTGTCGGGAAGGTCACCGAATGCACCGCAGGATTTAAGCAATGCAACGGTTGATTTACCTGCACCCGAACGGATTTCAAAATCTTCTATTGATGAAAATTCTGCGCCACCGTCGTTTCTTGCGTTTGCCAATTGTTCCGCAGCCGCCTCACCTACACCTGCAAGTGCGGCGAAAGGCATACGGATTTTTCCGTCCTCGGGTTCATACGAACTTGCAGTTGACGTATAAATATCAATGGGTAAAAATTCAATACCGCGGACCATTGCTTCGTAAACAATCATCATAATTGTTTCTTTGGATTTTTCGGCGGCAGAGGCTTCTTTGCCTTTTGCTCTTATCATCTGTAAAAGCGTTTTTACCGCTTCTTTACCCTTGGACATTGTTTCTGCATCAACGTCATCACCGCGAACGGTGAGATATGCACAATAATATTCAAGCGGTTTATAAATCTTAAACCAAGCAAGACGAAGTGAAGCGATAATATATGCGGCCGCGTGTGCTTTCGGGAACATATACTGAATTTTTTTACAAGAATCAATATACCATTCGGGAACACCGTGTTCACGCATCATTGCTTCCTGTTCGGGTTTAAGTTGCTTGTTCTTTTTACGGACATCTTCCATAATATCGAAAGCGTGTTTCGGCTCAAGACCTTTATGAAGAAGATAAACCATAATACTGTCACGGGTACCGATAACTTCGGAAATAGTACAAACACCGTCTCTGATAAGGTCCTGTGCATTACCGAGCCACACGGCTGTACCGTGAGAAAGACCTGCAATCTGTATAAGGTCGGCAAAGGTCTGCGGTCTTGCTTCAAGAAGCATTCCTTTAGTAAAGTCCGTACCCATTTCGGGAATAGATAACGTACCTGTGGGCCATCCCAACTCTTCTTCAGTAATACCCAAAGGCTCCGGAGAAGTACAAAGTTCGTAAAGTTTGCGGTCACTTATATCAATATCAAGAACATCTATGCCTGTTAAATCGGTCAGATGCTTGTAAATTGTGGGAACATCATGGCCGAGTTCGTCGAGTTTAAGCAATGTATCATGCATTGAGTTAAAGTCGAAGTGTGTTGTGATAATATCTTTGGTAGCGTCGTCAGCGGGTCTTTGAACAGGTGTGAAATCTTCGACTTCGTAGGTATTGGGAACAACAACCATACCGCCGGGGTGCTGACCTGTTGTTCGTTTAACACCTGTACAACCTATTGTAAGACGGTCGATTTCCGCCTTTGTCATTGTAAGTCCGCGTTCTTCTATATATTTTTTAACGAAACCGTAGGCAGTTTTATCGGCAACACCTGAAATTGTACCCGCTTTGAAAACGTATGCCTTACCGAAAAGTTCTTCCGTATATCTGTGTGACTGTGCCTGATATTCACCTGCAAAGTTAAGGTCGATATCGGGTGATTTATCACCAAAGAAACCGAGGAACGTTTCAAAGGGAATTTCGTGACCGTCGCGCACCATCATTGTTCCGCATTCGGGACATTCTTTTGGCGGTAAGTCGAAACCTGAGCCCACTTCATTATGTAAGAAAAACTCAGAATGTTTACAATTAGGGCAACGGTAATGGGGTTGTAAGGGGTTAACCTCGGAAATACCCGCCATTATAGCAACAAATGATGAGCCGACCGAACCTCGCGAGCCTACATAATATCCGCATTCTTCGGAGTGTTTAACAAGAAGTCGGGCAATCATATAAAGACCTGCGAAACCGTTCTCAATAATAGATTTCAATTCTTTATCAAGTCGGTCTGCTACAACCTTGGGAACAGGGTCGCCGTACCACTCCTTAGCCCTATCCCAACAATGCTTAGTTAAATCTTCCTCAGCACCGGGAATAACAGGGTTAAAAGTACCGTCGGGAATGGGAAGAATATCCGGCTCAATCATATCCGCAATAATATTAGTGTTTGTAATAACAACCTCTCTTGCAGTTTCTTCGCCGAGATATGCGAAATCTTCAAGCATTTCTTTAGTTGTTTTAAGATACAAGGGGGGCTGATTATCAGCGTCGCTGAAGCCTTGGCCCGCCTGTAAAATTGCTCTGAATTTAGCATCGTTTTTATTAAGGAAATGAACGTCACCTGTGGCAACTGTTTTCTTACCTAATTCATCACCGAGGGTTATAATAGCCTTATTTATACGCTGAATATCGTCGAATGAATTTATGTTCTCACAGCCGTCACGCTGGCTTAAAATCATATATTCATTGTTTCCCACAGGTTGAATTTCAAGATAATCATAGAAATCAGCAATTTCTTTTAATTCTTCGTGGCTTTTGCCTTTAAGGAAAGCGTTATAAAGTTCACCTTCGGAACAGGCACTGCCGATTATAAGACCCTCTCGCCTTTCTGCAATCAGACTCTTTGGCATTCGGGGTTTTTTATGGAAATAATCAATATTGGAAGCAGAAACCAGTTTATAAAGATTTTTAAGACCTGTTTTGTTTTTTACAAGTAAAATACAGTGATAGTATCTGTCCGCCTTAATTTCTTCAAGTGATTTCTTTGTGCCGTCTTCGTTATAGTCGTTCACCAGGTAACATTCGCAACCGTAAATGATTTTAAAACCGCTTCCCCTTGCGGTATTACAAGCCTCGGGGAAAGCCTGTACGCAACCGTGGTCCGTAATAGCAATGGCTTTATGCCCCCATTTCATCGCCTTTTTAACGATAGATTTGGCACTGCTCATTGCGTCCATTGCAGACATATTTGTATGCAAGTGAAGTTCAACACGTTTTTCTTCCTCATCATCAACAGGCTCGACCTTGGTTACAGATGCAACTGAATTAGGTTTAATTATAAAATCCTTTTTATATTCGTCATAAATAAGCGGACCGCGAACGATTACGGTCATACCGTCTTTGATTTTTGAATCAAGGAATTCAAGTTGTTCTTTGACGTCAAAAAATTTACAACCGAAAGACCCTGTGTTATCCGTAATATTAAATTCAATTATGTAGCGTTTACCGTCTTTGGTTTCGCGTTTTTCGTATTTAAATACGTCACCCCACACAAGCACTTCGCCGTCGTCAAAAGAAACTTCCGACATAGGCTTGGGTTTTGCATATTTATAGTTACCGAAAATTGACTGAACAGTATTAAAATCCAAAGGAACATCATCAAAATTCGGGTTAACCTCGGGCGGTTTTACAGGCTGATTTGCCCTGTCTATTTCACGTTGTTTTCTTAAAAAATCCTCAACATTACTGTCCTCACCCTCGAAAACAACGGTTATTTTTCTTTCAAAATGCTGTAAAATATAATCTTCAAGGAATTTATCCGCCTTGGCGTTTTCACAAATATCTCTGCCGTGTTTTAAAAATTTAACGGTGAAAACGTCGTCAACAAACTTTGTTTCAATCTGGTCAAGAAAGCCGTTGGTTTGCGGAACACTCTTTTTTACAACTCTTAAAAGCATCGGGAAACATTCAAGTTTTAACGCCTCGGGGGGAAGAACATAATCGAACTCTACCCTTTTAAGCGCGAGAGAACTTTTAACTTCCGCCGCAACCGCTTTGAGACACATTATATTATCAAACGTATCAATATGAAGAAGTGCAGTCAATGACTGCTCTTCTTTATTTATATGTAAATCGGTGAACATAGTGTTCTTTAACATACTGCGATATTTCTCAGTAGATATGTATTCACCGAATATTTCCGGGAAATTATACAACTTCATATTTTGTCTAATTCGTCAAGTAATTCCTTGACAATATCCTCTTCGGATACCTTTCTTAAAATTTCGCCTTTTTTGAAAAGGACTGCACATCCGTCACCGCCTGCTATGCCTATATCCGCTTCTCTTGCTTCGCCGGGTCCGTTAACAACACAACCCATAACGGCAATTTTAACAGGCTTTTTGATATTTTTAACTGCTTCTTCAACTTGATTTGCTAAAGAAACAAGGTCAATTTTAGTTCTTCCGCAAGTAGGACAAGCAACTATTCTGGGTGTTTCAACCCTGAGATTTACTGCATTAAGAATATCACGTGCGGCATAAATCTCTTTAACAGGTGAATCGGTAATGGAAACTCTTACGGTATCACCGATACCTTTAAGAAGAAGTGAGCCTATACCAATTGAAGATTTAACCAGTGAACTGCGCTCTGTACCTGCCTCGGTAACACCTAAATGCAACGGATAGTCGCAACGCTCGGCAACAAGGCTGTACGCGGACACCATATTTTCAACATCGGAAGATTTGATGGATATGACGGTGTCATAAAAACCGCAATCTTCAAGAAGTTTAACGTGTCTGAACGCGCTTTCAACCATTGCTTCGGGTGTAGCACCGCCGAATTTTTCAAGTAAATCTTTCTCAACCGAGCCGGAATTTACACCGATACGAATAGGAACACTCTTCAAAGCGCAAGCATCGGCAACCTTGGCAACACGCTCCGCAGAGCCGATATTACCGGGGTTAATACGGATTTTATCAACACCTGCTTCAAGGCTTTCTAAAGCGAGTTTATAGTCAAAGTGAATATCGGCAACAAGGGGAACGCGGGACTCCTCTTTAAGTTTACCTAAAACTTTTACAGCATCCGTATCGGGAACAGCCATACGCACGATTTCACAACCTGCCTCTTCTAATGCCTTGAGTTGACACAAGTTCCCCTCAAAATCAGATGCAGGAGCATTAAGCATTGACTGTATGGCAATAGGAGCATCGCCACCGATTTTTATATTACCTACCTTAACTTGTCTTGAAGCACGTCTGATCATTTTAATCACCTAAAATAATTTAATAACATCACTGATAGAAACAACTAACATAAACGCTAATAAGAGAACTAAACCAACGGTATGAACAAGACCCTCTTTTTTTGCGGGTATGGGTTTACGTCTTATCATTTCTATAAAAATGAAGAATAATCTGCCACCGTCAAGGGCGGGAACGGGAAGAAGGTTAAACACACCGACATTTATAGTTATCATTGAAAGGAAAGTAAGCGCAGTAAGAATTTTATCACTGAAATTCTCAGGTTCTGCGGTAGATTCGGCAATTGCGGAAATTGTACCCACAGGACCGGAAACTTCTTTCATACCGTACTTACCTGTAACCAGGTCAACGAGGCTGAGGCGCACCATCTGAACAATGGACGCGGAATCCAGAAATGCATTGGAAGTAACGTTAAAGAAATTTGGTTCGTAACCTACAATACTGAAATCCTGCTGAATATATTTTCTTCCCTCAAACTCAAACTGTTTAAACTCAACGTCTTTAAGTTCAATTTTTTCACCGTTTCGTTTTACGGTTATATCAAGTTTATTATCGGTATCGCGAACCATATTAAATGCAATACCTTTACTTGAATAAATATGGGTATCGTTTATTTTTACAATCTCATCCCCTGCTTGCAAGCCACTTTGCTGACTTGTAGCACCGTCCATAAAACTGTGAACAGTTCTTGAGCCTACAAGTTCACTGCAAGAAAGACATATAGCAACAACCACAACACCTAATATTAAATTAAGAACTGCGCCTGCGGCGATAATTATAAATCTCTGCCAGGCAGGTTTTTTATTAAAAGCGCCGTCATCGTCGCTTTCTTCATCCTCGCCTTCCATACTGACAAAACCGCCAATGGGAAAAAGGCGCAACGAGTATGCGGTTTCACCTTTTTGTTTGCTGAATATTTTCGGCCCCATTCCCAAAGCAAACTCGTTAACTTTAACTTTAAAAAGTTTTGCAAAGAAAAAATGACCGAACTCGTGTATAGCGATAATAACACCGAAAAGGAAAACTGCCAGTAAATAAGGCCATACACTGCTCCATACTGAACTGATACTGAGACTGATTATTTTCGACACCTCCGAAAAATATATGGGTTAGAGTGAGTGGATTCGAACCAAACATGCCTTAAATGTCCGAATTCACGCACCTTTGTAATTTTTTTGTCTTGTAATACGTCAGTATTGCTTCGCCAAAGAAAATCCCAAATGCACGCAAATTCGGGCATTTAAGGTTCTGCGAAGTTTAATACTTGGCAATTTTTTCTGTAACAAGGCAAAACTCGCAGGAAGGCTTTCTCCTTTCAAGAGTTTTAACGATGTTACAGGGAAAAGTGTCT
>JAGAJB010000019.1 GCA_017626295.1 Clostridia bacterium | reverse complement strand
TACGATTCTTCGTTGATTAGATAACTTCTTATTTATATCTTTTTTCAAAGTCCTTCTCATAAGGGCTTGTTTTGTCATACCTTTTTTTCCTAACCATTAAATTTCAAAAAAACTCTTGACTTTTAATAGTTAGTCACCTCTATCAGAAGAAAAGACAAATTGTATTCATTTGGTCATCGCTGCTGTAATAAACTTTGGCAGCGTTTGTATCAAGAATAAGACCGACTTCGTTATAAACGCTGTAAATTATACCTGTATTGAAAAGGGTATTTTTAGCCTGTTCCATAACTGCCCTGTCGGAAAAGCGCAACTCAACGCATTTATATTGACGCTGAACAGCCGTATGCACTGCATTTGACACCATAGACTCAAACACTTCGCCCGAGCCTATATTGAAGAAAGCATTTTCATATACATAATAATTATACTTCGTATCCGTACACAAAGGTAAGTTCTGCTGAATGTTACGGTGTTTCAATAAAATATCGTTAGTTGTTGCATTAAAATAGGTATGGCGCAAAACAGAGCCTTCTGACTTAGGGTCATCCCAAGTAAGATCCACAAAATACCCGCTGTTTTCAAGAACAACATAGTTCCACATATGGTTAGTGAAATTCACACCGTCATCGGCTGACTCACCTGTGACAATTCTGTTATCAATATTAAGGGCATTGAGAATATATTGAAAGGCTCTCGAATAGCCTTCGCAAGAGGCTCTGCCCTCTACAAGACAACCGTACATATTATTAGCCATTGCGCTTTCGGTGGGTTCAATGTAAGAGCAATGATTTATAATGTAATCGTGTACGTATTTCTCTTTTTCATAAGGTGAAGTGTAAATTGATGCACCGTCAATAATAACGGATGCAATATCCTTAGCCTCTTGAAGTTTAGCGGTATAATCAGCATAACCGAGAATATAATCCGTTTCAAAATATGTTTTATAGCCCTCTGTATAAACTTTACAGTTAAGACCCAAATTGAAAAGATCGGGATTATCGTAGGACAGGGCTTCAAAAACAGTTGTCAGATTACCGTCACCCAACTGAGGAATTTCAATTCTTTCGGGTTGGGTATAAATACTTTGTAAAATTACGGAATAAACATTCTTTTCGCTGTCGGTCAGTTCATTATAAGCGTGCCTGTAATAACCTGTACCGTCACCGCTGACAGGTGCAGCAAACTGAAAATCCGTAGGTTTCAGGAAAGAATTATAAAGTGCGGTAACAACTATACCGCTGACTACAACGGCAAAAACTACAACTACTGCTATAATTGCCGCGAAAACACCTTTTTTGCTTTTAGTTTTATTCTTACTCATCTGAACTCTCCTCTATAATCTGAGTAGTTATGTTATCCGAAACAAATACTTTTAACTTTTCTTTTGACGTTTTAGGTAAAAGATACTCTAACTCATCCTTAGCATTTGTAAAATCGACAATTGTAATATCGGTAGTGCAATAATCAATTATAATTGAAAAAGTATTATCGGCGGAGCTGAATCTTTCCACGGTGCAGAAGGCGTTAAACGCCGCAACGATTATTTCTGCGTTTGCCTTCGAACACTCATAACCTTTTTTTGTTTCGCAAAGGTATTTCATATACTTATACGTTTTATCGGGGGTGAGAACATTTTCACCGCGTTTGAGTTCAAGGAACATATCCGCAGTATCGTAAGCAATATCCTCGGAAACTTTTACGGTTATATCCCCCATTGCTCTGAAAAATGATTTATAACCTGTTTCGGTAAGAAGAACGTATCTGTTAATATCTTTGCCGTAATAGTTATTGAGAAAACTTACAACGGATTTTATACCGTTGGTTTCAAGAAGTTTTGCACAGGTGAAACCTGTTTTGGAATCGGCAATGTTACTGTCAACGGGAACAACGCGTATAACTTTTTCCGAAAGGTCAACGCTGATTAAATTTAAAAACCGCGTTTCTTTGCCGTCATCGGAAGTTACCGCCACCAGAAACAAATACTCACCTGCATAAACCTTTTCTTCCGTTTTGGTGGTTTCGGGTTCTTTAGTAGTACTCACGTCACCCGCGACGAATATATTGTTAAAATCATAATTCAGCGACCGCCACAGTAACAAAACCGAAACTGAGCCGAGAAGAATTACGAAACACATAAACACACATATAAAAGTTACCGTGCGTTTTTTCTTACTTTTATTTTTCTGCTGTAAATCAAGGCCGTATCTCGCCACTTATCGCACCTCTTTAGACTATATATAGATAAGTATAATAAATATTAAAAGAAATTACAAGACGGATAAGTAAAAACAACGTTAAAAATCTTTGAACAAAGTTTTGAACATTTTTGAATGAACGAAAGAAAAAAATTCAACTTTTAAAAAATCGCTTTTTCACAGAAACTGATTCTTGTTCCTTACCGCTACCCGTTTCCTTCCCCCTGCCTGTTTCTGTATCTGACTCTTTATCTATAAAAATATCTATTTATTTTCTTTATCTATATAGGCAGCGAACGGAAGCGAACGGCAGCATTTGAAAGCATTTGGTAGCATTTGGTAGCATTTGGTAGCAATTGGTAGCAATTGCAAAAAAATCATTTGTTCATTTTCTCCAGTAATTCGGAAAAATCAAGATTCGCGTCATATTTTTCATTTTTCCCGTAAAGTTGCGGTGTTGCGAAGCCTTATCATCCCTGTTTGCTTGCAAATAGGGAGGGGGACCGTTCTCCGATATAATTGTTGTTTTTTGTATATTTACCACGGGTGATAAAGTTTTTTGTTGTATAAAAGTTC
>JAGAJB010000027.1 GCA_017626295.1 Clostridia bacterium | reverse complement strand
ATTTAAGGTTCTGCGAAGTTTAATACTTGGCAATTTTTTCTGTAACAAGGCAAAACTCGCAGGAAGGCTTTCTCCTTTCAAGAGTTTTAACGATGTTACAGGGAAAAGTGTCTGTATTAAACCATATCTGGTTCGAACACACTCACTCTAAACAGATGCTAATTCGCGTACTTTTTCACGCATAAGAACATCTGTATCAAGAACATCCTGTAAAGTGTAATCTTCTTTACGGTCGGCATAATCTGATGCCGCTGAAATAAGTTCGGGAATTTCGCAAAATGAAATTTTACCCTGTCTGAAAAGCAAGTTTGCTTCTTCATTTGCACAGTTGACCGCCGCAGGAATAAGTCCGCCCTTTTTAATTGCATTCCGACATATATCCATACACGGAAAAGTTTCATAATCGGGTTTGTAGAAAGAGAGGTTACCCACTTCCCACAAATCAAGTTGCTTTTCGGGTGACTCAAACCTGTCGGGATATGTTATTGCAAACTGAATGGGTAAACGCATATCGGGATGACCCAGTTGAGCAATAACAGAGTTATCCGTATATTCAATAAGCGAATGAACTATGCTTTCACGGTGAACTACAATGTCAATCATATCGGGGCTGACGTCAAAAAGCCATACCGCCTCAATAAGTTCAAGACCCTTATTAAACATAGTAGCGCTGTCGATTGTGATTTTCTGACCCATACTCCAACTTGGATGTTTAAGTGCATCCGCAAGGGTAACGTTCTTCAGTTCCTCTTTAGTTTTACCGAAGAACGGACCGCCCGAAGCAGTTAAAATAATACGCTTCAGAGCAGAATTTCTCGGAGCACCTAAAAGACATTGGAAAATAGCGGAATGTTCGCTGTCAACGGGAAGAATGGGAACGTTATTTTTCTTAGCGGCATCGGTAACGAGTTTACCGCCTGCAACAAGAGTTTCTTTGTTGGCAAGGGCAATAATTTTACCTGCGTTTACCGCGTCCAGAGTGGGTTTAAGACCAGCCATCCCCACAACAGAGTTAAGGGTAATTTCACCGTCAGCCTCTGCACCGCAAAACGAAACACCCTCTAAACCGCTTAAAACTTTGACAGGTAAATCCGCAACCCTTGATTTAAGTTCTTTAGCGGCATCTTCGTCAACAAGTGCGGCGAAAGCGGGTTTAAACTCCCTTATCTGCTTTTCAATTACGTCAACGTTTGAAAAAGCGGCAAGGGATTCAATTTTATACCCTCTTGCTCTTGCAACGTCGAGGGTCTGTATTCCTATGGAACCTGTGGAACCTAATAAATTAATTCTTTTCATAATACAAAATCAAAATAAATTCACTATATAAATAGCCGAGTAAAGAACCGGCATTACGAACAAAGCACTGTCAAATCTATCCATAATTCCGCCGTGACCCGGAAGAAGTTTACCAAAATCTTTTATACCGAAATTACGCTTGATAGTTGAAGCGGCAAGGTCACCGAACATACTGACAACCGAAAGAATTATGCTGAGAAGCACAACATCTATGTAAGAAAGACGAGCTTCGCCCTCGAATATAAATTTTTTGAAAACAAAGAGAAGCAACACGTTCAGAAGCACCGCACCCGCTATACCGCCGATTGCACCTTCAACAGACTTTTTGGGGCTGATTTTAGGGCAAAGTTTGTGTTTTCCGAATTTACTGCCAATAAAGTACGCAAAGATGTCGGTCATCCAAGAAGCGAAAAATGAAAAAATAAGTAAATAGATACCCTCAACCTTTGAGTAACCGTCAATATATTCGTCAATATCTCTGAAAATTATCATAACAGAGAATGCGTACGGAACGCAAATTGACGCAAATATTGCCATAACCGCTTCCTGAAAACGTGTTTTTTCATACTGCAATAACATAAGAATGAGAACTGCAACAACGTATATTCCGCCGAAACCTGCAACGGATATTGAAATACCAAACTCAAAAATAAACGGAATACAAACAGAAACAGCAAGGCTTAATATCATTATAAATTTATTTTTAAGTCCCACCGCCTTTTCAATTTCCCAAACGGCAATACCCGAAAGAACTGCCACAAAAATCGGGAATACAATGGTGTTTATAAGAAGAATTGCACCAATAAATATTATTGCAAACAAAACACCCGTTATTACTCTTTGTTTCATAAAATAAATCTCCTTGACAGGATTAAAGTTTCTCAAAAAGCCGTTAAAATCCGAACGCAAAAATGCATACGGATTTTAAACAGCGTTATTACACACCACCGAAACGGCGATTACGTTTTTGATAATCAAAAAGAATGTCGTTAACATCTTTTTCCGTAAAATCGGGCCAAAGTATATCGGAAAACCAAAACTCCGAATAGGCTGACTGCCACGTTAAAAAGTTAGACAAACGGTATTCACCGCTGGGTCTTACAATAATATCCGGGTCAGGTTGACCTGCGGTGTAAATGTAATCACCGATAACGTCTTCGGAAATATCGTCAACCGACATTTCACCGTTTTTAACTTTTTTGGCTATCTCTTTTACAGCGTGGGTAAGTTCTGCCCTGCCGCCGTAATTAAGAGCAACATTGACCGTGATTTTACTGTATTTATTTGAAACTTTTTCAGCCTTTTCAATAAGGCGCAAAAGGTCTTTGGGAAGTCCCTCGCGTTCACCGATAAAACGAATTCTCGATTGTCGTATATCGTTTTCTTTTTCGCGCTCGTCAGCCTCTAAAAGATACTCTTTAAAAAGTTTCATAAGAGCCTTGACTTCTTTTTCGGGTCTGCTCCAATTTTCAGTGGAAAAGGCGTAAAAAGTCACGTGTTTAATACCCACATCGGCACAGTATTCAACTATTCTGCGGAAAGTCTTAGCACCGGCTTTGTGACCCTCACTGCGCTCAAGACCGCGCATTTTTGCCCATCTGCCGTTACCGTCCATTATAAAACCGATGTGTTGCGGTAAAACCTCAAATACAGGAATATTATCGTTCATAATCAGATGTCCATTATTTCTTTAGTTTTTGCAGCAGCGATTTCATCAATCTTTTTGATAAATTCGTCTGTAATCTTCTGCATTTCTTCTTCACCGTATTTCTGATCGTCTTCGGTGATTTCGGAATTCTTTTTCATTGTTTTGATTTTTTCGATGCAGTCACGTCTTATCTGACGAATTGCAACTTTAGCATCTTCACCGTATGCGGCAACGTCTTTTGAAAGTTGTTTTCTGCGTTCCTCTGTAAGAGCAGGGAAAACAAGTCTGATGATTCTGCCGTCATTAGATGGGTTGATACCTAAGTCAGAAGCAAGAATTGCTTTTTCGATAAGGCTGAGTGCAGATGCATCCCAAGGCTGAATTGCAAGGATTCTTGCTTCGGGAACGGAAATAGCAGCCATCTGGTTGATGGGTGTGGGGCATCCGTAATAGTCAACCTGGATTTTATCAAGAACAGCGGCATTGGCTCTGCCTGCTCTGATTGAGTTATACTCATACTTAAGTGAAGAGATTGTTTTCTCCATTTTTTCTCTTGCTTTTGCAAATACTGAATCCATAATAGTACCTCCGTTAATTAAGAAACTACCGTACCGGCATTTTCACCGCATACAGCCCTGTTTATATTTTCTGTGTCATTAAGGTTAAAAACAAGTATGGGAATATTGTTTTCACGGCAAATTGCAGCAGCGGCAGTATCCATAACCGCAAGATTTCTCGAAAGAAGTTCATCGTGTGAAATCTTATCGAATTTAACTGCATCGCTGAACTTGTTGGGGTCTTTATCGTAAACGCCGTCAACATTAGTTGCTTTAAAGTAAACGTCGGCGTTAATCTGAGCAGCCCTGAGAGCAGCACCCGAATCGGTTGAGAAGAACGGGTTACCCGTACCGCCTGCAAAAATAACAACTCTGCCCTTTTCAAGATGTCTTACAGCCTCATCACGCATAAATGTTTCAACAACACCTGTAATCTGAACTGCGGACATAACTCTTGCTTCAACACCGACATCAAGGAAACCTTGCTGAAGTGCCAGAGAGTTCATAACCGTTGCAAGCATACCGATACTGTCGGCTCTTGTTCTGTCCATATCACCGCTGGAACGACCGCGCCAGAAGTTACCGCCGCCAACAACGATACCAACCTGAACGCCTTTATCGGTAACTTTTTTTACCGCGTTACAAACATCGTTAATAACATTGAAATCAAAACCGTGACCTGCTTCACCTGCGAGAACTTCACCGCTGAGTTTAAGAAGCAGTCTTTTATAAACAGGTTCCATATATATTTCCCCTTTCGACCGTAAATTACGGCACAATATTTTACTTTACTATTTTACAATAAATGTAAACTGTTGTAAATAGGTAATTAACTAAAATTAACCGTTTATTTATATTTAAAATACACAACAGAATATAAAAATATAACCGGCAGAAAACTGCCGGCATAATTTTTAAGAAACTCTTCTTTTTAATCTGATTTTATCAGAAATCATTGCAACAAACTCGGAATTTGTGGGTTTACCGCGTTGGCTTTGAATTGTGTAACCGAAATACGAGTTGAGAACTTCTACATCGCCTCTGTCCCAGGCAACCTCAATAGCGTGGCGAATGGCTCTTTCAACACGTGAAGATGTGCTTTTAAAATTCTTTGCTACGGTAGGATAAAGAATTTTTGTAACCGAATTTAACATTTCGGGATTTTCAACAGTAAGTTTAATTGCTTCTCTGACATACTGATACCCTTTAATGTGTGCAGGAACACCTATCTGGTGCAAAATTTCGGTAATAACTACCGTTAAATCCTCCTGTGCTTCGTAATGGGCAGTAATGCCTACACCTTTCCAACTGGAAATCTGAATAATACGTTCAGCCATCATTTGCGGGTCAATAGGTTTAAGGAAATAATAATCAACACCGCATTTTGTAATTTCTCTTTCAAAGTTCGGGTTATCAATACCCGACATAACAATAATTAAAGGCCTCTTAACAGGGTCTTTCATATTGATTCTTGCAATTACCCCCATTGCATCAATATGCTGTAAAAAAGCATCCATAATTATAACTTCGGGGTGAAATTCCTCGTAACATTTTAAAAGTTCCGCCCCGTTCTTTGCACACATCCTCACATCCATTTTATTGCTGCGAAGAACTGTTGCAAGCTTAAGAGTAGCATCATCCTTTTCATCAGTCAATAAAACAGATAAGTTGCTAACCATTCCGTAAACACCTCCTAAAAAGTGTCTAGATTATACCACCCGAACCGCCATTCATCAAGTACTTTCAACAAATATCGTTACTTTAAACAAAATCGGAATAAAACACCTTTTTATAAAAAGTCAATCGTGAATTGTTTTTGTCGAAATTTGTCGAATAGTTTGTCGAATATGACATTCAGCCTTAAAAATGAGAGGGATAATTACTTCAATTCTTTAAAAACTTCTTTTAAAGACGGATAAATTTGTCTGAACTTGTTGTACTGTTTATTATAGCGCCGAACTGTATCTGCATCGGGCATAACCGTACCTTTAACTGAAACAAATTTTTCTGCACATTCCGAAACATTTCGGTAAACACCGTCACCTATCATAGCGAGAACAGCACCGCCAAAACCGGGACCTTCTTCCGCTGAGGGAATGTCAATGGGGATATTAAGAACGTTTGCCATAATCTTACGCCACAATGGTGACTTGGCACCGCCGCCGCAAAGGGTACTGCGCGAAATATTTACGCCTGCTTCTTTTGCGATTTCAAAATTATCCCTTACCGCAAAAGCAACACCTTCAAGAACTGCCTGAACAATATCTGAACGTTTTGTATCAAGGCGCATTCCGATTAAAACACCGCGGGCATCCGTGTCATTTATGGGGCTTCTTTCACCCATTAAATAAGGCAAAAAGAACACATCGTTACAACCTAACTTTTCATCGGTAATCTCTGCTTGTTCCTCATTATAATCATTTGTTTTTAAAATATCCTCACAAAGCCACTTGTTACAGGAGGCGGCACTTAGAATACAACCCATAATATGATAATCTCCGTTAGCGTGGCAGAAGGAGTGTATTGCGTTATTGTTAAGTTTTGCGTAATTATCCGAAGACACAAAAAATGTTCCCGAAGTACCAAGGGAAATATTACACTTTCCGTTTAAAACCGTACCTGTACCTATCGCTGCCGCTGCATTATCACCTGCACCTGCCACAACCGTAACATCACCATCAAGACCTAACTCAGAAAGAATTTCAGGAAGAATAACACCTGTTTTATCATAACTTTCAAAAAGTTTCGGCAATTGTTTTTCACTGACATCACATATACGGAGCATTTCACAGGACCAACATTTATTTTCAACATCCAACAGAAGTGTACCGGAAGCATCCGAATAATCTATTGAATGAACACCTGTAAGGCGGTAATTTATATAGTCTTTAGGGAGCATTATTTTTGAAATTCTCCCGAAATTTTCGGGTTCATTCTCTTTTAGCCACAAAATTTTAGGTGCAGTAAACCCTGCGAAAGCAATGTTACCTGTAAGAGAAGCGAGTTTTTCTTTACCGATGGTATTGTTAAGATAGTCTACTTCTTTTTGTGTTCTGCCGTCATTCCAGAGAATAGCGGGACGGATAACTTCATCATTTTCGTCGAGTATTACAAGACCGTGCATTTGACCGCCCACACCTATACCCGACACGGAATTTTTGTCAATTCCGTCAGTTAATTCTTTAACACCCGAAACAAGCGCCTCCCACCAATCAAGAGGATTTTGTTCACTCCAACCGGGGTTAGGAAAATAAACATCATAACTTTTAGTAACAGTATTTATAATTTTTCCGTCAGTATCTGCAAGCAACAATTTCAATGCAGATGTGCCTAAATCAGCACCGATATAATATTTCATAAAACTTACTCCCTTATAAATTACAGAACTGATTATATTATAAATAAAATCACCAATAATGCAAGATAAAAACAGAAAACCCCAAGTTGAACTTGAGGTTTTAACTACGACACTTTTTTAAGTGCTTGTTCTTTTTTTATTTCTTGTATATTTTCAAGCATTGTCTCTGCAAATATTCCGTAACCGCCTGTCGGGTCGTTTAAGAAAACGTGGGTTACAGCACCTATAATTTTGCCGTTTTGAACTATGGGCGAACCTGACATTCCTTGAATAATTCCGCCTGTTTTTTCAATTAAATCATAATCATTTATTTTTAAAACAAGATTTTTATTATCGCTCGAATTCATATCTATGCTTACAATTTCGACTTTATATTCTGTCATAACTCCGTTTTCCAATGTTGTAAAAATGCTTGCTTCCCCTGTTACCGCTTCACTTCTTTCGGCAATTAAATAACTCTCGCCTTGAGGTATCACTTCAAACTCCCCGTACACACCTATATCACCGTTACAGTAAATATTACCGTTACTTTCATTCTCCAAAAAACCGCAAAGTTCCCCTGTCGTACCGCTGTTGCCTTTAACAAAGCCTGTAATATTGACATCAGTGCATTCTCCCTGTGAAATAGGTAAAACTTTTTTTGTATCAATATCACATACAGCGTGTCCTAAAGAAGCAAAGAAACCGTCCTCGGTACAAAAGGTAACAGTACCTATCCCTGCCGAACTGTCCCTTATCCATATACCCGCCTTATATCTGTTTTCGCTGACGGAAAACGCACCTTTAAAGGTAATATTAAGTATTTCTTGCTCTCTTAGTACTTCAAAATGCAATTCTTCGCCCTTACTGTTTTCGATGTACTTTGAAACTTCGGAATTTGTTTCAACTTTATTGCCGTTAACTTTCTTTATTATATCCCCTATTTTAAGTCCTGCATCTTCTGCGGTATTTACTTCACCCTCGGAAGTATCAACCGACTCTGTCCCCACAACCACGACACCGTCTGCATATAATTTCAGTCCTACGGGATAACCGCCAAGCCTTACTTTCTCTTGATTTGCCGTCTCGGTTTTCGGCTCAATCGGTACAACTTTTTCCTCGTCATATATTGCATCGATTATACTTTCACCGAATTTATACAGTTTACCGCTGACACCCGATAACTTCACATCGGCAACCGCAGAATTTTTAAATGCTGCCGATGAAAAAACAGTAAACATCAATGCCGCACACATTAAAATAGAAAAAAACGATAAAAATGCTTTGCTTTTTTTCATTTTTCACACCTCCACACTCACAAATTTAATTTGTGCAGAGGTTAAATAAATAAAAATGTTAAAATAAGCAAAATAAAAAGCAACCCTGCATTTGCAAGGTTGCCAAATTTTTGAATAATCAGATAGAAATTTCGTTAGCGATTCTGTAAAGTTCGGGATCTATTGATTTTTTCATATTAAGTGCTTCGATAATGTCGAAATCAACAATTTTATCGTTTTTAACAACAACAACTCTGTTACCGATATCTTCTTTAAGCAACTGAACTGCATAGAAGCCCATCTGACTTGCAAGAACTCTGTCGCGAACTGAAGGCGAACCACCGCGCTGAACGTGACCGAGAATTGTTGCACGGCTTTCAACACCTGTTTTCTGCTCGATGTATTTTGCAAGAGAGTTAACGTCAATACCCTTAACACCCTCAGCAACAACGATAACGAAATGCTCTTTACCTGTTTTCTGAGTACGTTTCATTCTTTCGATTATGTATGAATCAATATCATAGTCTATTTCGGGAATAAGAATGCAAGTTGCACCGACTGCAATACCTGCATTAAGAGCAAGGTAACCTGCATTTCTGCCCATAACTTCAACGATTGAGCATCTGTCGTGAGACTCAGTTGTATCACGGATTCTGTCAACCATATCCATAACCGTATTCAACGCTGTGTCATAACCGATAGTATAATCACAGGAAGAAATATCGTTATCGATAGTTCCGGGAATACCGATACAGGGAACACCTTTGAGTGTAAGAGCGCGAGCACCCTTGAATGTGCCGTCACCGCCGATGGTAACAATACCCTCAAGACCGAACTCCTTACATACTTCAACAGCCTTATCCTGTACTTCTGACTCGGAAAATTCGGGGCAACGTGCTGAATAAAGCATAGTACCGCCACGGTGAATAATATCAGAAACCGAGCGAAGATTCATTTCAAACATATCGCCCTCAATAAGACCTTTATAACCGCGACGAATACCCATAACGCGCATTCCGTTTTCACAACCGCTTCTGACAACTGCACGAATGGCAGCATTCATACCCGGAGCATCTCCGCCGCTTGTAAGAACACCAATAGTTTTCAATTTCAGGACCTCCATATCACATACTGTAATATTAAATCTTAGGGATTATAACACACAAAAACCAAATTAACAAGAGAAAAAGACAAAATTTGTAAAATTATTGCCTTAAAACAACGTTTTCTTCCCCTAATTTATATTTTAACTCATTTATAAGCGGAATATTTACATCTGTAAGAAATTCCATACCTAAAAATTCATACTTTTGGGTATCGGTAAAGAAGAGGTAAACAGGTGTTTTTCCCTCAAAAATCGACAAAAGATTTTTTATTGAATTTGTTTTCGGCAAATTTTCGGAAGAAATTCGCAAAAACAGACCTTTTTTCTGTTTTGCGGTGTCTTTAGTGGTTTTCTTATTATCAGTTTCAATTTTCACTTCAACAGTTTTAGGTGCAAGCGAAATTTTTTCTGCAAGAAGTTTAATTTCGTCGTCTTTAACGGAAATTTTACCTTCAACGAGTATTATATTACCCACGTTCAAAAGACCCGAATACATTGCGAGAACTTTCGGAAAAACTATCATTTCCAAATCGCCGTATAAATCTTCAAGACCGCAAAACGCCATTATATCGTCGCGTTTTGTAACTTTCTTTTTAGCAGAGTTTACAATACCGATAAACTGTACCTTTTTGTTGTCGATGGTTTTCTCTCTGCCTGATTCGAGAGTTTCATATAAATCAACAGTCCTCGGGCAATTAAGTGCCTCAGAAACTTTTCTGTACTCCTCTAAAGGATGGCCCGAAAAATAAAGTCCCGCAACTTCCTTTTCAAAATTCAAAAGTTCATTTTTCGGTAACTCATCACATCTTGAAAAAACAGGCTCGGAAGAGAAATCTTCACCGCCGAAAACAGAGAACATATCAAGTTGACCGCCTGCATACATTGAATTTTCCTTAGCGGCACTTTCAACGGCAAGGTCAATATTTCTCAGCATTTCACAGCGGTTCAAGTCAAGGCCGTCCAATGCTCCTGCCTTAATAAGACATTCAAGAGCGCGTCTGTTAAGTTCAGTACCGCTGACTCTTTTGCAGAAATCCCAAAAACTTTTGAAATTTCCGTTCTCATTACGCTCGGCAACGATTTTTTCAATAAGCGCTCTGCCGAGATTTTTAATGCCCAAAAGCGGAAAAACAATATTTTCGCCCGCAACGGTAAACCTGTTACCGCTTCTGTTTACGTGGGGTGAAAGCACGTTTATTGAAAGCCGCGCACACTCATTTATATAAATAACTGTTTTGGAAACATCACCTATAACACTTGTAAGAAGTGCCGCCATAAATGCCTTTGGATATTTCACTTTAAGGTACGCGGTCTGATACGCTACAAGACCGTAGGCGGCGGTATGGCTTTTATTAAAACCGTATGAAGCAAATGAAATCATATCGGAAAATACATCGTCGGCAGTTTTCGGGTCAATGCCTTTACGCACTGCGCCGTCAATAATATATTCACCGTTTTCGTCTTTTAATCCGTTAACGAAAATCTCTCTTTCGCTTTCCATAACGTCGCGTTTTTTCTTACTCATTGCACGGCGCACCACGTCGGCTCTGCCGTATGAATAGCCTGCCAGAGTTCTGAAAACCTGCATAACCTGTTCCTGATACACCATACAGCCGTTGGTTTCGTCAAGTATATCTTTTAAAAGCGGTGTTCTGTAAGTAATATGGTCGGGATTTTTGCGGTTATCGAGATAAGTGTCAATAAAGAACATAGGGCCCGGTCTGTAAAGAGCAATAGCTGCCGCTATATCCGAAAACCTTTCGGGTTTCATATTAACAATAAGGTTAGTCATACCCGCAGACTCGCATTGGAAAACGCCCACAGTATTGCCTGCCGACATTTCTCTGAAAACATCTTTATAATCAAGTGGTATTTTAGAAATATCAAAATCAGGCTCTGTTTTTTTAACTTCTTCCACCGCATCATTGATAACGGTCAGCGTACGAAGTCCCAAAAAATCCATTTTCAAAAGACCCAGTTGCTCAATTTCGGTCATAGTGAACTGAGTTACTGCCTGGTCACCGTTTTTGGCAAGAGGAACATAAGAACTGACTTCGTCACGGGTAATAACTACACCTGCAGCGTGTGTTGAAGCGTGGCGTGGCATACCTTCAACCCGCGAAGCCATATCTATAACTTTTCTGATATTTTCATCGGAATCATAAAGTGCTTTTAAGTCATTGTTTTTTGCTAACGCATCCTGAATATCGCGGTAATCCCTTGTTATCTGCTTTGCTACAATATCACCTGTACTGTAAGGCAAACCCAATGCGCGTGCAACATCGCGGACTGCTGCCTTTGCCTGTAAAGTACCGAATGTAACAATCTGCGCCACTCTGTCACTACCGTATTTTTCGGTAACGTAATCGATAACTTCCCCTCTGCGCTCGTAACAAAAATCAATATCAATATCGGGCATACTGACTCTTTCGGGGTTAAGGAAACGCTCAAAAAGAAGTTTGTTTTCTATGGGGTCAATACCTGTAATACCCAATGCAAAAGCCGCAAGGGACCCTGCCGCAGAGCCTCTGCCGGGACCTACGGGTATATTTTTGCTTTTTGCAAAACGAATAAAATCTGCAACTATAAGGAAATAATCGTTAAAACCCATACGGTCAATAACGGAAAGTTCGTAATTGAGTCGCTTAATATATTTTTCGGGAATATCACCGAAAATATTATTGAGTCCTTTAATACATTCCTCTTTTAAATACGCTTTATGGTCCTCGGTGGGTGCATTAAAATGAGGAAGTTTTGTAACACCGAACTCAAAATCAAAATTACATTTATCAGCAATAATCTGCGTATTTGAAACCGCTTCGGGATAATCTGCGAAAGCCTCCGCCATTTCATCGCCGCTTTTGAGATAAAATTCATCGCTGGTAAATTCTAAGGCGTTATCTTCCCCTACGACTTTATTAGTCTGTATTGCAATTAAAACGCGCTGTACATCAGCATCGCTTTTCTCACAGTAGTGAACGTCGTTTGTAGCAACAACGGGAATATTCAGTTCACGGCTGATGGAAATAACTCCGTCTATAACTTCTCTTTCTTCAACCATACCGTGATTTTGAATTTCGAGGTAATAGTTGCCCTCACCGAAAGTGTTTTTATACCAAAGGGCAGTTTCTTTTGCCTCGCTGAGATTACGCTGAATTATACGCTGAGATACCTCACCGAAAAGACAACCTGAAAGTGCAATAAGACCCTCGTGATATTTTTCAAGTATATCTCTGTCAACTCGCGGTTTTGTGTAAAATCCGTCAACCCAGGCAGAAGAAACCAGTTTAAGTAAATTTTTATATCCTGTTTCATTTTTGCACAACAAAATAAGGTGATAACGGTCGCTGTCTATACCGTGTACCTTATCAAATCTTGAGCGCGGAGCAACATAAACTTCGCAACCGATTATCGGTTTAATGCCCTCTGCCTTACAGGCTTTGTAAAAGGCTACCGCGCCGTATAACACTCCGTGGTCGGTTACGGCAATACTCCTCTGACCGAGTTTTTTGGCAAGCGAAACCACCTCCCCGATACGACAAGCGCCATCGAGAAGGCTATATTCGGTATGAAGATGTAAATGTGTAAAATCAGTCATAATTTTTACTTCTGGCCGTAATAGGCGTCCTTACCGTGTTTTCTGAAATAATGTTTATCGGAAAGATATTTGTCAATTTGGGGAACATTACCGCCAACAACCTCTGTTTTAAGTGCCATTTCCGCAACAATTTCGAGAACAGCCGCATTATGAACCGCATCACCTGCATTTTTACCGAAAACAAAAGGAGCGTGTGAACGCACGAGAACCGCGGGTGTTGACTCAACATCTAGTCCGTTTTCTTTAAAATGTGCGGCAATTACCTTACCTGTGTTAAGTTCATACTCAGTTTTAACTTCCTCTTCCGTAAGAGCGCGTGTGCAAGGTACGGATGTATAAGAAAAATCAGCGTGTGTTGTTCCGTAAGCGGGCACTTCGCGACCTGCCTGTGCAAAGGAAGATGCGTTAACCGAATGTGTATGAACAATTGCGTTGAGATTAGAAAATTCTTTATAAAGAATGTAATGGGTAGGTGTATCCGACGAGGGATTATATTCACCCTCAACAACCGAGCCGTCCTCTAAGGACACGACAACGATTTTTTCGGGTGTTAAATCAGCATACGGAACGCCCGAAGGTTTTATGGCAAAAACACCGTTTTCGCGGTCGACCTGTGAAACATTGCCCCAGGTAAAAGGTGCAAGCCCCAAAGAATGAAGTTCTATATTGGCTTTACAAACAATATCTTTAATTTTTTCGTACATAATATCACCTCTGAATATAAAGAAATTATATAACTTTATCCTGTGTTTTGTCAATGATGTTAAATTTTTGTAAAAGTGATGACTTTTATTTAAATATATGTTATATTATTATGGATTAAGGAGTGATTTAAATGAGAAAACTTGCAAAACCGATTTCGGCTGTTGCACTTATACTCGCAATTGTAATCTGTTTTTCCGGTTGCGGAATCATTGAATTTACAAGATCAATTATTCAGAAGAACAACAATGTTGACGTAACAAACGTAGGTAACACGCAAAACACAGGTGATGTTATTGTTCCCGGAAACCAAGACGTTACAAACAGCGCAGTTATCGTAACACCCTCAACTAACGCTACAAACGGAACTTCAACACCCCCTGCTACACAGAACAGTTCTTCAACAAAACCGCAGACTAAACCTTCAGAGAGCACAACTCAGTCAGTGGGTCAGAACGTAACGGAACCTGTTACAAATACACCTGTTGTTGACGATAACGTTACTGAAGAAGATTTAAAAGAAATGCCCATTAAAGATGTTCAGGACTTATTATTTGCTACGGAAGACCCCAACACAGCAGGTAAAATTCTTGAATTTGCAGGTTTCGAGTATGACGAAAAACAGGGTATTTATTATTCACAGATGAATCCCCTTCAAAGAAAGTTCGGATTCAACTTAGTTTACGATATGGCTGCACCTATGGTTGGTATGGTCTATGACACCAAGCGTATCGAATTCGTTTACGACAACAGAGAATGGATGATACAAATTTGGAAAGGTCAGTACGGTATGACTGCCGGTGCAGAAGTCGGTCTTTATAACCGTGACCCCGAAAGAAACTTCCAGTATGACTGTGCAGACGATGAAGACCTTATAGAAATGCAGTTTGATTTTTATAACCAGGATGAATTTGTATTTTCAAGAGGTCCCGAAAAACATTGGTGGCTTACAGGATTCAAAATTCTTAATGTGGGTGTGCCGATACTCATTGACCTTGACATAACCTTAAAATTCTCAAACAAAATAATGGCTCAGGCATTTGCACAAAGTTTAAAGAAGACCGCAAGCACGTCACTTTTAGACCCGATTACATACAAGGTAACAGGCTCAACAGTAAATATTAAGTGGTAAGGCGGAAGAATTTATGACAAAATTTGCAGTTATTGCAGACCCCCACTATTATTCCGAAAAATTAGGTTGTGAAGGCTCCGCTTACGAAAGGCGCGAAGGCTCCGACCAAAAGATGCTCATAAAAAGCAAAGGAACTATTTCGGCAGCACTCGAAGAAATTAAAAGTTCTGATGCAGAGTTTCTTATGATTGCAGGCGACCTTTCAAATGACGGTGAGCGTTGCTCTCACGAAGAAATTCGCGAGATGCTCTACGAGTTCAAAAAGAGCAAACCTGTTTACGTAATCACCGCCACACACGATTGGTGCTGTGACGGTAACCCCAGAAGATTTGAGGGTGACCAAGTTTTTAACGACGTTGAAACCCTTGCCCCCAATGAACTTCACGAGTTTTACAGAGATTTCGGCTTAAATGACTCGATTTCCGAATTTCATACACATCAGGATAAAGTTTCATACGTGGTAAGACCTTGCGAGGGCGTAACGGTTTTCTGCCTTGATGATGACCAGAACGGCGAAGGCGGTGCAGGTTACTCGGACGAACATTTTGAGTGGATAAAAGAACAAACCGAAGAAGCGAAAAAACGCAGTGACATTGTTTTCGGTATGCAACATCACCACCTGCATTTAACTGAATTTGACCGTGTTATTAACGGCAAAGGCTCAGTAGAATACAGGGAAAAACTTTGCAAGAATTTTGCGGATATAGGTTTCCCTGTTATGTTTACAGGTCACTCCCATATGCAACACATCAGGCGAATTGATTCAGAAAACGGTAACCCATTTTATGAAATCAATGTGGGATCTATAAGCGGCTACCCTGCTCCCATAGTTTATTGCGAGGCTTCAAAAGACGGTATTGATATAAAGACCGAGCATCTTAAGAGTTTTACATATAACGGCAAAGAATACACAAACGACTACCTTAAAGAACACGCAACAGGCTTATTTACTAAGGTTATTGCAGCCGCTTCAAGTAACGAGAAGGATAAATTCTCTGCTTTAATTGCGTGTTTGGGTGTTACCGAAGAAAAAGCAAATAAAATCTGGATAGTTGCAAAACCGCTTTTAAAATGGCTAGATAAACTTACAATAAAGAAAGCCGCAAGAATTATGAACTTTATTTCTTTCGGCAAGGCTATTGATAAGAAAGCCGCCAAAGAAATCGGCGACCTGAAAGTTAAAGATGTTATATTCTCAACTTTCCACTCAATTCTCGACGGTTCACTGGTTAAACACGAAGAAGGCTCCGCTTATTATATTGTTTTCACACAGGCTCTTGCTTTCCCCTTGCGTTTAGTTAAAAAATTACACATTAAAAACGGTGGTCTTATAAGGACCTTAACACACCTTAAAAACGCCGCCCACGAACTTATGACAGGCGGACCCCTTGATAACAATAATTATTTTATAGAGTTCTAAAAATAAAAAATGCGCAGCCGAAGCCACGCACGAAAAACACAAGGCTTCTTTTGCTGCGACGCAAACTATCAAATGACCAAAGAACCATAAGAACGAAGCCCGTGTTTTTACCTAAACACAGGTTATGATTCCTTGAAAATTTTATTCAGTTTACGTCGCAAAATTAGTTTATCACATTCTTTGCTTTTTATCAATAACAAATTAAATATGAATAAAAAACAATGTAGGGCACGGGCTTGCCCGTGCCGTAAGCAAACAGTTATTTTTATAAAGGGTTTAAATTTTAGTAAGTGATTTATGTATTCGGTAAGGGCAAGCCCTTACCCTACGGTGATTAGTTAGTCGATGCGAAGCCTATCATCCCTGTTTGCTTGCAAATAGGGATGATAAAATATTGTTCTATCCGACTGAAGAATTACCGCAAGAGAACTACCCACCACCGCTGTCGCGGTCCCCCTCCCTATTCCGACAAAGTCGAAACAGGGATGATAAAATATTGTTCTATCCGACTGAAGAGTTACCGCAAGAGAACTACCCACCACCGCTGTCGCGGTCCCCCTCCCTATTCCGACAAAGTCGAAACAGGGATGATAAAATATTGTTCTATCCGACTGAAGAATTACCGCAAGAGAACTACCCACCACCGCTGTCGCGGTCCCCCTCCCTATCCGCAAAAGCGCACAGGGATGATAAGGCTTCGCAACACCGCAACTTTATTTTAAATCGCCAACGCAGTTCCGAAATTTGCCATTTGCCATTTCCAATTTGCAATTATAATAGCGATATACCTACGGTGCGATATGCTGACGCGCGATATATTCAATGAATGCGATATATTTTGCTTACGCAAAACGCAATAAAAATCGGCGTAAGCCCCGAAATTCTGCATTTTGCATTCTGCATTTTGCATTTAAAAAGAACCTTGTCCACCGACAAGGTTCTTTTTGTTATGCCTGTTCTGCAATATCGAGGATAAGTCTTTCGGTTTTTTCCCAACCGAGACAGGGGTCGGTAATTGATTTACCGTAAATGCCGTCACCGATTTTCTGTGCGCCGTCTTCTATGTAACTTTCGATCATAATGCCCTTAACGAGTTTCTTAATATCATCATTATGAGCGCGACTGTAAAGAATATCTTTTGTAATACGAACCTGTTCAAGATATTTTTTACCTGAGTTTGCATGGTTGGCATCAACAATACAAGAAGGATTTTTAAGACCAAATTTTGCATAAGTATCGCTGAGGTTAAGTAAATCTTCGTAATGATAGTTAGAAATATTGTGTCCGTCACGGTCAACGAAACCGCGCATAATTGCGTGGGCGTAGGGGTTGCCTTCGCTTTCAACTTCCCACCCTCTATAAAGGAAGGTGTGGCTGTTTTGTGCTGCCATAATTGCGTTCATCATTATTGAAAGGTCACCGCTTGTGGGGTTTTTCATACCAACGGGAATATCGAATCCGCTTGCTGTAAGGCGGTGTTCCTGGTTTTCAACCGAGCGAGCGCCTACTGCAACATAGGAAAGCAAATCGGAAAGATAGCGGTAGTTAGCAGGATAAAGCATTTCGTCAGCACAAGAAAAACCGTACTCTTTAAGAGCACACATATGAAGTTCACGGATAGCAACAATACCGTGAAGCATATCGGGTTTTTCATTGGGGTCGGGTTGATGAAGCATACCCTTATAACCCGAACCTGTTGTACGGGGTTTATTGGTATAAATACGCGGAACAATAACAACTCTGTCTTTCACCTTTTCACGAACTTCTGCAAGGCGTGAAATATAATCAAGAACAGGCTCTTTAGAATCTGCCGAACAAGGTCCGATAACAAGCAGGAGTTTGTCTGACTCGCCTGTAAAAACAGCCTTAATTTCCGCATCGTTTTTTGCTTTTTGCTCTGCCATCTGAAGGGTAAGAGGATACTGTTCCTTTATATCCATCGGAATGGGGAGTTTTCTTTTGAAATTCATTGCCATATTAAATCTCTCCAATCAGATAATTTTATATTGTATTCCGAGGTTTTTAATATCCTTAAAAAAGTCGGGATAACTTTTATTTACACATTCGGCATCTTTTAAAACACCGCCTGTTACACTACACAAAACTGCAAAAGACATTGCAATTCTGTGGTCGTTACAACAATCAATAACCGCCGTCGGTTTTTGGGGAACTACATCGGGGATTTTTATAAAATCGTCACCGATTTCAATATGGACACCGAACTTTCTTAGTTCTTGTGCCATTGCCTGTCCCCTGTCACTTTCTTTTATTTTAAGTCTGTTTGTACCCTTAATAAGCGCGCCGTGTTTTAATACAGCGCAAGTAATAAGCACAGGGCCTAAATCGGGACAGTCAGAAATATCAAACTGAGGATTATCACAAGAAAGATTACCGTAAAACTCTCTGTAAATCTTATCGCCCTGGAAACTGTCGCTATTCAGTCCTTTTACTGTTACGCTACCGCCCACAAGATTAAATGCATCAAGGAAAGCCGCGTTAGACCAATCGCCCTCGGTGGTAATATTACAGGGTTTATACTTCTGTGAGCCTTTTATAAAAAATCCGTATTCGGTTTTAATAACGTTAACACCGAATTTTGAAAGAACGTCAATTGTTATATCAACATAGGGTGCGCTTTCCAGTTTAGTAATTAAAACTATCTCGCTGTCACCCTCTAAAAGAGGTAAAGTAAACAGTAAACCTGTTAAAAACTGACTGCTGACGTCACCGCGAACTTTATAAGTACCGCTTTTAAGTTCACCGCTTGCAAAAAGAGAGTTTTCGCACTTCTCAAGGCAACAACCTTTTTCTTTAAAAAGTTCCTCATACACGCTCTGAGGACGGGATAACAGTCTGCCTTTGCCTGTAAATTCAACCTCTTGTGAAATCACAAGACAAAGAGGAATTAAGAATCTTAAAGTACTGCCGCTTTCATTACAGAAAAGGCTGAGTTTCTCTTTTTTATGAGTAAAATCTATTCCTCTGACGGTTGCGGTTGTGCCGTTAATTACTATTTCAGCACCTAACTCTTTAAGGCAAGATACCGTTGCAAGAATGTCGTCATTTGTACCGATATTCTCTATTACACTCGTACCCTGAGAAAGTGCTGCACATATAAGAAGTCTGTGAGCGTAACTCTTGGAAGCGGGCGCTTGCATTTCACCACGGGCTTTTGAAGGCACTACGGAAACGTTCATCCACTCACCTTCTCAATTAAAGCGTCTATTGCTTCAAGATAGCCGTCTGTTCCTTTACCGCAAATGGTTTTGAAACAGGCGTTACGGACATAACTAATTTGCCTGAAATCTTCCCTTGAAGAAACATCGGAAATATGTACTTCAACCGCAGGAATATTAACGGATTTTAACGCATCAAGAATTGCGATACTTGTGTGAGTGTAAGCACCGGGGTTAATAACTATACCGTCAAATACGCCGTATGCAAACTGAATATTATCCACCAAATCGCCCTCGTGGTTGGACTGATAACATTTAACAGACACATTCTTTTCGCTTGCGTATTTTTCGATTTTTTCAACCAGAGAATTATAAGTTTCTTTGCCGTAAATGTCCGGTTCTCTGATACCCAACATATTAAGGTTAGGTCCGTTAATTACAAGAATATTCATTATAATCCGCCTCAATTCTTTCTGCCACTTGTTTAACTGTTCCTGTGCCGTCTATAGCAACGTCTGCAGAGTTAACGTACATTGAATAACGCTCGTTAAACCTTTTTTCAAGGTCTGCCCTGTTACTTGATAAGGGTCTGTCATCAGTAGCAATAAGCATTTCCAAAGGTCTGTTTATAAAATAAACTCTGCCGTTTTCTTTAAGAATATCAATATTCTCTTTATTAAGAACTGCTCCGCCACCTGTGGCAATAACTTTGTTATTTTCTTTAGAAATATTAAAAATCACATCTTTTTCTATTTCCCTGAAAGCCTTTTCACCACTGTCTTTGAAAATATCGGAAATAGATTTTTTTGTGTTTTCTACTATTAAATCATCAGTATCAACAAAGGACTTATTTAAAACTTTCTCAAGTTCTTTTCCCACAGAAGTTTTTCCGCTGGCAGGCATACCGATAAGAACAATATTCATTTTGTTTTTATAAAGATTTTTAAAAATCTTCTCAACTTCACAATCGTTAACGGGCGACTCTATAAACTTTTCAACCGCATATGCAGCCTGTGAAACAAGCATATACAGTCCCCCTGTTGCCACTAAACCGCGCTCTTTTGCATCGCAAATAAGTTTAGATTTAAGCGGATTATACACCGCATCAAAAACTGCTTCGACTTTCGGTAGTTTATCTAATTCAACTGCCGCTGTGCCGATATTGGGAAACATACCGCAAGGAGTTGTGTTTAATATAATTTCGCAGTCCGAAAAAACTTCGTAAAGTTCTTCGTAAGTTATGTAGCCCTCTTTTTTATTTCGTGAAACTTTTTTTACAGTTTCAGCACCCATACTGTCAGCAACTGCTACTGCGGTATTTGAAGTGCCGCCACTACCCAATATAGCCACCTTTTTACCGTTCAACGAAACATTTTCCCGTTCAATAAGGGACTTCAGACCGTAAAAATCAGTATTATATCCGTAAAGTTTACCGTCACGGTTTACAATGGTATTAACTGCATTTATAGATTTCGCCTCGTCGGAAACAAAATCAAGAAAAGGGATAACATCCTGTTTATAAGGGATAGTGACATTTATTGCTTTAAACTCTCTGTTAATTAAAAATAACGGCAACTCTTCTCTTGTTAATTCCTTAAGAATGTAATCATAATCAGCCAGGGCATTGTGAATTTCTTTTGAAAAACTGTGCGAAAGATGTTCACCTATACAACCGTATTCCATTATTTTTCACCAAGCCAATCAGTACCGAATTTTTGAGAAAGTAAATCACAAAGAACAATGGCGGTAACGCTGTCAACAACAACTCTTGCTCTGTGTACTATACAAGGGTCGTGTCTGCCTTTTGTACTTAAAACTGCATTTTCGCCTTTAATGAAATCAACAGTTTCCTGTTCTTTGGAAATGGAGGGTGTGGGTTTAACGGCACATTTAAATAAAACAGGCATACCGTTTGTTATACCTCCGTTAATACCGCCGTTGTTATTCGTAAGTGTTTTAACTACGCCGTTTTCATAAGTAAAATTATCATTCATTTCACTGCCGAACATATCAGCACACTCAAAACCTGCACCAAACTCAACACCCTTTATTGCAGGTATTGAGAATAATATATGAGAAAGCATACTTTCAACACTGTCAAACCAAGGCTCACCGATACCCACAGGTAAACCTGTTACAACCGTTTCGAGAATACCGCCTACGCTGTCGCCATTTGCAGCGGCTTTTTCAATAGCAGAAACCATTTCCTCGGCTTTTTTACCGTCAAGTACCGCAAACACCTTGTTTGAAAGTGTATCTATATCTTTGTTGTAATCGGAAAACTCAATATCTTCAACGCCTGCACATCTCTTGATATGAGTACCTATATGAATATTTTTATTTTTAAGAGTTTCAATAGCAACAGCACCCACGGCAACAAGGCCTGCGGTAATTCTTCCGCTGAAATGTCCGCCGCCTCGGTAATCCTCACAACCGTTATATTTTGAAAACGCTGTGAAATCTGCGTGACCGGGTCGTGCTTTACCGTAAGAGGATGCATAATCTTTTGATTTAGTATTTTCGTTAGGAATGACTACGCACAAAGCAGTACCCGTAGTTCTACCGTTAAAAACACCGCTTAATATTGTAAATTTATCTGCTTCCTGTCGGGGTGTGGATATTTTACCAACAGGGCGCCTTAAATCAAGTTGATGAGCAATAAAATCTTCATTAACTTCGATACCTGCAGGGAGACCGTCAATAACAGCACCGATTGCAACGCCGTGGCTTTCACCGAAAAGCGTTACGCTTACGCTGTTTCCGAAAGTGTTTTTCACTTTAAATACGCCTCCTTAATAATTGTATCAAGTTCCGAAAACTCTATAAACTTAAATTCAAAACTGCCGATTTCATTGACCAACACGGCATTTACGCCTGTACTGTCAGCCTTTTTGTCGTGGCGAAGAGCCGAAAGGAGTTCATCGGAAGTGAAATTGAAATCAACGGGTAAATTATATTTAGATAACACTTTAACCAAACGCTCACGAACTTCCGGTGAAGAGAATGCAAGCATACCTATTGCCACACATTCGCCGTGAAGAAGGTCACCTAAACCTGTTGCAGTTTCAATAGCGTGTGCTGCGGTGTGACCGAAATTAAGAACTCTTCTCAAGCCCGACTCTTTCTCATCCTCTTCCACAACTGCCCTTTTTATTTTAAGGGAACGCTCAATAACCGTATCAATGTTTTCGTAAGCATTATCATTCTCCAAAAGGTCAAAAAGAACTTTATCGGAAGTAGCCGCCATTTTGATACTTTCAGCAAGTCCGTTGTTTAATTGGCGTTCATCAAGTGTTTTTAAAACATCGGGGTCAATAAGAACTGCTTTTGGTTGATAAAATGCGCCCACAGTGTTTTTGTAACCGCCGAAATCTATGGCAGTTTTACCGCCTATTGAAGAATCAACCTGTGACAAAAGTGTTGTGGGGATATTGTAAAAATCAATCCCCCTCATATATGTTGAAGCCGTAAATCCCGAAAGGTCGCCTACAACACCGCCGCCCACTGCAACAACACAGTCAGAGCGCGAAAATTCATTTTCGCTCATAAGTTCAAGTAATTCTCTGTAGGTATCAAAGCATTTGCTTTTTTCACCTTGGGGAATTGTTTTAATTATACTTTTGTTGAACTGTGCGGCTACGGTTTTCGAGTATTCTTCGGGAACACCGCTGTCAGTAACTATGAGGGCGCGTTTTTCTGTGTTACAAAAAGGTTTAATATTTTCTATTACGACTCTTTCAAGAACAATATCATAACTGCCCATTGAAGTATTAACTGTTAAAATCATAAAGCCTGACGGTACACCGTCTGCCTCCTTTTAAATACTTTGCTCTTTGGAATATCTGCCCACTAATCTTACGTTAGTACAAACTTCCGAAAGTTTCTCAAGCATTGATTTTTCTGCTTCTTCCGTAAGATGACCCTCACCCTCAAGGAAGAAATAATAATTCCATATAACATCTTTTGAAGGTCTGCTTTTTAGTGCTTTAAGGTTATATCCGCATTCACCGAAAACAGAAATTGCCTTACCTAAAGAGCCCGCTTCGTCACGAACCGTAAATAAAACAATAAAATTGTTCTGGTCGGGTGTATTATCCCTGGGAATTCGTGAGAAAACTGCAAAGCGTGTTGTATTTGTACTGTTTTTATTTATTTTTCTGTCAATAAGTTTAAGACCGTATTCATTGCCTGCTTCAAGACTGCAAATAACACCCAAAGAACTGTCGTTACTTTTGGAAACAAGTTCTGCGGCAACGGCGGTATTAACTGCTTCTTCCTTTAAATAGCCTTTTTCCTCAATAAACTCGGCACACTGCCCCAGCGCCTGAGGGTGACTTATAACTTTCTTTATTGTTTTACTGTCCGAATCCTGAGTGGAGAATAAATGCTGTTCAACAGCCATATCATATACGCCGTTAATAAAGAGTGAGCCGAAATATGTTAAATCCATAACCCTTGCAACGTCGCCCTCATAACTGTTCTCGATAGGTAAAACGGCAACTTCACATTCTCCGTTTTCGACGGCTTTATAAGCGGATTTAAAATCGGAATAAGGAACAGCAACGGCATCAGGGAAAATGCGTTTTACGGCAATTTCAGCAAAAGCACCTTTTACACCCGAAAAAGCCACCCTTGTACCGTCTATAATTTTATGCTGATAATCTTTGGAAAGTTTCATTGTATTTTTAAGAAAGTTTACGTAATACGAACGAATTTCGTCATTTTTAACCAGCATACTGTTAGTTTCAATAAGGTGGTTTTCGCGAACAATATCCTCAATGGGAACACCGTTTACTTTTTTGTATTCGGCAACGTGAACTGCCGCTTCCATTCTTTTTTCAAAAAGGACGGCAATCTCTTTATCTATATCGCTGATAGCCTTTCGTGCCTCTTGAAATTTTTTATCGTAATCAGTCATTTTTGTAATCCTCGAAAAGTTCTTTAAATGCAGGAAGTGAACGTTCAATTAAATCTGTGTCTACGCAATAAGCAATTCTTACAAAACCGGGACAACCGAAATCATCACCGGGAACAAGAAGAAGTTCAAATTTCTTGGCTCTTTCGTAGAATTTATATGCATCTTCTTCAAGTGATTTAACGAACATATAAAAAGCACCGTCGGGTTTAATAACGGTGTATCCGATGTCCGTAAGTCCGTCATAAAGAATCTGTCTGTTTTTCTCATAAACCGAAACGTCAGCGGTATCATCAAGGCACTCGGCAATTGTATACTGCATAAGACTTGGAGCGCAAACATAACCCAAGGCTCTGCCTGCACCGCAAACGGCTGCAAAAACGTCGCCGCATTCTTTCATAGTGGGTGAAACGAAAATATAACCTATTCTTTCACCGGGTAAAGAAAGCGCCTTTGAATAAGAATAGCAAACAAATGAATTATCATAGTATGCGGGAATATACGCAACCTTTTCACCCGTGAAAACAAGTTCTCTGTATGGTTCGTCTGAAATAAGGAATATTTCTTTGCCGTATTCCTGCTGTTTTGCTTTAAGTAATTCGGTTAATCTGATTATATCCTTTTCGGGAATTATAACACCCGAGGGATTATTGGGAGAGTTAATAATAACTGCTTTTGTGTTAGAGTTAATTGACTTCTCCAAGACGTCAAAATCAATTTGTAAATCTTCGGTTTTGCAAGGAACTGTTACTAACTTTGCGCCTGCTTGCTCAACAAAAACTCTGTATTCAGGGAAAAACGGTGCAAATGCTATAACCTCGTCACCGAGTTCAGTAATTGCATTAAGCGTAATTGTAAGCGAAGCCGCAGCACCGCAGGTCATATAAATCAGACCGGGCGTTGCGTTAACCGAATATTTATTTTTTATATAATCCGCAATTGCAGTTCTCACATTTAAATCGCCGGGGCCGGAGGTATAACCGTGAAGAACTTCTGCCGGTGTTTCTGCAATAAGTCTGTTCATAACATCGGTTACTTTCTGCGGTGCAGGTACGCTTGGGTTACCCAAACTGAAATCGAACACGTTTTCTGCACCTATTTCCGCTTTACGAACTCTGCCGTACTCGAAAATCTCGCGTATTACGGAACTTTTTTTGCCTAATTCAAGCATTTTTTCTGAAATCATAACAAACTCCTATTTTTTAGAAAATTTAAATAAAAAATCCGCAAACCGTTATACTTTAAAAGCATAGCAGAATGCGGACTGGCTATATACTTAATCGTTGCAATTACTTGCAAGAACGAGTGGCACACAGACAATCCATAGAACTGTAATAAAATCGATTGTATAAACTACGGAACATCCGTATCACCTCTCAAAAATATGATAGTTGGTATTTTACGCCTGCAAGAATGATTTGTCAAGCGAAAATGAATAAAAATTTAATAAAAGTGTATAAAAATTATTTATTCTCGTGTTTTTCAACGATTTCTGCAAAACCGTATACAAGTGCGGAAATAAATCTTGCCAAAACGACCAGAATAACCGCAAGAGTTAAAACAGGAAGTGCAAGAAGTGCGAGCATTTCAACACCGATATAAACACCGAGTAAAACGACAGCCACACCAACAATAGTAATAGCAAGGAATAAATTTATAACAAAAAGTATTACAGAAAATCTTTTTAATGATGCGGAACAGGATTTAAAGAACTTAAATTCGCCGCCTTTTTTATCATTGTTGTTTGCAGCAGTTTCCTTTTCAGAAACAATTTCATTTTCGTTATTAGTAAAAATATTATCGCTCATTATTATTCTCCTTATCTTAGAACCAACCCGCATCAATATTGCCGGTTTCAATTTGAATACCGCCTGTCTTGGGTTCGGTTGTTGTTGTATTAAGCGGTTTATCTTCGGCTGTTGTTGATGCAGAGGAAGCAGTACCGCTGTTTGCAGTAGTGCCTGTTGACGTATTATTATCCTTGGTGGGTTTTTTATTTTCTTCGGTAGGCTTAGGTTTACTTGTTGTAAGTGCAGGTTTTGTTACCGTTCCGATAGCGTTTTCTTTAGCGGCTTCAGTAACTTCTGCTGGTATTGTATCGGAAGCCGTATCATAAATCTCGTCATTCTTCAACTGACCGTCAACCCATCTGTAACTGACAATTTTAGTTGTATCTCTGTATTTAAAAGTAGAGTAGATAACTTGTTTTTCAGCATCAACAGAAATATTGGTTAATCCTGAAAGGGAAACAGAGTAATCAAACTGCTTGGTTGTGGCATTGAAAAGCCAACAGAAGTAGTATATTGTTTCAGCCTCAGCGCTTACAGCAATATAAAAGTCCGGCTGACCGTCAAAATTCATATCAATAAACTGGGAACGCTCTTTGGCATAATTATAATCGAAAGGATAACCGGGATTAACAGGATATTTCAAAGTTTGATAAACTTTACCGTTATTTTTGATTACCGTTTCCTTCTCGCCGACTTCTGCGGTAAAGGAAAACTCACCGTTTGTAACGGAAGCGACGTAAGATTCAGTTTCATTCTTTGGATTGTCATCTTTATTATCACCACAAGAAGTAAACGCAGTAAGAAGTACCGCTACACAAAGGATTAAAGAACATAATGCAATTATCTTTTTCATAAATATCCTCCAGTTTTAATATTCAACGCCTTCAGTTTCAAAGGATGTTTTTAATCAACAGCAATCTCACACCATTTGTTTGATACCATTATACCATCTATTAAAAAATTTGCAATATTTCTAAAAAAAATTTAGAAAATCTCTTTAATTTTCCAATAAATATGTTATACTTTAATCTAAATTAGAATTAGGGTGATACAGATGAAGATTAACATTTTAAAAACAGCGGAAGAAATCGGCGTTGCAGTTGCCAAAATTTTCACAGATGAGGTTAAGAATAACCCCACTTGTGTGCTTGGTCTTGCTACAGGTGCCACACCTATCCCTACATACAACAATATTAAAGCAACTTACAATAACGGCGGCATTTCTTTCAAAGACGTAAAAACATACAACTTAGATGAATACTGCGACCTTCCCAAGAACGACAAAAACAGTTACTATACCTTTATGCACGAGCAGTTATTCAACGGTCTTGATATTCTCGAAGAAAACGTTCATTTCCTTGACGGTAACGCTGCTGACTCCGAAGCAGAATGCAAAAGATATGACAACGAAATCAACGAAGCAGGCGGAATTGACATTCAGTTACTCGGTATCGGTAACAACGCACATATCGGTTTCAATGAACCTGCAGACGAGTTTACAACAGGTTCATTCAAGGTTAAACTTACAGAAAGCACAATAAACGCTAATAAAATTTACTTCGATGAAAACCCCATGCCCCACTACGCTTTAACAATGGGTATTAAGCAGATTATGTCTGCAAAGAAAGTTATCCTTATTGCAACAGGTCCCAAGAAAGCGGAAGCAGTTCGCAATATGATTGAAGGCCCTGTTACAGCACAGGTTCCTGCTTCAATTTTACAGGAACACCAAGATGTAATTATCTTCCTTGACGAAGAGGCTGCATCACTTCTCAGTAAATAACTGTAAACAACAGTATAAAAAGAACTCGCTCGGCTGATAAACCGAACGAGTTCTTTTTTATGTGATGTGTAGAGAGTAAGATTTATTTTTCTCATTTTCATATACTTCTAACGTTACACGCGTATTGAATACATTTCTTGAAATATAAGAACATTCTCTTTGAGAATTGTAATTTTCTGTTGGTATAACACCGCCGAAATCAGAAATAAACTTATAAACAACCATAGGAAAAAACGAATCAGGAAGTTTTTCAACAGGTGTATCGTGAGAAATATCGCCATAGGTAACCCGACACACCTGTGAATTAACTTTATAAGTAATGCCACAAAGAGCAGAATCTTTATCAGTAAAAGAAATTGTCAGTAAACCCGATGAATAAGATACTTTCGTATTATAAACATTTTGCCTGTAAGTTAATTGAACGTCCGTAACATTATCGTTAAAATCAACTTCCGGAAGGGTTTTGCCTATAAGAGTTTTATCACAGGAAGAAAAAAAGATAAAACAAGAAATTACCAAACAGACACACCTGAAAAGTTTTTTAATCTATACCACCCTTTTCGATAATTGAATAGACTTTCGGTAAAACCGATGCGCAATCACCGGGTAATATAGAATATTCAGAAAATTCCTTTTTAAGAACATCGGCAGTCATACCGTGAACAAACGCACCTAAAACTGCTGATTTAAAAACGTCACCCTTAAAAGAAGGCGTGAGACCTGCTATTATGCCTGACAGTAAGTCACCTGCACCACCCTTTGAAAGACCTGTATTTCCTGTTTTATTAACATACATTTCAGTAGCATCAGAATTACATATTAAAGTTTCGTGACCTTTAAGAAGAAGGTTTACTTTATATTCGGAACAGAAATCAATAACCGTTTTTTCACGGTCAGACTCAATATCCGAAATACTTTTACCTGTAAGACGAGCCATTTCACCGGGATGAGGTGTAAGTAAAACATTACCCTTTGATTTCTTTAATATCCGGGGACAAGCAGAAATACAGTTAAGAGAGTCTGCATCAAATATAATTGGTTTATCGGTTAGTTCAAGTAAAGATGTTGTAAGTAAACTAGGTGCATAGCCCGTACCGATACCGCAACCTATCATAATAACATCGGCTTTTTCCGCGGCGTCTAAAACTGTTTGCAAAGAAGTGTAGTTTATAAATCCTCTATCATCAGTTTCAAGGGGTAAAAATAAATTCTCGGTAAGTCGGCTTGTAAGGGAGTTATAAAGCACATCGGGAAAAGCAAGGGTAACAAGCCCTGCACCGCTTCTGAGTGCGCCGTTGGTGGCAAGAACACAGCAACCAACCATATTCTTACTGCCGCAAATTAACAGAACTTTACCGAAAGTACCTTTATTACCGTTAATATCGCGCTTAGGTAACATAGCGTTGGCAGAAGAAATATCCAAAGACTTAATAATCATATTTATCACTTCCCAAAAGAACTAATATGATTATATTATTACGATTCGCCCCTGTCAAGCAACAAGAACATCATCAAGTTTTGATGCTTTATTGAGGTTAGCAAGCATTTCTTCATAGTCTGCACTATAATCTGCACTACGAAGTTCTTCAACAGGAGCATTATTTTTCTGTTTCTTTTCAAGAACAGTATAATACGCTGCTTTAAAAAATGCTTTTACATATTTCTTAATCTTGCGTTCAAATTTAATAAGGTCTTTCTCTCTGTAAATTGCATAAGCGCCCAAAAGAACAAGTCCTATATTAAAGAAGAATTTGATTATTGTTAAAGTTGTCATAAATATACCTCCGAACAAATACGAACATTTGTTTTTGTGATTTCATTATATCACCTTTTTCGACTTTGTCAACACAAATGTTCTTTTTATTTTTAATTTTTAGTCCTTTTTGTAGTACTTTGTGTCGATTTTTGGTGTTTTTTTAAGAAATTTATGGAATTTTTTATATTTTTCATAGACTTTTGCACGTTCTTCCATCCAACCAAAACAAACAAAACCGAACATATCTTCCCTGTTTTGTGACAAAAATATCAGTAAAAAAATTTCAAATAACTATTTATCTTTTACATTAAATAATGTATAATAGTAAAAATAATACTTGAATTTTAAAATTGAGGTAAACACAATGTTTGTTGATAAAGCGAAAATACGAATTATTGCAGGAAACGGCGGTAACGGTGCGGTTGCATTCCACAGGGAAAAATATGTTGCCGCAGGCGGTCCTGACGGCGGTGACGGCGGCAGAGGCGGTAACATCATTTTTCAGGTTGATGACAACCTCTCTACCCTCTCAGATTTCAGATACAAAAGAAAATACAAAGCCTCCAACGGCGAAAACGGCAGAGGCTCACACTGTAACGGTAAAAAGGGTGAAGACCTTATAATAAAAGTTCCCCGCGGTACTGTTATCAAAGAAGTTGAAACAGGTTACGTTATGGCTGATATGAGCATTGACGAAACTTTTATTGCCGCAAAGGGCGGTAAAGGCGGTTGGGGTAATTCCCACTTTAAGACTTCCACAAGGCAAGTACCGAGGTTTGCCAAAGACGGCGCCCCCGGTGAAGATTGGGAAGTAACACTTGAACTTAAACTTCTTGCAGATGTAGGTCTTATTGGTTTCCCTAATGTCGGTAAATCCACCCTCATTTCCGTTGTAAGTGAAGCAAAGCCCATTATTGCGGACTACCATTTCACCACGCTCATCCCTGTTCCCGGTGTTGTAAGAATGGGTCCAGAAAGCAGTTTCGTTATGGCTGATATTCCCGGAATTATAGAGGGTGCAAGTGACGGCGTAGGTTTAGGTCACGAATTTTTAAGACACATAGAGCGTTGCAGATTACTTGTACACGTTGTTGACGTTGCAGGTAGTGAAGGCAGAGACCCTATTGAAGATTTTGAGGCAATAAATAACGAACTTAAAAAGTATAACGAAGAACTGATAAATTATCCCCAGATAGTTGCTGGAAACAAAATTGACCTTGCAACAGACGAGCAGAGGACTGCTTTCAGTGAATATATACGCGCAAAGGGTCTTGATTATTACGAAATTATTGCACCGATTGCGGAAGGTACACAGGAACTTATAAACGCAGTTGCTGCCCAACTTCAAAAACTCCCCCCTGTTAAAATCTACGAAAAGCAGGAAATTACACCCAAAGAAATACTCAAATCTGCAAAACAGGATTACAAAATCCGTGTTGAAGGTGATGTATTTATTGTTGAGGCAGAGTGGCTCGGTAAAATCCTTATGAAAACCGATTTAAACGATTACTCTTCCCTTCAGTATTTCCAGAATATTCTGCAAACAAGCGGTATCATTCAGTCACTTATTGACAGAGGTATTACTGAGGGTGATACGGTAAGTATTTACGATTTGGAGTTTGACTATGTTCCCTGATAAATCAAATATTTTAACTGACATCTGCACGCCTTTAAGCGAGCCACAGGCACGAATGTACAGCCCTTTGACTTTGGCGTTTTTAGGTGATGCCGTATACAGTTTACTTGTCAGAAATATGCTTTCCCTTTCTGCTAACAAGCCTACGGGAAAGTTACATAAAGAATCAATTCAATATGTTAATGCCGCTTTCCAGGCTCAGATGATAAGAGAACTGCTCCCTGTTCTTACAGAGGATGAAACATCTGTTTTTAAGCGTGGCAGAAATGCTCACAGTTCTCATTCACCGAAAAATCAAAGCGATGCGGATTACCGCTACGCAACAGGTCTTGAGGCGTTATACGGTTATTTATATTTATGCGGTAACACCGAGAGAATCAAAGAGATTTTTGAATTAAGCACATATAAATTTTATTCAGAAAACCAATAAGAGATATTTATTGAAAGGATAACCCGAAATGTCCCTTGTAAAGAAAGAAAATATACGCAATTTTTCAATAATTGCACACATTGACCACGGCAAATCAACACTTGCCGACAGACTTCTTGAAATCACCGATTCAGTTGCAAAGCGTGATATGGAAGCGCAGATTCTTGATGATATGGACCTTGAAAGAGAAAGAGGTATCACCATCAAGGCGCACGCAGTAAAACTCGATTATAAAGCAAATGACGGCAAAACTTACCAACTTAACCTTATTGACACTCCCGGTCACGTTGACTTTAACTATGAGGTTTCCCGTTCACTTGCCGCTTGCGAGGGTGCTATACTCATAATAGACGCATCCCAAGGTATTGAAGCGCAGACTTTGGGTAACACATACTTAGCCCTTGACCATAACCTTGAACTTGTGCCAGTTATAAACAAAATAGACCTTCCCTCTGCTGACCCCGACAGAGTGGCAAACGAGGTTGAAGAGATTATCGGTCTCCCCTGTGATACTGCACCGAGAGTTTCTGCTAAAACAGGTCAGAATGTGGAACAGGTACTTGAGCAAATTGTTGAACTCGTACCCCCACCCGAAGGCGATGACGACGCCCCCTTAAGAGCATTGATATTTGACTCAGTATATGACAATTACAAAGGCGTTATCGTTTACGTTCGTATAGTTGACGGTACAATAAAACCCGGTGACACAATGAAGATGATGGCAACAGGTGCTGAATTTACTGTCGTAGAAACAGGCACAATGAAAGCCACGGGACTTCAGCCTACATCTAAACTTTGTGCAGGTGAAGTCGGTTACATTACCGCTTCAATTAAAACAGTACGTGACGCAGTTGTCGGTGATACCGTAACACTCGCCACAAGACCTGCAGCAGAGCCACTTCCCGGTTACAGAAAAGCAACACCTATGGTATACTGCGGTATTTACCCTGCCGACGGTGCTGACTACGAAAACCTTCACGAAGCATTAGAAAAACTTCAACTTAACGATGCTTCGCTTTCCTACGAACCCGAAACATCGGGCGCTTTGGGTTTCGGTTTCCGTTGCGGTTTCTTAGGACTTTTGCACCTTGAAATTATACAGGAACGCCTTGAACGCGAATACGATTTAGACCTTGTAACAACTGTACCCAGTGTTGTATATAAAATACACCTTACAAACGGCGAAGTAGTGGAAATTGATAACCCCACTCATTACCCCGACCCCGCTAACATTGATTACAGCGAAGAGCCTGTTGCAGATGCACATATTTATGCACCCCAGGAGTATGTAGGCTCAGTTATGGAACTTTGCCAGGAACGACGCGGTACTTTTAAAAATATGGACTATATCTCAGGTGACCGTGTTGAAATCAAGTACGATTTACCTCTTAACGAAATTATTTACGATTTCTTTGATGCTCTTAAATCAAGAACACGCGGTTATGCTTCTCTCGACTACGAAATCTCAGAATACAAGCGTTCTAACCTGGTTAAACTTGATGTTCTTCTTAACGGTGATGTTGTGGACGCACTTTCATTTATAGTCCATTCTGACAAAGCCTACGGCAGAGCAAGAAAAATAGCCGAAAAACTTAAGGATAACATTCCGAGACAGATGTTTGAAATACCCATTCAGATTGCCATCGGCGGTAAAGTTATCGCAAGAGAAACAGTTAAGGCTATGCGTAAAGACGTTCTTGCCAAGTGTTACGGCGGTGACATCACCCGTAAAAAGAAACTTCTTGAAAAACAAAAAGAAGGTAAAAAGAGAATGCGTTCATTCGGTACAGTTGAAGTTCCCCAAGAGGCATTTATGGCTATTCTTAAACTTGATGAAGATTGATTTCACTTTAATTCAAAGGGTTGATACTTGTGAATAAAAGTTTTTTTGATATTTACTACCACAACGAAAAAGAACACCGTTTCTGTTACAGAAGCGGTGAAATGGTATATGAAGAGGTTTTTTCAGACGGTGCGCTTGTTTCCTGCGGTTACAACGCCTCAGGCTACCCTCTCAACGTTTTGAAAAACTGCCCCACATACCTCAACAGAAAAAGATACACAGAACCCTTTTCATTTAATGTTGAAATTGACGGTCAGAGTGTCGATTTCGGTCTTGAGTTTGAAGATTTTAAAACCGAAAAAACCGAAGAAAGCATAACCTCTGTTTTAACTCTTAAAAGCAATATAAAACCTGTTAAAATTAAGGTTTACACACTTCTTGACGGAACTCAGATGTATTCCCGTTGGATTGAAATTGAAAATCTTTCCGATGAATGCATAAAAATCAGCAGACTATCTGTTCTCAGCGGTGCTTTGGAAAGTATGGATGTTTCGGACTACAACACCGACAAAGGCATCGAGGACTATTATTCAACAGGTTACTTTTACGATGACCGTTGGGGCAACGAAGGACTTTTCAAGTGGAACTCGCTTTATCCCGGTGCTACTTCTGTTGACGGCCGTTTTATGAGAAACCGTTTTCGTCATCCTCTTCTTTTTATAAAAAACAACGTTTTAGGTAAAATCTGGTTTGCGCAAATAGGCTGGAGTGGCGGTTACAGTTTCAAGGTTGATTATAATGCTAAGAAATATGAATCTGACACTCACCTTTCTTTTAAAGCAGAAATCACCGGTCATAATCCCATTTATGTTATAGGACCAAAAGAAAATTTCGTTTCTCCCGCAGTTCATATGGGACTTGTTCACGGTGACCTTGACGATGCCGTAAACGAAATGCACTCACATATAAGAAAATCCGTTTTAAATCTCCCCGAAGCAGACGGCTCCGAAGCGCTTATTAACTGTGGTATGGGTGCTGAGCACGATATGAGTGTTGAGGAAAGTAAAGCATTTATAAACCAATTTGCAGAAATGGGCGGTGAAATCTTCACCATTGATGCAGGTTGGGAATGTCCGCCCAATGAACAGATGGAATGGCCTGAGTTTAACGGAAGAAATGTTCCTGATAAGGACCGTTACCCCAAAGGAATCAAAGAACTTTGCGATTATTCACACGCAAAAGGCTTAAAATTCGGTTTATGGGTTGATATAGAGAGCGTCGGAAAATATTGCAAAATACACGAAGAACATCCCGAATGGCGACCCGTTAACGTTTTCGGTGAAAGAACGCAGAAATTCCTTGATATGTCCAACCCCGAAGTAAGTAAATGGGCTGAGGATGAACTTGCAAGAATTATAGAAGAATACGAACTTGACCTTTTAAGAGTTGACCATAACGTTGATTTTACTGAATATTTCGGTATGCGCGACACAGGTTACGGAATTCACGAATGTGTTTGTGTAAAACACAATATGGCAGTTTACAAAATGTACGAGAATCTTAAAAAGCGTTTCCCCAATGTGATTTTTGAGAACTGTGCAGGCGGCGGCGGAAGAACTGACCTTGGAATGATGAAGAATTTTAATCACACCTGGGTTTCCGACCGGCAAAAAATGCCCCGTTCTGCTATGATTACAAACGGTATGACAATGGCTTTACCCACCGAAAGAGTTGACAGACTTTTTGCAGGTATGGGTTGCCATACGCTCGGTTCATTTGACGCACATTTAAGAAATACTATGCTCGGTCATATTTCTCTGAATGTAATCTCCCCTGCAAATGCCAAAATAAATGAAAAACAAATGGCATTTGTTCGCCATTCCACAGATATTTATAAAAGTTCTATAAGACCGTTCCTTGCAGAATCAAAAGTATTCCACCACACCCCCGATTTAACAAATGCGGATTACTCTGTTCTTGAAATATCTGCCCCCGATAAAACAAGAGGTGCGATTACTGTTATTTCCCTTTGTAATACAAACCAAAATACAATAACAGTTAAACCTAAAGGTATTGATATTTCAAAAGAATACAAGGTTACACTTGATAACGACAACGAGAGTTTTATCGCAACAGGTAAGGAACTTAAATTTAATGGAATCAGCATTGATATTCCAAGTTCACTTTCATCTGAACTTATTCTATACGAAGAGATATAATAAATAATGCGTAATTCGTAATTCGTAATGCGTAATTATCGGAACTGCGTTGCCAATTATATATAAATAAACCGCAACAATAAATTCATGCATAATGAAAAACTACCATAGAGCAGACATCTATTTTGTCGTTCTATGGTAGTTGTTTTTTTGAAAAATATTTTATCACGGTAAGGGCAAGCCGTCCGTTACGGTAGTCGGTCGTTCTATCACGCTGAAGAATTACCGTTAGTGAACTACCCTCCACCGCTGACGCGGTCCCCCTCCCTATTCCGACAAAGTCGAAACAGGGATGATAAGGCTTCGCATACCGCAACTTATATCTATAATCGGTACGCACCGAAAATTACGCATTACGAATTACGCATTACGCATTAAACAATGGCTTTTTCTATATAACCCTTAAGTTCGTCTGTTCCCTCGCCTTTTTCAGATGAGAACGGAAGAATGACTAAATCTTCACCGAACTCTGCAAGTTCTTCTCTTAAGGCGTTTTTGCGCTCGTTATATTGAGTTTTATTAAGTTTGTCGCTCTTGGTTGCGGCAACTATGAAAGGAAGTCCCGCATCCTGTAAAAAGCGCATCATAATATAATCGTCCTCAGAGGGTTTATGGCGCATATCAACAAGTTGAACTACTAATTTGATATTTCGCGGACTTTGGAAATAACCTTCCATCATTTCTGCCCAACGGCGTTTTTCACCCTTAGCAACCTTAGCATAGCCGTAACCGGGTAAATCCACTATTCGCACATCTTCAACTTTGAAAAAGTTGATGGTAATGGTTTTACCGGGTACGGAAGAAACTCTCGCCAGGTTTTTACGGTTAAAAAGTCGGTTAAGCATTGAAGATTTACCCACGTTTGAACGGCCTGCAAAAACAATTTCGGGTAAATCAGATTCGGGTATTTGCTTTAAAGTACCGAAAGCGGCTTCAAACTGAACTTTATTGTAATTCATTATTATACCTCTCTGCAATAAACACCGGTTGACTTCTTTTCGGGGTCACCGTTTTTTATTGCGTTTCTTTTTTTAGTATCGGTATTTCTCTCAGGTTGTCTTTTCGGCTCTTCAAGTGCCACGCTTAAAACTTCATCAAGGGTTGAAACAGGAATAAATTCAATTGCTTTTTTAACTGTTTCGTTAACTTTATCAAGGTCTGCTTTATTCTCTTCGGGAATAAGCACTGTTTTCATACCGTTTTTGAAAGCAGCCGTTGATTTCTCGCGAAGTCCGCCAATTGCAAGAACTCTGCCGCGAAGTGTAATTTCACCTGTCATTGCGACTGTTTTATTAACACTTCTTCCTGTAAGTGCAGATGCAAGGGCGGTTGTCATTGTAACACCCGCAGAAGGTCCGTCCTTGGGTACAGCACCCTCGGGTACGTGAATATGTATATCCTTGGTTTTATAGAAATCGCCGTCTATTCCTAAAGAGTCGGCTCTGCTTCTGATATATGTAAGCGCCGCCTTTGCGGATTCTTTCATAACATCGCCTAAAGAACCTGTAAGTTCAAGTTTACCGCTACCTTCAAGAACTGCAACTTCAATCTGCATCATTTCGCCACCTACGGAAGTCCAGGCAAGTCCGTTAGCAGCACCCACCATTTCATTAAAATCAAGTTTAGACATTTTATAACGTGGTGCGCCAAGATACTCCTGAAGTGATGCGGGGTCAACTGTTACTCGACCTTCGTAACCGTCTGCAAATTTAACGGCTACCTTACGGATAATTTTTGTAATCGTTCTGTCAAGAGTACGCACGCCTGCTTCTTTGGTGTAATTTGCGATTATCTCTCGTAATGCGGCATCTGTAAATCTAACCATTTTGGAGTTCATTCCGAAATTTTTAACCTGTTTCGGAACGAGGTGCTTTTTAGCAATACTGAATTTATCCTCCGCAGTATAACTGTAAAGTTCAATTACTTCCATTCTGTCATAAAGAGGTCCGGTAATAGCGGAAGCATCGTTAGCGGTAGTTATAAAAAGAGCCTTACTTAAATCAAAAGGAACGTCAATATAATGGTCTGTAAAAGTATTGTTCTGTTCACCGTCTAAAACTTCAAGAAGTGCTGATGCAGGGTCACCTTTGTAGTCACTTCCCAATTTATCAATTTCATCGAGAAGTATTAAGGGATTAGCGGTTTCAGCCTGTTCAACAGCGGTAATTATTCTGCCCGGCATTGAGCCTATGTATGTTTTTCTGTGGCCTCTGATTTCGGCTTCGTCACGAACACCGCCCAAAGAGATTCTCACATATTTTCTGCCTAAAGCCTTTGCAAGAGACTTTGCAACAGAGGTTTTACCTACACCGGGAGGACCCACAAGGCACAAAATCTGAGCATTTGCATCGGGAGCAAGTCTTTTAACAGCAATCAGTTCTAAAATACGCTCTTTTACTTCTTCGAGACCGTAATGCTCTTTATCAAGTATTTTGCGAGCAGCCGAAACATCAAGATAATCCTCGGTATAAACACCCCAAGGTAAAGAAACAACTCTTTCAAGATACGTCCTTGAAACATTACTTTCGGGGCTGCCGGGCGAAGTTTTCACTAATCTGTCGCATTCCTCGAAAAGTTTTTTCTTCGATTTCTCATCAATAGGAAGTTCGGCAATTCTGTCTTTATATTTTTGCGCTTCTGCAACGGGTGAATCATCGTCGCCCAGTTCTGTTGAAGCAACTTTAATTTGTTCACGCAGATAATAGTCGCGCTGATTTTTATCCATTCTTTCCTGAACTTTATCGGAAATTTCAAGTTCAAGCCTTAAAATATCTGCTTCTCTTGAAAGAATTGAACAGAGCATCTCTGCCCTTTTCATAACATCAAGTTCATCAAGAAGTGCCTGTTTATCGGCAACGGTGAAATGAAAATGTCCTGCAATATCGTCTGTTGCATGGGCAATATCTTCATCCTCAAGAATTGAGAGAAAAATTTCCGGTGCAATACGGGGACTTACAGAAAGATAGCGGTCAAAATATTCTTTAAGTGTACGCAAAGTCGCAACAGTTTTTACATCACTGTTATCGGGATAAACTTCGGGAAGTCTTTGTACAACTGCTCTTAAAGAAATTCGCTCGCGGTTAACTTCGCGAACGCAGGCTCTGTAAAGACCTTCTACAACAATTTCAAAATTATTACTGTCCGTACTGCCCGAAATCTGTTTTATTTCCGCCACAACACCAACTGCGCTCAAATCCTGAAACTTAGGGTCTTCAACTAAAGCATCTTTTTGAGAAACAAGAAAAATCTTTCTGCTTTCAGTATCGACTGCAGACCTTATTGCTCTAATAGATTTTAATCTGCCAACTTCAAAACTTATGGTCTGCTCGGGAAAAATTACAAGGTTGCGAAGTGCAAGAACAGGCAAAGTTTCGGGTTGATAAATTTTTTCTGTCATATATATACTCCTGTAAAACTTATGGGGAGCCGTTGACGACTCCCCGAAAATTCAAATTAAACAGCCTTATTGTTAGTCTTTGGCTTTTTCACGTAAACAGGTTCGCTTTTTCCGTCAACAACATCAGCAGTAATCTTTACTACCTCAATACTTGAATCAGAGGGAACGCTGTACATTATGGGGATAAGAACACTTTCCATAATAGAACGAAGTCCGCGAGCGCCTGTTTCCCTCTCAATTGTAAGTTCAGCGACTCTCTTAACGGCATCATCAGTGAAATCAAGTTCAACTTTATCCATTTTAAGAAGGCTCTTGTACTGTTTTAAAAGGGCGTTTTTAGGCTGTGTAATTATATTAACCAAACCGTCAACGTCAAGGCTTTCAAGGGATGTAATAACAGGGATTCGACCTACAAGTTCGGGTATAAGTCCGAATTTTACAAGGTCCTGGGGAATCACCTTAGAATACATATCCATTGATTTAAGTTCACTCTTGGAATGAAGTTCACCGCCAAAACCGAGTACTGTTTTGCCGAGTCTGTCCTCAACAAGTTTCTCGATACCTGCGAATGCACCGCCGCAAATAAAAAGAATTTTAGATGTATCAATCTGAATAAATTCCTGTTGGGGATGCTTTCTTCCGCCTTGTGGAGGAACGTTGGCTACTGTACCTTCGATAATTTTAAGGAGTGCCTGTTGCACACCCTCACCGCTTACGTCACGGGTAATTGATGTGTTTTCGGATTTTCTGCCGATTTTATCAATTTCATCAATATATATGATACCGCGTTCAGCACGTTCAAGGTCGTAATCCGCCGCCTGAATAAGTCTTAAAAGAATGTTTTCTACATCTTCACCAACGTAGCCTGCTTCCGTTAAAGTGGTAGCATCGGCAATTGCAAAGGGAACTTCAAGTATCTTTGCAAGAGTTGAAGCAAGGAGTGTTTTACCAACACCCGTGGGACCTAACATAAGAACATTGCTCTTATTTATCTCAACGTTATCCGGGGAATTAAGGTATATTCTTTTGTAATGATTATAAACCGCAACACTTAAAACCTGTTTCGCAGCATCCTGACCGATAACATATTCGTCAAGTGCTTTCTTTATCTCCATAGGTTTCGGAAGTTTTTTTGCGGGTTTAGGTGTTATAGCCTTCTGCTTTGTGGGAATACCCTCGACAATATCCATACACAGTTCAACACAAGTGTCACAGATATATACACCCGGACCCGAAATCAGTCTTTCAACCTGGTCCTGTGTTTTACCGCAGAAGGAACAACGAACCTTCTTTTCTTTATCGTCTTCTCGTGCCAAAAAGAGCACCTCCGATTAGAGTGAATGTATTCGAACCAAATATGCCTTAAATGTCCGAATTCACGCACCTTTGTAATTTTTTTGTCTTGTAATACGTCAGTATTGCTTCGCCAAAAAAAATCCCAAATGCACGCAAATTCGGGCATTTAAGGTTCTGCGAAGTTTAATACTTGGCAATTTTTTCTGTAACAAGGCAAAACTCGCAGGAAGGCTTTCTCCTTTCAAGAGTTTTAACGATGTTACAGGGAAAAGTGTCT
>JAGAJB010000026.1 GCA_017626295.1 Clostridia bacterium | reverse complement strand
GGTTCTCGACACGACATCAGGCGTGTCGTTGAATCGTAAGATTCAATTGCAATATACTTACCGAGAACAATAAATTTGTTACAGTTTCACCTTACGGTGAAAAGACGCTCAGAAGTTCGCGTCAAGAACTCTCCACCACCCAACTAAATTTATTTTTATTCTTTATTATTTGGCACTCTTGAAACTTTGATTTAATCCCAAATTAATAAAAAGGTGGTCCCCCTCTCTTCGAAGAGAGGCAGGACTACAACAAATTGCTTTTTCTATCAAGTAAATACTGATTTGCAGTTTTTCTATTAAAAATGGTAACGACCACATAAAGCCCACAGACGGAGTTGGACTATATGAAAACATCGTGAAATTTAGTTTAAAATACAATAAGATTTATCACCGCAAATAATATCAGGGAGGTTCCTATGAGGATTTTACAGACAATTGTTTCTTATCTTGCAATAGCGGCAGCGTTTATTTCTTCACTTTTTCCGTCGGGGGAAACGGCAACGGTGCCGTACACCAACGATTATAAGATTCCCCACAGTATTCCCGAATACAGCGTTATTTCTACGGTTGAAAAAAACGATTGGAATGCCAAATGGATCTGGGATGAGGAGAATCTTACGGAGAAAAACGTCTGGATGTGTTTTAATAAAAAGGTAAGTTTTGAAAGAAAGCCCGAAGAACTTATTGCTCACATCTCAGCCGACTCGAAATATTGGCTTTACATAAACGGAGAAACCGTTGTTTTTGAGGGAAGCGTCAAACGAGGTCCCGCTAAAAACAGCGGCTACTATGACAGTGTGGATATTGCCCCTTTCCTCAAAGAAGGTGAAAACTCGATTTGTGCTTTGGTGTGGTTCTGGGATAATGATACAAGTTATTCCTACAGCAGCAGTGGTCAGGGCGGATTCCTTTTTGAAGCAATAGGCGATGGAGTAAATATAATTTCAGATAAAAGTTGGAAAGTAAAAAGAAATCCTGCATATATTGACAGTTCTCTTTATCCGCCTAACTACAGACTTCCCGAATACAGTGTTTATTTCGATGCAAGAAAAGATACGGACGATTGGATGAATGTCGGTTACGATGTTTCGTCCTGGGAAAATGCAACGGAATATGCCGTGGGCGGTGAGGGCGTTTACGGCAAACTCTGTCCGAGAGGAATTCCTTTTTTGAAGGATTACGGTCTTAAAGATTATGAGAATTCAGATATTTACGAAAACTATACAGTAAATTCGCTTTTCGGTGAAAAAATCACCGTAGATATTCCCTATAACGCACAGATAACCCCCTATCTTAAAATAATAGCACCCAAAGGCAAAAAGATTCGCATAACAACAGAAAATACTTTAATCGGTGCGGTTTCAACTACCTATATAACTAAAGAGGGCGAACAGGAGTTTGAAGCTTTAGGCTGGTTTAACGGTGAACATATTACTTATAAAATACCGAAAGGTGTTACGGTTGTTTCGCTCAAGTACCGTGAAACAGGGTACGACAGTTCGTTCTGCGGTGACTTTAAGTGCGATGATGAATTTATGAATTCTCTGTGGCAGAAATCTTTGCGTACTCTGTACGTTACCATGCGTGACAATTTTATGGATTGTCCCGACAGAGAAAGAGCACAGTGGTGGGGCGACGTTACAAGTGAAATGATTATGACTATGTACTCTTTGGACAGTAATTCCTACCTGCTGTATCAAAAGGGTGTGGAGGCGATGCTTTCTCACGTTGACGACACTAAAGTTCTTCAGACTGTTGTACCTATAAGCGGTGACTATTTTGAACTTCCCGTTCAGCAACTTGCGGGAATCGTAGGCTTCCTCACTTACTATGAATATACCGGTGACAAGGCTTTTCTCGAAAAGGTTTACGATGAATCCCTTGACTACCTGAAACTTTGGGAAATGGGCGAAAATAATCTTGTGGTTCACCGTGAAGGTTCGTGGGATTGGCCCGATTGGGGCAAAAAGGCAGATATGACTGCTATAGAAAATGCCTGGGTTTACTATGCTCTTTCTGCAACAGAGGAAATGGCGGAGATTTTAGGAAAATGTGAGGACATCTCGTTTATTACCGAAAGGAAAAATACTATCTCAAAAGGCTATAAGACCCTTTGGACAGAAGAAGGCTTCAAAAGTGAAGATGTTAAAAAGCCCGATGACAGAGCCAATGCACTTGCTGTTTTGTCGGGGCTTGCGGAAAAAGAGCAGTATGACACTGTTACAAACGTACTGACTACCACTAAAAATTCAAGTCCGTATATGGAATACTACGTTCTTGAAGCCCTTTGCACAATGGGAGAATATGAGGCGGCGTATGACAGAATTAAGGAGAGATATGAGGGTATGATGAGTGAGGATTACTCTACTCTCTGGGAATTCTGGGACTCCTGGCGAGGTACTAAGAATCACGCGTGGAGTGGTGGCCCCCTTGTTATAATGAGCAAGCATTTTGCAGGTATCACTCCGAGTGTTGCAGGCTACGAAAAGGTTAAAATCGAGCCTCAATATACTCTGTCCGACCATCTGAACTGTACCGTTCCGAGTGTAAAAGGGTTAATTACTCTTAATTACGAAAAGATAGACGGTGATTATATTATAGACCTTACTCTTCCGCAAGGTGTGAAGGCTGTTTTATATGTACCAACTAATGCTGTTGTAAATATCAATTCAGAGCCTTTTTACCAAAAGGGTGAATATGTAAACGGTAAAATAGGTGATGTGGAGATTGTGGAAAGTACTCGATAACGGAAAAAATACCTGCCTTCAACTGTAGATGTAACTGTGAAAATGTGGCGGGAATGTGGTATAATGAGTTTGTTGAGCAAAATGTTCCGGAGGATTTATGGCTTTTTTATTAGTTGTTATATATGTTGCATTTATAGGTCTGGGTGTTCCGGATTCTCTCATCGGTTCTGCCTGGCCTGCTATACATACAGAAATGAATATTCCCGTTGAAGCGGTGAGTATTCTAACATTTATTATTTCGGGTTGCACAGTGTTGTCGAGTATGTTCAGTGCGGGAATTCTAAATAAATTGGGAACGGCTAAGGTCACTGCCTTCAGTACAGCTATGACTGCTGTGGCTTTGATTGGTTTTTCTGTTGCCCCGTCTTTTTGGTTTATGATACCGTTAGCTGTTATCCTCGGATTTGGTGCCGGTGCGATTGATTCGGGACTTAATAACTATGTCGCTCTGCACTTCAAAGCAAGCCATATGAATTTCTTGCATTGCTTTTACGGTGTGGGGGTTAGCCTGAGTCCGTATCTTATGTCACAGGCATTGAGTGATACGGGTTGGCGCAACGGTTATCGCTATGCTTTTTACGTTCAGTTATTTATTACTATTTTACTGCTTGTATCCCTTCCTCTGTGGAAAAAGACTTCTTCAGCCCAACAAGACAAAGAGGAAAAAGGCGTGAACCTTTCTCTTTTTCAGATGATAAAAATGCCTGAAGTTCGTCTGGTATGGATTATTATGCTTGCAACAAATGCAATTGAATATGCATGCGGAGTGTGGGGAAGTACATATCTCGTAACCGAAAAAGGATTTGAGGCAGAACACGGTGCGCTTGCTCTGACAGTTTATTATGTGGGAATGTCTGTGGGACGTTTTGTTTCGGGTTTGCTTTCCGATAAAATCAGCACATGGAAGCGTATAGGCATAGGTGCTTTTATTCTTGCACCTGCCATTATAATTATGCTTCTTCCTCTGCCGGGTATTGTTTCTGTGGTGGGATTGTTCCTTATAGGTCTGGGTAACGGCTCTATTTATCCTAATATGATACACCTGACACCTCACAACTTCGGAAAAGAAGCATCACAATCTATTATGGGTTCGCAGATAGCATTTGCTTATATGGGCGTTATGCTGGCACCGCCTATGGTCAGCATTATAAGCGGACTGTTTGGTATAGGTGTATATCCCGTCCTGCTGGCTTTTCTCTATGTGATAATGATTGTGGCTTTGAAGTTATTTATAAATAAGTTGAAAAAGCAGAATAGATATGATACAAAAGTCTGAAGTTTCAAAGGACTGATGAATAATGATAAACAATAAATTTGATGTAGAGAGTTTTAGTTCTCCTGATGTTTCATACGCACCTGTGTATGTATGGGTGTGGAATGACGTCTGTACTCGCGAAATTATAGATGTTCAACTTGCTGAAATGCAGAGTCTCGGTATACGGTCATTTTATATTCTTCCCGAACCGAAAAATTTCCGACCTGACAGTATGCCCACTAACCTTACACCTGATTATCTCACATCGGAATACTTTGAATTATGTGCCTATGCTGTAGAAAAGGGGAAATCCCTTGGTATGAACAGTTGGATTTATGATGAAGGGGGATGGCCCTCTGGCAGTGCTTGCGGAAAAGTTCTTAAAGATCACCCCGAATATGCCCGACAGACATTGGAATTTTACCAGCGCTCTTTTTCAGCAGGAGAGGTATATAAAAAAACAACACCCGATGTTTTGGTAACTTTTCTGAATGAAACCGAAATTATTGAAGATGGCTATATATTTTCTGAGGATTCAGTTGTAACTGAGTATGTTGCAGAAAAAGAATCAAACGGTAATTATCCCGATTTACTTAACAAAGATGCAACGGAATACTTTATTAAAATCACTCACGAAAAATATGCCTCGGTAATGAAAGATGCTCTTGGTGAAAATGTTACAGCGGTATTTACAGACGAGCCCAAAGCACCGGCAGGCGCTTTCAATAAAGAGTTAGAAGAGAAATATAAATCCATATACGGTGAATCAATATTACCGCACCTTCCGCTGATTGCAGAAAACATACCGACAACAGCGGAAAATGTTAATATATTGTACCGTTGGTACGATTTGTGCAGCCGTATGTTCTGTGATAATTTTCTCATACCTTGCAAAAAATGGGCAAATGAAAATGGTATTGCTTTTACAGGACATATGGATGTGGACCACAATCCTCTGGGATGTATCCGTGGCGGTAGTAACTTTAATCTGATGCGTGCTCTGAGGTGCTTTGATATTCCCGGTGTTGATATTATATGGCGCCAACTTTACCCGGAAAATAAAGCAAAAATCAAGAATGATATGAACGCTTACAACGGATTTTTTCCCAGATACGCTTCATCTGCTGCCGCACAGAACGGCACAAAACTTGCAATGAGTGAGATTTTCGGTGTAGCGGGACCGGGACTGACTTACGATATAATGCGGTATACCGTAGGATACCAGGCTGTACGCGGAATAAACGTTTTCAATCCCTTTAATTTTCCTCTCGGACGCAAAGGCGCACTTCTTGCACAGGAATTGCCTGTTTTTACTGAAAAACAGGTGTATTATGGTCAGTTCGCTGAATTTAATCGATATACGGAACGCCTTTCGTATATTTCCTCCCTCGGAGAACGTATCTGCGAAACAGGACTTTATTATCCTGTTCACGATTTTCAGGGCGGTCTGCATGCAGATAGTATGGCAAAAAATTTCGATATGCTTGGCAGAACCCTTGAAGATATGATAGTGGATTTCGATATTGTTGACGATGATATTTTGCAGGTTTCAGAAATAACAGAGGGCGGCTTCATGCACATTGGCAGAGCGAAATACAAACACATTATTATTCCCAAAAACGCTTATATCCCCGACGCCACACAAAAAGCATTGAATAGTTTTATCAAATGTGGTGGCATAGTTTCGTATGAACCGGAAAATATTACTCCCGTAATCGAAGTTGATGGAAGTGGCTTAAGGGCAATGCACAGAAAAGCAGATAATGCAGAAATTTTCTGCCTTTTCCGTGAATCAGGCGAAGATGCAGTTTATCGGATTCATCTGCCGACCTCAAATGGCTATATGCTTGATTTGGTTAGCGGTAATCTGCAACATTTGGAAACTGAAAGTAACATTCTTAAGCTTTCTCTTCAGATAGGTGAAACGGCTGTAATATTGCTGACAGACGAAAACCTGACTGCAGAAAAGAAAAAAAGGTTTAAAGAGAAATTTGAAATTCAGAATGACTTTTTATTCCGTAAAGGGACCGAACTCGTTTGCAATGAAAACGGATTTGAAAATGTAAAACATTCTGACAAAGCAGTTCCAATAAGCCTTGGTGATTGGTCATATCTTATTGGCAGTGCTTATTCCGGAAGCGGTGTTTATGAAACAACATTTACACTCTCGACTGAAAAAGTCGGAAAAGAAGGAGAAATTGACCTCGGAGATGTGCATTTCACGGCTTGCGTGTATCTCAATGATAAAACTTTGGGTACAGTTATGATGTCACCGTACAGATTAAAAATTCCTGAGGGTGTACTCAATAAGGAGAATAAACTGAAAATAGTTGTAACCAATACATCAGCAAACTGGTATGTTCACACAGATTATTTCGATAAATGGAATAAGGAAGAATTATCTCCGTATTTTGACGGTGAAAAGGATTTTGCAAAAGACTTTGTATCAGGGGGACTGTATGGACCTGTTGCACTATATACAGAATGAGATTTAATTCCTTCTAACATTCGTACCAAAAATACAAGTGTATATGAAGTACACGAAATGTCACAAAAAATCATGGAATAAAAAAGTATTAACTAAAGAATAAGAATTAAACTTGTATTTATATGTCGGAAATAAAAATTGAATTCACGGAGTTTAAAAATGCAACACAAAAAGAAAAAACAGGCACGACAAAAAGCACATATATTAAAAAACACAGCCTTTATGCTTGGGTGTGCGTTGAAAAGTGCGCCATTGTCGCTTTTTATAATATATTTTTCTTATATTGCAGAAAACGTTTATTACGCAGTAGTTATAAACGTTATGTTCCTTGAAACAGCACTTTCTGTTATTGAGGGTAACGGCACGTTCAGAGAATTTGCAATAAGAATGTGTATTATTGTTTTAGGTAAAATCCTTGTTGACCTTATCGGATATATTGATGTTTATACCGTCAGGATAAAGTTTGAAATAAAATGTGAAAGTTATATAAATTCACTTATTTTCAAAAAGGCGCAAGAGGTTGAATTGGGGTGTTATGAAAATCCCGAATTTTTCGATAAATATAACCGGGCAACCTGGGTTGTGGATAAAAGCGGATTTAAAAGGATTATAGAAGGCTCTGCATGGACAATAGGGTCGCTTGTGAGTCTTGTTTTGCTTGTTGTGTACCTCGTTTCAATAGACCCGTTCTTGCTTGTGTTTTTATTGTGCCCCATAGTAGTTATTGCTTTCAGGGTGTTCAAGAATAATATGGAACTTGAAAAAGAGAAAGAAATGACACCCTATGAAAGACAAAAGGACTACATCAGAAGAACGATTCTTCTTAAAGACTTTGCAAAAGAAATTAAAACAACCAATATATTTGTTGTTATTGAAAAGCGTTTCAGAAGAGCAATAGAAAAGAATATTGCCGTAATAAAAAAATACGGTTGGAAGATAGCAATACTTGAGTGTGTATCCGACTATTTTGCAGAAATAATTCCCGTTACGGGCGGTTTTATATACGGCTGTTACAGGCTTATGGTAGTAGGCGATATTCCTATTTCGGAATTTTCCGTGCTTGTGTCTGCCATAACAACCTGCAGAAACAAACTCAATCAGCTTGCCTATTATTTCGCTATGCAACAAAAACATTGTTTGTGGGTGCAGAATCTGAGAGAATTTCTCGAATATGAGCCGAAAATCCAAAGCGGAGATATTACTCCCGAAGAGTTTTCAAGCCTCGAATTCAAGAATGTTTCGTTCAGATATAAAGATGACGGCGATTACATTGTAAAAAATGTTTCTTTTAAAATAGAAAAAGGGCAGACTATTGCCGTTGTGGGTCATAACGGTGCGGGAAAGACCACTCTTTCAAAACTCATTATGCGTTTTTATGACGTAACAGAAGGCGAGATTCTTTATAACGGTATCAATATTAAGGAATATAAACTGCTTGAATACCGTGAAAAATTTGCTTCTGTTTTTCAGGATTACCGCGTTTTTGCTATGACTGTTTCGGAAAACGTTTTAACAGAGGAAGTAACCGATGAAAACAGAGAAACTGCCGTAAAAGCACTTAAAATGGCAGGTGCTTATGAAAAAATAGGCAGGTTACCCAACAAAGAAAATTCACTTCTAACAAAAGAATTTGATAGTGAAGGCGTACTTCTTTCAGGTGGCGAAACTCAAAAGGTTACAATAGCGCGCCTTTTTGCAAGAAACTTTGACGTTGCTATTCTTGACGAGCCTTCGTCTGCCCTTGACCCTGTTGCCGAAAGTAAAATGTATGATGCGTTAATTGAAGGTACAAAGGGAAAGACAGTTATTTATATATCTCACCGTCTTTCAAGTGCTACACGCGCTGATAATATATTGGTCTTTAATAAAGGCGTACTTTCGGAAAACGGTACACATACCGAACTTATGGAAAACGGCGGGGAATACTGCGAAATGTTCACTCTTCAGGCATCGGGATATAAGGAGGTGTGTGAAGATGAAGAATAAAGAAAAAACCAAATCATTAAAAAACTATATCTATATGTTGAAATTTATTTCAAAACATACACCTTTTATGGTTTTCGGATATTTGTTTTTTGATGTGCTTTCAAACCTGCCCTGGACACTTTCAAACGTTGTACTTCTCAGGTACATAATAGACGTTGCAACCGAGGGAAAGGATTACTATCGGGTTGCTGTTGCACTCGGGTTATTTGTTGCTTTTGTTATTATCACAAACCTTTGCACAACGCTATTTTACGAGGTTTCGTTACCTAAGCAAAAGGAAAAACTGTATTTTGCAATATATAAGACTATTTATGAAAAAGCAGCAAAGATGGACTATGAGGCTTACGATAATCCCGAGTATTATAACGACCTTGTGCTTGCCATGAACTCAATGAATGAAAGGGCATACGCTGTTTTATCCAATACGCAGGATATTCTTACCAATATTATCGGTGTCGTTACCATAGGTGCGGTTATACTCACAATTGACCCGATATGTCTTGTTTTTGTTGCAGTGTGCGTTTCTATAATGGTCCCCATAGGAAGACTTATTGCAAAAGTCAACGTTGAAAGAACCGAGGCAATGACACCTCTTGACAGAAAAAATCTGTATTTCAGCCGTGTTTTCTATCTGCAGGACTACGCCAAGGAATTAAGACTTTCGGGCGCAGGCAAAATGATTGAAACAAGATATAATAAAAATATTTCGGACCGTTTAAAAACAATAGCACCGTACCTTACAAAACAATGGAAACTGTATTTTTGCCAGGAATGTTTACCCATGACACTTCTCATATATCTTGGCATAACTCTGCTTATGGGGTATAAAGCCATTGTTACAAAGGAAGTTGGCTTGGGCGATTTTGCCGCAACTTTTAACGGAGCCTCCTCCATAAGTAACAGCGTTTTTGCAATTACAAGCCAATTTGCCATAAGTATGCGTGAAAACGGACTTTATGTTGAAAAATTCCGACGTTTTATGAACGCAAAGGAAAAAATGATTTCGGGTAAAAAAACTACCATTTATGAAAATCCCGTAACTATAAAATTCGATAATGTTTCATTTAAATATCCGGGTACGGATAAATACGTTCTCAAAAACGTAAACTTTGAAATATCCCCCTATAAAAAAATAGCCCTTGTGGGCTATAACGGTGCGGGTAAAACCACGCTTACTAACCTTCTTTTGCGCCTTTATGATGTGACCGAAGGTGCTATAACTATAAACGGTGTTAATATAAAAGAATGGGATATAAATGCATATCACCGTAATTTTGCAGCGGTTTTCCAGGATTTTTCTCTTTTCGGTGCAACGTTGGGGGAAAATGTTTCAATGGATGATTCACACGAAAAAGAAAAGGTAGAGGAAGCCTTGAATGCAGCGGATTTCCACAGAGAACTACCCGACGGTACGGACAGTATTCTTTTAAGAGAATTTGACGATGACGGTGTTTCTCTTTCGGGCGGTGAAGCACAGAAAATCGCAATTGCAAGAGCCTTTTATAAAGATTGTCCTTTTGCTGTTCTTGATGAACCCAGCGCAAATCTTGACCCTGTTGCAGAGTATGCACTTAATCAATCTATGGCGAAAGCGGCAGACCGTAAGACAGTTATCTTCATTTCCCACCGCCTTTCTACGACGGTTATGGCTGATGAAATATATATGCTTGAAAACGGCGAGATAATTGAACACGGCTCACACGATGAATTGATGGCACTTGACGGAAAGTACGCATATATGTTCCGCCTGCAAGCAGAAAAATATGTTTAACGAAAAAGCATATCCGATTCGGATATGCTTTTCTGATTATTTGCCCAATAGCCAATCTGCCACATCAACAACTTTAACACCCTCATATTGATACTCGGGGTTTCTTGTTCGTGCAATTACCATTTTAGGATAGGCATCTTTAATTTTAAGCAGAGGCTCTACTTCTCGTTTAAAAGTATCGGGATGGGTTATATTATCCGAAACCTGAATATAAATTTTCTCGTTTCTTTTCAAAGCCACAAAGTCGATCTCTTTTTTATATAGGACACCGACATAAACCTCGTAGCCTCGTCTAAGCAATTCCATTGCAACGATATTTTCAATTACTCTGCCGTTATCTAAATTTTTAGTTCCGAGTTTTGCATAACGGAAAGTATGGTCACTTAAATAATACTTATCGTTGGAAGAAAGATACTTTTTGCCTTTAATATCGTATCTGCGGAACTTATAGAACGCAAAAGCGTTGCAAAGATATTGGATATAATTACCAACAGTTTTATGGTTGATTTTATCCTTATTCGAGGTGAGAGTGTCCGTGACACTTCTTGCGGAAGTTAAATTGGATACATTATCCATTAAGAATTGGGAAATTCTATCCATCAAAGCAGGATTTTTGATGTTATACTTTTGACGTATATCCCTTAAAATCAACGTATCAAAGACGTTTTCGATGTAATCGTATTTATCTTCGGGGTCTTTATACAGATAAGAACCGGACATACCGCCTTCAAGCATATAATTATCAAAGGCAGTATATTTGTCTGTCAATTCAAAGTAATGAACATACTCAGCAAAGGAAAAGGGATATACCTTTATTTCAAAGGTTCTGCCGGTAAACAGCGTCGCCAAGTCAGAACTGAGCAAAAAGGCATTAGAACCCGTGATATAAATATCATACATTTCGGTTGCGTGCAGATTGTTTATGCACAGTTCAAAGTTATCACACATTTGAATTTCATCGATTAAAACGAAATTTTCCTTACCTTCTGTAAAGCTATTTTCAATATATTCGTTAAGTGCCTTGTATTCTTTAAGGTTGTCATACTTAGACAGATTAAAATTGATATGAATAATATTAGCGTTAGGAATGTTCTTTTGCACATAAGTCTTGAATGCTTCCAGCAATTTTGATTTGCCTGAACGCCTTACACCCGTCAGAACTTTAATGTCCGGTGTTCCGATAACTCCTATCATTTTATCTAAGTATTGTTTTCTTTCGATCAGTTTCATAGAAAATCACCTCGCAAAGTTATTATACCACCTTTATTTCCCAAAATCAATATATTTTCATTTTTGGGAAGTGCATTACAAAGCCTAGAAGAATTCCATAAAAGAAAAGCGTGTAACCCCATTTTACTGAGGTTACACAACATTTTTAAAATATATTCTTATCAGCATTCAACATGCTAGTAGCGGTTGTTTTTATATAATCAGTCGCAAAACTTTGCTTTTGCTTCGTCTATCATAGATTTAACCTTTGCGGCGAGGGATTTACTTTCCTCTTTAAGTCCTGCAAGGGGTTTTCTTGCATCGCCAATATCTATACCCTGAAGGCGAAGAACTTCTTTTGCGGCGGCATACATATTACATTTGCAGTCGCACATTGCGTATATGATATTGTTTATTGCGTACTGAATTTCTCGCGCTTTATCGAGATTTCCTGCTTTAATAAGTTCATCTGCTTTAAGGAAAAGTTCGGGCATAACGGCGTATGTACCGCCGATACCACCCTGCGCGCCTATTGCACGGCCTGCAACAAACTGCTCGTCGGGACCGTTGAAAACAACTATATCGTCGCCGCCTCTGTCCTTAAACATCTGAATATCCTGTGTGGGCATTGAGGAGTTTTTAACACCTACAACACGGGGGTTTTTGAGCATTTCGTTAAGAAGTGACATTGTAAGTGAAACGCCTGCAAGTTGAGGAATGTTATAGATAACGAAATCTGTATTGGGTGCAGCGGAAGAAATATCATTCCAATACTGTGCAATGGATTCTTCCGGCAGTTTAAAGTAGATGGGGGGAATAGATGCAATTGCATCAACACCCAGGCTTTCTGCGTGTGCGGCAAGTTCCATAGAGTCCGCTGTGTTGTTGCAAGCAACGTGGGCGATAATTGTCATTTTGCCCTTTGCAACTTCCATAACGGATTCGAGAATGAGTTTTCTTTCCTCTTTGCTCTGATAGATACATTCACCTGATGAACCGCATACGTAAAGTCCTTTAACACCTTTGTCGAGAAGGTACTTTGTAAAGGCTTTTGTTCTTTCGGGTGAAACGCTGCCGTCATCTTCGTAACAAGCGTAGAAAGCGGGGATTATACCGTGGTATTTAGTAAGGTCTTTCATTTTATCATAACCTTTCGTTTTTTTATTTAAAAGAATTGTAGCACACTTTTTGTTTAATGTCTATGAAAAAACATTTTATTCTTTCAATAATTCTCTCATTTTTTCAATTTGTTCTTCTGAGGGAGTGTAATCGGGGTTTGAAGAACAGGGAATATTGGGTTTGCTGCCGTCTGTACCGTGGATAGGTGTCAGGCGGTCGTTTTCGTATTCCTTGCGACATTCTTCCAAGCGGAAATCGGGAATATCGTATGTGACACCGTTATTGAGAACGGAACGGTGTGCAAGAATTGCCACAGATGACATTGTAACTGCGGAATAAATGTCGAAGGGGTGTTCCGGTTCTTTTCCCGCCTTTATACAGTCAAGGAACATTCTTGCTATTATATAGTCACCGCCACCGTGACCTGCTTTATTGATGAATTCTTCATCTTTGTCATTCCAGGTCGGTTCATAGAGGTTTACTTCTTCCTTGCCTTCGGGGACAGACCATTCATTATAGCGGAGCATAATTTTGCTACCCATACCGCGAAGGTTTTCGATCTGACCTTTTTCACCGCAGATGCGGTATGTGTTATTATGAGCCCCGAAAGCAGAACAACCCGTTATTTTGAAAACGGAATTATCATCGTTTACGGTTGTTATGACAGCGGCTCGGTCGCCAACACGCCTTGCGGTGATTTTTTCTTTAAACGGTGCGTATACAGGAAATGCGTGTACCTTTTTAGGAGTTGCGCCTGTTGACCACATAAGAGGTGCAATAGAGTGAGTTATGTAATATGAACGTGGCAGAAAGTTTCTCCAATGCTCAATAAAGTATACATAATTCTTGTTGAATTCAATATCATCTGCGGTAACAGGGTGGTTGTATTCGCCTTCTGCGTAGAGAATCTGCCCCAATGTACCGCCGTCGCAAACTTTTTTCATCTCACGATTGAAAATCATCTGAGGATAATTTTCTGCAAGCATATAAATTGAATTGCTTTTTTCGTATGCTCTTAAAAGTTCTACACCCTCTGCCATTGTGCCGTTACTGATACATTCACAGAAAACGTGGATGTTTTTCTCAAAGCATTTTATTGCATAAGGGGTATGCTCGTGGAAATAGTTTGCAATTACAACCGCATCCATATCATGTTCTATAAATTTATCAAAATCATCATAAGCGGCAACGTCTTTGCCGAGTTTCTTTAAACCCTCGTTTCTTCGCTTTTCGTTGAAGTCGCAAAGAGCCGTAATTTCACAGTCGAGAAGCATTAAGTTTTGGGCAATATCAATACCGCGGCCTGCGCCGAATATGCCGATTTTTACTTTTTCCATAAATAGAACCTCCGTACAGGTTTCATATCAGGTTTAGTTTATCAAAAGAATGAATGTTAAACAATATATTTTTATAAAAAAATTGATTTTAATTTTCTTTGTGTGTTATAATTGGTGCAACATTAAGGAGTGTGTATTTATGTTGAGAAAAAGACAAGTTCATCTTGATTTTCATACAAACGGCACTTTGCCTGTGGGAAAGAAATTTTCCATAGAACAGTTTCAGGAGGCTTTGAAAATCGGTCACGTTGACTCAATAACCGTTTTTTCAAAATGTCATCACGGTTGGTCTTATCATCCCACGGAAGTAAACGAAATACATCCCGAGTTGGATTTCGATTTACTTGGTGCTCAACTTGAAGCCTGTAAAGAAATAGGGGTCAACGCACCCGTTTATATTTCCGCGGGTTTTGACGAAAAAGAATATGTGAAACGCCCTGAGTGGCGTTATCAGCCGTCACCCCATAAGCAAGAGCAAATAAATTATGAAAATGAAATGCATTTTCATCTTCTTTGCTTCAATACGGATTACCTTGATTTTCTTTGCAGACAAATTGAAGAAGTAATGGTGAAGTATAACCCCTGCGGTATATTCCTCGACATTATTTCACCAAGAGTCTGCTACTGCGAAAAATGTGTTTCAGATATGAAAAGTTTAGGTCTTGATATTGAAAACGAAAAAGACCGAAATGAATTTGCGCAAATCGTATTCAATAAATACCTTGAAGAAACTAACAATGCTGTAAGAAAATACAGCGACACCGCCACAATTTTCCACAACAGCGGTCACGTTCCGAAAGGTGATTACAGATATATTGACTCCAATACACACCTTGAACTTGAAAGTTTGCCCACAGGCGGTTGGGGTTACGACCATTTTCCGCTTTCTGCGGCATATTCACGGTCACTTAAGAATACCGAATTTTTAGGTATGACAGGTAAATTCCATCATTCCTGGGGTGAGTTCGGCGGATTTAAACATCCCAATGCCCTTATTTACGAAACATCATTAAGCATCGCTAACGGTGCAGGTTGCTCTATCGGTGACCAGATGCATCCTTTAGGTGAAATGAATATGGCAACGTACGGTCTTATCGGTAAGGCGTATTCACTTGTGGAAGAAAAAGAGCCTTGGCTCACCGATGCCGTAAACGTTGCGGATATAGCAGTTTTAAGTGCCGAGTCCGTTACGGGAAAAGCCAACGAAAAGGCGGATTTCGGTGCTAACAGAATGCTTCTTGAAAATAACTGCCTTTATAATTTTATAGACAGCACAATGGATTTCTCAAACTACAAAGTGCTTATTTTACCCGACGTTATCGTTTTGTCGGATGAAATGACAAAGAAAATAAAGGCTTATGTTGAAAAGGGCGGTAAAGTTATCGCCAGCGGTCAATCTTTGGTGAAAGACGGCAAGTTCATTCTCAATACAGGTGCAAAATACAAAGGCGAGAATGAATTTAATCCTACATACCTTATACCCGCCTACGATACCGTTAACGGCACAACCGAATACGTTATGAGATGTAATTCTTTTATGCTTGAGGCAGAGGATTGTGAAGTATTGGCGTATGTGCAGAACCCTTATTTCAACAGAACTTCCGAGCATTTCTGTTCACACGCCCACGCACCCAATAACCCCGAAGAAAGTTATCCTGCGGTTGTGTTAAAAGAAAATGTGGCATACATCGGTTGGGATATTTTTACCGCTTATGCAAAACACGGCCATATTTGTTTTAAGGAACTTTTTAATTTTGTTTTAAATAAAATGATGGGTTGCCACAAGTCCGTTTACGCAGATATTCCCGACAGGGCGGTTGTTACGTTAACAAGGCAGGAAAAAGAAAAGAGAAGCATTTTACATCTTCTTTTTGCTCATACAACGGTAAGGGGCGAAAATACCGAAGTTATTGAAGATACAGTTCCCCTCTATGATGTTAAATGCAGTGTTAAGTGCGATAAAAAGCCGACAAAAGTAACTCTTGTTCCTTCGGGTACGGAACTGGAATTCCGATATATTGACGGTAATGCAGAATTTACCGTGCCGAAAGTAGATATTCACCAGATGGTTTCAATTAAAGATTAAGGAAAGAAGGCGTTTTTGTGATTACAAAAAGCGAATGGAAAAATATAAGAGGGTCTTCCCCGAAGCCCGACCAGATAATGCTCTCCATAAAAGGTGATGCGTCACGCTCTATGACGGTAAGATGGAGAACCGACACAAGTGTTGACTGCGGTTACGCTCTTTACAGAGAACCGGGTACTGACTGTTGGATGAAAGCGGAGGCAGAAAAAATCACTTTTGCAACCGATATGGACGAAAGTAATTTCTTCTTTGCGGATATGACAGGACTTAACCCCGACACGAAATACGAATACACTTGCGGTGATGACGTAAACAGAAGTGCGGTTTACACTTTCAAAACCGCAAAAGAAAACGCGACTAAGTTTTCTTTCCTTTGCATTTCCGATATTCAGGCAGGGGATGCAGAACCGCCTGCAGATTACTCGGTCCTTCGTGAATTTTTAGGTAAAGTCCTCAAAGAACATCCCGAATGTGAGTTTATTCTTACAGGGGGCGACAACACAAACTGCGGTCAGACAGATATTCAATGGACAGGAATGTTTGAGGGTTTTAAAGGTATTTGCGAAAGTATACCCGTTATGTTCTGTATGGGTAACCACGACGATATGGGATTCAGCAGTTATTTTACTAAAGAAGATAAATATTACTCCGAGCACGCAGAGTATTTTACAAATCAACTTTGGGGAAGTTATGCTCACAACGGCCCTGAGGGTTGGTGCGTTGCAAACCACGCTTTCGATTACGGTAACGCACACTTTTGTATTACAGGTACAAGCGGTTATGAAGAAATGAACGAGTGGCTTATAGAACAGGCTGAAAAAAGCGATAAAACCTGGAAGTTTGCCGTTCACCATTTCCCTGTAAACTATGCAGGTCCCGAACTTGAATGCGACGACACATACCCTGCAATGCGTGACGGTATGGATAAGTATGATATAGTTTTTTCGGGTCACGAGCATTCATTCTCGCGCTCTTATCCCCGTAGGGGCGAGGGAATTTACGATAAACCCTCACAGGGCACGATTCATTATAACCTTGCTGCAAGCCACCGCAATTCAGGTGGGCCGAAAATTGTTCCGAAAGTGTGGAACGTTAAATCATACGGCAACGAGGACAGCCTTTCAATGTTCTCCATAGTTGATATTGACGGTGATAAATGTACTCTTACAGCCTTTGTTGAGGACGGCAAAACAGCGGATAAATGTATTGTCGATAAAGGCAATGATATTATTTTACCTTATGACCTTGCACCTGTTTATAATCAGACGCGCATTAAATTCAAGGGCTATGATTTAGGTTTATGTTCAGTAGTAACACTGCCGAGAAATATTGACGGTATATGGTATGTTCCCATAGGACAGATTATAAATTTCATTGGCGGCGACGTTGAGAGAACAAAAGGTAAAATTAAGGTGGGCGTTTATAACAGAACGGCAGAATTCACCGAAAATTCCGCTACGGTGGTTACAGAGAATGGTGAATATGAAATGGAAGCACCTTGCCTTCGCCTTGATGAAGGTCAACTTTACGCGCCAATGCACGGTTTCTGTAAAAATCTTCGTATGCACGCTTATTATTACGAACACAATAACTTTATCACAATTGAATCGGAAGTTCAGCACAGACCTGTTCCGTATCAGCCGTAATTCAATTCGTAATTCGTAATGCGTAATTCGTAATTATCGGAACCGCGTTGCATTTTAATCAGGAATGGGGAGAAAGTATGCAAGGACAAAAATTATGTCTTTCTTTGAACGGAAGTTTTGGGTTAACCGATGCCGAACAGATAAGACTTTTTAAAAGAACAGGCTTTGAAGCCTTTACAGGTCATTGGAATGTGGGTGATGATGACCGTATTATAGAAACTGCCAAAGTCGGAAAAGAGGAAGGTATGATTTTTAATGCCTTTCACGCACCGTGGAATCACACCGCAGATATGTGGGATGAAAAGGAGAAAGAAGATGCAGAACAAGGTGTTAAGGATTTAAAACATTTTCTTGACCTTTGCGCAAAACTCGAAATTCCCGTTATGGTTTCCCACGTTTACGTGGGCTTTGACGAGCCTTGTGTTCCCACAGAGTTCGGCCTTGAAAATTACGGCAAAGTTATTAACCACGCTGAAAAACTCGGTATTAAAATCGCTTTTGAAAACACCGAGGGTGAGGAGGGGCTTGATGCATTACTGACCACATACCGCCACAGAGAATGTGTCGGCTTTTGTTGGGATTCAGGTCACGAAATGTGCTACAACCACTCCAAAGACCTTTTGGCTCTTTACGGTGATAAACTGTTGGTGACCCATATCAACGATAATCTGGGTGTCAAAGATTTTAACGGCAAAACATTTTGGCACGATGATTTACACCTTTTGCCCTTTGATGGCATTGCAGACTGGGATTACAACGCAAAACGACTTGCAAAAACAGGTTTCAACGACATTCTGACCTTTGAACTTAATAATAAATCCAAACCAAACCGCCACGAAAATGATAAGTATTTTAAAATGCCTGTTGAAGAATATGTAGCCCAAGCATACATAAGAGCGTGCAGATTTGCAGTGATGGTTGACAAAGTAAAAAACGCACCTTGAAAAAGGTGCGTTTTTGTTTTACTGTTTTGCGCCGTTGTCGAACATTTCGAGGGCTTTTACGCTTGCTGCGTAGCAGTCTGCAAGACCGTCGGCGTTCATATTATCGTATGTATCACGTCTTGTGTGGTAGTAATCTTCAAGTTTGTGGTTAAGACCTGTAATACCTGTTGCTCTGAAGCCTGCCTGTGCAAAAGCGGCTGAATCGGTTGCACCGCCGAGAGGGGGAACCATACCTTTTTTGCAATGAACGTTTATTGATGCGGCGGCTTCCATAAACAAGTCGGAAACATCTTTGTCAACCTTTACCGTGCCGTTAAGGTCGCGGTAGTTTGTAAGGAGATATTTGGGGTCGTAAATTGTATCGTAGGAAATGATGAATGTGGGAACATCCTGAAACTCGCCTTTGTGAGCCTCGCACCAAGCCTTTGAACCGCGAAGACCTGCTTCCTCACTACCTGTAAGGATAACGCCTAATTCGGTGTTTTCAAGTTCTATGCCCTGGTCTTTAAGTGCTTTAAGGATAGCGATACCCATATAGCAACCTGTAAGGTTATCGTTTGCACCGTCAACAACAAGTTTGCTGTTCCACATAAAGAACATACCTATCTGGAAAGGAACGAAAATAAGACCTATAAGCATTGCCTTTGCCTGCCAGCAGGATGTATCAATAAGACCGAAGGATAAACCGTTTTCTGCAACGTAAGCGATGGAACAAATGAGAAAAAGAAGTGCGCCCACAGCAGAAACAATGATATGACCTTCAAAAACTACGCCGCCGAATTTGTAGTTAAGGGGCCATTCCCAAGCAGCGTCGGGGTGACCGTTGAAGAATATACGGCGTTTTACTTCGCCTTTGCAACTTTTGATAGCGGTTACGTTAGTGCCTTCTTTTTCGGGGAAAAGTTTATCAACAACTTTTTTATACATACCGAATTGAGTAATGGCGAGTATAAAGCCGAGGGCAACCAGAACTGCCGAAACAACGGGTGCAAAGAAGAATATGGGAATTGCGGCAAGAATAAATGCGAACGTTATATAAATCCAACCGAAGAATGAACCGGGGTTCTCTTTGAAATGTTCAATTTGTATTCTGTCACAGCCGCAGTCGTTTTTGAGTACTTCTGCCATATACTCGCAGGATTTTCTTTCGCCCTCGCTACCGGGGTCGCGTTTGCCGAAAGTTTTGATGATATGAGTGATTTCATCAATCATATACTGAGCGTATTTTCTTTTTTCTGAAATGACATTGCTTAAATCTGTTTTGGTTTTTAATTCCATGTCCATCTCTCCGTTCTTTATAGTTATATAGTAATTGTACGAGGAAAATAGTTCAAAGTCAACAAAAAATTAACATTTTTAATAAATTACATAACTATATCTACGAAAATAGGGTAGTGGTCGCTGAGATTTGTAAATTCGTTCTGGGAGAGGATAACATAATTTTTAATTTCTGCGTTGCCTTTAATGAAAATATGGTCATTTGATGAGGCGTATATACTTTGTTTTACTCCGCTTGCAACACTTTGTGCCTCGGTTTTTGCATCGTTAAGGGTTGTGCTAAGGGTTTCGTAAACGGATGATGATATATTGGTGTTCCTGTTTCGCTCTCTCGCGTTAAAATCGCCAATAAAAAACACGGGACAGTTGTATTCTTCCCGAAGTTTTTCACCGAAATCTAAAAGTTCCGCAGCCTGATTCATGGGCGTTGTAATATTATTGTTACTTAAACTGAAATGAGTATTTATCACAGCGAAAACTTTGCCGTTTTCATTATACTTAAATATACCCCACACCATACGCCTCAGCCGTGAATCGTAGCCGTGATTAAAAACTTTTTCACCGCTTTTTAAAAGGGTTAGTGTGTTTTCGTTATAAATAACAGAAGTCATAGTTCCGAAAAGTTTTGTCCTTATGGGAGAAATGAAAGAATAGTTGGTTTTTTCATCTATGCAGGTGTGCCAATTTCTGCTTGTTTCCTGAAGCCCTACAACATCGGCGCTGAGTTCATTTAAAAGGTTACAAACTCCGTCGGCTCTTGTTTTTGCATATGTTCCCTCAAAGCCTAAAGAGTCCGCTAAAAGGTTATATGACATTATTCGGATATGCTCTTGGGATTTAGGGTTGGTTATTTTAATATTGTTAATTACTGTTAAAAGTTCCGTCGAGGCAGAGTATCCGTTTTTTTCTGTAAAATAATCTGAATATTGGAAGAAAATAAGTAGAATAACAGTAATGATTACGGTTAGTTTTAAAGTTTTTTTATTCATAAGAATAGTGTTTGTTTTTTGAGTGTGAATAATAAATGGAAGTTTATAAAAATGCAAAATGCAGAATGCAAAATACAAAATGCAAAATTTCGGGGCAAAGCCGATTATAATGCGTAATTAAAGGGGCAAGCCGATTATAGGTTAAGTTGCGGTGTTGCGAAGCCTTATCATCCCTGTTTGCTTGCAAATAGGGAGGGGGACCGTTCTCCGATATAATTGTTGTTTTTCGTATGTTTACCACGGGTGATAAAGTTTTTTGTTGTATAAAAGTTCGGGCGGAATGGTGGTGGGTAGTTCACTGACCATTAGTTGTCAGTTGGGTAGAAGATTGTTTCTTTATGGTTTGTCTAAATATTGTTCTATCCCACTGAAGAAAAACCGAAAGAGAACTACCCACCACCGCTGGCGCGGTCCCCCTCCCTATTTCATCATAGATGAAACAGGGATGATAGGCTTCGCAACACATCAACTTTATTTTAATTTGCCAACGCAGTTCCGATAATTTTGAATTTTGCATTTTGAATTTTGCATTAAAAAAACACCCTTCGGGGTGTTTTTTTAATGCAACGAATGTGTTTGCCTTTGGGCGGCTACCAGGTTACTGTAAATTCCGCCTAAAGATATAAGTTCTTCGTGAGAGCCGACTTCTGCAACCCTGCCTTTTTCAATAACTACAAGCCTGTCTGCGTTTCTCAGTGTTGCAAGCCTGTGGGCAATGGCGATGGTTGTTCTGCCCTCTATAAGTCTTGTGAGTGCTTCCTGAATTTTTATTTCTGTTTCGGGGTCGAGGGAACTTGTTGCCTCGTCGAGAATAAGTATTTTCGGGTTTTTGAGAATTGCACGTGCAATGCTTATTCGCTGACGTTCACCACCCGAAAGAGAATGGCCGTTTTCACCGATAACCGTATTGTATCCGTCGGGGAGTTTTGTAATAAACTCGTGGGCATTTGCTGCTTTGGCGGCGGCTATTACTTCATCGGGTGAAGCGTCGGGGCGGGCATAAGCGATATTCTCGAAAACAGAGCCGGAGAACAAATATGTTTCCTGAAAAACCACGCCTATATTATCGCGTAATTCTTTTGGCGAAACGGTTTTTATATCCACACCGCCTATTGTGATTTTACCTACACCGGGGTCATATAAGCGCATACAAAGATTTATAACCGTAGATTTACCTGCGCCCGAATGACCTACAAGTCCTATCATTTCACCGGGCTCAATATGAAGATTTATATTCTTAAGAACAGGCTCATAGGATTTGTAACCGAATGTTACGTTATCAAAATCAATGGGTTTTGATGCATCTAGCGTAATGTCAGACGTTTCTTTTTCGTCAGCAGGCTCTTCATCAAGGATTTCGTAAATCTTAACAAGGCTTGTGGTACAGTCCGCAAGGCGTCTGGGGAACATTGAAAGCCAGCGCAAAGGTGCGTAAAGGTAAGCGAGATATAAGTTGAAGCGTGTAAGTTCGCCCAATGTAAGCGTACCGTCAAGCACCATTTTACCGCCGATTATCAGTACAAGGAATTCACCAAGAGCCATAAAATTACCTACAAGGGGGAACGTTACCGCCCAGAACTTTTCGTTTGAGGCGCTGACTTTAGCGAGTTTCTTTGAAACGTTGGCAAATTTTTCGATTTCTCTTTCTTCGTTACCGAAGGCTTTTACTACCCTTATTCCCTTAATTATATCGTGGAGAATCGAGGTGGCTTTCGAGTTTATGCGCCATTGTTTAAAGTAGCGCACCCGCGTTGCGTGGCGGAAGCGTGTCATCATAAGCGCACCGATGGGCACGGGGATAAGAACAACAACCGTAAGCAGTACGTTGGTACGGAAAAGAATTGTCAAAATAACGGTAAACATAATTACCTGTTGTATGAGATAACGACCCTGTTGATTAAAAAATTCTTTTACGCGTTCGGTATCGTTGGTGACCCTCGTTATAAGGTTACCAGCAGACCTTTTTGACATTGCGGTTAAAGAGAGTTCCTGTATCTTGCCGTAAACTATATTACGCAAATCGCTTGAAAAACGCGAGCCTATCTTATTTGAAATGCGCGAACTGAAAATATTGATAACTTGCGACAATGCGAAAACGCAAGCCATAATAACGGCTATTGAAATAATACCCGTTGTCCGCGATTGGAAAAAAGGTGTTGCGTCAGCGGTGGGTACAAGATAATCGTCAATAAGAATGGAATTGAAAAGGGGCATTACGGCTGAAAGTACATTCGCAACCGTAAGTAAAAGCCCCGTGAGAACAACTGACTTTACGTAGGGTTTAAAAAATCCGAAAGCGCGGGAAAATACGTAGGATTTTTTTACGCAGAACATACACATATTCATACCGCGTAAATAGTGCCTGTGGCATTTGGGGCAAACGGGTAAGTCGGAGGTGTTAATATCCAGAGTTTCGCCTGTTTCAAAAAGGTGGTTAAGCACCTTTACAAACTCACCGATTTCGCCGACGCAAGTCATTGAAAAACGGCAAATTGCAATGTTTTCGCTGCCGTCATCCTTTGCACCTTTGGGTTTCAACTCTAACCATCCGCAACCCACATCGGTATACTGAACTGCTTCAGAAATGTTATCTGTATTAAATTTTTCTTCCTTGCCCTCAAGGGTTTTTGTAATAACGCCGTCTTTGAAAGAAAGCACGCCGTCACAATATTCACCTTTGGGGGAAATATCAAAATGTGCAATAATCTCTTTCATAATCAATATAAATACGGTTCGAGAAGCCGTTTGCTTTTAGATTCGATTTTTTCAAATTCGGGTATGATGTATCTGTTGCCGTCCATATCAAAGATAAGCAGTGTATCGTCTGATGCAAAACGCATATTTCTTGTTATGTCACGGACGGTGAAGTTCTTTTCCTTGCCGTCAACAACAGTCTGAAAGTAAAAGTGACCCATTCGCTCTTTTACGCTTTTTACCGCGGTGACGGTAGGGCAGTAGTAGCGGTTTTGAAGTTCTTTTTCGGCACTTTCTTTTGAGTTTTGGTCAAGTTCTTTTAAATCCCTTATTATACCGATTTCGTTATCGTCCAAATCGTGAACGCAGATGTATTCATCAGTAAGTGAATAGGGGTAGGTGCGGATAAGTTTTACTCTGCCCTTTAACTCGCCCTCCAGAGTCATTACAAGAAAACCGTTACTGTTAAAGGAAAAAACACAGTTTTCGGGTTTTAAGAATTCAATTTTAAGTTTATCGTTGCTCATTGTGTTCATGCTCCTTTTCGTCGGTTTCGCGGGAAGATTCTTCGCCTATACCGATAAAGCGAAGTGCTTCCTCCTGTAATTTAAACATATTGTAATAAGCGCCTTTTTTCTCCATAAGTTCCTCGTAAGTGCCGAACTCGATACACTCGCCTTCGTCGATAACCGCAAGTTTATCTGCATCGCGCAAAGTGGAAAGACGGTGGGCAATAGCAATAGTAGTTCTGCCTGATTTTAACTGCGAAAGGGAGTTCTGAATGTTGCGCTCTGTTTCCGTATCCATTGCGGCAGTTGCCTCGTCGAGAATTAAGATTTTCGGGTTTTGGATAATGGTTCTCGCTATTGAAATTCTTTGACGTTCACCGCCCGATAAACCCTTACCGCCCGAGCCTACGTAAGTTTCGTATCCGTCGGGAAGTTTTGAAATAAAGGAGTGAGCCGAAGCGGCTTTTGCCGCGGCAATTACTTCGTCATTGGTGGCATCGGGTCTTGCATAGCGGATATTATCCGCAATAGTTCCCATAAATAAGAAAATATCCTGCGAAACAATACCGATATTTCTTCGTAACTGTTTGGAAGAAAGGTCTTTTACGTCTATTCCGTCAATTTTTACAACCCCTTCTTTGGGGTCGTAAAGCCTTGCAATAAGGTTTGAAATGGTTGTTTTACCTGCACCTGTTTTACCTACGATGCCGAGCATTTCGCCTGCTTCGATTTTTAAAGAAAGATTTTTTATTATGGGGTGTGCAGGCTCATACTCAAACTGAAGTTCCTGAAGTTCCACAGAGCCTTTGAAATCGTCAAGAATGATGGGGTTATCTTTATCTTTAACGTCGGGCTCTGTGTCCATTATTTCAAAAACACGCTGTGCGGAATCCACGCAACGAGCCCACCAGGTAGTGACCCAGGAAAGAAATTCAATGGGGGCTTGAAGCATCTGAAGATAAACAACGAAAGTGAGAAGTTCACCTACGGTGATTTCTTTATGTACTATGCAAAGTATACCGCCGTAGCCTAAAACAACTGCACTTATTAAATAAATAAGAATTGAAAGTATGGGGAAAACGGTGCTTTCCGTGTTTGCGGATTTTATTTCCGCATTCAGAAGACCTGAACTGATTTTTCCGAATTCGTCAAGTTCATCATTTTCTTTTGAAAAGGCTTTTATGATTCTGTGTCCGTTTATGTTATCGCTGACTTTTGAAGTGAGCCTTGAATTTTGCACCCATACCCTGTGGTGAAGTTTTCTGAACTTTTTATTTACTATGGGGTACAGAACGAGTATAAAAACTGTGGCACTTAAAATAGTCAGTGTGAGTTTTGCGCTTGTGAAGAACATTATCACAATCAAGCCTGCAACCGTGACTGCGTTTGCAATAAGGTAGGGGAAACCGTCAACAAAGAACCAATAAATGTTGTTGGCATCCCTTGTTACTCTGTCCATAAGTGAGCCTGTTTGCTTGTGGGTGTAAAAACCTACGGAAAGGCTCTGCATTGCCTTGAAAATTTTAAGTTTTATGCCGTAAACAACCTCGGGAAGAATACCCGCTACAATGTACTGGTAAAAAAGAGTAAATAACTGGTGTGTTATTTTTAAAGCCGCCATTGTAAGAACAACGGAAAACAGACCCTTTAACAAAGCATCATAACCCAAGGTGTTGCTTGTGTTAAGGACTTCGTCGTAAAGTTTCTGCGTGCTGAACTTCGGCAAAATAAGATTTATTGCACTGCTGAAAAGCACGGCACAAATCATAAATATCATTTTCCATTTTACATCACCGAAAAATGAGAAAAGGCGTTTTACCGTGGATTTTTTATCAACACAGTCTTTGCAGTATTTAAGACCTTTGGGGATAGGGGTACCGCATTTTTCACAAGCGTTTCCGGTGTCATTGTTAAGGTACTGTTCGTGGTCTTTGTTCTGCTTGAATGCATTGAATATTCTTCTGAAATTATCGGCTCTTTCAAGAAGTCCTATTGAGAAATAACCCAAAGAATAGTATTCGCCTTTGCAGGTGTAGGTAAGTTGACCTGTGGCAAGGTACTGCTCGGCGAAAACTTCATCTATTTCATCTATGGGTATTGATGTGAGTTTTAAAAGTTTCGGTTTGAAATCGAGTTTCTTTTTATTTTTTTTAGGTTTTATCGGCTCTTCAATTTCTGCGGTGTAAATGCCTTTTTCATCGAAGAAAATATACACGTCGCCGTACTCTTCCGCACCGCACATATCGGTCTTTAAGGAAAATATAACCGAAGAGGTATCAAGGTTTTCTTTTTCCAGTATATCCTTTACTGGCGGGGGTAAAAGTTCTCGCTCCCCTTTATGCGAACGGGGAGGCTTTTTGATATGAAGTTTATATAAGATTTTGTTTAATATTTCCATCATTTTCTCCCAAAAATGTTGCTGAATTCGTACCCCATATTTTACCATATCGCTCTTTAAATGACAAGTGACATATATAAATTATACGGAAATATTAACAATATTTTAACAACACTATTCTATATTAAAGCGTAATATACAAAATGAAAAAATTCACTTTGTACAAAATGGCAGAATTTGGATTGTAAGGCAAATTTTTTTGAGATGTGAATTGACATTCATTCACTAGTTTTGATATAATTATACCAAAGTATTGTATTGGGTGAAAGTTGTTTTAAAACGCATTTTTCTTCACGCAGTACTCATAATAAAGGCTTGTTGCAGGTCTTATAACAATATTTTATTTTTTTAAGGGTGAAAATTTATGGCGGTAAAAAGTATTACGAGATTTGGAATTCAGCGTAAAATCGTTGCCAATATGACTACTGAAAGTTGGCAGAATATTCCCCACGTAAGTTATCTTTTTGAACCTGACGTTACTGAGTTCGTTGCTGAATTTAAGAAGTTTTCGACTGAAAACAAAAGTCCTAACGGTAATAAGGTTACATTTAATGCTGTTCTTCTTAAGGCTATTGCGGAGGCAATTGAGGTTGACCCTGTTATCAATGCGCATATGCATTACGAAAAAGGTCTTGTAAGAGGTAAGGTTACTGTATTTGATAATATCGATATTTCTGTTCCGTGGACATTACCCAGCGGCGAAATGATGACAATCACAATGAAAGATATGGGTAACAAAACCCTTATGGAAATTGCTGATTATCAGGCAGATATTAACCGCAGACTTGAAAAGACTAATCTTACTGAGGCTCTTTACTCGGTTTCTTTCCGTGATACTGTTGACAAACTTAAAAAAGGTCATATTCTTAAGGCTATCAAAAGACTTTACGGTGCAAATACAAATAAACGTCATAAAATCCAACTTCTCAAAGGTGCAGAGAAAAAGGCTTACGAGGCTATTCCCGAAACCGAGAGAATTACATACAAAGATCTTAAACAGGGTACTATTACAGTTTCCAATATCGGTGCAGATTCAAGAGGGCTTTCCGGTGAATGTGCTATGCTCATGGTTATTCCCCCTCAGATTTGCGCTATCGGTATAGGTGCTTTGCAGAGAAAACCTGTTGTTATTGCCGATGAAAACGGTAATGAACAGGTCGAAATAAGAACAATTCTTCCCATTAACATTTGCTTCGACCACAGAGCGCTTGACTTCGGTGAGGTCAGACCCTTCCTTACAAAACTCAACGAGTTCTTCAACAATCCCGAAGAAATACTTAACCATAATGCTTGATTTAAAACCGTCCGACAGAAGTGTCGGGCGGTTTTTTTAATGCAAAATGCAGAATGCAAAATGCAAAATTTCGGGGCTAACGCCGATTATAATTCGTAATGCGTAATTCGTAATACGTAATTATCGGAACTGCATTGGCAATTTAAAATAAAGTTGATGTGTTGCGAAGCCTTATCATCCCTGTTTGCTTGCAAATAGGGAGGGGGACCGCGACAGCGGTGGTGGGTAGTTCTCTCGCGGTTATTCTTCAGTCGGATAGAACAATGTTTTATCATCCCTGTTTCGACTTTGTCGGAATAGGGAGGGGGACCGCGACAGCGGTGGTGGGTAGTTCTCTCGCGGTTATTCTTTGGGTGTATAGAGCGATTAACTACCGTAAGGGACGAATCTATTCGTCCCGCGAGAAGGTACCACCCGTCACCTGCGGTGCCACCCTCCTACAAATCAAAGATTTGCAAGAGGGATAGGCTTCGCGCTTCATTTAATATGTCTTTATCTCAGTGGTACGCACAGGTGCGTACCTTACGGGGATAAGTGGTCCTATCCAAATGAAGAATAGCAGTCAGTGAACTACCCACCACCATTCTGCCCGAACTTTTATACAACAAAAAACTTTATCACCCGTGGTAAATATACAAAAAACAACAATTATATCGGAGAACGGTCCCCCTCCCTATTTGCAAGCAAACAGGGATGATAAGGCTTCGCAACACCGCAACTTAATCTATAATCGGCTTGCCCCTTTAATTACGCATTACGAATTACGCATTACGAATTAAAATCGGCTTTGCCCCTAATTAAAAAACTCCAAACTTGGTAGAAATCGTCAATTTTCGGGTTTATAATCAAAATAAAAAAAGAAAGGAAAACTATATTTTAATGGCTGACAAGAAAAGTTTTTTAGTTTATTTTGATTGGGAGGAACCGTTTAGTTGCCTTGATAACGCGGAATTGGGGGAGTTATTCAGAGCAATGGTGAAGTACGCAAAAAACGAAGAAGAACCGGAATTTGAAAACAAAACGTTATACCTGGTTTTTACATTTATCAAAAACGCAATTGACCGAGATAAAGCGGCTTATGAAGAACGGTGTAAAAAGAATGCCGAAAATGCATCTAAAGGCGGTAAAAGAAAGGCGGAAATTTACGGGAAAAATGAAAAATATGACGCGAATCTTGATTTTTCCGAATTACTGGAGAAAATGAACAAATGATTTTCTGCCAAATGCTACCAAATGCTACCAAATGCTTTCAAATGCTGCCAATCGCTGCCGTTCGCTGCCAATCGCTGCCTATATAGATAAAGAAAATAAATAGATATTTTTATAGTTAAAGAGTCAGATACAGAAACAGGCAGGGGGAAGGAAACGGGTAGCGGTAAGGAACAAGAATCAGTTTCTGTGAAAAAGCGATTTTTTAAAAGTTGAAATTTTTTTTCGTTCATTCAAAAATGTTCAAAACTTTGTTGAAAGTTTTTGCTGATGTACACATTAACAAAATGTTTATTTATATTGTATTGCAATTGAATCGGTGAGTGTGATATAATACAGAATAACTATTTGTATAATTGCAGTTTTAAGGATGGAGATTATGAAAAGAAAATTGATGGCTTTTTGTGCCGCGGTTATAGTTGCGTCTGTTTCACTTACCGTTCTGTTGGGTAACAAAACTGAAAACGGTGGATTGAGTGACATATCTTACGCTGAGCGTCAGCAGTATTATGATGAGGCTGCTGATATGAACACTGTTCGCGATGAAGCGGCGGATATGAATAACTCGACAACTCAAAGCAAAGTTGATAATTACATTGAAGATAAAACCAACGCAGTATCAAATTCCGGCAGTTTAATCGGCGGTTTCGGCGGTTTTGGCGGAATTATAGGTGACGTGGGCGATATTATAGGCAGTATAATTGGCGGTGACCCCGGTGAAAACACACAAAACTCAACTCCCGTGGCTACATACCCTGTAAGCACCAATAACGTAGGTTTCATTGACCCTGTTCCTGCGGTTACATATATCCAAGGGCAGACAAATGCACCCGTAACGAGTGCCACAACTCCGCCTGCAGTCAGCGCCTCCTCTCAGAGTGAAACCGTGAATTTTGCCGCAACGGGTAACCCTTATAAAAAGCCTGCAGGTGAAATTAAACCCGGTGACAGCGGTGAAGGTGTTAAATGGATGCAATGGATGTTCATTTACACAAATTACGGCCTTACAGGTAAACCCGTAACAGGTGTTTACGATGCAGAAACCCAGGCTCTCGTTAAGAAACTTCAGCAAGAAAAAGGACTTGCTTCCGACGGTATTGTAAATGATGCGGTTATTGATAAAATTGAACTTCTTTATTACGAACATTCTGTAACTGCAACAACTGCACCACCCGCAGTTATACTTACTGCCCCCGAAACAATAGGCGTAACTTCTCCTGTGGCGGATAGCGGAGAAAAAAACAGTACTTTGGGTATTGTGATTATTATTCTTGCGGCTATATGGTGCGTTGCAATAATTGCGATTATAATTATATTTATGCTTAAAAAGAAAAAGAAGAAAAATACAATTGAGGATAAAACAGAAGTATCTGAAACTCAGAGTGTTCCTGAAACAACAGAAACCTCAGAGAAAAAGGCTATGAGCCTTTCTGACCTTTTTGAAGAAGCCAACAAATAAAGGAGTGTGCTTAATGGATAAATATTTGATTATCAATGCTGACGATTTCGGTATGTGCCACTCTGCCAATATGGCAGTTGCAGATTTGTTCCAAAAGGGCGGTATTACGTCTGCCACAATTATGACACCTTGCAGTTGGGCAAAAGAGGCGGGCAGATGGGCTGCAGAACATCCCGAATATGCAGTGGGCGTACACCTTACTTTCACAAGTGAGTGGGGTAATTACAGATGGAGTCCCATTGCTCAGGGTTGTACAGGTTCTTTGCGTGACAGTGAAGATTTTATGTACCACGAGTCTGACGAGTTTGAGAAAAACTGCGACATTGACGAAGTTGAAACAGAAATCAGAGCGCAGATAGAAAGATTTAAGTCTTTCGGTGTTGTGCCGTCACACCTCGATAACCATATGGGTTCGCTTTACGGTATTGAAACAGGCAGATTTGAACTTCTTAATCTTACCCTGGACATTGCAGGCGAAAACGGACTTCCTTTCCGTTTCCCCGGTACTTTCGTTCCCGAGATGTTCTCCAACGATACCCTTGCAGTTAAAATAGATTTAGATATGATTTCTATGTTCTACGATAAGATTCTTGCTTATGCGAAATCAAAAGGCGTGGCTATGCCCGATTATCTTATTCCGGGTGAATGGAACGGACCTCAGAACGACAGTTACGAAAACTTTAAAGAGTATATATACGAACTTTACAGGTCCTTCCCCAACGGTGTTACCGAAACTTATATCCACCCCGCACTTGAAAGTGACGAACTGAAAGCAATTACAGGTGCATGGCACAGAAGGGTATGGGAACATAAACTTTTCTCCGACCCCCAGACACTACAGCACATCAAGGCTTGCGGTATAAAACTGATTAACTACCGCGACCTTGCAGAAATGAAGAAATAACAAAAAACCGCTATCTTGTTGAGATAGCGGTTTTTAAATTAGGAGTGAGGAGTTAGGAGTGAGGAATTGCGGAACTGCGTTGGCGATTATAATGCGTAATGCGTAATTAAAGGGGCAAGCCGATTATAGATTAAGTTGCGGTGTTGCGAAGCCTTATCATCCCTGTTTGCTTGCAAATAGGGAGGGGGACCATTCTTCGATATAATTGTTGCTTTTTGTATATTTACCACGGGTGATAAAGTTTTTTGTTGTATAAAAGTTCGGGCAGAATGGTGGTGGGTAGTTCACTGACCGTTAGTTGTCAGTTGGGTAGAAGATTGTTTCTTTATGGTTTATATAAACATTGTTCTATCCGACTGAAGAATAACCGCGAGAGAACTACCCACCACCGCTGTCGCGGTCCCCCTCCCTATTCCGACAAAGTCGAAACAGGGATGATAAAACATTGTTCTATCCGACTGAAGAATAACCGCAAGAGAACTACCCATATGCCCTTTGGGTGCGATATATACTTTGTATGCGATATATTTCGCAAGCGGAATGAGAATGGTACCACCCACCGTTCCGACCGATTATATTAAATGTTTCGGTTTCGGACGCGCTTTAAAACAAAATCAAAACAAAAATTCATCTAAAGAACGGTCCCCCCTCCTACGAGCCAAGGCTCGCATGAGGGATAGGCTTCGCAACACATCAACTTTATTATAAATCGCCAACGCAGTTCCGATAATTACGCATTACGAATTACGAATTATAACTACAATGATTTTTCCAGAATCCTTGCTAACTCATTTTTTTGAAAATCGCCCCGTTCTATGTGGCGTTTTTCGTGGGCAAGGGATTTTTCTTTTGCTTCGTCGGAGAGGCTTTCGTTAATATATATGTTAAAATCGCCATTCGCATCGGGTATTGTAAATGCCCTGATTGTGAGTGGCATTTTTATTTCTCTAATTAAAATCAGTTTATCTCTCCTCCTTATCTATAAGAGCCTGGAACATTACAAGGAATGTATCAAGTTGGTCTTCGGTAGCGCGTTTTGACATATCAAACAGAAGTTTGCGCTTTTGGAAAAGTTCGTCTTTTGCATCTTCAACGGGGTCAAAGTTATCGTCAAAGTACCCCAGGGATACATTAAAATACTGGGCTATTTTACTTAGTGTCTGAGTGGACAATGTTTTGGTTCTGCCTTGTTTTAATTCCGATAAAGTGCTTTTGGGAATACCTGTGGCTTTACATAAACCGGCGGGTTTTATACCTTTTTCATTACATAACTGTTGAATTTTTTCATACATGTTCACAGTTTCTACCTCCCAAATTTTGTGCAAACTTACAAAAAAATGTCGAACGAACGAATGTTCGGAAAATAGGTTGAAAAGTTCGGAAACCTGTACTATAATGCAATTGCGGTTCGGAAATCTGTACAAATTTCACTAATAATATAACTTATTTCCAAATTTATGTCAATACCAATAATAGTACAGGAGGCGTGCGAAAAATGTCAAAAATGATAGAAGGAAGAATTGAATGCCCTTTTTATTTAAAAGAAGGGGACAGTTTTATTGCCTGCGAGGGTATTTTAAACGGTACAAAATGCTTTCACAGATTTCAGGACAATAAAAAGAAAAGATATTATGAAATTGCTGTTTGCAGTTCTCAGGGAGGCAGAAACTGTCAGCATTACAGAACGGTTTCAATGCTTTACGAAAGGGGCTTGAAAACTTGAGCGAGAAAAAAATTCCCGATAAATATAAAAGAGTATCCTCGGCTGCTGATAATATGAGCGCTTTGATTGACGATATAGTAAAAAAAGCGCGAAAGAGTTTCCGTAATACAGGTAACCCTGATATTGATGCGAAATTTTTAAAAGAGAGCGTGGGTGCTTTGCGGGAACTGTACGGCTTGTTGGAGGATTGTGACGGTGTACACGACGTTTCTGACGGTGTGGTTATCCGATTTGAAAAACAACTTGAGGAGTGGAGTAAATGAAAGAACTTTTTATTTCTCCGCCGAATGAAAAACAAAAGGAGTTTTTTAACAGTCACCACAGGTTTATAGGTTACGGCGGAGCGCGTGGGGGCGGAAAATCCTGGGCATTGAGAACGAAGTTCGTATTACTTGCATTTGAATACAGCGGTTTAAAACTTTTGCTTTTAAGAAAGACTCTTCCCGAACTTCGTGAAAACCATTTGCTTCCGCTACTTTCCCAATTAAACGGAATTGCACGGTACAAGCGTGACGAAAGAGCGTTCATTTTTCCCAACGGTTCAAGAATAAGGTTGGGTTATTGCGACACGGAAAATGACATTTATCAGTATCAGGGTCAGGAGTACGACGTTATAGGTGTTGAAGAATGCACCCATTTTACATTTACTCAAATACAATTTCTGATGACTTGCAACAGAACAACCCGAAGTGATTTTAAACCACGGATGTATTTTACGGGGAATCCGGGCGGCGTAGGTCATAACTGGTTTAAACGGCTGTTTGTTAAAGGACGTTACGAAAGCGGCGAGGACCCCAATGACTATATATTCATTCCCGCAACCATCGACGATAACACGGTGCTTATGAAAACAAACCCCGAATACGTTAAGGTTCTTGATTCACTGCCCGAAAAACTCCGTCAGGCGCACCGCTTCGGCAATTGGGATATATTTGACGGTCAGTTTTTTGAGGAGTTCAGAGACGTTCCCGAACATTACAAAGACGGAGTTTTTACTCACGTTATAGAGCCTTTTGAGATACCTAACGACTGGGTGATATACAGGTCCTTCGACTTCGGTTACGCAAAGCCTTTTTCGTGTGCCTGGTGGGCGGTTGATTATGACGGAAGGCTGTACAGAATACTTGAACTGTACGGTTGTACGAAAACCCCGAATGAAGGTGTGAAGTGGCCCCCGGAAAAGATTTTTTCGGAAATTGCCGATATAGAAAAGCAACACAGGTGGCTTAAAAATAAAAGGATTATAGGTGTTGCTGACCCGTCTATATGGGATGCTTCGCGAGGTGAAGCCATTATTGAGGCGGCGGACAGGAACGGCGTGTATTTTACAAAGGGCGATAACAAAAGGCTTCCCGGTTGGATGCAGGTTCATTACAGATTAAGTTTTGACGAAAACGGCATACCGATGATGTATGTTTTTAATACTTGTAAGGGGTTTATAAGGACTGTTCCCGAATTGAAATTCAGTAACAACAACCCCGAAGATTTGGATACAACGGGCGAGGACCATATTGCAGACGAAGTCAGATATATGTGTATGGCAAGACCTATTGCACCTACTTATAAAAAGAAAGTTACTGCATTGGGTGATGACCCGCTTAATTTACATAAAGGCTATTACAGGACAGTATAAGGAGATTTTATGGATAACAAAGATAATAAAAAAGGTTTTGAAAAGGTGAAACCTGCCGAAAGCATAGGTGTACGCGGAAAAATCGGCAAAGAGGATATTGAGAAAGCGCTTAATATTCTAAAAAAATATAAAGAATCAAAGACATCCCTTGAAACAAGAATTGTTGACAATGAGCAATGGTTTAAAATGCGACATTGGGAACAGTTGAGAGGTGATAAAGGTACCGACAACGCTTCTGCGTGGCTTTTTAACTCAATTGCCAATAAACACGCAGATGCTATGGATAACTACCCCGCGGTAACCTGCCTGCCCAGGGAGGCAAGCGACGAAAAGGCGGCGACTGTTCTTTCACAGGTTTTGCCTGTTATTTTTGAAAGAAACGGCTTTGAGAAGATTTACAGCGATGCCTGGTGGTACAAACTCAAAGCAGGTACGGCGGTTTACGGAATATTCTGGAACCCTTTAAAAAACAACGGCTTGGGCGATATTGAAATAAAACAGGTGGATATTTTAAATCTTTTCTGGGAACCGGGCATTAAAGATATTCAGAAAAGTAAAAATGTTTTTCACGTAGAACTTACGGATAACGAAACTCTGCTTTCACTTTATCCGCAGTTATCGGGTAAGTTGGGCTCATCCTCGGTGGAAATTGCACATTACGTTTATGACGATTCCGTAGACACTTCGGAGAAAAGCGCAGTTATTGACAGGTATTACAAAGTTATAAGAGACGGTGTTGAAACCGTTCATTACTGTAAATTCTGCAACGGCGAATTGCTTTACGCTTCGGAAAATGACCCCGAATACGCAGAACGCGGATTTTACGACCACGGTATGTACCCCTTTGTGTTCGACTCGCTTTTTGTTGAAGAGGGTACGCCTTGCGGTTTCGGTTACATAGACATTATGAAAGATGCCCAAAAGCAGATTGATATGCTGGGTAATGCACTTGTGAAAAATGCGGTTATGGCAACAAATCCCCGCTATTTTATAAATTCATCGGGTGCTGTAAATGAGGAAGAATTCGCGGATTGGAGCAATAATTTTGTTCACGTTTCGGGCAGTAATTTAGGCGAGGACAGTATCAGAGAAATAAAACTTTCGGGTATTCCCGAAATATATCTGGGTATTCTTAACACTAAAATAGATGAACTCAAAGAAACAAGCGGTAACCGTGACTTTTCACAGGGCGGTGTTTCAAGCGGTGTAACTGCTGCTTCGGCTATTGCCGCGTTGCAGGAAGCAGGCGGTAAACTTACAAGGGATATGGTTAAAAGCGGTTACAGAGCGTTTTCGGAACTTAATACTCTGGCGGTTGAACTTATACGTCAGTTTTATGATGAACCGCGCTTTTTCAGAATTCTCGGTGAAAACGGCGAACAACAGTTTGTTACATACGATAATTCAGCGATTCGCGTGAAAAGTCAGGGCAGTGCGTTCGGTATTGATATGGGCGTAAGAAAACCTGTATTTGATATTAAGGTCTGTGCCGAAAAAGCAAACCCCTTTTCAAAAATAAGTCAGAATGAACTCGCTTTGCAATTATACAGTGCAGGAATGTTTAATCCCGAAATGCGTCAGCAGGCTTTAATTGCTATCGGTATGATGGATTTTGAAGGTAAGAGCGCATTGGCGGCAAAACTCAGTGCAGGGGTGAGTACTCTGTGACGAAAGTTTTTTACAGGGAGTACTATGATAACACCCTTATAGTAATTGAGGGGCACAGCGGTTTTTCCGAAAGCGGAAAAGACGTGGTTTGTGCAGGTGTTTCCGCATTGGTTTTTACGCTTGTTAACTGTATTCGCGATGAGGAAGCAAAAGACAGATTAAAACTTCACAAGGATATTGTGCGTGAGGGTTACGTTTGCTTGGAAATTGAAAGTTTTGACTTTTCAAAGGAGCGTGTGTCTGCTATTACAGACACTTGCATAACAGGTCTTTTAATGCTTCATGAACATTATCCGGAGTATGTTGGATTTGAATGATATAAGGTAAAAGATTTTATTATACGCACCTTGCGGTGCTAGAATCCTCCACCATTGCTCCGGGTACTACGCAATGGTCCCCCTCCTTTCGCAAAGGAGGTATGTGTAAAAAACCGTTTCGGCCAAAGCGGTTTTTATATAGATAAGAGAGTTTTATATAAAACATCTCTTTGACACTTCGGAAAGACGATGAAAGTTGCAACTGATTTTTTTACTGAGAGCAAAGGCTCTTAAAAAGAAAGGAAAATTTATGAAAAAAATAAGGTACACTCTCGATTTGCAGTTATTCGGCAGTGAGGGCTCAGAAACTGCAAACGGGGAAACGGGCGCTGAAAGTGCCGTCGCCGGGCAGAACGGTGCCGAAGAAGTAAATGCAGAAACAGAATTTTCTGAACTTATAAACGGAAAATTCAAAGAGCAGTTTACTAAAAAAACACAGGCAATTATTGACAAGAGATTTAAACAGACAAAAGAATTGGAGGACTACAAGCAAAAGGTTTCTCCCGCAGTTGAAAAACTTATGGAAAAATACGGAATTTCGCCCGGTGAGGAAGATAAACTTATGTCATTCCTTGAGGGTGAGAAATCAGAACTCCGTAAGAATACACCTGATAACCACATTTCACGAAGAGAAAACTTGAGGGGAAGAATAAGTTCCTGGCTTCAGGAGAGTAAGGAGTTGAAAGAGAGTTTCCCCGATTTTGATTTAAGAAAAGAAATTCGCGAAAACAAACTTTTTTCACAACTTCTTATAGGTGGTGCGCCCTTAAGGGCGGCTTATGAAACCGTACATAAAGACGAAATTCTTTCCGGTGCTATGGCTTACACGGCAGGTAAAGTTCGTGAACAGGTGGTTAAAGGTATTGAGGCAAAGGGCAGACGCCCTGTTGAGAACGGTGTTTCCTCCGAAAGTGCTGTCGTTACTTCTGTTGACGTTAATTCGCTGACCTCACAGGATATTTTAAAAATATTAAAACAGGTCGAGAATGGCGCAAGTATTAAATTCTGAAGCCATCGGAAAGGAAAAATTATGACAGATTACATTTTAAACATTCAGTTATTTGCGGCAGGTGACGAAGTTAACAAGACTACTTCCGAAAACCTCTCTGCCGAAATGAAAACATTTTACGATAAGACTCTTATTACACTCGCATCGCCCTATCTCGTTCACGACCAGTTCGGTCAGAAACGCGATATTCCCAAAAACGGCGGTAAGATTATTGAGTTCCGTAAGTTTTCATCTCTTCCCAAGGCTCTTACTCCTCTTACAGAGGGTGTAACCCCCACAGGTAACAAACTCAACGTTTCAAGTGTCAGCGCAACTGTTGAGCAGTACGGTGACTACATTGAACAGACCGACCTTCTTGAACTTACGGCAGTTGACAATACTATTGTTGAGGCTACAAAGCAGCTTGCTTCTCAGGCAGGTCTTACTATGGATACCATTGTAAGAAACGAAATCGTAGGCGGCACAAACGTTATGTACTGCCCCAAGGTGTCCGGTGAAACGGAAACTGCCGTTACCTCCAGAAGTCAGATTGACAAAACATCACTTCTTCGTGTTAAAGACGTTTTCAAAGCAGCGGCAGAACTCAAGGCTATGAATGCCCCCAAAATTGACGGCTACTATGTGGGTATTATCCACCCTTACGTTGCTTATGACCTTATGCAGGAAGCGGGCAATCAGTGGATGGAAGTACAGAAATACGCAACACCCGAAAATATGCTTAAAGGTGAAATCGGTTGTCTTGGCGGTGTTCGTTTCGTTGAAAGCACTGAGGCTAAAATCTGGAACGAAGGTGCCAACGGCGCGGCAGTATTTGCAACCCTTATTATTGGTGCGGATGCTTACGGTGTAACAAGCGTTAACGGTGGCGGTGTTGAACACATCGTTAAACAGAAGGGTTACGGTAACGACCCCCTTAACCAGCGTTCTTCAGTGGGTTGGAAAGGTCTTAAAACTGCAAAAAGACTTGTTGAAGAATACCTTGTAAGAATTGAAAGCGGTTCTGCATTCAGCGAAACTGCTAAAGAAAACTAATTCAAAAGGGGTGCCGTTAAGGCGGCACCCCGAAATAAAAGGAGTGTATATAAATGGCAAATAAAAATAAAGAAACAAGCACACAGAAGGAAAAACTCGTCAGTGTATTTATTCCGAAACAGTCGAGAAATGACACGGAGCGTTTTATTGCCGTAAACGGTGAAAGAATTCTTGTTCAGACAGGAAAAACGGTTGAAATTCCCGAACGTTTTGCTGAAGTTCTCAAAAACAGCGAAAGAATGGCTGCGGTTTCAGCGGCTTATATTGATGCGAATATTTCCGTTTGAGGAGGGGTTTTATGACTCTTGCAAAAGCGGTTGAAAATTTTGATTCGGAACGTGCAAACGGTGTGAGTATTGAAAGAAAAATTGCCTGGATTTCACAACTTGATTATAAGATTTCGGCGGAACTTTCAGAGCCCAGGGGTGCAGAAAAATTCGGGGGATATACTGAAATGACCTCCCTTGAAACAGAACTTAAAGCCCCCGACGAATACGGTGAAATATATTCGCTTTATATGAATATGAAACTTGATTATATGAACGGTGAAATTGCAAGATTCAATAACTCCACTTTACTTTTTAACAGAATGTTCAAAGAGTTAAGCGACTTTATTAACAGAAAACAGGCGGTAATTAAAAATACCGCTATAAAGGCAGGGGATTTACTTGTATAAACCGCGGTTATTTGATTTGCAGAACAGTGTTGATATGATTTCCTCTTTTAAGGGGTACGAAAATAACATTGTTATAGATGAAAACGCTTTCTCTTTTACGGAGAATATGAGCAGTGACTGTTATCCCGTACTTTCCCCGAGAAATAAAAGGTTTTATTTCAGTGAAATAAACGGAGATAAACTTCACGACCTTTACACAAAGGATATGGTTCTTTATATAAATAACGGTAAACTCTACCATGGCGGAAAGGATTTGTTTGATTTGACTTTCCCCGAAATATCAAAAGAACGAAGATTTGTTTCCATGGGGTCAAAACTTCTGATTTTTCCCGATAAGGTTTATGTCAATACGGAAGATTTTTCCGACTGCGGTAGTCTTGAGGCGCGTTTTGAAAGTGAAGTGGGTGCTGTCTGTGTAATGTGTAAAGCCGACGGTGATTTGTATGAGGGGTACAGTGTCAGTTCGGTTATGCCGAAAAATGCCGTCAACGGAGATTTATGGTACGACACTTCACGGGAACCGCACGCTCTCAAACAGTATTCCGAATCAGTTGATATGTGGATTGACTTAGCCGAAACGTATATAAGAATCAACTGTAAGGGTATCGGTAAAAACTTTAATCAGTATGACTGCGTTAATTTTGTGGGCTTTCGCGATGCGGGATTTTACGGAAAACATATAATCCGCGATAAAGGTGACGATTATCTTATAATTACGGGGATTTTGGAAAAGGAAGTAATAATAACCACCCCTGTATCTGTGTCAAGGCGTATTCCTGATATGGATTTTGTTTGCGAAAGCGGTAACAGAATATGGGGATGTAATTCAAAGACCAATGAAATTTACGCATCAAAACTTGGTGACCCTACTAACTTTAACGTTTTTATGGGTCTTTCCACGGACAGTTATGCCGCAAGCGTAGGTACTGACGGCAATTTTACGGCGGCTATAAGTTTTCGCGGTTACGTACTTTTCTTTAAAGAAAACTGCGTTCATAAAATTTACGGTCAGAATCCCCCTTATACAATTACCACTTCCTATATACGCGGTGTGCAAAAATCCTCCCATCGCTCGCTTGTGTGTTTAAACGAAACCCTTTATTACAAATCCCCCACGGGAATATGTGCTTACGAAGGCGGTGTGCCTGTATGCGTATCGTCTCATCTGGGTAACGAATACTATTCCGAGGCGGTGGCAGGTGCTTGCGGTAATAAATATTACGTGTGTATGTCGGATAAAGAGAGGAAAAGACATCTTTTTGTGTTTGACGAGGAAAAAAACATCTGGCACAGAGAGGATAACATAAATATCAAAGAATTCACCCGGCACAACTGTAATCTGTATTTTATTGCGGACACAGGGGATACAAACCAAATGGGAATGATAGACGGTGAAAATCCTTACGGCATATTTACAGGTGATTTTACAAAGCGATATCCGGAAGATGATTTTGAGTGGTGTGCCGAAAGCGGTTTATGGGGACTTTCGCTTCCCGAAAACAAATACTATTCAAATATTACCATTCGCGCCGTCGGCGAAAAAGGCGCAAAACTTCAGGTGTATTTTGAAGTTGACAGTAATAAAGTGTGGGTAAAACAAATTGATAAAACAGTGGATAAAACGGGCTCGTTTACTTTGCCGTTTATTACTCCCAGATGTGACCATTTGCGTATAAAGATAAAAGGTAAAGGTGACATAAAAATTTACAGCATTTCAAGAAAAGTTGAATCGGGGAGTGAATTGAATGTATGACCTTAATTTGAATATACCTAATATAACTTCAAAAAAGTATTCTACCGACAGTCGCTTTTTGCTTCTTAAAAACTATTTAATTGAACTTAACGAAACGATTTCTTTTGCCCTTGCAGATAAAGTGGAAAAGGCAATGGAAACAGTTTACGAGAAAACAGAGAAAGATACGAATGATTGCCGTGACGAAGTACGGAAATATCAGTCGCAAAGTGCTTCAAAATACAATGAATTAAACGATAATATTTCGGGAATTCACAGTTACGAAACACTTAGTTGCGTGTGTACGGATAAGGGAGAGAACCTTGTTTACGACATAAGGTATTTTCCTTGTCTGAATATGGTTTTTGTAAGGCTTCGTCTTTCGGTGACAACAACACTTTCTGCCGGCGTTACTTATTATCTTGCGCAAATTCCTCAGCACACACCGGGTGTATTTGTTCCCTTGCAAAGTATTGCAAATCTAACATCGGGCGGACAAAGTACAGCAGGTGTTACCTATAAAACAGGCGAAGTGGTATTCCGTTCGGATGTGGAAGTACCTGCAGGCACTTCCGTATATATAAGCGGCTGCTACTTGGCAGATTATCAAGAATAGAAAGGGTGGTAAATATAGCATATTCAACTATTTCTTACGGTTCATCGGGCGACGATGTAAAAAAACTTCAACAGGCATTGAACAGTTACGGTTACTCACTTAGTGTTGACGGTCAGTTCGGCAGTAAAACTCAGGCGGCGGTTAAGGATTATCAGAAGAAAAACGGACTTTCGGTTGACGGTATAGTAGGTGAAAAAACATGGGGGAGTCTTAATAAAAAAAGTACCTCATCAACTTCTAAAAAAAATACCGTAACAAACGTTATAACTGCCCCGAAGGAAACCAAAAGACCCGAATATAAAAAAAGCAACGATTTGATTTCGGCTGAAAATGCCTTGGCAAATTGGGAGAAAAATAAACCGGGTGAATATAAAAGTCAGTATTCGGATAAAATTGACGCTGTTCTTCAGGACATTCTTAACAGAGAAGAATTCAGTTACAATATGAATGCCGACCCTCTTTACGAGCAGTATCGCGAGCAATATATTGAAAACGGCAAAAAGGCTATGATGGATACCTTGGGGCAAGCGACGGCGCTTACAGGCGGTTTCCTTAACTCCTATGCCGCCACCGTGGGTAACCAGGCTTACGACGAATATCTTAACGAACTGAACGATATTGCTCTGGATTTGCGCGACAGGGCATACGCGCAGTACACCGATGAGGGCGATAAACTTATTGATGATATAACAATTCTTCGTTCCCTTGACGGTGATGATTACGAAAAGTACTTAGGAAAACTTCAGCAATATTATTCAGATGGTGACTATCTTCTTAATAAACTTGCGTCTATGTCGGATGCAGAGTTTGAAGCGTTTCTTAATGAAGTGGATGCCTGGGAAAGCGACAGAGAATACGCTTATGAAAAATATCAGGATGCCTTGGACAGAAAGGAATTTCAGGATGAAATGGCATTTAAAAAGGCGGAAGCCAAACGGGACCAGGAAAATGCCGACCGAAATTATGCCCTTGCAGTTAAAAAGGCAAATTCGTCAGGTTCTTCAAGAAGTTCAGGTTCAAGTTCAAGCAGTTCCTCGAAAAAGAAAGCCGAAAGTACCACTAAAGTTGCACCCAGGTCATACCAGGAATTTTGCGACAGAACGGGTATTACCAGCATACTTACTTCGGGTGAGTTTAACTCAAGCGATTATATAAAACAAAAGTATAAGAATTACCAGGAATACCTTGAAAAAATGTATGAGAGATACGGCTAAGGGTGAGTGAATATGAAAGTTATAATTACAAAAGAAACGGTTGTTATTGCCGAATACAGTTGTATCAACGAAGGTGAAGTTTGCGTTAATACCTGTTATTTTGATTTGCCCGAATGTTTCGAGGGTCTTTGTGTAACTGCTGCGTTTAATAATATCCCTGTACCTGTCATAGATAACAAATGTAATATTCCGTCATTGAAAAAGGGTACGGTTACTTTAGGTGTATACGCATACACGGAAGATGAAGACGGCGTTACATTGATGTATTCACCGAAACCCACGGTTTTTTATGTGAATCAGGGGTCTTATTCGGAAGAAATCGGTGTTGAGGAAATGCCGAGTGTTACGGAATTTGAAAAATATTGCACTCAGTTTTCAGAGATGGCGATGGGAATACTGGAGGATGCAGAGATGCCCTCAAACAAAGTAACCGAAATTACTGAAGAAAGCACAGATGAACAGTACCCTAGTGCAAAAGCCACATATACGGGAATATTAAAAGAAAAAAGCCGTGCAAATAATAATTTTGCAAATGCGGTAAAGGGAGTTGCCAATGGCTCTGTTGTGCGAATTGATGATGTATCACCCGTTGAGCAT
>JAGAJB010000005.1 GCA_017626295.1 Clostridia bacterium | reverse complement strand
TTCGTAGGTATATTTCAGATTAAATCTATCTATGGCAAGAAGAAAAGTTTCCCTAAGAAAAAGTCCTTTAAACGCGTCCTTGTCCTCTTCTGTTAATTCTATACCCAGATAATTAAAGAAATTATCTTTATACCCTTTCCAAACATGCATGGAATCAAAAAGAGTTCCGTCAAAATCAAATATCGCGCCTGTAATGTTCATTTTGCTCTCCTGAATATATGTTTTCTGTTAATTTCAAGTTCCTTAAGTTTATTATACCATTTTTATGTATTCAATTCTGCTTTTTCCTTTTTTCTGCTTTCGCTTAAAATTGCTGCTGCCATTATAAGTACCACACCTACAAATTCGTATAATGTGGGCAACTGCATAAAAACAACAGACGATAAAATAATTGCTGAAGCGGGGTCAATATAACTTAAAATTGCAACAGTTTGACTCTTAAGTTTTTTTATCGCTCCGAAATAAAGAAGATACGCAAAACCTGTATGCACCACACCCACAACTAAAAGGAGAAGTGCAGATTTAGTATTGAATACTATATCTCCGCCTGTGAGTAACGCGTACGGTAAAACTATTATCCCTGCCGTACCAAGTTGAATTACCGTTCTTTCATAAGAGTCTACATCGCCCATAAATTTATTCATTATCATAACCGACGCATAAAGCAATGCGGCACCCAAACCCAGTAACACACCAACAATTTTTGAACCGTTAGACTGTAACACACCGGAAACTGCAACAACACCCAAAAAAGCAACACCTATGCAAACTATCTGCTTGTGATTTAATTTTTCTTTAAATATAAACGGTGTTGCGACGATAACAAATATTGGTGCAGTGTAATAACACACCGTTGCAACGGGTATCCCCGTGTGACGATAGGCTTCGAAAAGTAATATCCAATTAAATCCGATTGCCACACCTGATGCCAATAATACAGGTAGTTTCTTTGTGACTTTTTCAAAATCCGGCTTGTGTCGGGTAAAAAACATTACAGCCAGAATAACTAACGCACCTACAATACCGCGCACTGATGCAATAAACCCTGTTGGCATTGCAATATATTCTACAAATATACCTATAGTACCGAATATTACCATAGATAAAATCATTGATAATTTTTCTTTCACTTTAAACCCCATATAAAATATGCAGATTTCGTATTTCACCGTTTTCTATTTTGTTATTGACGGCATAGGCGTGGCCTTCCGTTTGTGTTCCTGTAAACTGTGTAAGTTGCTGATTTTTAAGTTCACCTGTTATATCTGAGCAAACTCGTTCGATTACTTCTTCTTTCTTTAACGCTTCTTCTTTTTCGTTACCGCTTGAAATAAGATACTCCAAAGGTTCGTAAAGATGCGAAAGAGTGTTCAAATCCTTGAGGGCGCGAAAACTCCATTTATAATAAGGAATATATTTTTTGTTAATGAGGAATACCGCATTCAACGCACTCTTAACAAATTCAGTCAGAGCCAGTTGTGCTGCAGCAGTTTCGCCCCTCAAAACACAGCGTTTATAATTATATTGCCCTGCCTGCCCCATAACCAAAAGATTGCCTGCAAGTTTCTTTAGCCTTACCTCTTCGGGCATATATGCAAGTTTTTCACGTATAGCAGTAAATTTACCCGAATCATCACGAAAAACCTTTCCGTTCGTCGCTTCCAAAAGAGATTGTTCGGGAATAAAAAACCAATCTTTCAGTGAAAGATTACCGTCCGCGTTGCCTGTTTTCTCCTTAAAAAACTCTGCAATTCGTATAACTCCGTGCCGATTACCGCCCACGGGGTTAAGGGAATTTCTTTTAAAACCCATAAACTCTTTCGGTAATTTGGAATATGCACGTTCCAACGCAAAAGCCGTTTGACTGTCTATTATATCTTCATCAGGTAAAAACAAACAAAATCCCGGCTCAAAATCGTGGTCCCTTGAAATTTCATCATCATAGCCAAAACATTCCGACCCGCTACCCGCAAGACCTACGGCGATTAAATTCTCAATTTCCGAAAAATTCTGATGCAGCATAGGGGCACCGAATTCCAGATAAAATTTTTCAGAAAGTTCAATTCCCTTCATAAATTCTCCTCGCACGTTCCTTAAGTTCGCTTTCGTAGAAAAAATGTCCGTAATACCCGAAAACAGATGCACATTTTTCGCAAACGAAAGCATAATATCCGTCTTTCTTAGGGAAGTTATCCAAAAGTTCTTCCGCTTTTTTCAAACAGTCGGAAATCTTCTCATCTGCTTCTGAAAGTCCGAACTCATATTCAGCTGCATTTGCCATATTTAAAAGTGTAATTGCCACCTCAAGCGCACCGTTAGGTTTATTTTTCATAACAGATATTGCTTTTTCGTAAAGTTCATTTGCTTCTTTAAACCTTTTCAAATCCATAAGAGCCAGAGCCATATTATTATATAATCCACCAAATCTGTCATCGTTTGGGGCAAGTTCTTTGTCATAGATAGCCCTCGCCTTTTCAAACAAAGGTACTGCTTTATCTGCCATACCGAAAGCCTTATAAACCGTGGCACAGTTCAGATATGTGGTGGCAGAGCCCACTTGATTTTGAAGATTCATTTCTTCTATCTTTCTTAAAACTGCACTTACCGTATCAAGCGCCTGTTCTTTTTTACCGAGTTTGCGGTATAGCCCCATCAATTCGTTTCTTACGAGAATTTCGGTTTTACAGTCTTTATTATTCCGTGCTTCCGAAAGCCAATACAAAAGATGTCTTTCAGCGGAACTATAGTCATTTTTATATAAAAACTCATCTAATTTACTTAGCACTCTCTCGGCTGAAATACTTCCGTTTTTCATTTTCGGCTCCTTATAAAATGATGTCTTCTAAAGTATAACATAAAACAAAAAAACTGTCTATTGGTAACATAAAGGTGTTGCCTTACATATTTACTACATTTACAAGTTTAAATTTCTATGATAAAATTTTAAAAAACTAAAAATCTACTGAGCGCAGACAAAATCCACTACTAAGATGTTGAAATCAACCTCTGTTTATACGAGAATAAAACCGAAAGGAGAGGTTTTATGGAAAAGAAAACAATGGGTTCATTTATGGCTGCATTGAGAAAAGCCAACGGATTAACACAACAACAAGTTGCTGATAAATTAAACATATCCAATAAAACCGTCAGCAAATGGGAATGTGACGATGGTTATCCGGAAATAACCATGCTTCCCGCAATAGCAGAAATATACTCTGTTACCGTAGACGAACTATTACGTGGCGAAAGAATTCATAAAGAGAACACAGATAACGAAAAGCAAAATCCAAAAGCAGAAAAACAGGCACTATATTTATTTAACTCTGCAACAAATAAATATTCAATGCTAACTATTGTTTCTTTGATTCTTTGCGGTGTGGCATCATTTATTGCACCACTTTTATATGAATATTTTATAGGAATGACGCTCCCTGTTTTATTGGTTGGTGCGGCGCTTATCACTGAAACTGTTGCTTTAAAAAATTATAAATATATTTTAAAACAAGCGGATATATCAATTGATGCTGATTTAATAACAAACAGCAAAAAGAAAATACGAAGATATTTGATTGCCTTTTTCCCAATGGCAGTAATTCCTCTGATAATTGTTGTGCTGTGCTTGGTATGGCCCTTTGATCCCTTCTTTGTATCCGGCATTATAATATTGGTGCTTTTAACACTTTCATTTTTCTTATATGCCCTTTTAACTAAGAAACTCTCGTTGGCAAATAAAATAGATGAAAAGTATATTTCATTCAGAAATATTATTATAAAAGTAGTTGTATGTTTAGTTTTCACTACATTTTTACTTTGTTGCGTTACACCATTTGCAGAACAATATAAATATGATAAACAACCTATAAAGCTTTCGTTTGCTGACGCTTTTCGTCCTGAAACTGATTATTACAAGATAAAAGACCATATTTTGAACGGAAAAGACTTATATTATTGCAGTATGGGTTATATAAGCCCAATCCCTCAAATTGAGGTTCGAAAAATAAATATAGAAACTTCAGAAGAAAATGGCACAATATATATTATTGATGTAACAGAAGGCAAAAAAACACACAAAATTTTTCAAACTTCTGAAGAATTAAACCAATTCACAGAAAATTGGGTAATAGAACGAAACATATACGAAGAGTTGCGTTTAACAGATACAAATACAATCTCCTTCAATGACAGTAAATTAACTATAACTACTACAAAAGCAAAAATCGATTGGTATAAAGCGAGAAACAACTTACCTTCATATATTTTAATTGGCTCAGTAATTTCTGTAATTATAACAGGTACCGGTATGGTTTTGTGCTTTCGTAAAAGAGAAAAGATATAAACACTGAATTAACTAAACAACAAAAACCGCCCGAATTAAATCGGGCGGCATTTTTTATTTCTTCTTGCTTTTTTCTTTTGCGCGTTTATCATTTATGATTTTCATATGTTCTTCAGTTATAAGTTCAACATTATTTTCTTTTGCCCAGTCTACACAACCTTTGAGTACAAGGGGTAAAAACACACGAGGAACCGCGAGAACGGTTTTAAGAGCATCGTCAGTAAATTTAATTTTATCGTCTGCACGGTCGGCAGCGTAGCGGACAGATTCCAAAGATGCTTCTCTCATCTGTAAAAGTTCTGCTCTCATTTTTCTTTTTCTGTGGAACCAGAAATTCTTACTGTCGCGGTAGCCGTAGTCAACAGGGAGTGCAGGAAAATCTTTAGACTTAACGCCGTTAATAATCGCATCGCTGTATTTTTTCTTCATAAGGATTTTATCAACCTTAAGGATAAAATGCGCGCCAAATTTACTTGTAATACCGTTAAAATCGTGGTAAGGGCCTTCGTATCCGTTAAGTTCACCGGGCATATCCTTGTCTGCGCCGTCAAGTTCACGTACCCAGGTACACTCGATTACCTGAATAGCATCACTCATTACCATAGGCCTTTTTTCGCCCGTTTCTTCCTCTATCATACTTTTTTCAAGTCTGAAGTTACATTTAGGCATTTTCTCTTCAGGTTTATCACCGGGCCAGGAGAGTTTAACCGCCTCTTTAAACATTTTGGGATTATCGTCAATAAAGTTCAGAGCACATTTACCCGTTTTAAGAATATTTTGGGCTGTGTTTGATGAATTTCGGCAACAAAGGAGCATCGCATAGTAATCTTTGCCTGCAACGTAATAAGGCTGAACAAGGGAATAAGGTCCTAAATTTGTTGTTCCGTCCTCACAAAGTGTACTTATAAGCACTGTTGGCATAGGAAAAAACAACGACGTCTGATAAAAATTATCAACTATTCTTAAATTTTCAAAACTACTCATACATATTCCCCTTTTAGTTTGTTGTTATTTATATTTTACCACTTCTGTTTTTTGTGTCAAGAAACTTATTTTATAGTCTCACTATTATTTAAAACAGAGGTGCTATACATAAAAAGAACATCCTGGTTATTAAATTCAATATACTTTTCGAGCATATCGGGGTGAATATAACGAATATCAACAAGCGTTACTTTTTTATACCCCTCAACAAAAAGCGGTGCTATTGAACTGCCGAAAGAATCTCTGAAAATCACCAACTCTTTATCTGTCTTTGCATTTTCATTTTCAATAGTAATTAAAGAAAGCGAGCCCGACAAAAACATTTCATATGGGTCTTTACCGTATGCTTTTTCCATATCGTAAACCGCGATATTCTTAGAATTCTGATAATCGTATACTTTACAATTTTCTAAAGTATTATTGGTAAGATATTTAATTTTTTCAGCCTCCAAGGGCAAAGCCGACTGACCGTAATATACACCGTAAAAATCTTTATCAAGTGTTTTCAATTCGTATACTGTTTCAATATCCGTTCCCATTTGAGTTGCGATTCTCTCCGCAACATCAATAAGATTTTCCTGTTTCCAATGGGTATCGGTTTTATAAAAATCTTGGAGACTGAGATTTTCTGTTATATCAATATACTGTAAAAAATCCGTTTTTTCTTTTAACTCTGTTATCATTTCATTGTAATCAATAGAAAGATAGCCGTTTTCTTCTGCAAGGAAATAGTTTTTATCGGGTATTACGGTTAGATATTCTTTTGTGTTTATATCTTTAAGATACTTATCGTAAACATACTTAAATCTGTCCCCTGCCCTGTCAACAGACTGTTTATTTAAAGGGTATTCCATTTTACTTGCATACCCGTTTTCCACATAAATATCGTTATTAGCACTTTGTCTAAAGATATTAAGGGAAACCGCTGCTTTTAAAGTTCTCAAACTATCTCTCAACGGAATTTGGTCGAGAGTATAATTCTCGAAATTCTCCATAAAATCCCCCGACATTATTGTATTAAAACTAAGACCGGGGAACTGTGCAAGTTTTCGTCGTTCACTGTTTGAAAAATCATCCGAAGGCTTCAGCCAACAAAAAACAGACAAACCTAAAAAGAAAGTTGCCATAACACAAGTTACAACAATATTTTTTGTTTTATTTGTCATAACAACCTCCTAAAATCTGAAATATAAAAACGGATTAAATGAGCCGTCTACAAGAAAAGCCGTCATAACTATCATAAGAATAACAAGAACTGTCGGCTCCAAAACAATTAAAATTTTTGACACTTTGTTGTTTTCAGTGAATTTTTCCACCGCATTTTTTACAATGGGTGTTGAGCCTATAAGCCCCAGAATCAACACTACCGCAAAACTCTTTAAATAGTAGAAAAACTCTTTTGAAACAAGGGGAATATCCCCCACTCCAAACATACCACCGATATAAGAAACCGCCTCTTTCATATCGGTAGCATTGAATATTACGAAACTGACAGAAATTACAAGAATCATATAAATTCTGCTTAAAAGTTTCGATTTTTCAAGATGTTTTAACATAAGTGTTTTTTCTATAACAAGAAGTACTGCGAAAAATAATCCCCAGATTATAAAATTCCAATCCGCACCGTGCCAAAAACCCGTAAGAAACCATACAACAAATATATTAAAAAACTGTCGGGGTTTTGAAACACGGTTACCGCCTAAGGGAATATACACGTAATCTCTGAACCAGGTACCCAAAGACATATGCCACCTTCGCCAGAATTCCGTTGCACTTTTGGAGATAAAGGGATAATTAAAGTTTTCCGAAAAATTAAATCCCATTATTCTGCCCAGACCTATTGCCATATCCGAATAACCCGAAAAATCGAAATATACGTGAAGTGCAAAAGCCACCGCATAAAGCCAATAAAAAAGAATGGATTTATCGTGGGATAATTTAAAATCGGTGCAAAGTTCACCCAATATATTTGCAATGAGAATCTTTTTACCAAGACCTAGAACAAACCTTCTGATACCAACAGAAAAATTTTCAAAACTATGGATTCTTTTTTTCAACTGTTTGGAAATATCCGAATATCTTACAATAGGCCCTGCAATAAGTTGCGGGAACATTGTAATATAAGCTGCGAGATTTATAATATTTTTCTGAGCCGAAACCTGACCGCGATACACATCAATTGTGTAACTGAGTATCTGAAAAGTGTAAAAACTGATACCGATGGGAAGTGCCACTTTTAAAAGTGGTACGGAAAGCCCTGTAACTGCATTGAAATTTTCGATAAAGAAATCGGAATATTTGAAAAATCCCAAAAAACCGAGATTTACTATTACCGATAACCAAAGAAAAAGTTTAGCCTTTTTACCTTGATTAAAAGCCTCAATCAAGAGACCGGAAAAATATCCGATTATGATTGAGGCTATCATCAATACCACATATTTAGGCTCGCCCCAACCGTAAAAAACAAGGCTTGAAACTAAAATTACCGTGTTCTTTAGTTTCTTGGGGGCTATAAAATACAGTACCAGTACACTCGGCAGAAAATAATATAAGAAAGGTATACTTGAAAAAAGCATATTTATCCTCTTTCTGCTTTGTACTTAATTAAAATAATTATGCGAGAGATTCTTCAACATTGAGAGTTGCGTTTTCGCCGTAAACAGTTGCAAGTTTTGTTTTGAAAGTCTCAATTGCATCTGTATTACCGAATGCCGCTACAACGTAATCACCAACAGTATAGATAATAAGAGTGTCGGGGAAACCGCACATCCACTGTGTGCTCTTAATACTGTCTTTAAGAGAGTTTACAAGTGTTTCTGCGTTATTTGCATCTTTAAGGTGGTATGCCGCTGCTGTAAATGTGTTAGCGTTCATACCATGAATCATAGTGCCTGCCTCGTCAACAAGAGCGAGAGCATCTTCTGCGATATGAAGTGTTGCAGTTGCGTTTTCAACGTCTGTAAGATTAAATGCACCTGCCGCATTATCAACAGGATTACTGAAGTCGCCGCCCATAACGAAGAATTTCTCTTCTTCTGCGTAAGTATCCCATACACTGTTGAGAAGGGCTACGGATGATTCAATCTGAACTTTGTTTTCGTCTTTGCCTGTGTTACCTGTACATGCTGCAAGAGCCACCACTAAAACTACTGCTACTACTGCGAATAAAATTCTTTTTTTCATTTTTTTACACCTCTTTTGTTATTTAGTAAAAACAAACTATTCTTACAAATTGATTATAACATATAACCTGCTAAATAGAAAGCCTTTTGCGATTATTTTACACTTGTATATTTTACCGGCATTTCCGTTGTGACTAAAACTCCGTCTAAAAACTTCATTGCTACCTTTTTTAATCTTGGATATTTCCCGAAAAGCGGAACAGTTCCTGCATTTTTCTTTATAAATTCGGGGAAACTCGGTGTGCCTTTTATTTGAATTTTAACTGAATTATTCGAAAAATCAAAAGTCATATACTGAGTAGAAAGTGTGTTTAAAGGTTTAACCACCGCATTGAGAATTCCGTCTTTCATAAAAGCATACGCCCATATTTTATAGGGGTAGCCTTTTATCTCACATTCCGACATTCGCGGAACACCGTCAAGACCGCAGTTTATGATTACCGTATCATTTTCCTCTTTCCATTTTACCGTGAAAATGTCGTCTGTTAAATCAAAGGACACATCATTGAAATTCTTTTTAGGTCTTTTAGCAAAACTTGAAGTCAAAGACCTGGGAATTAAACTCTGAGGGAACATAAATTTCGCTAAAACATCGGAAAAAGGCGTTATATAAAAGTTTTTCCCTACGGGAACATTGGGTTTTTCGGTGCATACAGGGATTTTTTTATTTCGTTCTTTTAAATAACTTGAAAGTTTTTCTTCCCATTCTTCGCTTGAATCTTCTAGGAACGCTTTTGAAAGAATATCACGGGTAATTCTTGAATTGTTACCTTCATCAATGCAACTGTTGAAACTTGCAACAACCGCATTGTATTTTGGAATATAGGAAATTAGTTGACCGAACATACCCGTCATACTGAAAATGCCGTTCTCTATCCAGAAGAGATAGCCGTAACCCTCGCCATCTTTGAAAGGCACTTGTATTTTTGTTGCTTCCCTCGTCCAATTTTCAGGTATAACCCGCCTGCCGTTGTATTCACCGCCGTCTGCGTAACACTGACAAATTTTCGCTAGGTCCGAAAGTTTCAGATAGCAACCCGTTCCGCCTATGCACTCGCCTATGGAATTTGTTTCCCAGAAAGGCTTTTCTATTCCCAACGGTTCAAAAAGTCGGGGCATTAAGTAATCAACAAGCGACATACCCGACAGTTTTTGAACAAGAGCCGCAACAATATGTGCATCATTATTACTGTACAAAAAACCGCCTTTTTTCCTGAACGGCGCTTTCATAAACATTTCAACATAATTGCCGGTCATATCCTGCAAGAAAGTAAATTCTTTATTACTATTCATTGTAAGAACAGACCTGACAGTTAAATTATCCCATCCCATACTTTTGCAAGGTTTATATTCGGGGAAAAAGTCGATAATTTTTGAATCAAGAGAGAAAAGGCCTTCATCTATTGCAAAACCTGCAGCCGTGGAAACAACGGATTTGGTAACGGAAAAAAGGGTATGTGGCATATCCGCTGAATAGGGATACGCATACTCCTCAAAAACCACCTCTCCGTTTTGCATAATCAAAAGACCGTGATTTTCAATATTATATTTTTCAAGTTCCTTGTAATATTTATAAATCCACTTGGAAGAAAGTTTTGTTTTAGTTTCCATATTTTACACCTTCTTTGATGTATTCAAAATAATTATAAGATAATATCAAGACACCGTCAAGAAAGTTATCGTCTTGAAAGAATAAACTTTTTGTTATATAATTTCATTTGAAAATAAATAAAACTCCGGGTGTTTAGAATGGATATAGGCTTTTCAACAAATGAACAACGCTTTTTTAATAATTTTTCAGATTATTTTGATGATTATGTTTTAATAGCGTTTTTGTCACTGACAGATTACGGAGTCATGCACGCTCAAACAGAGCAAGACGGCAATTATATAAGAGTACCTGTTGATAACTGCTCATCGCACGAAAGAGTTCTGGTATTTAAAAACTGCCAACTCCCTCAGGATACCGAGAACTGTTATTTCGATTTTTCAGGTTCCACATTCACAAGAAATGAAGATGTTTTCGTAATACCTGCATTAGCAGAAAACTGCGAAACCGACGAATGTACACCTGTTACATTTAAATTCACTGATGCCGTAGTAGAAACAACCGTTTACGATGCTACCGAATCAACCCTTTTAATTACTTAACCTTGGTCTGCGCTCAGTCATTGGGGTACGAATATTATTGAAAAAAACGAAGTTTCCTCCTCGCTTTTAAACGAAAAAGAAAAAGAACTTCTTCCCATATTAAAAGAAATCGATTATATACAAAGCCCGGGATTTTACACAGAAAACCCGGGACCCCTCAACTTTCCGAAATTAAAATCACTGGCTCAGAAATACAATGCTGAAAAATTAATAACATTATTAGAAAAACTTGAATCAAAAAAAGAGAAAAACAAACGCGCGTTACTTCTCAGTGATACGGTATCTGCAGAGATGAACAAAAAATGTTACGAACCTATGTGGAGAGAAGTCTATAATAAATTTGTGGATTCCCAAAAAGAATATCCCAAGAAAACGAACACTGGTTTTCCTGAAAAAGATTTAAAGGAAATACGTACAAAAGTACAAAATCTTATGCACACAAATGGCTATAAAGGAACATATCCCGATTTTTACAAAACTACCGATTTAAAAAGTTTGCGTTCAGCGAATTCCCACGGTGAAATTTTCACAATATTTCGAGAAAAAGATGTCTGCTTGTATATTAAGTGTATAGAAGAAATATTTTGTGACGGCAACATATTGATTCAATTCCTGACAGGAACGGCTTTAAACAAAAAAGATAACGATACGGTTGATGTTTTCTCCTGTCTTTTTAATAATCGCGGAAAATTATTCAATAATTGTGTAACCTGGGATAATCAGGATGATGATTATAAATCCATAGAAAAAACAGTTTTTATCGCTTTGAAAAAAGCGGAACTAAAAAAACTGACTAAAGAAGAACAGGAAAAAATAAAAACCGAAAATCTCGTCAGCATTCCCCTTTATTTAGGTATGGGGTTGACTTTCGGTATATTATTCACCCTATTATTTGCGATTTTCGTTTTCTTTTTTGTTCTATTAATAGACGGCTCTGCATCCGCTATTGATATAATAAAAACTGCACCTTGGGGTTATTGTTTTCTTGCCTCAGGCGGATTTTTTGGTTTAACTATGTTCATTATATCACTATTCACAAACAGAAAATAATACAAGTTTCTCAAAAATAATTTCAATTTAATTACAGGAATATTTATTACTCTTTCTACAAATAACTAAATAAAAAAGGAGTAATAAAGTGGACGGAAAAGAACTTGCAAAAAACGCTCTTGACGAAATCCCGAAAGCAAATGCCGACGCAAAACAAATAGTGGGACTTGTTAAGGAAAGCGGTAAAATTACAGGCTATAAATTATCTGACGAAACTTTTGTAGCAAAACCCCAAGCGGTGCAAATGGCAAAACAAGGTGAAATTAAAGGTGTAGGTGTTGCACATAGAGGCGATACGGAATACCTTAAATCAATCCCCGACGGAAGCGAAAACAACAATTTAGGCAATCTTCCTGCCGTTTCACCCGAAGAATAAAAATTACCCCCGATATGATTTTAATCTATCGGGGGAATAATTTTTAAAATTCTAATTCAATACCCACGGGGCAATGGTCACTGCCGAAAACATCATTGAGAATAAAACTGTCTTTTACTTTCTGGAAAATACGGTTTGACACCACAAAATAGTCTATACGCCAACCCACGTTTTTCTCGCGTGCGTGGTACATATAACTCCACCAGGAATACTGCACTTTTTCGGGATAAAGTTTTCTGAAAGTGTCTGTAAAACCTGCCTCAAGAAGTTGTGTAAACTTTCCTCTCTCTTCATCGGAAAAGCCTGCGCTGAAGTGGTTGGTTTTAGGATTTTTAAGGTCAATTTCCTCATGGGCAACGTTCAAATCACCACAATATATAACAGGCTTTTTACTGTCTAGTTCTTTCATATAATCTCTCAACGCATCTTCCCAGGCCATACGGTAACCGAGCCTTGCAAGTTCACGCTGAGCATTGGGGGTATAGACACACAAAAGATAAAAATTCTCGTATTCAAGAGTTATGGCTCTGCCCTCTTTATCGTGTTCTTCTATACCTAAGCCGTACTGAACACTTTTGGGCTCGTGTTTTGTAAAAATTGCCGTTCCCGAGTAGCCTTTCTTTTCGGCACTATACCAATACTGATAATAACCGTGCGCATCAAAATCCGCCTGACCCGGTTGCATTTTTGTTTCCTGAATGCAGAAAAAATCCGCATCACATAACTTAAAAAACTCTTCAAAACCTTTACCCAAACAGGCTCTGAAACCGTTAACATTCCACGATATAAATTTCATTGTTTATTTCCTCTTGTTCTTTTATTATTTATTTTCTTAAACATTTTTTATATTATAACACATAAATCTGTTCAATGGCAATAATTGAAAATTAAACTATTCTGTGATAATATTTTACTATCATAAGAAAGGTATATACCATTATGAATTCTGTAAAAAAAGAATTGAAAAATTATATAGAAACTAACATTCTTCCGCTATACTCAAAAAATGACGGTGGCCACGGAATTGAGCATATTAAATATGTTACCGAAAGATGTTTTAAATTTCTTTCTCAATTTGAAAATGCAGATATAAATATAATCTATGTTATTGCGTCTTTTCACGATGTTGCACATCATATTGATAAAAAGAATCACGAAACTTTATCTGCCGAAATTTTCTTTGAAAATGAAGATATGAAAACGTTTTTTAGTGAAGGAGAAAGAATTTTAATTAAAGAAGCAATTGAAGATCACCGCGCATCTTCTGAAAATCCGCCGAGAAGTATTTACGGAAAAATTATATCTTCCGCAGACCGTTCAACTGACATTGACGAATTTTTAAGGCGCACCCATAAATATACTCTGAAACATTTCCCTCTCTGCACAGTTACTGAAATGGTAGAGCGTGCATATACCCACACTAAAGATAAATACGGCGAAAAGGGTTATGCGAAACATTATGTAAACGACCCCGAATACGATAAATTCAGAGAAAATATAAACAGGCTTTTGTGTGATAAAGAGTTATTTGAGAAGAAATACAGAGAAATTAACAGAGTTTAACAACACGCCGAATATGCGTTTTATCACATATTCGGTGTGTTGTTTTTAATCAACAAAAACCATACCCGCTGTGGGTACGTTTATTTCTTGAAGATTTGATACGATTTCGCCCTGTGAAATTTCTTCTCCCTTACAATTAAGAACAGTATATTTTTTACCCTCTGCATTTTTGATTATAAGTATCTCCCCTGCCGTTGCATTTACAGCAACGGTTTCTTTTGTTTTAACAGGTATAACCCTATCGGAATACGCGGTAAAAACTGCTTTATCTTCCAGTTCAGAACAGACAAGACTATATTCACATTCGGGGTTTGTTGCGGTTAGTTTTCCGTCTAAAAGAACCTCACGCCACTTTCTCCAGAAAGAAATATAGAATTTCAGCATTTTGTAGTGGTCTTCGGGAAGTTTATCTATACGCATTGAAATCTGCGGTACGCTGTAAAGAATACTTGCAAACTGTAATGCTGCGTTTTCTGCGGTATCCTCGGTATTCCACATTATCATATCCGAATGAACGGCAGTTTTACCGGATGTATAACGAAGATTAACCACATTAAATCTGTTTTTCAATATATCGCAGGGGCAGTCACCCACACGGAGCATATTGCCGTATTTTCTGATAGAGGGTCCCACATAGGACTGACGGAATTCTATAAGAATATTGGGGTTAATCTTAGTTAAACTCGCCTTAACTTCACTCATAAGGGCGTGAATTGCATCCTCCAACGAAGGATAATCACGCGCGGGGTCGCTTTCCAGTGACTTGCCTTTTAAAAAGAAAGAATCAATAAAATCAAGTTTCAAGCCGTCAAGTCGCCAATTTCTAACCGCTTCGGTATATACGCCTACGAGATATTCACGAACTTTTTTATATCTTGGGTCAAGGGCAAAAAAGGTTTTTTCATCCCCCGACTTATCAAGAAGCATATCTTTAAACTCCTCGTATTTTTTGCAGTGTATGCCCATATACGGAACTGAGTACCAAATCATAACTTTCATACCCACGTTATGTATATTCTCAACAAGTGTAGCCATATCGCCCATTTTTTTAGGTGCTACAAGCCAATCGCCGCAATATGCATACCCGCGGTTGTTGTCATCCGTCTGCCAACCGTCATCAATAATAACGGTTTCCATACCCAATTCCTTTGAAAGTTTACATTCTTTTATAATTTCATCTTTATCAAGCCTTTGGTGGAAACTGTACCAGAGAGAATCCATGGGAAGTTTTGCTTCTTCGGGAACAAAACAGGGCTCATAACCGCACTCATTCTCCCACCAATAAGAAACATCATAGATACTGTCATAATATGCAATATCACGCATATCGAGGCGTACAACTGCAGAATATTCTGTTTTGGGTGATGTGGGAAAGGTGAAGAAATTAATCTCGCAGTCAACCGTTGCATCCTCTTCGCAAATACCCGTACCGATTTCAATAGGTGTATCAACATCGGAAACGGCAATATTAAGTTTGTTTCTGCCTGTTCTTGAAATTAACTGTTGCTGAGGCATCCAGGAAGCTAATCTTGATTTTATAACCTTTTTGCCCCAATCAAAATAAAGTCCGTGAATATCCATCATACCCGGATTCCAGGTAAACGCGCAGTCCTTTGCGCTGAATTTCCATTTAACCGAAAACTTTTCGGGAATTTCCGCATTGGGTAAATTCATATTTACGAAAAGATAAAGAATATCTCCGTCTTGTTTTTTCTTTATTGTTATAACGGCATTTTCATTGCCGCCGATTACATTAAAATCCATAAATATCTTCCTTTTGTATTTTTAAAATACTTTGTGATTTATTATAGCATTCATATCATATAAAGTCACTACCAAAATACTCAACGGAACCATTGAATTTGCAACTTTTTTTTGCTACAATATGGCAATAATGGAGTGATGATATGACTGTTTTACTTTTAGCAATAATCTATATAGCGTATATAAGCCTTGGCATACCCGATTCTTTATTGGGTGCTGCCTGGCCTGCAATTTACCCCGAATTTAATTTGCCTGTTTCATATGCAAGTTATGTAACTATTTTTATATCTTTAGGCACTATAATTTCAAGTTTCTTTTCTGCGCGTATTATTAACCGTTTAGGCACAGTAAAGATTACTGTTCTCAGCACATTTTTAACCGCTGCGGCTCTTCTCGGTTTTTCCTTTTCGCAAAATATGCTGTGGCTGTGTGTTTGTGCATTTCCCTTAGGGTTAGGTGCAGGCTCTATTGACACCGCACTTAACAACTATGTTGCACTTCACTGCAAGGCTAATCATATGAACTTTTTGCACTGTTTTTACGGTGTAGGTGTTGCATTAAGTCCTTATCTTATGTCCTTGGCACTCAACGATAACTCAAACTGGCGACAGGGTTACAGGACTATGTTCTTTCTTCAGATTTCGATTGCAGTATTGATGGTTTTTTCAATACCTGTATGGAAAAAGGTTGGCGAAAAATCTGCTGGGGAAACCCCACCTAAAACCCTTACAACTATTGAGATTTTAAAAACCAAAGGCACCAAAGCGGCGTTTGGCGTATTTATTTTCTCCTGCGGTATAGAGGCAGTTTGCACCGTATGGGGCAGTACATTTTTTGTTGAGGCAAAAAATATAAGCCCTGATGAAGGTGCTAAACTTATTGTACTGTATTTTGTAGGTCTTACTTTAGGACGGTTCATTTCGGGTCTTATAGCAAATAAACTCTCATCTTATAAAATAATCCTTATAGGCTGTAGCATAATATTTACCGCAATTGTTATCTTAATGCTTTCATCATCTGTCCTTTTTGCCGCCCTTGGTTTATTCCTTATCGGTTTCGGTATCGGCCCTGTTTTCCCGAATATGACACACCTTACTCCGCAAACATTCGGCAAAGACGTATCACAGTCCATAATAGGTTTGCAGATGGCTCTTGCCTATGTCAGTATTATGGTGACCCCCTTGATTTTCGGTCAGGTTGCTCAGCATTTCGGTGTAAAATATATGCCTTTATTTATTTTTGTTTTATTTATAATATTATCTGTTTCAATTATCTCTTTGAAAAAAGTTGTCAGTTCGTCTGAAAATATTTAAGCGGTGAAAAATATGAAACTTACAAAATATTTATTCTGTTATTTTACAGGGAATCTCCCTGAAGAAGAAGCGGTGCATTTTGCCATATCGGAGGACGGATATAACTTCACCGCACTCAACAACAACGAACCTGTAATAAAACAAACACTCGGCAAAAAATGTTGCCGAGACCCATTTATATTTCGTGATAATGAGGGTATATTCCACATAATTGCAACGGATATGCGCTCCGAGGACGGTTGGGCAAATAATAATTCAATGGTCGTTTGGGACAGTGATGATTTAGTCACTTGGGAAAATGAACGGATTATTGATTTTTCTCTTTTTCCCGAAACCAAATCCGCCAACAGAGTATGGGCGCCCCAGGTAATGTTCGACAAGGAAAAAGGCGAATATATGCTTTATTGGAGTCACAATAACGCAGATGATGACCTTGATACTGTAATATGGTACGCCTACACGAAAGATTTCAAAACTCTGACAACATCCCCTGCACTATTATTTAAACCCAAAAGCAGTATGGCGGGAATTGACGGTGATATTATAGAAAAAGACGGGAAATTTTACCTTTATGAAGCAGATGAAGAAAAAAATGCCGTTTGTTATGTTATTTCGGAACACCTTTCGGGGCCGTATTCTGAACCCGAAAACAATAAAGTGTCTGTTGCTGATACTGCCCTGGAAGGACATTGCACATATAAAATACTCGGAACGGATAAATATGTTTTAATCGCCGACCAATTCCGTACAGGCGGATATTTTATGCAGGAATCAACAGATTTAATCAACTTTCAAAAAGTGGAAAGCCACAAATTCTCGCTTAACCACTTAAGACCACGACACGGCTCGGTTATGCACATAACGGATGAAGAATACAACATATTAAAAACCTCGGAATTCATTTGAGAATTCCGAGGTTTTGTCACTTATTCATAAGATATAAGCCAACCGTTTTCAATAAGGCTGTAATAATGCTGCTCAATGCTTGCATTACCAAGAGAATTTACGTTGATAGTTGTACCGCCTATCATATCTTCACGCCAATAACTGCCGAAGCCGGATTTAACTGCGTAAGTAAGATAAATGCCTTCATAAAGAATGGAAAAATCGTTAACGTGGTCATGACCTACAATAATATTCTTTGTACTGCCGAGATCTTTACAAAGGTCAAAGAAACCGTTGTTCACGGGAGCCATTCCGCCGTATTCGTATTTTCTACCGGAAGCAATTGATGAATACGCAGGATTTATTGAGCCGAACTCTTCATCGCTGTCCATGCTAACAGCATCCCAGGCATCAAGGTACTCAACCACGGGAATATGCATAATTACCGAACTTTCAACCGGATAGCCTGCAAGGTCCTCAATACCTTCAACCGCCCATTTGTACCATTCCTGCTGATTATCCCAAAGGTGATCGTAACCCTCAATAACAGTACCATCCTCAAGAGTATACTCTGCACTGTCGTGAGTATCCATCATAAAGAAAGTATGGATTATTTTGCCGTTTTCTGTGATATTGATAATATAGTTACCGTAACCCATATCCTTAGGACCGAATTGGAAAAGGCAATTCTCTGCTGCGATGAAATTATAGGCTGCCCAGAATTCACTGATACAACCCTCACCATCGTGGTTACCCATTACAGGAGCCCACGGAATACCGAATGAATCAATAAATTCAATAGTATCAAGATATGCCACGGAATCCCAAGCATTATCACCACTTAATGTGATAAGGTCGGGGTCATTATCTTCAATAAGTTTTGTGATAAGTTCCATTGAATATGTACCGTGTTTATCGTACATCTTGGTATCACTAAGCTGAATATCAGCAAGGTTAAGAACAACAAAATCTTCACCGGGTGTTTTTTCGAGTTCAATATAATCATCCTCATCAAAAACATCACTTGCCGACCACTCGGAAAAATATGCGTCCTCACCGCCGGATTGAATCAAAGCATCAACAGGTGTGAAAATTTGTGTTAATGACAAAAAGAATGCCATAATCAATTTTATAAATCCCGTAATTCCCATAAAAATCCTCCTAAGAAGCGAAAATAAGCGGATACAAACCGCCCAACATATATCAGTATATCAAACCTATATAGCGATGTCAATATTTTCAAAACAATTAGTTGTGCCAATTACATAAATTCTGTGTTTTGCATAAGCGTTTTCGGGTAACTTTATACAACATTACATATTGAAAAGCGCCGATTTTTATGCTATTCTAAAGTCAAAGAAAGGGTGGTACCGATGAACAGGTAAAAACCTAAAACTAAAAAGAAGGGTGAGACCAATGTACCGGTAAACGCTTTCAGGCTTTAACTGAACTAAAGGTTAATAGTTTTGATGAAGAAAGAAGCCTCAATAAAGTGCTAACTTTAGAGATTTAAAAAATCAGAAATAAAGAACTGATAAATAAGGCAAAAAATAAACAATACAAAACTAAAACCGAAGTTAAAAGCCACAGGATGCAACTTTTTGAAAAGAAGATTATTCCGAAACAAAAATGCTGCCCACATATGGGTCAAATATAAGATTTAAAGTGTGTTTCGGCGGAATGGGTTTCAAGAAAAGAAAGTTGTATCTAACCTAAGAAAGAGAGGTAGACAAAAAGATGTTAGATATCAAGAGTGAACAGAAGTAACCCTTGACCGAGGAAAATGTGTAAAGAAACATTCGGTCAAGGGTTACTTCAATTTTATAGTTAATATGTAAGTTGGTTCGGCGCCTGTAAGGGCGTTTTTTATTTTTTCTTCACATTCATCTTTGACTCTTTGTCACCCATTAAAAAAAGTCAGTCTCTCGACCGACCCAATATATTTATTATAACAAATCATATACACCATTGTCAACGGCTACGACAAAAGTCGTGACTTGTAAAACATAATTTCTGTGTTTTACATAAACAGCGGTTTTTAACTTTATATATTCTGCGAATTGAAACATCCTTTTAAAAATGGTATTCTTTAATCAAAGAAAGGGTGATACCGATGAACAGGTAAAAACCTAAGGCTCAAAAAAAATGCATTAAGAGCCTTCAAACCGTACTTTTAAAAATTGAATGTATTTCCAATCAAAAGTGTTTCTCACTTACGGGAGTTATTTATAGATTAAATTTATTTTTCAGATTAGGAAATAGTTTCAATACTAAAAAGTACACCCACTCAACAGAAAGAGAGGTAAACAAAAGATGTTAGATACTAAAATAGAACAGAAATAACCCTTGGTTGTATGTGTAAAGAAACATCAACCAAGGGTTATTTCATTTTTATTTGCTTTTCTCTATTTTGTCAAGAAGTTTTTTATAAGGCATTAACATACCTTCGTTCATTTTGTTACCCATTTTCGCCTTGATTTCAGGGGACGAAAGCAATGCCCCTACAAGATACATTTTAAGCATCATACCACGCTTTTTCTGGGGAAAATCATACTGTCCGTGGGCTTTATAGAATTTATGGTCGGCTTTCATCATACCCTGCATAAGCCATATAAAGTCGCGGAAAATCTTCATTCCGCCTATACCGTAAAAATTCTGTGGCGGTACATAAGAATTTTCAAGTGCATATTCCAAATTTTTTGCGAGTTTATCTATTTCGCTGTCGGGGTCTGTCTCATCAGTTGCAACACCTGCAAGGAAATTGCTTCCTACCTGTGCCCTACCCTCAACTATCATTTGCAGATTAAACTCTTCACTGTAATTACCGCTGATAAGATAACCCATGGGCATACCCATTGTAACTGTGCGGTGGCCGTTACAGAACTGACGGTCATCATAAAGTTTAAAACTTGCACCCATAGAATGATCTTTAATTGTAAAAGCGATAATTATTGCCTGTGCGGTCTGTATACTGCCTCGAAGAAAATCGTCAAAACCGTCCTTATAAACACACTTGCCCGAAACAGCGCAGTTAAAACAACCAAGGCAACCGCCTTTAAAGGGATATTCAGCAATATTTATAACTCTGGTTTTTCTCGGCATAACCGCCCTGAAACGCTCAATCATATTTTTTAACTGACCGTCATTCTCTTCGCAGTTGGTAAGAACAACAATATCGCCGTCTTTTTCATTAACACTTTGTTGCGGTATGTTAACAGGAACATTTTTTGAGGGCGTATCTGAAACGCTGCTTTTTTCATACATATTTTTTTCTATACAAAATAAAACATAATTGAAAAAGTCTTTTGCTTCATTCTGACCTTTTTCTGTTAAAAGGTCATCCATATCCGCGGATAAACCGCGTATATTTTTCAAACCTAAATCATGACAGTTATCCTGTATATACCTGTGGGCAGTAACATCATAAAAATGCTTGGAGGTAGAAAGTTGTGTTGCAAATTTGCCCTCTAAAGACAAACCCTTTTCTTTCAAAAGTTCAATAAATCTATGCATTTGATAGGGCGCAATAAAGGTATAAACAGGATATGAAAAAATAATCAAATCCGCTTTTTTCAAGTATTCTGCAGCATCAGAAAAATCGCGCTCCAAAGCCTTTATACGCTGACCTACGTGAAGCACATCGAAACTGTGTTCAGGATAAATTTTCATTAAAAAATTTATTGTTTGGAGTGTAATACTGTACTGTCCTTTAGGACTTCCGTTTAATACCAAAATATTCATTATTTTCACCTCTTTGGTTTCTTTTCTCATATTAACATATTTCTTATTTTTTAACAACCAAAACAGGTACCTTAACATTACATTAAGGTACCTGTTTTTTCAATTAGCCCTCATCATCGGCATTATAACTCCGCAGGCTATCTTTTCCCCTGCATTCCCTGATGGTTGTGTTTCAAAATCATCGGGCATTGCGTGAATTATTACAGTTCTTCCTATAATTTCGGTCACTTTAAAACGCTCTGTTAAAAACATCGCAAATGCTTTACCGTTTGCTCCGAAAAGTGGTGGCATATCCCCCGCGTGATACGGATGAGGGCAACCTTCCGGATTAAAATGTTCTCCCGCATACGCAAAAGGATCGAGTTCTGTTCCGCTACACTTTTTCCCCTGGTGTAAATGAAAAGCAAACACAGGACTTTTACATTCCCCCTTACCTTTCGGCAAACCTACAATCTCCACGCGAACCAACACACCGTCATTCATCTGATGAAATAAAACTCTGCCCTTAATTTCGGGATATTTGTCGCTACCTTTCATAATCGCCACCGCATTAGGTCTTCGACTGAGGACGGAACCTATATCCGCAAAATACCATCTGTTTCGCACAATCTTGCACTCCTTTTTAAATACAGTTATTAAAAATATATGCTCTGATTATGGCGATATAAAACAAAAAGCCCTGTAAAAAACAGGACTTTTTAAATATTACTTTTCTTCCATTACACTAAGATAAGCAGGTCTTATTATCTTATCCGTACAAATAAGTTCTTCTATACGGTGAGCGCTCCAACCAACAATACGCGCAACAGCAAACATAGGAGTATATAATTCTCTGGGAATATCCAGCATATCATATACAAAACCGCTGTAAAAATCCACGTTAGGACTGACACCTTTATATATGCGTCTGTATTTCGCGATAAGTTCGGGTGCGAGTTCCTCTACATTCTTATAAAGTTCAAGGTCTTTATCTCTGCCCTTTTCCTTAGCAAGTTTTTCAACATAACTTTTAAACACACGCTCTCTGGGGTCTGATAAGGAATAAACCGCGTGACCCATACCGTAAACAAGCCCTTTTTTATCAAAGGCTTCTTTATTTATGATTTTTGAAAGATAATCACCCAATGCCTCTTTATCAGATGGGTCTGAAACGTGAGCGCGGATATCATCCATCATCTCTATAACTTTAATATTTGCGCCACCGTGTTTAGGTCCTTTAAGCGAAGACATTGCCGCCGCAACTGTAGAATATGTATCAGACCCTGCTGACGTAATAACCCTTGTAGTAAAAGTAGAGTTATTACCGCCACCGTGCTCCATATGAAGTATAAGCGCAGTATCAAGAACTTTTGCCTCGGTTGCGGTATATTTTCTGTCGGGACGAAGCATCATAAGAAGATTTTCAGCTGTTGAAAGTTCGGGGTCGGGACGGTGAATAAACATACTGTCCATATTATCGTAGTAGTTATATGCGTGATAACCGTAAACTGCTAAAAGCGGGAAAATACTTATAAGATTAATGCATTGGCGCAATGAGTTACTGACACTCGTTTCGGTAGGACCTTGGTCGTATGATGCAAGAGTCAGAATACTGCGTGTCATAGAATTCATTATGTCATAACTGGGTGCTTTCATAATAACGTCGCGGGTAAAGTTAGTAGGCAGTTTTCTGCTTTCACCGATAAGTTTCTTAAAAAGTTCGCTCTCGCTTTCATCGGGCATTTCACCCATTAAAAGCAAATATGCTATTTTTTCGTAACCCAACTCAGTTTCGCCTAAATTTTTAAGCAATTCTTCAACACGGTAACCGCGATACCACAATTTACCCTCGCAAGGAGTTTTTTCGCCGTTAACTGTTTCAAATGACGTTATTTTGGAAATATTGGTGAGCCCTGCAAGAACACCGTTACCGTTCTGGTCGCGAAGTCCTCTTTTAACACCGTATTCGCCGTAAAGGTCAGGAGAAATCACATCATTTTTACGGCATACTTCTTCTTTCTGTGAAATGTAGTCATCAAGTTGTGTCATAATCATTTGATTTCCTCCTTTTTAGAAATTCTGTTTTACTTATATGTTAGAAATATTATACTATATTCTCAAAATCACTGTCAATAAACTAACTTCAACCGTTACATATATTTTACATTTCATTTACATATTCAGACAAGATGTTTATATTTTCTGTTTTTATTGACCCCATAAAGACTTAATGATATAATGAACCATATTAACCGGAAATCAGGTGAAAATTTTGGTGACCAAAACCTTAACACCCGAAAAACTAAGAAAACAACAGGCAAAACGCGAAAAAGAAATTTTAAAATGGGAAAAAGAGAAAGCCCGACCCAAGAAAAGTTATTATTTTGCGTATCTTGTTTTCATAATCACTCTTATCTACGCTACGGACGAAATCGCCTCGCAGATAGGAACCCTTATGAAAACGGAAATTGCCAATGACCTTTTCTCAAAATTCGGTCAAAGTTCCGTAAGTATGCTTGATTTACTCACTATTGTGGGTCTGCCCTTTCAGGTAATCGGTCTTTTATACAGGCCTCTTGCCGACCGATTCGGCAGAAAGACTTTCCTTATAATCAATACTGTGGGTATGAGCATCGCTCTGCTTGTGATTTTCCTTTCAAATAATATTTTCCTTTACTTTATAGGCGCGTGTATGGTGCAGTTCTTCATTCCCCACGATATGCACGTGGTTTATATTATGGAGTCCTCGCCCTCAAAACACAGAGCGAAATTTTATTCTGTAATAAAGTTCATTGCAAATATGAGTGTTATGCTTATCCCCGTTTTAAGAGATACTCTTATGGCTGACACATCACAATGGCGAAACGTGTACTTCATTCCCGCAATTATCGGTCTTGTAACAAGTTTCGTTGCTATTTTCTTTGCACGGGAAACGGATGCATTTATTGATGCGCGCATCCGCCGTCTTAAAATGACCGACGAAGAACTCGCCCAAGAGAAAGCAAGAAAAAGTGATGCAAATGCGCAGGGCGGACTTATTACCGCACTGAAATTTGCTATGAAGCACAAGCAACTTCGTTGGCTTTACATAACCGCTGCTTTTTTAAATATCGGCTTTATTGCCTCGGTCAGTTATCAGGTTATTATGTCCTACGGCTACGCGGAAAGTATTTACGGCACATTTACCGAAGATATAATGAACACCGTAAGCCTCGGCCCTGTTACAACCGCCCTTATACTTTTCCCCTTCGGCAGTGCTGTCGCACAGGTCATTATGGGGTTTATTTCCGACGGCAAAGGCAGGAAAGCCGCCGCCATTACCACCGCCGCAAACTGTCTTTTATCATTTATCGGTTTCTGGTTCGGTGCAAAATACAACTGGGACCCCTATATTGTCGGGTTCCTTTGCGGTGCTTTCGTGGGCAGTTACTACTCAGTAAACGACGTTATAATTATTATGGTCAGCGAATCCGCACCCACAAACTTACGCTCGTCGGTTATGTCGGCGGAGTTTATAGTTGCCGCGGCAGGCTACGCGATTTCCTACATTGCAAACTTCATTGTAGGCGGTTTATTGGGTAATGCATTTATAGGCACGTTAGCAATATCTCTGTTAGTTCCCGGTTATATAATCGGTTTATTCCTTTTGGTTACCAAAACACACGATACCAAAAATGTGAATCTGGACACTGTTACGGGAACGGAATGGGATTAAATTTATAAAAAGGATGTTTTATTATGGATAATTTTTTTGAAAACGCGTTTAAAAATATGGACGATGAAAGCCGTGAAAATTTTTATAAAACGGTATTTATGAATGACGACTCCGAATACGCTGCTAAACTTCGTCTGGAATACTACAGAACAAAGTTTAAATCTATGGGCGAAAACGTTTACATAGGTAAAGGCGTTACTATTGTTAACCCTGAATTTATAAGTGTAGGCAATAACGTAGAAATTAAAAATGACGTTACTCTTATTGCCCGCGGTGAAGGCGGTATAACTCTCGCTGACGGTGTAAGAATTCAGGAGAGAGTGTATCTTGACACGGAAAGAGTAAACACTGGATATATCAATGTCGGTAAAAATGTTTATATCGGCACAGGCACAACCCTCTTCGGTCATATGGGTCTTGAAATCGGCGACGACTGTTTACTTGCCCAGAACATTCAACTTACTCCCTACTCACACATTTTTGATGACCCCAATTCAATTATTTACAGTCAGGGCGGTCATTGCAAAAAGGTTACCATCGGCAGAGATGTTTACATCGGTATGAGAGCCGCTATTATGTATTCCGGTGATATTGGCGAAGGCTCCGTTATCGGCTCAGGCTCAGTTGTTGTAAAACCCATTCCCCCGTATTCAGTTGCAGTGGGTTGCCCCGCTAAAGTAATTAAAGAAAGAAAATAAAAAACCAAAAATTTAAATCGGATGAGATTTCATTTTGAACTCTCATCCGATTTTTTTATTTGTTATTACAACCGCCGCCGCATTTACCCGAGCATTGTTTTGAGTACGGGCAACCTATACAGGTTTCACCGCGTTTTTTTGCCCTGCGCAAATACATCAGTATAGCCGCAACAATAATTGCAACAACGGCAATGATTATATAGTTTTCCATAATTATTTCACCGAAATAGTTTTCTTAGACTTTTTAAGTGCTTCTTCCTCTTTTAATTTTGCATTTGTTCTTGTAATAAGGAAAAGAAGAACACCAATAAACACAATTACAACTGCAAGACCGCCTATCGCACCGCCCACATTCAATGTATCGGGGGCAGTAATAAGAGTACCTATAGTGTATACAAGATATGCAACAGTATAACCTACACCAAGTTGTAAACCGATACCTGCCGCAAACCATTTACCGCTTTTCATTTCAGCGTTCATAGCACCGATAGCCGCAAAACAAGGAGGAGAATAAAGGTTAAACATAAGGTAAGCGAGAGCCGCAACCTTTGTAATAGCCATTACACCTGCAACCTGTGTGCCTGCACCTTCCATAAGTGCGAGTTCCTCTGTGTCAATGAGATTTTCAAGCCCTACAAAGCAAACTGCCAATGTACCTACAACGTTTTCTTTAGCAATAAAACCTGTAACAGCCGCCGCTGCTAACTGCCAACTGAGAACACCTACAATGGGGAAAAGAACGTATGCGAAAGGCCCTGCAATAGAAGCGAGTATAGACGTATCGGCACTTTCTGCCACTTTGAAACTCCAATTGAAAGTCTGCATAATCTGAGCTGCGGTATTACAAAGAAGGATGATTGTAGCCGCTTTTACTATGTAAGCCCATCCACGACTGCACATTGATTTGAATGCGCCCCAAAAGCCGGGAACTTTATATTCGGGAAGTTCTATAATAAAGAAGGATTTTTTCTTACTGTTACCTGTAACTTTATTAACAAGCAAAGCACCTACGAAAATGAGAATTATACCGCATAAATACATTACTGTGCTGACCCATCCTGCATTATCGAAAAATGCACCTGCAAAAAGAGAAATTACAGGGATTTTAGCACCGCAGGGCATAAAAGGTGAAAGCATAGCGGTTGCTCTGCGTTCGCGTTCGTTACGGATAGTACGGCTTGCCATAATACCGGGAACCGCACATCCTACGGTAATAACAAAAGGAATAACGGATTTACCGGAAAGACCCACTTTTTTGAAAATAGGGTCAAGAACTACTGCCACACGGGACATATAGCCGCAGTCTTCAAGCAGAGCAATAAGGAAATACATCACCATAACAAGCGGTAAAAACCCGATAACTGCAATAGCACCGCCTATTACACCGTCTACAAGGAGAGCGTATAATAAGGGGTTTGCGTTCTCGAGAAGCCCCCCTACCCAGCCTTGAAACGTTTCCAGCCAGCTTACAAGTAAATCAGCAATAGGTGTACCGACCCAAACCTGCGAAATCTGGAAAACAAGGAACATAACAACTGCGAAAATCGGAATTCCCAACCATTTGTTAGTTAAAACTGCATCTATCTTATCGCTGAAGTTTTTGTCTTTGGTCAAAATCTTGCGTGTTTCAACAGATTTAACTATTTTATTAACAAATGCAAAGCGTTTACGGTCAGCAGCCTGAACCGCTTTTTTATCGGTTAAATCAACGTCGCCTTGGTTATAAGGTGCAGTCTGAATTGTTCCTACCCGGGAAACAGCAACTTCCACAACCTTTTTTAATCCGTCGGCAGATGTTGAAACAGTTTCAACCACAGGACAGCCGAGTGCTTTTGATAACGCATCCGTGTCAATTTTAGTTTCCTTTTTAGCGTTAATATCGCTCTTATTAAGAGCAACAACCATAGGAATGCCCAATTCAAGAAGTTGTGTTGTAAAGAAAAGGCTTCGGCTTAAGTTTGTTGCATCCACGATGTTTATAATAACATCGGGATTTTCTTTCTTTACATAGTCACTTGTAACACTTTCTTCACTTGTGAAAGGTGACATTGAATAAGCACCGGGAAGGTCAACGGCAATAAGTTGCTCACTTACTGTGCAGTAACTTTTTTTAATGGGGTGCTCTTTCTTTTCTACGGTAACACCCGCCCAGTTGCCCACCTTTTCATTACTGCCTGTAAGGGCATTGTACATAGTGGTTTTACCTGAGTTCGGGTTGCCTGTTAAAGCAATTCTCATACTTCATCCTCCTTGTAATCACAAATCAAGCAGTTAGCAGTCGCTAACTTGCGTGGTAAAAAAACAATCTTTTGACTGTTTTTTATTTAATCAAAAACAACAATGGCCTCGGCTAACTGATTATCGATATTATATCTGCCGTCTTTTATAGAAACTATACATCCGCCTTTTAAGTGGGAAACTACGGTAATAGATTCACCGCTGTAACATCCGAGGGAGAACAAAAACGCCTCCAACTCTTCGTCATCAGTATCTATTTGCTGAATGATATATTCTTTGCCTTCAACAGCATCAGTTAAATTCATAGTATCACCGTTATTTCTTTGTCTGGTATAGAAATTAGCCGTTGCTAACTTCAAGTTGCAAAATATGAGTTAGCATTCGCTAACCTCTATCATTGTACCCACTTATTTCACTTTTGTCAATATTTTTTAGAAAATTTTGTAAAAAATTTTTTTGAGTGCGTTTATAATCTTACGAAAACAAACGCACTCGACATTTTTATTTACCTATATTTTTAAAAGTATCTCTTATTTCCTGTGAATCGCCTGTTGCAAGGTAGTATTCATATTCGTAAGGGTCAAAACTTTTAAATATTCTTGTTTTTGTTACGGCAATATACGATGTGGGAGCATCTCTTGAAGGGTCTTCTTCATCGGTGTTTTCTCTGTCAAATATACCTGCAAGGAAAGACTCTTCGTCAGGCACGTAAAGACCTATACCGAAACTATCCTCAAATTCACCTGTAAAAGCCGCCCAATTTTCTTTTGAACGGAATGTGGGATAATTTGCATCGGGCCAGAAAATAAGGTCGGGCTCGCTTTTAAGTTCGCCGTTTGTCCAAGGCTTATCCCCCGGGTAATAAACAAAATTATTAAAAGGCTCTATGCAGTAAAATGCAGGAATCTCCTGGGTGCTTTCCGCCTCGGGATAACCCGAAAAATCTACAAATCGGCACTTTGCGTGAACCATACCGTTTTCAAAAGAATAGGTTGCCTCCATATATGAAGGGGTGATAAATTCTTTTTCCTTCGCCCAGTCAAGAGGTCTGCATTTAATGTAAATACTGTCCTCATTTACTTTTAAGTCAACAATTTTACTTGCATCGTTGAACTGATTACCGCCCTGCACGGGATTATAACGCCAATCGTTATCCATATAAACACCGTGGTCGTATTCCAATGTGCCGTAATAAGACTGCTGAACAAGTCTGCCGGTGTCATTTCGGTTAATAAGGTTAACGTTATCATTTACGGACTTTGCGTTATAGCGCTCTTCTGCATTTGAATCAACCTTTATTTTGCCGTCAACTGAAACTGCCTGCACATTTGAATCCGTATCCTCAAGGTAACTTAACGCACCGCCCCAAAGTAAATCAATACCGAGTTTAAGGTTTTCGGACTCAATATATATTTCCTGTTCCGGAATTTCTCTGTTAAACACCGAGAAGCCGTATATTTTTATATTTTCTTTTCCCTTTGTCAGTGTCTGAACAGTAAGGGATTTAACTTTATTGCCTTTTTTCCCTTCTATCGCATTATCCACAAAAGAATAAAAGGTCTTTTTCTGTTCAGTGGGTTCCAAAAAGAAATCTTCTTTTTTATCTTCAATACCTGCAGAATAATAAAGTGTAACTTTTATGTAGCAATCTGCTGTATATTCAAGACCGTAATAATTAAACCAACCGCAATCATTTTCACTGAGTTCAATATTAGTGGTCAACAAACCGTCCTTTGATACTGCTATCTCTGTATAATCACTCAAAACACTCTCACCTTGCGTTATATCAAAATCTTTGTCGTATTCAACAAAACTTAACAGATACGGTGAAAAAACGCCTAAAACCGCAACGATTACGGCAAGGGCAACACAAATAATTATTTTTATTGCTTTTTTCATAAATTTACCCCCATTACAAATTATATTACAAACTAAAAATACCACGATATTTCTATTAAGTCAACAAATAAAAAATCAGTAACAAAAACCTGTTGAAATCTGTTCTCGCTACTGCTAAAATGAGTTTATTAACTTAAATATTTCAAATACAACATTTTTTGAAACAGGTGTCCGATATGTATAAAAAAAGTATTAAACAGAAATTTTCAGACTTAGGCGAATGGGATTTTTACTGCAATGACCTTGTAGTTGAGTATCAGCAATGCATCGACGAAGGTCTTGACGTTGAAAAATACAAAGATGTTTTTGATGCGGTTATAAATCTTCCCCGAAGCGAAGTAAAAAATAAATTAAGTGATGTTATTTTTGAAGCAGTTTCAAACTCTGAAGAAACAGCCGATTATATGTATAGTGAACCTTCTGAGTTAGAAGAAATTAAAACCTTAAGAAAAGAGCATAATTTCAATAAAAAGCCTTTTAATGAAGAATTATTAAAGGATAAAATCGCAGGTGCCTGGACGGGCAGAATTTGCGGTTGTCTTTTAGGTAAACCTGTGGAGGGTATAAGAACCGAAGAATTTCTTCCGTTACTGAAAAACAGCGGTAATTACCCTTTGAAAAGATACATTCTCAGTACTGATATTACCGAAGAAATGTGTGAAACCTATAAATTCGGACTTCGTAATAAATGCTACGCAGATACAGTACACGGTATGCCTGTTGACGACGACACAAACTATGTTGTAATGGCTCAGCTTATAATTGAGAACTACGGCAGAGATTTTAAACCCTCGGACGTTGCAAAATCCTGGACGAAATATCAAAGTAAAGATGCCTATTTTACCGCTGAAAGAGTGGCTTTTTATAATTTTATAAACGGCTTTGAGCCACCGTACTCCGCTATGTACAAAAACCCTTACAGAGAGTGGATAGGCGCACAGATTCGCGGCGATTACTTCGGTTATATTAACCCCGGCAACCCCGAACTTGCAGCTGAAATGGCTTTCCGCGATGCAAGTATTTCACACGTTAAAAACGGTATTTACGGCGAAATGTGGGTTTCCGCTATGCTCGCTTGCGCCGCAGTTACCGATAATATTGAAGATATTATTCTTGGGGGTCTTTCTGAAATCCCCTACACATCAAGACTTTACGAAGCAATAACAAATGTAATTGCCGATTACAAAAACGGAGTTTCATACGACGATTGTTGCAAAAAAATCCACAGTCTTTTTGATGAACACACAGGTTACGGATGGTGCCATACAATTCCGAATGCTATGATAGTTGCCGCCGCTTTGCTTTACGGCGAAGGTGATTTCGGTAAGTCAATTTGTATGGCTGTTCAGCCTGCTTTCGATACAGACTGCAACGGTGCTACTGTGGGCTCTGTTTTAGGTATGAGAAACGGTATTAAAAACATTGATGAAGTGTGGACTAAACCCCTCGAAGATACGCTTCATACTTCAATATTCGGTGTGGGTACTGTTAAAATTTCAGACCTTATAGATAAAACAATAAAACATATAAAAATTTAATTAAAATCATCAAAAAACGCCTTTGACTTTAAGTTTAAAAGGCGTTTTCCTTATTTTTCGCAGAAATTTACACAAATTATATAAAATTGTCAAAAACCAACCATACGAAAATTAGTTATCAATTCTCTTGACAACATAAAACATAGGTCATATAATTTTTATTCCAATATAATGTAAACTAAATTTATTATAGTATTTTATTATCTACGGAAGGAGTTATTATGGATAATTATTTAATCTTGTTTACTTTCATCGGCTCTGTTATTGCCCTTTTATTTGCAATATTCACCGCGAAAAAAGTTTTGAAATTTTCCGAGGGCACAGACAAAATGAAGAAAATCTCAAAATCTATTCGTATGGGTGCAAATGCATTCCTTAAACGCCAGTACATTATTGTTGCGATTTTCTTCTCGGTACTTTTCGTAATTTTGAGTGTTATGGCTATTTTAGGTCTTCTTACTCCATATGTCCCCTTTGCATTTATTACAGGCGGTTTTTTCTCGGCACTTTCGGGTTTTGTCGGTATGAAAATTGCCACCGCTTCAAATGCCCGTACTGCTAACGCTTGCCGTGAAGGTCTTAACCGCGGTTTGCGTGTTGCTTTCTCCGCAGGCTCTGTTATGGGCTTCACCGTTGTCGGTTTAGGACTTCTCGATATTTCAATTTGGTTTTTCCTTTTGAAATATGTGTTTAATCTTTCCCCTACGGATATAACAAGCGCTATGCTCACATTCGGTATGGGTGCTTCCTCAATGGCACTCTTTGCCCGTGTAGGTGGCGGTATATTCACAAAAGCCGCTGATGTAGGTGCTGACCTTGTTGGTAAAGTTGAAGCAGGTATACCCGAAGACGACCCCAGAAACCCTGCGGTTATTGCCGACAATGTTGGTGATAATGTAGGCGACGTAGCAGGTATGGGCGCTGACCTTTACGAGTCTTACGTTGGCTCTATTCTTTCAGCCTCCGCTTTAGGTGTTGCGGCTTTCGGCGGTAGTATGAAGGCTATGGCTTTACCCCTTATTCTCGCTTCTTTAGGTATTGTTTGCTCAATAATCGGTACTTTCTTAGTTCGCACAAAAGAAGGCGCAAGCCAGAAAGATTTATTAAAGGCTTTAAGCAAAGGTACAAATTTCTCCGCTATTCTTATTGCAGTTATTGCTCTTCCCCTTGTTTACTTTATCCTCGGTAAAGAAAACTGGACTATGTACTTTGCAATTCTTGCAGGTCTTTTTGCAGGTGTTTTCATCGGTCAGGCAACGGAATACTTTACTTCCGATACTTATAAACCCACACGCAAACTTTCAGACTCTTCCGAAACAGGCTCTGCTACCATTATAATCAGCGGTCTTTCTCTCGGTATGCTTTCAACGGCTTTACCGATAGTCATTGTTTCTGTTTGCGTTCTTGTTTCCTATTTTGTTTCCGGTGGCGGTGCTATGGGACTTTACGGTATATCCCTTGCAGCCGTGGGAATGCTTTCAACTCTCGGTATCACCCTTGCAACAGACGCTTACGGCCCTGTTGCCGATAATGCGGGCGGTATTGCAGAAATGACAGGCCTCGAAAAAGAAGTAAGACAGAGAACTGATGCTCTCGACTCTTTAGGCAATACTACTGCTGCAACAGGCAAAGGTTTTGCTATCGGTTCAGCGGCACTTACAGCACTCGCTCTTATGGCTTCATATATCGATAAAGTAAAATCCATTCCCGGCGGTGCAGAGAAAATTGCTGATTTAAGCCTTATGAATCCCACAGTTCTTATCGGTTTATTTATAGGCGCTTGCCTTCCCTTTGTGTTTGCGGCACTTACAATGGAATCCGTAGGCAAAGCGGCACAGAGCGTTGTTAAAGAAGTACGCCGTCAGTTCCGCGAAATAACAGGTCTTATGGACGGCAAGGCTGACCCCGACTACGCTAAATGCGTTGACCTTTGCACAAAAGCGAGCCTTAAAGAAATGGTTTTACCCACAGTTGTTGCAATAGTTGTTCCTGTTGCAGTGGGAATAGTTTTAGGTTGCACAGGTGTTGTAGGTATGCTTGCAGGTGCTACCGCAACAGGCTTCCTTATGGCAGTATTTATGTCAAACTCCGGCGGTGCCTGGGATAACGCAAAGAAATATATTGAAAGCGGAACACACGGCGGTAAAGGTTCTTCCTGCCACAAAGCCGCTGTTGTAGGCGACACTGTAGGCGACCCCTTCAAAGATACTTCCGGCCCCTCAATAAACATTCTTATAAAACTTCTTTCAATGGTTTCAATTGTTTTTGCTGCCCTTGTTATTAACTTCAGTATTCTTTAATAAATTAAAGTTCCTTGTAAAAAATCAAAGCATTTTTTATGAGGAACATTTTTTATATTTTTGATTTTAACGGCAAGAATATTTCTGAGGTGAAAGAAATGTCAGAAGAAAGGAAACACACTCAGGAAAAACCTATATCGGAAGTTTACCCCGAAATAGACACAGACCTTGCCCGTGATAACATTGAAAACGATTTCGATTTAACTGCGGCGGATATGCAGGATTTATAATATGGAATCAATATGGAAGAAAACTGCGGAATTGCCTCAATTCGCGAAACTCGAAAAGGATATAAAAACCGACGTACTCATTATCGGAGGCGGTATAGCGGGGTTACTTACCGCACACTTTTTAACCGAAAAAGGTGCAGAATGTATTATTGTTGAAAAAGACAGAATCTGCAACAAAACTACTGCAAACACTACCGCTAAAATAACCTTACAACACGGTTTATGCTACGATAAAATTTTTAAAAGTTACGGTTATGACGTGACAAAGGCATATTACGAAGCCAACCTTTCAGCCTTAAAAGAATACGAGAAATTATCTGCAAAAATCCACTGCGATTACGGGAAAAAGGATAATTATGTTTACTCTTTAAACGACCGAAAAGTATTGGAAAGCGAACTTAAAACTTTAGAAAAAATCGGTTGTGACGCAGATTTTATTGAACATTTGCCGTTACCGTTGTCAACAGTCGGTGCGGTGCGTGTAAAAAACCAGGCACAGTTTCATCCGCTGAAATTCATATCGAAAATAGCGGAGAATCTTGAAGTTTATGAGAACACCTTTGTAAGAAAAATATCAGAAAACGAAGCGGTTACCGACAACTGTAAAATCACATTTGAAAAGGCTGTTATTGCCACCCACTTCCCCTTTATAAATAACCACGGCGGATATTTTATAAAACTTTATCAACACCGTTCTTACGTTATCGCTTTGGAAAATGTCCCTGATGTTAAGGGTATGTATGTTGATGAAAGCGATAAAGGTCTTTCATTCAGAAATCACGAAAATTTGCTGATTTTAGGTGGCGGCAGTCACCGAACAGGTAAAAAAGGCGGTAATTGGGCTGAACTGAGAGAATTCAGACGCATCAACTACCCACAGGCGAAAGAAGTGGCTTTCTGGGCGACGCAGGACTGTATGAGCCTTGACAGTATACCCTATATAGGCGAATATTTTAATAACGCTCAAAATTTATATGTTGCAAGCGGTTTTAACAAATGGGGAATGACAGGCTCAATGGTTAGCGCTATGATTTTAAGCGATATTATAACCGACAAAGAGAATCCATATGCTTTCGCATTCAATCCCCAAAGAAGCATTTTAAAACCCCAACTTTTGGTAAACGGTTTTGAATCGGTAGTAAATCTTTTAACTCCCACCGCAAAGAGATGCCCCCATTTAGGTTGCGCTCTTAAATGGAACAAAGAAGAACACAGTTGGGACTGCCCTTGCCACGGCTCACGGTTTACGGAAAACGGCAAACTTTTAGATAACCCTGCCAATGGGGATATATAACAAAAACCTCTGACTATAAAAAAGCCAGAGGTTTTGTTATAATATTTGTGACCGAATGTTTCGCCCGATTGTTTTATTAGTGAAAGGAGAGCGTTTATGGATAAAAATACGGACTTCAAAACAATATACAACAAATACGGCGAAATGTTATACAGAATCGCATTTGTATATCTTGGAAATCAGGATGATACGGAAGATATTTTACAGGATGTTTTTGTTACTCTTTTACACAACACTCCAAAGTTTAATAACGACGAACACGAAAAAGCGTGGCTCATAAGAACAACACAGAATAAATGTATAAATCTTTTAAAATCACCCAACCGAAAAAACACGGATATTGATGATATACAAATCCAGGCAGACGACGATAGCAAAGATTTACATATTGATATTATCAAGCAGGTTATTGCTCTCCCCGAAAAATACAAATCCGCCGTAATTCTTTATTATTACAATGATTACTCTGTAACTGAAATTGCAAAAATACTGAAAATAAGTAAATCGGCAGTTAAGATGCGATTAAAACGAAGCAGAGAATTATTAAAAATACAATTGGAGGATTACAACAATGAATAAAAAAGATTTAAAAAACAGTTTAAACCAAATAAAACCCGACCCTTATTTAGAAACCCGACTTAATGCAAAAATACAGTCACATTCCGTAAACAGTACAGTTAAATCGAGAAAATTAACAGTTTCAACAGCAGTATTGTGCGCTGCGATTATTGTTTTGAGTGTAAGCGCGGGAATCGGTCTTCAAAATATCCCCCACGATACAACCAATGTCAGCCTTTCAAACAACTACGCCCCCGAAACTGCCTCTGTTGATGTTTCCCAACCCTCTTCTGATTTAGTGGAAATATTAAATTCGCAAAAAGAGAGTGCAAATGAAACCGGAAACTATGTGGCATATTCCGTACCCACAATTGAAACTAACTATTACCACAAGCAAGTTCTTTTAGTAAACGGAAAAGATATTGCTCCCGAATATTATGTTAATTTTGATAAAACAAAAAATTACACTTTACTTCCCTTTACCGCAATTCTTGAGGAACTTGGTGCTACAACACAATGGCAAACAGAAACTACGGCTGTAATCACTTTAAACGGAGCAAAATATAATTTAGATGCAGAAAAATGCACTTTGAAAGCAGACGGAAGTGATGTGAATCTTCTTGTTGCACTTGAAAACGAAGAAGAACTTCCCGGTAATATTCCTATGTTTACCATATACGACGGGGAATTCGTACTTGATAACTACACTACTCAAGGCGCACTCAAAGCACTGGGATTTAAGCACAAAGTCACAGTAAACTACGATAAAGAAATCGCAACAATACAATAACATATAAAAACAGTTGCCAGGTACATTACTGAACTTGGCAACTGTTTTTTTATTTTTTCAAAACCCACACAAGCATTTCCGTTTCGCCACGGTTGGCGTATGCGTAATACGGGATAAATTTAAGGTCTGTTTCAATATACTCTTCTGTTGCATCAAAGTAAAGAGCGTCATTTTCGGGTTCTTTATAACCTTTTGCAGTGATATTGGGAACTAAAAATTCCTTATTGGAAATTTCAGTTTCTCCTTTAATATCAACTCTTACGGATTTAAGGTCTTTACCGTTATCAACACCCTCAAGGCAGTATACAACAGGACCGCGCATAACCGCTACGCGACCTGCTGCGGAATGCACCCTTTTATTTGCCGAAACGAACGTAACAGGCATATCTAAAGAAAGATTTATTTCATCATTAACTGCAGTTTCAATATAAGCATAGCCATTTTTAAGGGTATAGGGTTTATTTACTTCAAACTTCTTGCACCAAGCGGGAATTCTCAGTGCAATGTATTTTTTAGAATTATTTTCAATTACGAATTTTATTTCGTTTGTTGTGGGGTAATCGGTAATTTGTGTAATTTTCATACCCTCGTTTTCCGTTTGTGACGCTATGTACTGATGAACAAACAAAGTATCGTCGGTATATGAATAAATATAATCACCTATTGAAGCGATAAAGCGTATAACATTGGGAGGACAGCAGGAGCAGTCAAAAACCTCTTTACGCTGTGTTATAGGGAAACGCTTTCCGCCATCGGTACAGATATTCACGTCATTGAAATCGGGGTCAATTTCCAGAGGATTTTCATAGAAAAAGCCTTTGCCGTCCATAGAAATACCCGAAAGAATACCGTTATACATAACTTTTTCAACTGCATCGGCATATTTTGAATCAATATTCAGTTTAGGCATACGCTTTGCAAAAAATGCCAGAGCAATGGAGGCGCAAGTTTCAGCATAAGCATCTCTGTTGGGTAAATCGTAATCCACCGTAAAGGCTTCACCGTGGCAAGTGCTACCCGTAGCACCCGTAATATACATACGTTTATTTACGATATTCATAAATAAACGCTCGGCGGCTTCAAAAAGTTCCTTATCATTATAAAGATACGCAATATCCGCCATACCGCAGAAAAGATACAGTGCTCTTACGCAGTGTCCGTCGGCAGTTTCACGTTCTCTTAAAGGTCGGTCATCTTGATTATAATCACCGTTACAACCGCGATATAAGTTTTTGTCAATATCGTTTGCGCCGTGGTTATCAATAAAGAACTTTGAAAGTTCAAGATAGCGTTTCTCCCCCGTTACCTCATAAAGTTTTACAAGGGCAAGTTCAATTTCGGGATGTCCCGGTGTTACGAAAGAGGCAGACTTATCTTTAACGAAAACTTTTTCAATGTAATCGGCATACTTGCACATTGCGTCAAGAAGTGTTCTTTTACCTGTGGCGTTGTAGTACGCAACAGCCGCTTCCATAAGGTGACCCGCACAGTAAAGTTCGTGTTCGCTGCGGTCTGTAAAACGCTCACCCATAACTAAAAAATGACTGTTGAAGTAACCGTTTTCATCCCTGTTTTTTATAATCTTTTCAATAGATTCGTCGGCGATTTTTTCCAACTCATCATTTTTATAAAAACTAAGGCTGTATGCGAGACCCTCAAGCCATTTTGCAATATCCGAATCCCAGAACACGTGTGGTGCATTTGGGTCACCCTCTTTCCAGGTGCAGTCAAGAGCAGAAAAACGGTGGGTTTCCTCAAACCTGTCATACACGGATTTAAGAGTAACGCCGTTTATCATATCCTGTTTTATTTTCCAGAAGCCGTCTGTTATTTTTACGTTTTTATAACTTATATCTTTCATAAATTTTGCTCCTATTATCTGTTTTCCAGGGCGGGCTTAACACATTCTTTCCAACGCCTTGCAATAAGTTCGTGTCCGCAAGTTGTGGGGTGTATACCATCCCAAAGAATATTATAAATATCCGTTTTTTCTTTATAAGAATCTATCATATCCTGAAGAGGTACGAATACTGCTCCGTATTCTTCGGCAATTTTCTTGGCCGCCGCAGCATAACCGCCTATATTCTCTTTAAAGAATGTATTGAGTTCTTCCTCCTTTTTCTCTCCGAAAAAAGGTTCCATAATTACAATAAGTGTATCGGGATTCTGTTTTTTCACTTCATCCAGAAGATAGCGGTATATTTTCTCGTATCTTTCGGGGTCAGAACCCGACTTATGCTCCCAATTAAAAACAATATCATTTACACCGACCAGTATGCTGAGTATTGTGGGTTTTAAATTAAGGCAGTCCTCTGCCCATCTGCCGTAGAGGTCGGCTATTCTGTTACCGCTTATTCCCCTGTTTATAAATTCTACGTTTTTATCTAAATTGTCAGCAGTAAGTTCTGCCGCAATAATATACTGATAGCCGTGTCCGTGAACGTGATTAAGGTCGGAATTTCTGCCACGGTTACCGTCGGTTATTGAGTCACCCTGAAAAAGAATTATATCGTTTTCTTTAAGATTTAACATATAATCACCTTTTTAAAAAGCGGTATGTCCCAAAAAGAACATACCGCAAAACTTATTTAGCCTTCAATTTTACCTGCTTTAACTTCTTCAAAGGTATCTATAACTTCTTTTGAAGGAGCAGCGGTAATATGAGAAAATACTAAAATAAATATAGATGAAACGATGAATGCAGGAAGGAGTTCGTAAATTGCAAACGCACCGCCTAAGCCACTGATTACAAACTTCCAAAGGAATACCATAACCGCACCGCTTACCATACCTGCGAGCGCACCCCATTTATTTGTTCTCTTATAGAACAATGCGAAAAGCACAACAGGACCAAATGTGGCACCGAAGCCTGCCCAAGCAAATGAAACTATTCGGAAAACATTGCTGTTGGGATCTTTAGCAATAAACATAGCGATAATTGCAATAACTACAACAGAACATCTTGCAACAAGCATTTTCTTTTTATCGCTGATTTTAACCTTAAACGCAGTCATAATATCTTCAGATACGCTTGAAGAAGCCGCTAACAACTGAGAGTCCGCAGTTGACATTGTTGCAGCAAGGATACCTGCGAGGATAAGACCTGCGACAATTGCCAAAATCCAACCTTCACCGCTTATAACTTTTGCAAGTTCAATAATAATCCTTTCGCTATCCTGAATACCGCTGACTGCACCACTCTTAACTGCGCCGTAGCCAACGATACCGATAACAATTGCAACTGCCATTGAAATAACTACCCACACAGAAGCAACTCTTCTTGCGAGTTTGATTTTTTCAACTTTTTCAATAGCCATAAATCTGAGAAGAATATGAGGCATACCAAAATAGCCTAAGCCCCAAGCAAGAAGTGAAGCAATAGTAAGAGCGCTGTAAGGCTTGCTACCTGAATTACCTGCAATTGCTTCGCTTATGCTGCTTGCAGCATGTGTACTTGTAAGATTAAGGTAACCGGGAAGACTTTCCGCATTCCGGCAAACCTGTTCCCAACCACCTGCATAGTTAATGCCGAAACCTAAAACGACTACAAGCGCTATGGTCATAACAATAGACTGAATAAAGTCAGTGGTTGATGCTGCAAGAAAACCGCCGAGCGCAGTATAGATAACTATAACAATACCGCTTACTATCATTGCGGTAAGATAGGGGATTCCGAAAATAGATTCAAACAGTTTTCCGCAAGCAGAAAAACCTGATGCAGTATACGGAATAAAGAAAATTATAATAATGATTGCTGCAATGGTCTTAAGTATGCCTGCATTGTCACCGAAACGTTTCGAAAAAAATTCAGGAACGGTAACAGCATTCAATTTACTGGAATATACACGAATTCTCTTAGCAACAATAAGCCAGTTAATATATGTACCTATTGCTAAACCGATAGCAGTCCAAGATGCTTCAGCAAGACCTGCTATAAGAGCAACACCGGGAAGCCCCATAAGAAGCCAACTGCTCATATCGGACGCTTCTGCACTCATTGCTGTAACAAAAGGTCCTAACTTTCTGCCGCCAAGATAAAAGTCAGCAGTATTTTTATTTTTTCTTGTAAATATTGCGCCAATCGTAACCATTCCGGCTAAGTATACAACGATTGTAATCAATATAAGTATTGTATTAGTACCCATAACCTTCTCCTTATAGAAAAATATATCCAATATAATACCATATTCTGTATAAATATTCAATAAAAATTTTATATATTATCAACATTGAATTTATTCAAAAAATAAATTATTATGAAATCAACAGAAAACTGTTAGTATTTCACCCCAAAAGGAATGATCATTATGAAAATTACATTTATGGGTGCAGGCAGCACCGTTTTTGCCCGTAACGTTATCGGCGACTGTATGTGTACAGAGGCTTTAAGAGACAGTACTTTCGCCCTTTACGATATTGACGGTCAGCGTCTTGAAGAAAGCCGTACAATTATCGAAGCAATTCGTCAGGCAAAAGGCGGTTACGGTAAAGTTGAGTGTTATTTAGGCGTTGAAAACCGCAAAGATGCTCTTCGCGGTGCAGATTTCGTTGTTGATGCTATTCAGGTCGGTCTTTATGACCCCTGTACCATAATTGACTTTGAAGTTCCGAAAAAATACGGTCTTCGTCAGACTATCGGTGATACTCTCGGCATAGGCGGAATTATGCGTGCTTTACGTACAATCCCCGTACTTGAAGATTTCGCACGTGATATGGAAGAAGTTTGCCCCGATGCACTTTTCCTTAACTACACCAACCCCATGGCAATGCTTTCGGGATATATGCAGAGATACACAGGTGTTAAAACTCTCGGTCTTTGCCACAGCGTTCAGACTTGCTCCCTTGACCTTTTCAGAGAACTGGGTATGGAAGATAAACTTGAGGGCAGAAAAGAACTTATTGCAGGTATCAACCATATGGCTTGGCTCCTTGAAATCAAAGACAAGAACGGCGTTGACCTTTACCCCGAAATCAAGTCTAAAATTGATGAAAAAATTGCAGACCCGGATTTCAAAAATAAAGTGCGCTACGAATACATCAAAAACTTCGGTTACTACTGCACAGAATCAAGCGAGCACAACGCAGAATACAATATGTTCTACATCAAGAGCAAATACCCCGAACTTATAGAAAAATATAATATTCCCCTTGATGAATATCCCAGACGTTGCGTAAATCAGATTGAAGGCTGGAAAAAAGACTATGCGGATATGCTCAAAAACGGCGTAAAAGAACATAACCGATCAAACGAATACGCTTCTCACATTATGGAAGCAATTGTTACAAGCACGCCCTATCAAATCGGCGGTAACGTACTTAACACCAACCACCTTATTTCAAACTTACCGCAGGAGGCTTGCGTTGAAGTTCCCTGCCTTATTAACGGTAACGGTGTTCACCCCTGCTCAGTAGGTGCATTACCCGTTCAGTGTGCCGCTATGAATATGACAAATATCAATGTTCAACTTCTTACCATAGAAGCCGCAAAAACAAAAAAACTCGAGCATATTTATCAAGCGGCAATGCTTGACCCCCACACAGGCAGTGAACTTGATATTGATACCATTAAGAAAATGGTTGATGACCTTATTGTTGCCCACGGTGATTATTTACCGAAATATAATTAAAAAGTCACAATTTTTTAATAAATACCAAGCAAAATAATTATGGTGGCATTTATAAATTTTGAAAGGAATTTTTAAAAAATGAAAAACAAAAAAACTGTAATTATTATAGCCATTGTAGCCGTTATCGTCATTATCGGCGGTACTCTTATGAGCAGTTACAACGGCCTTGTAACAGGTCGCGAAACCGTTGAAAGCGCTGAGTCAAATATTGACACTTACCTTCAGCGCAGAGCAGACCTTATCCCCAACGTTGTTTCCACAGTAAAGAGTTTTGCATCTCACGAAACGGAAGTTTTTGACAAAGTTCTTGAAGCAAGAACAGCACTTGTAAACGCGAACACAGTAGAAGACAAGGCTGAGGCTGATGCTCAACTTGACACCGCTTTACAGGGCATTAACGTAATTGTTGAAAACTATCCCGAATTAAAATCGGACGCAACTTACATTGCACTTATGGATGAACTTGAAGGAAGCGAAAACCGTATTGCCGTTGCAAGAAAAGATTATAACGACGCGGTTAAAGATTATAACAACAAAGTTATTCGTTTCCCCGGCAGTATTGCAGCAAGTATCTTCGGTTTTGAAAAGGCTGAATATTTTGAAGCGGACGAGGAATCCCTTACTGTTCCCGACGTAGGTGCGGCTTTAGGTGAATAATATGACAAAGGGAAGAAAACGTGTCGGTTTCCTCTCAATTCTTTGTGTTGTCTTTTTATGCCCCTTCCTTTTAGGCGCGGCGCCGTCACATACGGATATATTTTATGTAAACGACTATGCCGACGTCCTTTCGGACGAAACAGAATCGCAGATTCTTTCAACTGCCGTTGATTTAGAAAGACATACAGGCGCACAGGTTGTAGTTTTAACCGTAAACAGCCTTGAGGGCGAGGAGATTTCAGACTATGCCGTTGAAACTTTTCGTGACTGGGGCATAGGTGATGAAGAAAGTGATAACGGTGTTCTTATTGTGCTCAGTGTAGGCGATCGGGAAATGTGGATAACCACAGGCTACGGTCTTGAAGGCACTTTAACTGATACCCGATTAGGTCAACTGCGGGATACCTACGCAATGCCCTCTTACCGAAACAACGAATTTGACAAAGGCACACTATTACTTTTCAATTCAATTGTTAACGAAGTGCGTACAGAAGAATACGGACTTGAACCTTTAGAAGATTATGAACAGTTAAATCCTTATTCAAATTCCGTTTCATATGAAGAAATAGAACTGTCAGAGGGAGATATTTTTCGTACTTTGTTTATTCTCTGTTCTCCCTTTATTCTGATTTTGTTTGTAATGTTATTCCAATTTATCAAATACTTACGATTACTGAGTTATGATAAAAAGAACGGAACAAATACGGCAATTATATACCGTCAAAATTATTTAAGAAACCGCAAAATAATCCTTACTACCATTCTGTTCAACCTCTTCAGAGGTGGCAGAGGCGGGCGTGGCGGTCACGGAGGCGGCTTTGGCGGCGGTGGTTTCGGCGGCGGTGGCGGTTTCCGTGGTGGCGGAGGCAGTTCCGGCGGCGGTGGCGCAGGCGGAGGTTTCTGATTAAACACTTAACAGAGATTCATTCAAATAAATGAATCTCTGTTTTTATTTTCCAAATTTAATATTTATCTTGTATTTTGTTTATTTATGTGCGATAATGTCACAGTCACTTAAAAAGACAAGATTTAAAAATAAAGAGGTATAATATGGCTGAAAAAAGAAGTAGTTTTACCGGTAAACTCGGTTTCGTTCTTGCTACCGCAGGTTCTGCGGTTGGCTTGGGAAACATCTGGCGTTTCCCCTACCTTGCCGCACAGCACGGCGGCGGTATTTTCTTACTCGTTTATCTTGTGCTTGCATTGACTTTCGGTTTTGCACTTATGTGTGCTGAAATTGCAATCGGCAGAAAAACAGGTTTAAGCGCTATCGGTGCTTACAAGAAACTCGATAAAAGATTTGCCTTCACAGGTATTATCGCGTCGTTAGTCCCCATAATCATCTTGCCCTACTATTCCGTAATCGGCGGTTGGATTATTAAGTATCTCTCCGTATTTGTTACAGGTAATATGGCTGAAGCGGCACAGGACGGCTTTTTCGATAACTTCATCAGCGCGCCCACAGAGCCTATCGGTTGGTTTTTGATTTACCTTGCACTTACCGCGTTAGTCGTTCTTTTCGGTGTTGAAAAAGGTATTGAAAAAGTCAGCAAGATAATGATGCCCGTTCTTGTGGTTTTAACCGTATTCATTGCAGTATATTCTTTATTTATGCCCGGTGCAATTGACGGTTTGCTTTATTACATCACTCCCGATTTTTCTAAATTCTCAGGAACAACCGTTCTTGCGGCAATGGGGCAACTTTTCTACTCAATGTCGCTTGCTATGGGTATTATGATTACCTACGGCTCATATATGAAAAAGGACGTTAACCTTGAGTCATCAGTTAAACAGATAGAACTTTTTGATACAGGTATCGCATTCTTTGCAGGTCTTATGATTATCCCCGCTGTTTTCGCTTTCTCAGGCGGTGATGAATCTGCTCTCGGCAAAGGTCCCGGACTTATGTTTGTAACACTTCCCAAAGTGTTTGAGAGTATGCCCGGCGGTTCAATTATCGGTACTGTATTCTTCATATTGGTACTTTTCGCAGCCCTCACATCTTCAATTTCACTTATGGAAACCGTTGTTTCCATATTTATGGATAAGTTCGGTTGGAGCAGAAAAGCAACCTGTATCGGCGTATTTGCAGGTTGTGTTGCTTTAGGTCTCCCCTCTTGCCTCGGTTACGGTGTATTAAGCGATGTTACCGTTTTCGGTATGGCTTTCCTTGATTTCTTCGATTTCATCAGCAACAGCGTTCTTATGCCCATAGTAGCACTCGTTACCTGCATCCTCGTAGGTTATGTTATAAAACCCAAGGCACTTATTGAAGAAATTGAACTGAGTGGCAAATTCAAACGCAAAACACTCTTTACAATTGTTATCAAATACATCGCTCCCGTATGTATCGTTGCAATTCTCATTTTCTCAATTCTTGAAACTACAGGAGTTATTAAGGTTTAAAAGTAAAACAAAATCACCACAGATTCAAAAACGAATCTGTGGTGATTTTTTTATTAAAGGACTTCAAAAACATTACTTTCGCCTGTTTTAAGGTTGAATTTAAGACTCTTATCTTCGCCGTTTTCCGTAAAGTCAAGGCGGATAACATCTTCGTCCTCATATTCAGCAAGTCTTACTTTGTAATCTTTATCTTTAAAGAAATCTTTGAGATAGCCGATTCTTTCATCATCAAAATCCCCTGCATTGTCGGAAACGAAAAGAACATTACCGCAAATGCTGTTGATTTTACCGTGAAGGACTTTCTGCTCCCAGGTGTAGTTTATATTTATATCACGAAGGAAAAATACATCGGGGTCGTTACAGAAGGCTCTTCCGTCAAGATGGTTACGGAATACGGTGTTAATAATGGCATTCTGTGATGAGGGATTTTCACAATTTATTCTGATAGAAGCAACCAGAGCGTTTACGTCAACACCTTTATCTAACTTAAACTTCCAGTTTTTACTTGCGTCGCAACTGATACGGCAAGCGTCAAATATACCCATACAAGCACCGATGGGCACACCGCAACCGAGAATCCATTTATCACCGCAAGCCTCACGCAAGAGGTCAACGCCGTCGCACATAATTTCGCCACGGGTTTTGCCGTTTCTGGGCTCAATGCACTGGCTGTAAAGGAAGTCAAGTTTAACCATATCGAAGCCCCATACGTTGAGAACTGTGTCGAACACTTCCATAATATATGCGCGAACTTCCTCGTTATAAATATCTAAGGTATAAGCACCGCCCCAACCTTGACAACCGAGCATTTTTTTGCCGTTTCTGTTGTGTCTTAAGAGCCAGTCGGGATGTTCTTTCGCGATTTTAGATGAAACCTGTGCGCTGAAAGGTGCAAGCCAGATACCTGCTTTATAGCCTTTCTTATGAATTTCGTCTGCAATGTATTTCATTCCCTTGGGGAACTTTTTCTCATCCGTAAGGAGCCAGTCACCAACAGCCTGCTGATAGCCGTCGTCAACCTGGAAGATGTTAACTTCTTCGCTTGCTCTGTCAAGTCCGTTAAGGTCGCGGATAATAATTTCTTCACTGATATTCTGGAAATAGTTGTACCAGGAAGTATAACCGGAAAGATGTTTGATTTCGGGTTTCTTACAGCCTACAAAGTCAAAGAAATACTTATCCATAACATCGTCCATATCGCCTTCGATAATTGCGATGTCAAAAATCTCGTAAACCTGACCTGCTTTAAGGTGAAGCCCCTCAACATCTTTTCTTATAATGAATTTATCATTTTTCATATCTACGGCAAAAATCGTAAAACCGTTGCGTTCACTTCTTGAACCGTAAAGTTTAATTTCTCTTTCGCCTTTTTCGCGGAAATAGCAGTATGTATAAGAGTGGAATTTACCCTCTTCGCCGTAACTTTCAAAATGATAGTCACCCGAAAGACCTGCAAAATGCTTTACAAACTTTGTGATATTTGCCGCTTTAATAAGTCCGTCGAACTTATCGTCCTTTGAAAACTCGCGGGATGTTGTCCAAGCCTGATAACCGTTCGCGAAGAATAAATCGTCATCCTCAAAATCTTTTTCACATTCTATTTCAAATGACTTCATATCAAGGTCGCACTTTGCAGTAAGAATACCTTTTATGCTGTCCTTTGTCTGTTTAAAATCCAATGAAAATGCTCTGCCGTCTAAAGCATTTTGTTTAACAAGGGCTTTACCGATTAAAAATTCAGATCTGATTTTTTCAAACATAAATAAACTCCTCTGTTCAGTTATTGTTTACGTATTCAATAAATTTAAGGAACTGCTTTTTGCCGTTTTCGGTTCTTTCAAACACACCGCATTGGCTGAGTATATCCGCAAAAACCTTGCCGATTTCATCACGAATGATTTTTCCGCAATTTTCGGGTGTAATGTTGTTATTTTCCTTAATTTTTTCTGCCCATTGTGTATGCTTTGCAATTCTTTCGTCGCTTGAAATATCTTCCCCGTTTACAAGGGCATTTTCAAGAAGTGCCATTTCTGTTTTAAGACGTGCAGGAAGAACTGCAAGACCCATAACCTCAATAAGACCTATATTTTCTTTTTTAATATGGTGGTGTTCGGGGTGGGGGTGATACACGCCGTCGGGATATTCTTCGGTGGTAATATTATTTCTCAAAACAAGGTCAAGTTCATATTTACCGTTTCTGAAACGTGCAATGGGTGTTATTGTGTTGTGGGGAACACCGTCGGTTTCAGCGAATATGAAAGCCTCTTCATCAGTATAAGAACGCCATTTTGCAAGAATTTTACCTGCAAGGGTGCAAATTCTGTCTGTATCGTCACCTTTAAGACGAAGAACTGACATAGGCCATTTAATAATACCTGCTTCTATATCGGAGAAATCTTTGAACACCACAGGGGTTTCGATTTCAGCCTTTGTCATTGCAAAAGTATAGTTACCGCCCTGGAAGTGGTCGTGGGTAAGAACGGAACCGCCGACAATGGGTAAATCCGCATTAGAGCCTACAAAGTAATGAGGTACTTTTTTTACAAAAGCAAAAAGGCGTCTGAAACCGTCTTCGCTGATTTTCATAGGCACGTGTTTTGAATTAAAAACTATACTGTGCTCGTTATAATAAACGTAAGGTGAATACTGCAAGCACCATTCTTCGCCGTTTAAATCCACGGGGATGATACGGTGATTCTGCCTTGCAGGGTGGTTTACCCTACCTGCATAACCCTCATTTTCGGGGCAAAGTAAACAGAGTGGATACGAACTCTGTTTCATTTTAAGTGCCGCCGCAATAGCCTTGGGGTCTTTTTCGGGTTTTGAAAGGTTTATTGTAATATCAATATCACCGTAATCGGTAGTTGTTACCCATTTAATATCATTTTTTACACGGTATTCTCTTATATAATCCGATTTTCTTGAAAGGTGGTAATAATACTCGGTTGCTTTCTCAGGACTTTCAGCATAAAGAGCATTAAACTTCGAGATAACCTGAGAGGGTCTAGGTGTAAGAACACCCATTATTTTAGTATCAAGCAAATCGCGGTATACTACCGAATCTTCGCAAATTCCGTTCTCACAGGCATAGTCAAGTAAAATTTTAAGAAGTTCTTCTAACTTAACGTCTTCAAAAACTTCCGCATCTGTTTCGATACTGTCCATACCGAGAATTTCAAGTATTCTGTTAATTGCCCATCTTTCATCAAGTGCTTCAATAAGCCCCTCTTTTTCGGCATATTTTACCAGTGACTTAATCGCCGAACTTACTGTCATTGTTTATCCCCCACAATGTTAATAATATATCATTGTAATTATATAATTTTTTACTGCTGGGTTTCAAGATATTTATTGAAAAAATATTGAAAATTACATATAAAACGGATAAAATAAACCCAAAGGAGTGAGTTTTTTGGTTTTCGATGCTCTTAAAGTAAAAAATGATATAGTAAAATGGATCAGAGAGTGGTTTGAATTTAACGGCAAAGGCTGTAAAGGTGTTGTAGGTATTTCAGGCGGCAAGGACAGTTCTGTTGTGGCAGCGCTTTTAGTTGAAGCCTTAGGCAAAGAAAATGTAGTCGGCGTTCTTATGCCTAAAGGTGAGCAGTTTGATATTGATGTAAGTATTTCCTTATGTGAATTTTTAGATATTAAATACTACACCGTAAACATAAACGATGCATACAACGGACTTATGAAGGAATTGGAGAAAAGCGGTGTGGAAATTAACACACAAGCCACCACAAACCTTCCCCCGAGGCTGAGAATGGCAACGGTTTACGCAGTTTCACAAAGTGTTAACGGCAGAGTGGCTAACACCTGCAATCTTTCTGAGGACTGGGTAGGTTATTCCACACGCTACGGCGACAGCGTAGGTGATTTTTCGCCACTTTCCATGCTTACGGTACAAGAAGTTAAAGCAATAGGCAGAGCCTTGGCTCTACCTGAGAAATTTGTGGAAAAAGTGCCCATTGACGGTCTTTGCGGTAAAACCGACGAAGATAATTTAGGTTTCACATACGCAACGCTGGACAGATATATACGCGAGGGTGTTTGCGAGGACGAAGAAATCAAAGCAAAAATAGACCGTTTACACAGGATAAATCAATTCAAACTTCAACTTATGCCTGTATTCCATTACGAACCGTAAATAAAATCTATACCCCCTTGGTTTTTCACAAAGAAAAATCAAGGGGATTTTTATAATTAACATTTCAAAAACATTTCCGAAAAAAATCAAAAACATTTAAAAATTAAAATACAGTCACAAAATAAAAAACGAAAGAGGTAATTTCAATGAACAAAAACGACAAAGAATTTCTCGTACAAAAAATCCGCACACAGTACACAGAAACAGAAAGCACAGGTCTTGACGAACTTAAAAAACTTCACAAAAAAGTAAACAAACCTGCAAATGTGTTTGCTTATATTTTCGGCACGCTCGGTGCAATTGTTATGGGCAGCGGTATGAGTCTTGTTATGACGGATATAGGCGCAACATTGGGTCTTCAGGAAACAACTGTCCTCGGTGTAGTTATCGGTGTTATCGGTATGGTGTGGGCAATCATCAACTATCCTATTTATAAAAGAATCCTCTCCGCACGCCGTAAAAAATATGCAGATAAAATAATCGCTTTAAGTGACAATATTATGAAATAAAAAATAACATAAACAAATCTTTAATATTTCTGTTATAATATTTTTAAAAAATGTTGGAGTGATAGTTGTGTTTAAAATATTGGTTGTAGAAGACGATAAAAAACTTAACAAATCAGTCTGCGTATTTCTTAAAAATAACGGATATGACACAGTGGGTTGCCTCAATGCAGATGAGGCTTTCGACGCTTTGTACGAAAATGTTTTTGACCTTATAATCTCCGATATTATGATGCCCGACATTGACGGATTTGAATTCGTAAAAACAGTGCGTTCGCTCAACAATGATATACCCATAATTTTTATGACCGCAAGGGAAGATTTTGCCGCAAAACAGCAGGGTTACCGCGTAGGTATAGATGATTTTATGACAAAACCCATTGATTTGGACGAACTTCTTTTGCGTATGGGCGCACTTTTAAGACGTGCAAAAATTGCATCAAGCAAAATTCTGACGGTGGGCGATTTCAAAATGGATATGGATGAGCGTACCGCTTACCTTAAAGACGAGGAAATCCCCCTCACCATCCGCGAATTTAACCTTTTATATAAACTCCTTTCTTACCCTAAAAAAACTTTTACCAGAACGCAACTTATGGATGAATTCTGGAATGCTGATTCCGATTCCGGAACACGTACAGTTGACGTTTATATAACGAAATTACGCGGTAAAGTTTCCGAATGCAAAGATTTTGAAATTGTTACCGTCCACGGTTTAGGCTACAAGGCGGTGATAAAATGAAGAAAAAACCTATTAACAAAGGTCTTCGCACGGCAATTTTTTCATACATCTTTTTCTTCATACTTTTCGGTTTTGTTGTTTCCTGTTCATTCCTTTTGTTTTTCAGCGGTTTTATAGATGATTTAAATCTTACAAGGGAACAGATTGAATTCGCCGCGAGAACTACTTTTATAAACATTCTGTTCATTACGGCGCTTTTCACAATTTTTGATATAATCAGACGAAAAATAACCGTAGACCGCCCTGTTAAACAAATAAAAAACGCCTTAAATAAAATAACAACAGGTGATTTTGAAGTCAGACTCAACACCGCAGGGGTAAACCCGAATTTTGCGGATATTATGACCTCAATAAACACAATGACCGAAGAATTATCGGGTGTTGAAACATTAAAAACCGACTTCATTTCAAACGTTTCACACGAAATGAAAACTCCCCTTGCGGTAATCGGAAACTACGGTACACTTTTGCAAAACCCCGATTTAACCGAAGAAGAAAGGCTTGAATATGCTAAAAATATCACCCATTCTTCAAAACATCTTGCGGAACTTATAACAAATATTTTAAAACTCAACCGCCTCGAAAATCAGCAGATTTTCCCCCGTGCAGATTCATACAATTTAAGTGAACAGTTATGCGAAAGTTTATTGCAATTTGAAAGTGTCTGGGAAGAAAAAGAGATGGAAATTTCTACGGACATCCCTGAGGATATAACTATCTCTGCAGACAGCGAACTTCTTTCAATTGTATGGAACAATCTTTTATCAAATGCCTTTAAGTTCACGGATATGGGCGGAAAAGTTTCTGTTTCCCTTTCCGAAGACTCTGAATATGCAACCGTAACCGTTTCAGATACCGGTTGCGGAATGACTGCCGAAACAGGCAAACATATCTTTGAAAAATTTTATCAGGGTGACACTTCACACGCAACAAAGGGTAACGGTTTAGGTCTTGCCTTAGTTAAACGAATAATTGACATTACCGGCGGAGAAGTCAGCGTTACAAGTGCCGTAGGTGTGGGCAGTACATTTAAGGTTAAAATTCCTAAAAACACTTGACCGGAGGGATACTCAAATGAATAATAACGAATTTCAATATACATACTCCGCTACACAACAGGACGAAATTAAAAAAATAAGAAAAAAATATTTACCCAAGGAAGAAACCGCCGATAAAATGGAACTTCTCAGGAAATTAGATAAAAGCGCAGAAACACCCGGTGTAATAGTTGCACTTATTCTCGGTATAGCGGGAACACTCCTTTTAGGTGTGGGGCTGTGTTGCGTTCTTATGTGGACTGACTTTTTTGCCTTAGGTGTTGTTGTAGGAATATTGGGAATTATAACGCTATCCCTCGCCTACCCTGCATATAAAAAGATAACCAAACGCAGACGTGAAATAATCGCACCCGAAATATTACGGTTAACAGATGAGTTGGAAAAATGAAAAAAGTATTCAGGACCGAGTCGGTTCTGAATACTTTCTTTTTTACTTTCTGAGTTTTTTGCTTGCTTCTTTACTTTTACGGTCAAAATTACGCTCTTCGTTCAGTTTTTCCTGTTCCTTGCGCTCTGCTTCAAGACGGTCGTTGCGGTCTTTCACAACTTTATCGTAATCCGCTGTGAGGGCATCAAGATCTTCATAACCTTTGCAAAGTTCAAGCGTTCTTAATGCCGAAAGATACGGTGCGGCAACATTACTGTAAATATCGCGTTTTTTACTTGCTGCGCGCATTGCTTTTCTGCGAAGTTTAGACTGTTCTTTTGTATCATCGGGCATATTATATGCATCTTCGTACTCCCGGTTATCAAAAGGAACTATGCCGTCGGGATAATACTTCTTGGCAAGTTTTTCAGATTTCACAAGAGCGCGTGCATTTCTGATTTCCTGTTTTCTCCAGGTGCGTTCTTCCTTATCGTCTGTAACAGGCAAGGCATTTGCCATTTCCTGCGCCTCTTGAGCACAACTGAAGAAATTCTGCGGTCCACCGGAAGTGATAAGTTTACAAAGTTCTATTTGCTTTCTGCCGAAATCATTATTAAAACGGTTAAGTTCGTGCATAACAAACTCTGCAATTTCAATTTCCTCGTTGTGTTCCGCTGCTTCTTCAAGACGTTTCTTGGCATTTTTAATAGCCTCACGGCGAAGTTCTTTTTCGCTTTCCGTATTCTTAGGCAAAGCCTTTGCTTTCTTTAATATATCTTTTGAAGTTGTGTCCTTTTCGGCACCGAAATATTTCTTCGCCTTAAATATTGCTTCACAACCCTCAATATAGGTTGAGTCTTCTCTCTCCTCGCTATCGGCATCTTCAACCAACGTTCTTATTCTTATAGCACGAATCATAGATTTCTGACCCGTTTCGGAAATATCGTACAAGAACCAAGGCAGAACGTCCACCGCCGCACCAATTATGGAGATAACGAGCAAAGTATCCATAAGGGAATATAAAACGCAGTTGGGGTTTTTGGTCTGTTTTGAAAGCGGTAAACTCTCGTCATAATTTATATAAACATCAAGAACCGAGTAATCGTTACCGTCAAAGCCTTTTTTCTTATACACCCAAGGGATAAACAGACTTGTAACCGCGTTAATTGCACCGCCTGCGTATGTGGAAACGAAGCCGAATGCACCGTCAACACGCTCGCCTATAAGGTACTGCTGATTATCGCGCATATCCGATTCAATTGCGCTGTCAATAACGTTATACGTATCTACAAACCTGTCAAGAGTGTAAACAATAAACAAACCGACACCTGCAAGGGGACTCTTATAGAACAAGAAATACGATGCTACAAGGAAGATTTGTATTATATTCTTGAAAATTTTAATTTTCTTTTTGCCGAATTTCTTAATAAGTATCGGTGAAAACAGCATTCCCCAGAAATTAGCGTTATAGGATATGGTGTTCAAAAGACCGTACGTGGTACTTTTCATAATATGTGCACGGTAAACGAGCCAGTTCCAGATGTCGCCCTTTGCACCTTCAAGGAAGTTGTTCCAACCGTCTGCGCACTTAATCCAGAATATTTTATTACCTGCAACGGCACGCATTGAACTTGCAAAACTCATTTTTGTAATACGACTCTTAGGAAGAACAAGCCTTTCCTTTGTGCCGAAATAAGCGAGCATTACAAATATCATAAGGAATGCCACAGGTGTATACGCACCGCGGAAATATGTCATTGTGTATTTATTTCCGTTTTCGCAGAGAACGTCAACCATTAACGGATAATAAATATTATTTATAGAATAACCCAACGAATAAATAATACTTGTTATCGCCATTATTTTTGTGCGTTCCTGTGTATTGGGTGTCATAACGTGCACCATATTTGTAACACCTGTTGATACCCAACTTTGAACATAACCCTGAACCTGACCCATAACAAAAAGCATTGCTATCATTATATATTGGGTAAAGGGTTGATGTGCATCACGCACCTGTTCATAAGGAAGCCACAGGGATAAAAGTGTAAGCACCATTGCGGGCAATGCGAGTTTTATGTAAACTCTGTATTTACCGTCTTTACTGCGAAGATTATCAACTATCCACGCGTTAAGAGGGGTCAAAACATAACCTATCGCCTGACATACATAACTCATTACAAGAAGTTGGTTATTGTTCATTCCCAAGGTCATACCGGTAAATTGGTTACCTACACCAAAGCCGATTGTCCACTGAATTGACATACAAAGAGCCATCCAACCCACTGAAAGCATAATGACTTCTTTATAGGGAACATACTCACCGGGTCGGGGCTGATTCCAATAAAGTTTTACTTCCTGTATTGCATCTTTAATCTTATTTATAATTTCCAAAACTCCACCTGCATTCCTGTTTTATTTGAATATGGGTATATCTGTAAGTGTAACAGATTTTTTATTCGTATTCTGAAGTTCAAGAACTACGATTTCGTTTTCTTCTTTAAGAAGTGTTCCGGGAAGATACAGTGTGTACTGTGGTCCGCCTTTTATAAATCTTCCTAAATTAAAACCGTTAACATAAACCACTGCATTCCCGAAACCGCGCATATCAACGAAAGTATCCTGTTTTTCTTCCGCTTTAAACGTACCCTTTAAGAAACATGGGAATTCTTTGTGGGCTTTTTTGTAGGGTATTTCGGGAGCAACGTCAAGTTCCATACAGTAAACGTCCCAGTCAACTATTGCCTGACCTTCTATATATATTTCATCAAGGCCTTTTCTGTCGTAAATTCTGCGGGCATAGTTGATTCTGCCGAGAGCCTGCACAATAATATCTATTTTAACTTCACCGTTAAATGCATCTATGGGAACAGAAAAACTTTCTTCAAAAAGTTCTTTGCCTTTAAGTTTTGTGCGGTCATAAATATGTTTGAGTTCACCGTTTATGTAGACGTATGCTATATCGTGAACACCGAAAGCATTAAGTTTTGAGTCGCGGTAATTTCCCTTTAATGTTGTACTGTAAAGGATAAGTCCGCTGTTTTGTCCGTAATGCTCCATATAGTGCGGTATATGTGATTTTTTATGAACGGCAAATTTCTTATACACTTTTCTGAAATCTGCAAATTCAGTAAAATTAACTTTTCCGATTTTTTGTGTTTTTGTGTCGGGAGGAAGTTCCGGAAGTTCTTTTCCCAACTGTTTTTGCATACGGTCTCTCAGCACAAAATATTTATCGGTATATCCGCCGTATTCGTTAAGAGGTGCACCGTAATCATAACTTGTGGTTGTGGGACAATAATTGTCATAGTAATTTGCACCGGAGGAAAAGCCAAAGTTAGTACCTCCGTGGAACATATAGAGGTTGAAGTTTGCATCTTCCTTAAAGAATCCGTCAAGACTTCTGCCCAGAGTTTCCTCCGCATTATCCGTATGGTGACTTGTACCCCAACGGTCAAACCATCCGCACCAATGCTCACCGCACATAAGGGGCTTGTCGGGTTGCAGAAGTTTCAAGTCATCAAAGCGGTTTTCATTATATCCGCCGAAGTTTGCAACCATCCACTCTTCAGGAATTCCGCCCCCTGAGAAGAAATATCTGTCCTCACCGTCGGAAGTGAAGAGTTGAATATCAACGCCCAAATCTCTCATAAGGTCACGAAGCCAATAGAGGTATTTTTTATCCCTACCGAATGAGCCATACTCATTTTCAACCTGCATAGCAATAATTTTACCGCCGTTTGTTTCAAGGTAGGGAACGAGTTTCGGAATAAGAACTTTGAAAAAGTCCTCAACTGCTTTTATATACGTTTTATCCCAACAACGAAGTCTTACGTTTTTATCTTTAAGAAGCCAGGCAGGAAGTCCGCCGAAATCCCACTCGGCGCATATATAAGGGCCGGGACGAACTATTACATAAAGTCCTAAATCCTGAGCAGTTTTAATGAATCTTTCAATATCAAACATGCCCTCGAAATTAAACTGCCCCTTTTTCGGCTCGTGGTAATTCCAGGGTACATAAGTTTCCACCGTATTAAGTCCTGCTGCGCGAAGTTTTAAGAGTCTGTCTTCCCAATATTCTTCGGGTATTCTGAAATAGTGCATTGCACCCGAATAAATATGAAATTCTTCACCGTCCATATAAAACTTCCTGTTTTTCATTTCAAGCATAATATGTACTCCTTGCCTGTTATTTGCTGTAATTTATTTCTTTCAAGGCTTCCCTTAATTTATCGGGATGCCTTGTGGTTATGTTATCGGGTCCGTATGAAAGGATTCTGTAAATATCCACAGTATCGTTTACAGTCCAGATTGAAACAAGTAAACCGTTTTCGTGAAATATATCCACAAGTTCTTCGGTGGCGTTATCTTTATTAAAGTTGATACCCACCGCACCGCAAGATTTAACTTTCTCTACAAGCGAAAGAAGATATTCTTCGGTTTGTTTTCTCGGTGACAGAACATCCACATTGAGATAATACTCTATATCGGGACAAGCTTCCTTTACAACTTCAACATCGCTTTCTTCAATGCCCGTGAAAAAAATCCTGTCTGAAACACCTGTTTCTTCCGCTGTAATCTGAACTTTCTCCAGATATTCAGTGCTTTTTATATCTACATTGACTTTTAAATCTTCGTATTCCTTGACCTTTAAAAAAGCCTCTTTCAAGGTAACTTCGTCACCTTTCGGCTCATCGTGGGCAAGTACGGGATTTTTGTCATAATACCGAACGTCAAATTCAACTATCTGTGCGCCGTTTTCTGCTCCGACGGCAATAGATTCGAGAGAATTATCCGCAGTACCAAGACAGCCTGTATGTGCGGTATATGTAAAACTATCGGTTATTTTGATTGGTTTTGTTTTATACTCGTTTAACTTGTTATATCTTACCATAACTATTGCTCCAAAAAGAAGGGATATTATGAGGAAAATGCATATTACTTTGATTATTATTTTCTTTTTCAAGTAAAATTCACCCCAAAAATAAATCTTAAAACTCATTTTGATTATACCTTATTAAGCGGCTAAAAACAAACCTAAAAATAAAAAACGGCAACTGTAACAAACAGAGGTCATTCTGTTTGTTGCAACTGCCGAAAAACTGTTTTCACAAACTGTTGAAAAAAGTAAGTTTTTTTGATAAAATTATAATATAGTCGACGGGAGTGAATATATGAAAAAAGATAAAATTAAACTTCTTGTGATTTCTGCAATGCTTTTTTGTTTAGGACTGGTTTTGCCGTTTTTCACAGGTCAAATACCCAAAATAGGAAATATGCTTTTACCTATGCACATTCCGGTTTTATTGTGCGGTTTAATCTGCGGTTGGCAGTACGGCGGTGTTGTTGGTTTTTGTTTGCCCATTATTCGCTCGTTGCTTTTCGGTATGCCCGTACTTTACCCGAACGCAATAGGTATGGCGTTTGAACTGCTTACGTACGGTATTTTCGCGGGCTTACTTTTTGAAAAATCACGTTGGCACTGCATAAAATCCTTATACAAATGCCTTGTTATTACTATGTTAGCAGGCAGAATTGTATGGGGTGTTGCACAAGTCTTTATGCTGGGTCTGGGCGACGAAGGTTTTTCCTTTGCCCTGTTTTTAACAAAAGGTTTTGTAAACGCAATACCCGGACTTGTTTTGCAGTTCACTCTGATACCTGCAATAATGCTCGTTTTAAAGAGAACCCATCTTATGCCGCGAAGGCAGGTGTAATCTCTACTCCACCGTCACACTTTTTGCCAGATTTTTGGGTTTATCAATATTACAACCGCGAAGTTTTGCGGTGTAGTAACTTAAAAGTTGCAGCGGAAGAACAAGAAGTGAACTTTTAAATTCTTTTAAGGTATTTTTTACGGTTATAATTTCATCCGCATCGGTAACATCACCTCTAAGTTCTTCGTCTGTTACTGCTATTACCTTTGCACCCCTTGCGGAAACCTCTGCCATATTGCTTAAAGTTTTACTGAAAATTCCGCATTGGGAGGCTATCGCCACAACAGGTGTACCCTCGTTTATAAGGGAAATAGTTCCGTGTTTCAGTTCTCCTGCGGCATACACCTGTGAATTTATATAGGTGATTTCTTTCATTTTCAAAGAGCCTTCAGAAGCGGTGGCATAATCGGAAAGTCTGCCGATATAAAAAATATCGGGACTTTGAAAAATTTCTTTTGCAAGTTTCTTTACGTCTTCGTTTACTAATTCTAATGTTTCGCCGATTTTTTGCGGTAACCGTTTCATTTCCTCAACGAAGTTTCTTTCTTGCTCTGACGTGATTTTACCCCTTTGTTTTGCTATAAAAATCCCCAAGGCATACAGTGCAATAAGTTGCGCACTGTATGCTTTTGTTGTTGCAACGGCAATTTCCCTGCCTGCTTTAGTGTAAATTACATTGTCGCTTTCTTCTGCAATGGCACTGCCTTCGACATTGACTACGGAAAGCACTTGCGCACCGCATTTTTTAGCAAGTCGCAACGCAGCCAAAGTATCGGCAGTTTCACCGCTTTGACTGATAAACACCGCCAAAGTATTTTCATTAACAAGGGGTTCGGAATATCTGAATTCCGATGCAATGTGAACGTTACAGGGAACTTTACACAAAGGTTCAATAACGTTTTTTCCTACAAGACCTGTATGGTACGCAGACCCGCAGGCAACAATTACGATTTCGCTTATTTCATTTTTAAAAAATCCTTTTGTTATTGAAACCTCGGGAAGTATTATCTTCCCCTTTGAAACAAGTGACTCAATAGTATTACGGACTGCCTGAGGTTGTTGCATAATTTCCTTTATCATAAAATGCTCATACTCGCCTTTATCAAGGTCCTGAGCGTCAACACTTATTTTGTCAGCACTTTTTTCAATTTCCTTCCCCTCAGAATCAAAAAATTTAATTTCATTATGTTCAATAGAACATATTTCACCCTCTGTTAACCTGTAAACCAAATCCGCTTTCTCCCTAACGGCACATAAATCCGAAGCGATATAACTCTCCTTTTCGCCTTTTACGGCAACTAACGGACTTGCGCTTGCAACTGCAAAAAGAGTGTTCGGGAAATCTTCACACAAAATACCGAAGGCATAAGAACCCTTAATCTCTTTACAGGCAGAAACAATTGCTTTTACAGGGTCGCCGTCATAGTATTTTTCCAAAAGATGAACCGCAACTTCCGTATCTGTTTTTGATGAGTACTCTCTGTCGGGCGGTAAAAGTGTTTTCTTTATTTCCTCTGCATTTTCAATAATTCCGTTATGCACAAGGGCAAACTTACCGTTGGGGCTGACGTGCGGGTGTGCATTTTCTTTTGTGGGACTTCCGTGTGTCGCCCATCTTGTATGTCCTATACCGATTTCGCTTTCGGGTCTGTATTTTTCTAATTCTTTTTCTAACTCGCTGATTTTTCCCGATGCTCTGAACCGTCCGATTTTTCCGTTATTTATAACCGCAATTCCCGATGAATCGTACCCGCGGTATTCAAGACTCTTGAGTCCGTTTATAAGTTCGGGAACAACATTATTTATCCCTGTTTTTCCTATAATTCCGCACATAAAAACGCTCCCTTTGAAAAGATTTACTTTTAATAGTTTATCTTTAAAAAGGGAGAAATATACATAGAGTGATGTGTTCACTCTAAAAAAGGCAATGCAGATTATTTCCGCATTGCCTTTTTCTTTTATTAAACTTTTTCTACTGAAATAACAACGCTTTCGCCGTTGATGTCCCATTTTTTAGCATTTTCACCCTCGTCGCCCGCAACAATAGAATCAGAAAGAACAACTGTGGAAATTGTTGCTTCATTTTTCTTTGCAAGGTCGAAGAGTTTTTCGTTACCTGTTAAAGTAACGTTGATTCTGTCCATAACATTGAAGTCAGAATCTTTTCTCATTGTCTGAATCTTACTGATAAGTTCCTTAACGAAACCTTCTTCAATAAGTTCAGGTGTAAGTTCAGTATCAAGTGCAACAGTAACTCCCCTGTCGGAAACTGTGAACACGCCCTCTTTCTGCTTTGTTTCAAGAAGAATATCTTCAGCAGTAAGTTCAACATCACCGCTTGCAAGATTGAGAACGAGTTTTCCGTCTGCGTCAAGAGTTGCTTTTGCAGAAGAATCGAGAGTAGAAAGCGCCTCTCTGATTTCGCCTAACTGTTTACCGTACTTGGGACCGAGTGTACGAAGTTGAGGTTTGAAGATATATGAAACGAAACTTGAAGCATCCTCAACGAAATCAACGTTCTTAATGTTAAGTTCGTCACGGATAATATCGGTGAAATAGCCTTCAACTTTCTTGTCGCACTGTACGTACATAGTGCTTAAGGGCTGACGGTTTTTCATATTTGAGCCGTTTCTTGCTGCTCTGCCGAGAACAACGATATTTACAACCTCGTCCATATTCTTTTCGAGTTCAACATCAATTCTGTCTTCCTCTACTTCGGGGAACATGCAAAGATGTACGCTTTCGGGGGCAGATTTATCAACATTGCATACAAGGTTTCTGTAAATAGATTCTGCCATAAAGGGAATCATGGGAGCCGCTGTCTTTGCTGTTGTAACAAGGGCAGTATAAAGAGTCATATATGCCGCTGTTTTATCTTCAGTTTCGCCCTGTACCCAATAACGCTCTCTGCCGCGACGAACATACCAGTTACTCATTTCGTCTGTAAACTCCTGAAGAGCCTTTGCTGCTTCGGGAATACGGTAGTTAGCAAGGTTATTGTCAACGGTTTTAACCATGGAGTTAAGTTTGGAAAGAAGCCACTTATCCATAACCGTAAGTTTGCAATCGTTGAGATTATATTTTGTGGGGTCAAACTTATCAATATTTGCGTAGAGTACATAGAACGCATAAGTATTCCAAAGAGTACCCATAAACTTACGCTGACCTTCAACAACGGCTTTACCGTGGAAACGGTTGGGAAGCCAGGGTGCTGAGTTAGTATAGAAATACCAACGGATAGCATCTGCACCGTAACTCTGAAGTGCATCGAAGGGGTCAACTGCGTTGCCCTTGGATTTACTCATTTTCTGACCGTTTTCGTCCTGAACGTGACCGAGAACGATAACGTTCTTATAAGGTGCTTTATTAAAGATAAGCGTTGAAATAGCAAGAAGTGAATAGAACCATCCGCGAGTCTGGTCAACTGCTTCTGAAATGAAGTCTGCGGGGAACTGTGACTCGAAAAGATCTTTATTCTCAAAGGGATAGTGATGCTGTGCAAAAGGCATTGCGCCTGAGTCAAACCAACAGTCGATAACTTCGGGAACTCTGTGCATTTGCTTACCGCATTCGGGACATTTTAGGGTAACCTTATCGATGTAAGGACGGTGAAGTTCAATTTCGTCGGGACAGTTATCGCTCATTGATTTAAGTTCCTCAATAGAGCCGACAGAATGACGGTGACCGCATTCGCATTCCCAGATGTTAAGAGGTGTACCCCAATAACGGTTACGGGAAATACCCCAATCCTGTACATTCTGGAGCCAGTCGCCGAAACGGCCTTTACCGATGCTTTCGGGAATCCAGTTGATAGTATTATTGTTTCTGATAAGGTCATCTTTAACCTCTGTCATCTTAATAAACCAGGATTCTCTTGCGTAGTAAATAAGGGGAGTGTTACATCTCCAGCAGTGCGGATATTCGTGCTCGAACTTGGGAGCATCGAAAAGAAGTCCTGCTTTTTCAAGGTCAATAAGAACGAACTTATCAGCATCCTTAACGAATGTACCTGCATAAGGTGTGGGCTCAGCCATTTCACCCTTACCGTCAACAAGTTGAACGAAGGGAAGGTCATATCTTCTGCCGACTTTTGCGTCGTCCTCACCGAATGCGGGAGCGATGTGAACGATACCTGTACCGTCTGTCATTGTAACATAGTTATCTGCTGTAATGAAGAAACCTTTTTTATTCTGTTTTTCACAGATAGGTTTAACATAATCAAAGAGAGGTTCGTACTCTTTGTATTCAAGGTCAATACCCTTGAAACTTTCAAGCACTTCGTATGCAGGCGCATCTTCTGTTGCGAGTTTTCCGAGAACTTTATCAAGAAGTGCCTCTGCCATATAGTATGTCATACCGTCTGCTGCTTTTACTTTGCAGTAAATATCATCGGGGTTTACGCAAAGTGCAACGTTAGAGGGAAGTGTCCAGGGAGTTGTTGTCCAGGCAAGGAAGTATGCGTCTTCGCCTGTAACTTTAAAACGAACAACTGCTGAACGCTCTTTAACGAGTTTATAACCCTGTGCAACTTCGTGAGAAGAAAGAGGTGTTCCGCAACGGGGACAGTAAGGAACGATTTTGAAACCTTTGTAAAGAAGATTTTTTTCGTAAATCTGCTTTAATGCCCACCATTCAGACTCAATGAAATCGTTGTGATATGTTACGTAAGGTTTATCCATATCAGCCCAGAAACCAACTGTAAATGAGAAATCCTCCCACATACCTTTGTATTTCCAAACGCTTTCTTTACAATGGTCAATAAAGGGTTCAAGACCGTATTCTTCAATCTGTTCTTTACCGTCAAGACCGAGAAGTTTTTCAACTTCAAGTTCAACGGGAAGACCGTGAGTATCCCAACCTGCTTTTCTGGGAACCATACAACCTTTCATTGTACGGTAACGGGGAATCATATCTTTAATAACACGAGTTAAAACGTGACCGATATGAGGTTTGCCGTTAGCAGTAGGCGGACCGTCATAGAAAACATAAGGAGTACCGTCTTTTCTCTCCTCAATACTTTTTTCAAAGATTTTTTCGTCACGCCAGAATTTTTCGATTTTCTTTTCCTGTTCGACGAAATTAACGTTGGGGGAAATAGGATCGTACATTGACTTTACCTCCGAAATAAATTTGCAAATTGCAAACGGCAAGCGGCAATTTAGTGATTTGCCTATAATAATCGGCTTGCCCCGAAATCTTGCATTTTGCATTTTGAATTTTGCATTAAAAAAGCCTTCGCCCTGTATACAGGACAAAGACTTGCTTTGTTAACCACCCATAATACAAGCGTACCGTCATACGCCGCCCCGATAACGGTGGGCAACCGGAAAGACCTACTGTTACTTCAGCCCTCGGCTCAGGAGTGATGTTCGACATCTTCGCTTCATATCGGGCTTACACCGTCCCCGACTCGCTTTTTTCAGCAAAAGAACTACTGTCTCCGTCAATGCCTTTTCATACAGAAACTATAATATCACGAAAAACCAAATATTGCAAGTGTTTTATTAGTTACTTTTCCCGCTTTTTGCAACCTTCTATATAAAGTTTGGTTTGTATCTTGTTTGACTTTGCAAAAAGTTCAACTATTGGTTACCAATAGTCAAACTTTTTATTTTTCAAAAAACATAAACTTATTCTTTACATAAAAGAGATATTAGGGTATAATATTTATTTGTAAAAATATGTAATAAGGTGTTATTATGCGTTAATTATTAAAAATAACAATATCAATACCACATTCATACTGAAAGGAAATATATTTATGCTTCAATTTGAAGAATTAAGACTTGAACTCGCTTCATACGAAGACAAGTTAAAAGACCTTGCGGAAGCCCTCGGTCTTCAGAAAATGAAAGAGGAAGTTGAAGAACTTGAAGCCGAAAGTGCAAAAGACGGCTTTTGGGATGATATTCAGCGTTCACAAAAACTTACTCAGCATATGGCTTCGCTTAAAAACAGAATAAAGGCTTATGATGACCTTACCGCATCATTTGACGACACGCTCACACTTATTGAACTCGCCAATGAAGAAGAGGACGAAAGTCTTTTCGACGAATGCAGAGAAAGTGTTGATACATTCATCTCATCACTTGATGCTATGACTCTTTCCACACTTCTCACAGGCGAATACGATAAAAATAACGCTATTCTCACTTTCCACGCAGGCGCAGGCGGAACAGAGGCTCAGGACTGGGCTCAGATGCTTTTCCGTATGTACAACCGTTGGGGTGAACGCCACGGTTTCAAGGTTTCAACTCTTGACTACCTTGACGGCGATGAAGCAGGTCTTAAATCCGCGGTTATCCTTATTGAAGGTGAAAACGCATACGGTTATATGAAGAGTGAAAGCGGTATTCACAGACTTGTTCGTGTTTCACCCTTTGACGCTTCAGGCAGACGCCACACTTCATTTGCTTCTCTTGAAGTTATGCCCGAAATTGACGACAGCATCGAAGTTGAAATCGCACCCGAAGACATTAAAATGGACGTTTACCGTTCTTCAGGTGCAGGCGGTCAGAAAGTTAATAAAACATCTTCCGCTGTTCGTCTTACGCATATCCCCACAGGTATTGTATGCTCCTGTCAGGTAGAGCGCAGTCAGCATCAGAACCGTGAAGTTGCTATGCGTATGCTTAAATCCAAACTTATTGAAATCAAAGAGCGCGAGCATCTTGATAAAATCAGCGATATTAAGGGTGTGCAGAAAGAAATTGCCTGGGGCAGTCAGATTCGTTCATACGTATTTATGCCCTATACCCTTGCAAAAGACCACAGAACAAATTTTGAAAACGGCAACATCAACGCAGTTATGGACGGCGATATTGACGGCTTCATAAACGCATACCTTAAAATGCAGGCAAATCAGGAATAAAATGAATATCAGAGAAACTTCTTTAAAAAAACATTACGAATGGAACGGCAAAATCGAAGTTATTGCCCGCTGTCCTGTTGAAACGAGGGAAGATATGTCTCTCGCATACACCCCCGGTGTTGCTGAGGCTTGTATGGTTATAAAGGATGATGTAAATAAATCCTTTGAACTTACCCGCCGTAATAATCTTGTGGCAGTTGTAACAGACGGCACGGCAGTTCTGGGTCTTGGCGATATAGGTCCCGAAGCGGGTATGCCCGTTATGGAAGGCAAATGCGCTCTTTTTAAAAAGTTTGCAGATGTTGACGCTTTCCCCCTTTGCATTAAATCAAAGGACGTTGATGAAATTGTACGGACGATTTATCTTCTTTCGGGAAGTTTCGGCGGAATAAACCTTGAGGATATTGCCGCCCCAAGATGTTTTGAAATAGAAAAGAAACTTAAAGAATGTTGTGACATTCCCATTTTTCACGATGACCAGCACGGCACTGCAGTTGTGGTACTTGCAGGTGTACTTAACGCTCTTCGCGTTGTAAAAAAGAACATAAAGGAAGTTAAAATCGTTGTAAACGGTTTAGGCGCTGCAGGTACTGCAATTTCAAAAATGCTTATTGCGGCAGGTGCTGAAAATATGGTGCTTGTTGACAAGCGCGGTATTATAGACGAAAACGATGAACTTTTAGGCGAAGAAAGGCAAAACCTTGCAAAAATCACAAACCCCGAAAAACTTCAAGGCGATCTCCGCATTGCAATTAAAAATGCCGACGTTTTCGTAGGTGTTTCCGCACCGGACATTCTTTCGGAAGAAATGGTTAAAACTATGAATTCCGATGCAATTGTCTTTGCAATGGCTAACCCCACTCCCGAAATTATGCCCGACAAAGCGAAAAACGCAGGTGCAAGAGTTGTGGGAACGGGGCGTTCCGACTTCCCCAACCAGATAAACAACGTTCTTGTTTTTCCCGGTATATTCAGAGGCGCTCTTGACTGCGGTGCAACTTCAATAACAGAAGAAATGAAACTCGCCGCGGCATACGCCCTTGCAAACCACATACCCGAAAACGAACTGAATGAAGAGAACATCATTCCCTCTGCCCTTGACAGAAGCGTTGCTTTTGAAATAGCAGAGGCAGTAAAGAAATCCGCCATAGAAAGCGGCGTAATAAGATAAAACACTCGTGACCCCCACAACATTTTGTGGGGGTCACTTATTTATGCTTCATTAAAGTATTTAACTATATACTCAACAACAGCACCGAACATGGGATGACTGTGGGAATATGCTCCGTTCCAATTTTCCCAAAGAGTCGTAGCGCCTTGCTTTTTCATATTATAGAAAGTATTTTCTTTTTCTGAGGTAAGAAGATTAAACGCCAAGTCTTTATGACCGTTTTCGCACAGTGTACGTATAAGAATATCTGTTCCGAAAATACCTGTGTCAAACTCTCCGAGTTTTGTGTATTTATCCACAATAGCCTTAAGAGTTTTTTCGTTACCGAAACCAAGGTCATATCCGTAAGCGTCGCACGCTTCTGCAGACCCACAGAAAGTACCTGTCTTTTTGTCATAATATTTATCAAGAAAAGCCTTCTTGACTTTTTCATATCGGGTTTTAAGTTCCTTTGCAGGTTTACCTAAAACTTCCGAAATTTCAATAGCCATAGAAAGAGTTTTAAGATAGAAATATGTATTTACAAAAGGTTCGGGAATAAGGTTTCTGTCCTCAGGTGAACACCAATCACCTAAGCACCAACCGCCGACTTCCTCCCTGACAACAAGACCGTTTTCACTGTGTTCTTCAAGATAATCAAAGTACATCAGCATATTGGGATAATATTTTTCTATTATCTCCTTATCACCGTAATGTTTATAGAAAGCATAGGGCACAATTACCATTGCACCGCCCCAACCGCCGGGGCCGCCGCCACCGCCGTAAAAGGGTGCAGTATGCTGAACGTGACCGCTGTATATATCCTGACAGTCGGCAATATCCTGTAACCATTTGCGGTAAAGACCCTCTGCATCAAAGCAAGTCATAACCGAATTAACGGTAAGTTGACCGTCGCCTGTATAACCTAAACGCTCTCTGTGAGGGCAGTCGGAGGGAACGCAACAATGGATATTTTGCATCTGCGTTCTCATATACGCATCAAAAATCCATTGGAGAGTTTCATTGGATGATTTAAACTTCACTATGGGTTTAATATCCGTATGAACTACTCTGTATTCTTTCACACGGACTCTGCCGAGAACGTCAAAATATCTTCCACCGTGCCAGGTGAAATGCGGATAATACTCGTTACAAATATTATCGTGGATATATGTATCTTTCTGCATACGGAACTCACCGCCGGCAGAATGGAAATTAAGACAACCCTCTTCGGTAAGTTCTTCCGCAAAACGAAGCACGCAACTTTCACCTGTATATGCATCTTCAATGAATTCAACCACAGGATAGCCTGCCACATTTTCTCCGATGTCATAAATTGCAAAATCGCCTTTTTTGAAAATGCATTTGGGTTGTAACTTTCTGATAATTTTATCAGGGGGGCAAGTTTGTTCCTGAAGTACCGAAAGAGGTGCTTTCACTATATCCGCATTTTCCCAGTTTTCAAAGTCATAAGACGTATCGGAAAAATTGTAACCTCTAAGGCGTGCGTCGTGGTCCTCACCGTAATAAAGGTTAGCGCGTGTTACAAAGGACTTTCTGTATTTTGTGTCTTTACCGCTTGAAACAAGAACTTTACCGCCTGACTGAAGTTTAAAACAAAGCAACAAATCGCCGTAGGGCTTGACACCTTCATTGGGACATTCCCTTTGAGCGAACCAACCGCCGCCGATGTGAAATACAATTGTGTTTTTCCCTTTTTTGAGAAACCTTGAAACATCAATTCTTTCGTAAAGAATTCTGTTTGTCATAGTATCGAATATGGGATAACACATAGTTTCCGTAGCAGATTTCACATAATTGGTCCAGGCGGGTGCCAATACTCTGTCGCTGATACTTTTTCCGTTAATGTAAATTTCGCAAAAACCGAGACCTGTGACGAAAAGTTCTGCTGATTCTTTTTTAGAAACCTCAAAATCCTGTCGGACAATAACAGCCTGACATTCTCCGCCGAACTGCACCCACTGTGCACCGTCAAAAACAAGGTTTTCTTCGCATTTTATATACTTTTTACCGTTTTTTGAAACGGGTACACCCGTTTTGGGCATACCGATTTTTTCAAAAAATTCTAATACATCAACAGGTAATTCGGCAACAAACCTGCTGACGTTTTGCTCTTTTGCATAATTTTTAAGAGACTCTGCTATTTTTGTGCCTACTCCGAATTTTCTGTAATGCTTTTTAACGGCAATTTTTGAAAGTTCAAACTCGCCGTTTCCGTTATCGTAAATACTGCCGCAACCGATAACCGTTTTGTCTATAAGACAGGCTATATGAATTGCGTTTTCATCGCGGTTATCTTTAATATACTGCGGTTTTTCACCGCACTCGCCGCAAAAAACTTCGCGGCGGAGTGCAATGATTTCCCTAAAAAGTTTATCGTTAAAAGAAACTTTTACGTGCCTTGGTTCCATAAATTATCCTCACTTTTTTGAAGGTGCAATTACAAAGTTAAAGGTGAGTTCCTTTGATGCGTCAATAGAGTACTTAGGAAGTGTTGCAGGACCGCAACTGCCTGTACCCGTACCTTTTGTGTAACCGTCAATAGTTACAAAGGTTGTTTTCTCATCAATAACATCTTCCCTGTGATTTGCTTTATGAAGAGTGTCCTGTGTATAGTTATGAACGTTGAAGTTGAATTTCTTATCGGAATAAATGAGAATTTCTTCGCCGTTTGCACTCTTGAGTTTAAGGTATGAAACGTCAGAGTGGTTGGAGTTATCCTGAGGACGTATATAGGGTTCGTGTTCATCTTTAACTTTAGCACTGTAAAGACCTACAGGTGCGTGCATATTGAAATCGTTGTAGTTTTCTTTTTCGCCTCTGCCGAAATATTCGATTTCATTGAATTTTTTATCTGCTTCAAATGTAAGACCAAGTCTGGGAATATTGTAAAGTTTTTCTTTGCTGCCTTCTGCAGGAGCAACTGCAACTTCAATATCCACCACGCCGTTTGCGCCGATTATGTAAAGCACGCTTGCGTTGAAAAGAGCATCTTCTTTACCGAAAACGGTGAAATACTCGCTTACAGATGCAACGCCCGATTTTACTTCTGCACTTAAATCTTCAAGTACAATGCTGAGATTTGAGAGATTGTGTGACTCCCACTCTTCCATAATGTGTCTGTCATTATCCACATAGGCTCTTGTAAAATTAAGAAGGAAACCTTTATGTGAAACAGGCTCTTTATTAAGAACAGAAACTCCACCCGCTTTGTACGAGAGCATTTCGCCTGTTTCCTCTGAAAATTCAATAGCGCCGTCAGGATATTTTACCGTAATAACTTCAGAGTCTGAAGTTATTGAAACTTTACCCATTTCAAGCGACGGCTGAATGAAAGGTGCTTCGGAAAGTGTAAGTTGTTCCGTTGCAACTTCAAAATCGCCTTTAAGATAAATAAGATTAAGATATGTGTTTTTATCGTAATTCACCTTGGGTAAATCGAGTTTATAAGAACATTCTTTTTCGGGGGCGATATTTGTTGCAAATGAACCGCAAGCAACTGTTTCGCCGTTTTCCTGGCACTCCCAATAAACCTCAATACCGGAAGAGGAAAGAAATCTGTTTGTATTGAGAAGTGTAAGTTTGTTACCCGAAAGTTTAGTTGCTCTTACGGGACGGTAAGCAACCTTCATATTATAAGCGCCTGTGTGAGGTGTGCGGTCGGGATAGAAAAGACCGTCAACACAGAAGCAACCGTCGTGAAGTTTTTCGCCGTGGTCACCGCCGTAGGTGTACTGGTATTTATATTTATCTGTTCCCTCGTGAAGAACCGAGTGATCAGCCCACTCCCAGATACAGCCGCCCATAAAGATGTCGTCAGAATAGAATATCTGCATATATTCTTCAAGAGCACCGGGGCCGACACCCATTGCGTGACAATATTCGCAAAGGTAGAAAGGAACTTCCTTATACTGTTTACCGCGTTTGCCCTCGCGAATTTTAATTAAATCATCCTGATGGGTATACATCTCGGAATAAACATCATAATGATAACGTTTTGTGGGTGAAACGCCCTCATAATGAACGGGAATATCTGTTCCCAGATCCTTGAGCATTTTGTAGCATTTATCGTGGCATTTAAAACCCCAGGATTCGTTACCCAAACTCCACATAATAATTGACGGATGAGTTCTGTCGCGGAAATACATCCTTCTTACTCTGTCCATATATCTGGGTGCCCATTTCAAATCGTGGCTGATAGTACCGCCCTCACAGCCTAAATCCCAAATACCGTGTGTTTCAATATCCGCTTCGTCAACAACATAAAGTCCGTAATGGTCACAAAGTTCAAGGAAGAAGGGGTCGGGAGGATAGTGAGAGGTGCGCACGCAGTTAACGTTAAACTCTTTCATAAGTTTAACGTCTTTTTCAAGGTCGTTAAAATCCTCGGCATAACCCTTTGTTTCGTGGGTATCGTGGTGATTTACACCTTTAAGTTTAATTTTCTTACCGTTGAAATAGAAAACTGCATCTTTTATTTCAATATTTTTAAAACCTACGTACTGACGAATTGTCATAACTTCACTGTCACCTTTGTAAAGGGTGATGTAGAGTTCATAAAGTTTCGGTATTTCTGCATTCCATTCCTGTACACTGAGTTTTTTGAAAGTAATTTCGCTGTTTTTGGAAGCTTCACAAACCTCTTCTGCCAAAACTTCACCGTTATCGCAAAGAACTGCTTTCACGGTAGCACCTTTTAATGCGCCCTTTACCTCTGCCTTAATATCAAGGTCATACTTCTTGCCTTTTTTATGGGCAACAGCCTCAAAATCGTTAATATAGGTTTTTTCATATGAGTAAAGAAGCACGTCGCGGAAAATACCGTTTTCTCTGAACATATCCTGTGCTTCGAGATATGTACCCGTACACCATTTGTAAACAACGGCAATAATTTCGTTTTCGCCCTCTTTAAGAAATTCGGTAACATCGAATTCGTAAGAGTTATGAGAACCTTCGCCGTAACCTACGAAAATGCCGTTTATGTATAAATCTATACAAGGTGAAACACCGAGGAACGTAAGAATATAATTTTTATTCTTGTTATCAATATCAATAAATTTACGGTAAATACCGCAGGAAAAATCTTCGGGAAGTTCGGGGGGCTTTACACCCTCACCCTTAGGAAGTCCCATAGTTCTGGGGTCAAAACCGTAGGGGCAGTTAAGATAAACAGGTTCTTCATAACCTGTTCTCTGCCACGTTGACGGAATATTTACAGAATCAAACTTTACCCTTGACGTATCAAGAGTTGCAGGTAATTTTGATTTTTTCTTATAATATTTAAAATCCCATTCACCTGAAAGAACGGTTACAATATCGCTGTTGTAACGTTCGGTTTTATAGTATGCTTTCTCAGCAGAGTCCTTTTTACTGTGGGGTATTGCGTACGCTCTGGGAGCAAGACGCCCTGCCTCAATCATCTTAAACGTTGAATGATTCGCCTTATCAAGAATGTATTTCATATAGGTTCCTCCGTAGAACATAATATCAGTTACATATTATCATACAAGCGGTTACTTTTCAATTTTAAAAGAAAAAAATATGTACCAAAAATATCGCAATTATTTTTATAGTATGATACAATACAAGTGACAGGAGCGAAGTTTATGAATTATGAGGAAGTACAAATAACAGGTGTAGTTGAAGAAGTCACTTTTCAAAACGATTCAAACGGTTTTACGGTTCTCGATATATCCGTCGATAACGATTATCTCACTGCCGTTGGTGTTATGCCCGGAGTAAACGCCGGCGAAACCGTAAATCTTACAGGTACGTATACAACACACCCATCTTTCGGTAGGCAATTCAAAGTGTCTGCCTTCTCCCGTTGTATGCCCGAAACTTCCGAACAGATTTATAAATATCTCGCATCAGGCGTTATACGGGGTATAGGTCCGAAAAAAGCAATGGCAATTATTGAAAAGTTCGGCTCCGATACTCTTGATATTTTAGAAAACGACCCCGAACGCCTTTCATCAATTAAAGGTATATCTGAGGAACAGGCCAAAAATATCGGCGAGGAATTCAAACGCCAGTATGCTATGCGTACTGTAATGCTTGGACTTGAAAAATACGGCTTTTCGCCCTCGGAATGTATAAGAATTTTCAAAAAACTAGGTATTCACGCAGTAGAAAAAATTGAGGAAAACCCCTATTACTTATGCTCTTTAGGGTTAGGTATAAGTTTTGAGCGTGCTGAAAGTATAGAAAGTAAACTTGAAAAGAAACCTCTTCCCGATTTCAGAATCAGCGAAGGTATACTTCACGTTATGCGGTATAACTCCGCAAACAGAGGTCACACCTGTATCCCCCGTGATAAACTGTTAAAACCCTCGGCTGATTTATTGGAAGTCACACAGGACGAAATTGATATTGCCATTGATAAACTCGTTTCCACCGCGCAACTCAAAGCCTGTGAAATAGACGGTAAAGAATTCGTGTTTCTGCCCTCTGCCTACTTAGCAGAAAAGAAAATTGCCGAAAGAATCGGCATTGTTGCAGGCTTTCCCCCACCCGGTGCACCCCAACTTGCCGACTGGATAGATTACATAGAACAGCAAAACAACATTAAATACGAAACTCAGCAACGCCTTGCAATAGCAACTGCCGCAAAAAAGGGTCTACTCGTTTTAACAGGCGGTCCCGGTACAGGTAAAACCACAACCATAAAGGGTATTATAAATATATTCCAACGGCAGAATCTGGATATTGCCCTTGCCGCCCCCACAGGCAGAGCCGCAAAGCGTATGAGCGAAGTTACGGGAATGGAAGCAAAAACAATTCACCGACTTCTTGAAGTTGAGTGGGATGAAGATGACAGACCCGTTTTCCGCCGCGATGCTTCAAACCCATTGGAATGTAATGCATTGATTCTTGATGAACTTTCAATGATTGACATTCACCTTTTCGCAAGTCTTCTTGAAGCACTGCCCTTAGGCTGCCGTCTTATACTTGTAGGCGACAGCGACCAACTCCCCCCTGTAGGTGCAGGAAACGTACTTCAAGACTTAATACTTTCCGATATGCTTCCTGTTGTTTGCCTTTCGCAAGTGTTCCGACAGGCTCTCGAAAGCAAAATCATAACAAACGCCCACAAAATCGTAAACGGTGAAACTCCCGACTTAAAAAATGACGGAAAAGATTTCTTTCATATGGAAAGACCCTCATCGTTTATGACATCTCAAACTGTTGTGGAACTTTGCTGTGAAAGATTACCCAAAGCATACAAATGGGATGCTTTCTCCGATATTCAGGTTATATGTCCCTCTAAAAAAGGCGAAACAGGAACGCAAAACCTTAATAAACTCTTACAAAATGCCCTTAATCCCGCCGAAAAGGGCAAAAGCGAAATAATTGTTGCAGGCAAAGTTTTCCGCGTAGGCGACAAAATAATGCAGATTAAAAACAATTATAATATCGAATGGGAAAGCCCCACGGAAAAAGGTACGGGAATTTTCAACGGAGATATAGGTATACTTACTGCTATTGACACTAAAACGTCACTTGTAACAGTAAATTTTGACGGCAGAGAGGCAATAATTCCCGGCGAATATTTAAGCGAACTTGAACTTGCATACGCAGTTACGGTACATAAAAGTCAAGGCAGTGAATTTAAAGCAGTTATTATCCCTGCAATAAACATCGTTCCGAATCTCGCTTACAGAAACCTTTTATACACCGCAGTAACCAGAGCAAAAGATTTGCTGGTAACCGTCGGCAGTGCGCAAATGATTGACGCTATGACTCAAAATGACCGCAAATCAAAACGTTACTCTGCACTTTCCCATTTTTTAAAGGTTGATATATAATGGAATTTCAAAAAATCAAAGATATACTTCTTTCGGTACTTTTTACAAAGCGGTGCAGATTTTGTGAAAGTATTACAGATATTCGCAAAGAAGTATGCGAAAAATGTAAAAATGAAATTTTCACTATTGACGGCGATATATGTCTGAAATGCGGATGCAAAAAATCCGACTGTACCTGTAAAGGCAAAGCCGGATATTATATGAGTGTTTGTGCCCCGTACTATTATGACGGCGCACTAAAAAAGGCAATAGGTTTGCTGAAATTTCACAACAATAAAAATATGGCTGAAACCCTTGCAAAAGATATGGCAAAAACTTTTCAAGAACGGTACGGCGAATTGGACTTTGATATATGCACTTTTGTACCTGCCCACAAAAAAGAACTGAAAAAGCGCGGCTATAATCAAGCACAACTTATTGCAAAAAGTCTTTCAAAAGAAATCGGTGTACCGTTTTTTGAAATTCTCGAAAAGAATTTTGAAACCGCACCCCAACACTCGCTGAATCAATCTATGCGCAGCGGTAATCTTTTAGGTGCTATCGGTTTAAAAGAAAACACCCAAACCGATATAACCGGCAAACGTATTCTTATATGCGACGATGTTAAAACAACAGGCGCAACTTTAGATGAATGTGCAAAAACACTTTTAATCAACGGCGCAGCGGAAGTAAGATGTATTACTGCCTGTATAGCTAATAATAAAAAATAAAGACTCTGAAAGTTTTTTTCTTTCAGAGTCTTTGTCATCAAAGAACGTAAATTATAACGTCGCGTCTGCCCCAGTTAACACACTGTGCTTCGGAGTTCATAAACAAGTCAACTGTCCAGTCAACATCGTAGATGTAACTACCTGTATCCGCTGCGATACAATAACCGTAAACGTATCTGCCGTCTGCTGAAACGATATACATTTCGGTACCGTACGGAATTTCTTTGGGGTCAACTGCGATATAACCTGTCTGCGCACGCTTACCGGTGGATGTTGTACCGCCGGGAATGCAGTATGCAGTGGCTTTTGCATTGATAACTGATGAATAAGTTGTAGGAATACCGTCAGATCCTATTGTAAGGTATGAGGGAACTGCCATTTCGCTGATGGGTTTTCCTACAGGAATTGATGAAGGCATTGCATTCTTTCTGACTTTTGTGCCAACCTCAATAAGTTTGTTTACAGGTTCCGAAACAATACTTTCGTCCTTAACTGTTGTTGCGATAAGTTCGCCGTTAACATAGCGGTCTTCGTAAACAATTGTCTTGGCACCGTTTACACCGTCTTTAAGAACTTTTTTGTCTTCCCTGTAAAGAGAGTCGTTATAAGAATACTCTGTTTCGTACTCTACAACTTCGTTTTCTGTACGCTGTTCCACATTAACTCTGTAAACAGCAATATTGATGCCGTCTTTAAGGGCAGTTTCAAGAGAGGGCTCCGTAAAATCTTCACCGTCAAGAATTATGCCTGCGGCTGAAATAGCATCTGCTACTGTCTGACCTGAAACAGCCTCTTTAACTGTTTTTCCGTCAACTGTGATTACAATATTGAAAATATCGTAAATCTCGATTGTCATACCTTCTTCGAGGAGGTCTTCTGCTGCATAGTTTAAAGCAGTACCCTTGGGAAGTGTGATGCCTGCGGTGTTTATAGCGTCGCTGACTGTACCCGAAGTATAAATGGTATGTGAAGTGCCGTCAAAACTTACAATATTGACTTTGACACCTCTTCTGATGATAATTGCGCTGCCGTCTTCACCTGTGAAATTAGCGTAACTGACGCTATCACCGTATGCTTCGTTAACTGTAATTCCTGCTTTTTCAAGAACTTTCTGAGCATCGGTTTCAGCAGTTGTAACAACAACGACTGATTCGCCGTCATAAATAGTAACATCGTACATTACGGGCGGCACGGCGAAGGCTGTGACTGAAACGAAGAACAAAACCGCCATAACCAAAAGAGCAACTCTTTTAAGCGGTGAAGACACTGCCGTCTCGCCTATTTTTCTGACTGTCATGGTATAAATCTCCTTAGACAAGTAACTTTCAGAATTGACATCCCCCACTCCTTTATATAGGGGTTCCGAAAAGTTACCGTTGTAGGCAGTTTTGTCAACAATAGCGTACCGAATTGCCTGGGTTCGATACAATACTGTCGGCAAAAATGCCGCTGTTATCCTATGGCAAGGGGTATTATACTCAGCATTTTTAAAAAGTCAAATAAAATAAAAAAACAATTTTAGTTACTTTTCACAAATGTTTTGAACATAAAATTTATACAACCCCCATATTTAGTGCTTTTTTTCGAAAATGCCACAAGTGTTTTCTAAGTTCTTTTGTTAATTTTGCAGAAATTACAAACTGTAACATTTACAGGTGTTTTTACCCATAAATTTCTATCATTTTGTAATTTTTATTGACACTCAGCCTCCAAAAGCACATAATATAAGTAAAATAAAAGGGTGGTGTTAAAAAATGGAAATAAAAATACCTGCCGAAGTTACACAAATAATTGACATACTTGAAAGTGCAGGTTACGAAGCCTATTGCGTAGGCGGAGCAGTGCGCGACAGCGTAATGGGTATTACGCCGGGAGACTGGGATATTACTACCTCCGCCAAACCCTACGAAACACAAGAACTCTTTAAAGATTTCAAAACTGTTGACACAGGTTTAAAACACGGAACATTAACCGTTATAATAAATCACAAGCCTTTTGAAATTACTACATTCAGAATTGACGGCGAATACGGTGACAACCGCCACCCCGAAAGCGTAAAATTTACACCTGATTTAAAAGACGACCTTGCAAGGCGTGATTTTACGGTTAATGCTCTCGCCTACAACAAACGCACCGGTATTGTGGATTTATACGGCGGACAAGACGATATATATAATAGTATAGTAAAAACAGTCGGAAATCCCGACAAGCGTTTCAACGAGGACGGCTTGAGGATAATGCGCGCTTTACGGTTTTCTGCCGTTTTAGGTTTTGAAATAGAAAAGGAAACCGCTGTTTCCATACACAAAAACAAAGATTTATTAAAAAACATATCCGTGGAAAGAATTTCCGCAGAACTCACAAAACTCGTTTGCGGTAAAAACGCTTTCAACGTGCTTATGGAATATTCCGATGTTTTGTCGGTTTTTATACCCGAAATTGCACCTGCGGTTAATTTCAAACAGTATGGCGAAAAGCACGCGTACGATGTCTGGGAGCATATCTGCCACACGGTTGATACCATCCCCCAAGAAAAAACTCTCCGTCTTACTATGCTTTTACACGATTTAGGCAAAGTTCCTACCCACGCATTAAACGAAAAAGGCAACAGCACTTTTAAAAACCACGCAGGTGTAGGCGGAGAAATGGCAAAGGATATTCTCACCCGACTGAAATTCGATAAAAAGACGGTAAACAGGGTATCTTTCCTTGTGGGGAACCATGACTTTGAGCCACCTGAATCTAAGACGGAATTAAAACATCACTTAAAAAACAAAACTCCTGAAGACATAAGAACACTATTAACCATTAAAAAAAGTGACCGCGGTGCTTTAAGCGAAAAATACCGCGATATATCCGCAGGTACTACACAGACATTGAAGTGGCTTAGGGAAATTGAAGAAAACAATGAATGTTGCACTTTAAAAGACCTTGCCGTTACAGGCAGCGACCTTTTGAAGCAAGGTTTTTCAGGTGAAGAAATAGGAAAAAGGCTTGACACTCTTCTTGACGCGGTAATTGAGGGAAAAGTTGAAAATACAAAAAGCCATTTATTGACATACTTATTATAATAGTATAAAATAATTATAACTATGAATAATTTAAGAAAAGGGTGGTATGAATGCGAACTGCACATGCTCTTAACTTCGGTTGGAAGTACTCTCCCGTATTTTCAGAAGAAATGATAAAAAAGGATTATAACGACAGTAAATTCCTCACAGTCGATATTCCTCACGCTAACAAAGAATTACCTTTAAATTATTTTGACGAAAAATCATATCAGTTCGTCAGTTGCTACCGTAAAACCTTTGATTTAAAGAAAGCCAAAGGCAAACGCTACATTCTTCATTTTGAGGGTGCGGCTGTTTATTCCAAAGTTTACCTTAACGATAAATTCATCGGCGAATACAAAGGTGCATACAACCGTTTCAGTTTTGATATTACCGACGATATTAAGTCAAAAGGCAATGTTCTTGTAGTGGAACTCGACTCCTCTGAACGCAACGAAATTCCCCCTTTCGGCAACGTTGTTGACTACCTTGTTTACGGCGGTATTTACCGTGAAGTATGGATTGAAGAAGTAAGCGAAGTTTACATTGACAACGCATTTGTAAGAACTCTCAGCGTTCTTCAGCCTAAAAAAGTGCTTGATATTGACGTTACCCTTTCCGAAAGCACTAAGGGAAAACTTACTTTCTCACTTTTCGACGGTGATAAGAAAATAGGCGAAAAAAGCACCGATTTCAGCGGTAAAGTAATCAATGCAAAATGGGCTGTATCCGATGTTGAATTATGGGATACAGAAAATCCCCATCTCTATACTATTTATATTAAACTTGATGACAGCGACGAACTTTCCGTTCGCTTTGGTTTCAGAGAATGCCGTTTTATGCAGGACGGTTTCTACCTTAACGGCAAAAAGATAAAAATAAGAGGTCTTAACAGACATCAGAGTTATCCTTATGTCGGCTATGCAATGCCCAAGAACGTACAGAGAGCAGACGCAGACCTTCTTAAATACGAATTAGGCGTAAACCTTGTAAGAACCTCTCATTATCCCGACAGTATCCATTTCCTTGACCGTTGCGACGAAATCGGTTTGCTTGTATTTACCGAAATGCCCTCCTGGCAGTATCTCGGTGAAGGTGAATGGCGTGAAATCTGCCTTGATAACGTTCGCAGAATGGTACTCCGTGACAGAAACCACCCCTGTGTTATCCTTTGGGGTGTCCGCGTTAACGAAGGTCTTGACTGTGACGAATTTTACGAGGAAACAAACCGCGTCGCAAGAGAACTTGACAACACCCGTCAGACAGGCGGCGTAAGAAATATGCCTTTCAGCCATCTTCTTGAAGACGTTTACACGATGAATGACTTTATACATTCCGGTGGCGCTATAAATCTTTTGCCCCCTGCACTTGTTACAAAATCTCTCAAAGCACCCTATCTTGTAACGGAACACAACGGCCATATGTTCCCCACAAAGAGTTTTGATAAAGAGGGTGTACGAACAGAACACGCCCTCAGACACACAAGAGTTCTTAACTCTGCCTACGGTAACAAGCGCACAAGCGGTGCTATCGGTTGGTGTATGGCTGACTACAACACCCACAAAGACTTCGGTAGCGGTGACAGAATTTGCTACCACGGTGTGACGGATATGTTCCGTGTACCGAAACTCGGTGCGGCAATCTACCGTTCACAGCAGGATAAGACACCTTTCCTTGAAGTTTCTTCGGCAATGGATATTGGTGAACATCCCGGCGGAACTATCGGTGACGTTTGGGTATTCACAAACTGTGATTATGTTAAACTTTATAAAAACGGTAAATACACAAGCACAATATACCCCGACAGTTCAAAATTCAAAAATCTTCCTCATCCCCCGATGATAGCATCAGACTTTATCGGTGATGCCCTTACTGTAGATGACGGTCTTGACCCCAAGGCTGCGGCACTTCTTACAGATACACTTATTGCCGCACAGACTAAACAATGGAAACTCCCCCCCTCAAAATTCTTAAAAGCCGGCGCCGCTATGGTTGTTGGTAAAATTCCCTTCGGCAGAATGTTTGATATTGTTACAAAATATATCGGCGGTTGGGGTAACGAACAGATAACCTACGCTTTCGAGGGTTATATTAACGGTGAATGTGTTGCAACCGTTGTAAGAACTGCAGTTACAGAACTTCACCTTGATGTTAAAGCAGACGCTGACACTCTGCGTGAGGGTGACACATACGATGCTACAAGAATTCAGATTATCGCCCGCGACCAGAACGGAAACCGCGTTCCTTTTGCTGACTCAGCAGTTAAAGTTACTGTTAAAGGTCCTGCAACCGTAATCGGTCCTTCCGAATTCCCCCTTATCGGCGGTGACAGAGCCTTCTGGATAAGAACAAACGGTGAAAAAGGTAATATATCCGTAACCATTGATGCTAAAGGCATAGAGAAGGTTAAACTTGACTTAAAGAGTGAATAATACTATAATAATACCACCTCTCTCATTCGAGAGGTGGTAAACTATAAACCATAGATATAAGGAGATAAGAAAATGAGCAAAAAGCCTTATTACATCACAACTGCTATTGCGTACACTTCGCGTAAACCCCATATCGGAAACTCTTACGAAATCGTTCTTTCCGATGCTTTGGCAAGGTTTAAACGAATGCAGGGCTATGACGTTTTCTTTCAGACAGGTACAGACGAACACGGTCAAAAAATAGAGGAATACGCTGCTGCTGCAGGTATTTCACCCAAAGAATATGTTGATAAAGTTGCAGGCGAAATTAAAGATATTTGCGACTGCCTTAACACAACTTATGATAAATTCATCCGTACCACCGATGCAGAACATGAAGCATCCGTTCAGAAAATTTTCAAAAAACTCATCGATAAAGGCGATGTTTACAAAAGCGAATATGAAGGTTGGTACTGCGTTCCCTGTGAAAGTTTCTTCACAGATTCTCAACTTGTAGACGGCAAATGTCCCGACTGTGGCAGAGAAGTCCGTAAGGAAAAAGAAGAAGCATATTTCTTCAAAATGAGCAAATACCAGAAACAACTTGAAGAATATATCGAAAGTAATCCTAACTTTATCTATCCGGAAAGCCGTAAAAAGGAAATGATAAACAACTTCATCAAACCCGGTCTTCAGGATTTATGCATTTCCCGTTCAACATTCAAATGGGGTATCCCTTTCCCCGGTGATGAAAAACACGTTATTTACGTTTGGGTTGATGCACTTTTAAACTACATTACAGGTCTCGGCTACGACCCCGACAATCAGTCCGAAATGTATAAAAAATACTGGCCTGCTGATGTTCACATTATCGGTAAAGATATTTTACGATTCCACACTATTTATTGGCCCATTATGCTTATGGCTCTCGGTGAGCCTCTTCCGAAACAGGTTTTCGGTCATCCCTGGCTTCTTTCAGGTAACGACAAAATGAGTAAATCTCGCGGTAATGTTATTTACGCAGACGACCTTTGCGACCGTTTCGGTATCGACGCAGTTCGTTACTACCTTCTTTCCGAAATGCCTCACGCACAGGACGGCACAATAACCTACGAAACAATTATCGAGCGTTTCAACTCGGACCTTGCAAACACACTCGGCAACCTTGTAAACCGCACAGTTGCTATGAACAACAAATATTTCGGCGGTGTTATTCAGGCTCCTGCTGCAACAGAAGATATAGACAACGAACTTAAAAATCTTGCACTAAGCACTCTTCCCGAGGTTGCAAAACTTCTTGACACTTATAAAGTAAGTGATGCAATTTCTAAGGTAATGGACCTTGCAAAGCGTTGCAATAAATATATTGACGAAACAATGCCCTGGGCTCTTGCAAAGGACGAGGAAAAGAAAGAAAGACTCGGTACTGTTCTTTATAATCTTCTTGAGGGTATCCGTTTCATTGCAGTTCTTCTCAAACCCTTTATGCCCGACACAAGCGACAAGATTCTTGAACAAATCGGTACAGATATTAACACTCTCGAATCTCTTGAAAACTTCGGCGCAATTAAAGCAGGTGACAACGTAGGCACTGCAACTCCCCTTTTCTCCCGTCTTGATGTAGAAAAGACCCTTGAAGAAATCGAAGCATCTCTTCCCAAAATTGAAGAGGAAGAACCTGAAATCGAAGGTCTTGCAGAAATCGTTTACGATGATTTTGCAAAAGTTGAACTTCGCGTATGTGAAGTTGTGGACTGCAAACCCATTAAACGCGCAAAGAAACTTCTTGAACTTACACTTAACGACGGCACAAAAACACCCCGTACGGTTGCTTCGGGTATTGCTAAATGGTACAGCCCCGAAGACCTTATCGGCAAAAAGGTTATAGTTGTTGCAAACCTTGCACCGAGAACTCTTTGCGGTGTTGAAAGCCACGGTATGATTCTTGCAGGCGAAATCACCGAGGACGACGTTAAAGTTGCATTTGTTGACGGACTCCCCGCAGGTACACAGTTAAGTTAATTATGTACAGTAATATTTTCGATTCACACGCACACTATACAGATAAATCATTTAATGATGACCGCGAAATTATGCTCGGCTCCCTTAGGGAGTCGGGCGTTTGCGGTGTTATAAACTGCGGTGCAGATATAGAAAGTTCCGTTTTCTCCCTTGAACTTGCAAAAAAGTATCCCTTTATATATGCCGCCTGCGGTGTTCACCCCGAAGAAGTTGAAACCGTAGAAGCGGATTATACAGATACTCTCAGTAATCTTGCAAAAAACGAAAAATGCGTAGCAATAGGCGAAATAGGTCTTGATTACTATTGGCGACAGGATACTAAGTCACAGCAAAAAGAAATGTTTGAAAATCAAATAGTGCTTGCAAAAGAATTAAATCTACCCATAATAGTCCACGACCGCGAAGCCCATAACGACACTTTGGAAATATTAAAAAAGCATAAACCCGAAGGTGTGCTTCACTGTTTTTCCGGTAGTGTTGAAACCGCAAAAGAAGTTTTGAAACTCGGTATGTATATAGGCCTGGGCGGTGCAGTTACATTTAAAAATGCGCGAAAAGCCGTCGAAGTGGCGGAAATGCTACCCTTAGACCGACTTCTTTTAGAAACGGACTGTCCTTATATGGCGCCTGTGCCAATGCGGGGAAAAAGAAATAATTCCACCTACATTTCCTACATTGCAGAAAAAATTGCGGAAATAAAAGGGGTAGACCCCCAAACCGTACTTGATGTTACGGCAGAGAACACGAAAAAGTTATTTGATATAAAGAAATAAAGCAGGTAAAATTTACCTGCTTTATTTTATGCAACAACTCATCTCAGGTAATTGATTTCAAAATCTTCTCGCCTATATCATTTATCACATTGAAATCGGTGGCTTTTATATAGTAATCTTCAAGTCTGTCGTGTATATCTTTCGCAATAGAAAGTTTTCGCACTGCTTCGTCTATAAGTTCTTTTTTGGCTTTTTTATAAAACGCAAGTTTTTCTTTATTTTTGGCAAAAGCAGTCTTATCATAGAATCTTGAAGCGTGGACTCGCGTACTTGTTTCATCAATGGAATAATGGTAACTGTTCTCCGTAAATAACGCTACCTTTAATTCGGGTATTATGATGTGTTCTGTTTTAAATCGGGGAAACAGGGGGCAGTAACAGGCGTACACATCGTAGCCGTTTTCAACTGCATATTTACATAAATATTCTGCTATATACGGTGAAACTGCGCCGTACTCATCCTCAATAGTTACTATATTCTCAGCAAGGGCAACTACGCTGTCATACTGCACAACAATGCCGTCGGGCGAAACAGCCGAAAGAAAACGTTTATGAACTTTTCCTTTTTCCTCTCCCTTTTTAGTTGGTATAAGCCTGTTTGCAAGGCGTTTTGCGTACCTTTCAACCTTTTCTTCGTCTGTAAAATTATTGCAAATCAAAACACTTTGCATTTCTATTTGGGATGCGACTTTCATAAAATCGGCTACTTTTTTGTGTTGGTCTTTATTGGCTTTCGTAAGTTCACCGATTTCTTTTATATGTTCATTAAGGTATTTTCTGTCCCACGAAGTTCCTAAATCTATAATGTGTTCGCTCACTCCCGGAAGTGTCGGGTCAAAAGTGTGGGGCGAAGTACCGTCTATAATAGAAAAATTTAACTCCGGTGCTAGAACAATATCGAGGGAATTGGGGTCTGCACTGCAATAACCCCTTTCAATACAGTAGCCGTTATTTTCAAGTTTTTCTGCAACTTTTTTCATTAAAGTTGACTTACCCGTACCGGGTCCCCCTTTAAGTATAAGGTGTTTTCCCTTTTCGTAAGGACTGTATAAATCATCAAAAAGCGAACAATACTTTGTATTGTTATTAGCACCGAAAAAGAAGGAAACAGGTAAAATTGTTTTTGTCATATAATCGACCCCTTATATACTGAAAAAGAACAGTTTTATAAAGCATAATATGACTTTTTTACATTTTTGTTACTCTGTTTCATTGACTTTTAAAGCAATGAAAGTTATACTTATCTTGATTGTTTTTCTCATCTTAAATCAGAAATGAGGTCAATTTATGTCAAGATACGATGAGGCTAAAAAAATATATGCAGACCTTGGGGTTAATACTGAAAAAGCACTCGACAAACTCAAGGATGTAACTATTTCAATTCACTGCTGGCAAGGTGATGATGTTACCGGTTTTGACAGCCGTGCAAGTCTTTCGGGCGGTATTCAGACCACGGGTAATTACCCCGGTAAAGCAACTACCCCCGAGGAACTTATGGCTGATATTGACAAGGCTTTCTCCCTTATTCCCGGTAAAAAGAAACTTAACCTTCACGCAAGTTACGCAATTTTTGATGACGGTGAATTTGCCGACAGAGACGCACTTCAACCCAAGCACTTCAAAAAATGGGTGGATTTTGCAAAAGAGCGTAATATGGGTATTGATTTTAACCCCACATATTTTTCTCACGCAATGGTTCGTGACAACCTTACTCTTTCTTCTCCCGATGAGGAAGTGCGTAAATTCTGGGTTAACCACGGTATTCAATGCCTTAAAATTTCAGAATATTTTGCTGAGGAAACAGGCGTTCCCTGTGTTATGAATATCTGGATTCCCGACGGATATAAGGATATTCCTGCTGACAGATTCGCTCCGAGAGCGCGTTTCAAAAAATCTCTTGATGAAATCCTCAGCACACCTTACGACAAAAGCAAGGTTTACGTAACACTTGAATCCAAAGTTTTCGGTATCGGGCTTGAAAGTTATACCGTCGGCTCTGCGGAATTCTGCCTCTCATATTCAACGCAAAAAGGCATTACTCCCCTTATGGACAACGGTCACTACCACCCCACCGAACTTGTTTCCGATAAAATTTCTTCGTTGCTTCTTTTTAACGAAAAAATTGCCCTCCACGTTACACGCGGTGTGCGTTGGGATTCAGACCACGTTGTTATATTAGACGATGAAACTAAGGAAATCGCAAAAGAAATTGTTTGCAACGATGCTCTTGCCAGAGTATTCATCGCAACCGACTATTTTGACGCTTCAATAAACAGACTTTCCGCTTGGGTAACAGGTGTAAGAAACGTGCAGAAGGCACTTCTTAACGCGCTTCTTTTACCCGCTGACGAAATGAAAAAACTTCAGAATGATAACGACTTTACTGCCCTTATGTGCTTGCAAGAGGAAATAAAAACTGCACCTTTCGGCGATATTTGGGCAGAATACCTTGTAAGAGAGGGTATTGAAAAGGATTATCTTTCTCAAATCAAAGAATATGAAGAAAAGGTTTTGGTGAAAAGAGTATGAAAAACATTTTAAATGCGCCCTTTGTGGACGAAATGAAAAAAGCAACCGCTAATATGTACCGTTTAGGTTGGGACGAAAGAAACGGCGGTAACATCAGTTATATGCTTGAAGAAGAACAGGTTGCAGAATATCTCGACCTTAACAATGTTATCCGCGAAATCCCCACAGGTTTTGACGCAACAGAACTTATCGGTAAAATCTTTATCGTAACAGGTACGGGTAAATATTTTAAGAATGTCGAATTTGACCCCGAAAGCAACTTAGGCATTATCCGTATTGCAAAAGACGGCACAACTGCAGAACTTCTTTGGGGCTACAACGATGGCGGTAAATTCACTTCCGAACTCCCTGCTCACCTTATGAGTCACATTGCAAGACTCAGAGTTAATCCTAATAACAGAGTTATTATGCACTCTCACCCCACATACACACTTGCCATGAACCACATTCACGAACTTGATGAAAAGAAATTCACTCATACACTCTGGGAAATGTGTACGGAATGTATCGTTGTTTTCCCTGACGGTATCGGTGTTCTTCCCTGGATGGTTTGCGGTAACAATGAAATCGGTGAAGCAACTGCCGAAAAAATGAAAGACTACCGCCTTGTAGTATGGGGTCTTCACGGTATCTACGGCGCAGGCGACAATATGGACGAAGCATTTGGTCTTATTGAAACTGTTGAAAAGGCTGCTATACTTTATATGCTCGCTACTGCAAGCGGAAAGAGAATCAACACTATCACAGACGAAAACCTTTGGGCAATTGTTGAAAGATTTTCACTTCAGGACCAGTGCAGAAAAGATTTTCTTAATTTATAATTAAAAATATAAAAGGTTCGGTACATTGTTTTGTGTACCGAACCTTTTTAGTTTTTAAACAAATCAAGTTCATCATAAAGGTCAGTTCGCGTATTAGCCCTGGCCTTTATATTTTTTATGTCAATTTTCGGACGTTTACCCATAAGCGAACGGATTACATATCTTCCGCCGAAATAGAGCCAACCAAAAGGTAACAATATTTTAAATTTTCTTGTAAAATTCCAATAGAAATAAACAATTTCATTCATTGAACTGAAAATTTGTTTTATAAAAGATTCTTTTTTGCCGTTACCCGTAATTAAAAGGCTTTCTTGCATACCTGTGGGATTTTTTTGTCCCAGATTACCATTTTTAAAAATATCTCTTATTACACCATCAATTAATACCACATCTTCAGCACCTGTCCAACTATGCCCAGGGCAGTCAAAACATTTAACTGAAACTTGCGTTAAAACCTGTGCGAACTTCCAAAGTCCTACACTTTTAAGTTTTTCTTCAAAAATCTCACAAAAATTTTCGTCAGAAAAGTGTGAAACAAAAGTTGCCCAGTCACACAACTGTCTGAGACCTATCCCCTCACTTGTAAGATGGCTACAAGTGTGAAGCAAAATAACCAATCCGTGATGAAAATCAGACGGCACACGAATAATTCCGAAATCCGTTTCATATTCACGAGAATCTGCGATAATATCTTTTAATAAATCTCTGACCTTATCACCGTCTGCCCCCTTTGGCACACCCGCGGGAGTTATATGCATCTCGTAATTACCGTTTTCATCAAAATAGACAATGTGTTTTTCGTGTTCTTTCGGGTTTCTTTTAAAACCCTTTTCTTCAAGAGCATTACAAGCCTTTTCTACATCTGCGCTATCCACGAGAAAATCGACATCACCCATGACACGCATAAGAGGGTCGGGGTAGTATGCGGCAGAAGCAGCGCCCTTAAGAATAACATAAGGAATACCTGCATCGGTCATTATCTTGTGAAGTCTTATATGCTCTTTATTGACGTGCATAACCGCACGCAAATCATTTTGCAATTTGTTTCTGATAAGGGAAATAAATTTTTCATCACAATTTTCAGGCGAAGCGCCTGAAAAAGCAATAAGTGTCACCGCCTGCACATACGCCTCACGCCATACTAAAGACCATTTCAGCGTATCGCTTTCTATCTTTCGACCGGCCCCGAACAAAGTGTTTGCCAGTAAATCGAGAAGAATTTGTTCAATTTTAGGCTCATTATTCTCTTTTACTGCCATTACCCTTCGCCTTTCGTAATTCAGAACTGTTTAGTGCCTATGTTTTCTTTTTTTACCTGATTCGCCGTAGCCATAGCCGTAGCCGTAACCATAACCATAACCGTATTTACCGTATGATTTATAACCGTAGCCGTAGCCGTAACCATAACCGTAGCCGTCATTATGCCCGTAACCTGTAATACCGTCTTTTGCACCGTTGATAAGACAACCCAGCATCTTAACGTTTGTTGACATAATGCTGTCAAGGCCGCTTCTTATTTTTGAAATTCTTACTCTATCCTGGTAAACCACGTAAATAGCCGCATCCGCTGCCTGCGCCACATAAAGCGCATCTGAAACAAGTCCGCAAGGCGGTGTGTCAACAAGCACAAAATCATAATCATCACGAACTGAATATAAAAGTTTTTTGATTTCCTTCGAGTTCATAAATTTATGATAGTTTTTATCGGACTTAATATTCATAAAGGAAATCTTGAAATTTTCAAGTTCCGCAATTCTGTATTCATCAGTTTCCTTGGTATATTTGAGTGATTCAACATCTATTCCCAGAAGTTTTGCTACACTGGGGTTTCTCAAGTCAGCATCCACGAGAAGTATATTTTTACCATATGCGCCCAAAGAAAGTGCCAAGTTAGTAATTATGGTTGTTTTACCTTCACCGGGGGCGGTACTTGTACCCATAATTATTTTTTCTTCCTCATTAAGCGAACTGATAACAACGTTCCTCAGAACGCGGAAAGATTCCATAAAGTTTTTACCTACATTGGTGTTGGTAAACAGAATAGATTTGTCAATTTCTTTGGTATGTTTCTTGAAATTAACCTCAGGTATAATGCCGAGAGCCTCACAGTTAAGTTGTGATGTAATTTCCTTTTTGATTTTAATAGTCTTTCTCTGTAATGCATAAAGGAAAATCCATAAAAGACCTAACATTGAGCCCACAAGAACACCGTTTAACCCCTGTTTTACGGAATCCGAACTATTAGAGGGGGTTGTAGCCACGTGGGGCGTAGTAATCATTTTAAGTTTAACATTACCTACAACATATTTTGCCGCAACCGGATAGTTTGCAACGGCAGAAAGAAGCACATCATAAGTCATTTGGGGATCTCTGCCTGTTGCAATCAACGTAAACATATTAGAACCTGTATCTGAAGAAACCTTCAGGTTAACAGGTATAGCCTCGATATTTAAGTCCTCACAAATAGAGTCGCGCAAAACATTACTGCTCATAATATACGGAAATGTTTTTACAAGTTGGTTAACTGTAGCGGAATCGTAAAAGAAAGAATATGCCGATATACCGTTAACAGAAGAAGTACTTGTCTGTGTGCTGACAGTAAATGTTGCTTTTGATGTATAAACAGGAACATAATTTCTGTGAGCGTTGTAAAACTTAAAACCGCCTACAAGAACAGCGCCAATTATTATAACCCACCAGAACTTTTTAAAGCCTTTTAAAAAGTCGCTGAAATACACAAAAATTTTGCCGCTATTTACAACTTCGGATTTTTGTTTATTTTTATCCGTCTGATTCATTAGTCTTCAACATCCTTTAAATCTTCGTCTGAATAATCATCGGTCGGTACTGTTGCGGCATATTTACCGTAACTGCTGTAATTTTTACCATATCTGTTTTTGCTGTAATAATAGCCACCGTTATCCTCTGCACCCGAAATACCAAAGAACGCAAAATCGGGATAAACATCATTAAGGATACAGCCTGCCATATTTCCACCAACTTCGTTAACAGTAAGAATTGCATCGTTTATAGCAGATGTTCTTACTTTATCCGTTCTTACAACAAGCATTGTCTGGTCAACAAACTTGGCAATATCCGTAACAGTGGAGTCAACTGAAAGGGGTGCCGTATCAATAATTATATAATCAACCTGTTCTTTAAGTGCGTTAATTACATTTTCTGCAACGCCGTTTTCTATCCAAAGATGGTTATCGGAATATGTATTAACATTTATAGCAAGGGAAAGTGAACTCTTTTTATATCTTCTGAGTCTGAATTCATTTCGTTTAATTTCGCCGTTTAAAAGTTTACCGAGTTCTGCTTTTTCAATGTATTTAGCGCCAAAAATTTTATAAAGCGCAGGCTTTTTACCGTCAAGGTCTACCAAAATAACCTTATTACCTTTGTGAGCAAGTGAAACCGCAATATTGGAGGCTACTGTTGACTTGCCTTCGTTTTCCGCAACACTTGTAATTGCAAAAACTTTATCGCCGTTTCTTAATTTCATATATTCAATTTTAGCGGCGATTTTATGGAAGTTTTCTGCAAAACGCAAACTGATATACGGGTTACCGTCAATGAACAAACCTTTTTCTTTCCTATTCATACGGTCTTTTAAAGATTTATTCTTTATTTCGTGAGGAATGACACCAATCAGTTTAGAATCGATTTTAGATTTAAATATTGCCTCATTCTTAACCGTATCTCTCAAAACGGAAATTGCCACTATTGCAAGAAGCGCAACACCTGCGCAAATTAAAACAATTGAGGTTTTATTTTCTGACGGAACCGAGTTAGAGGGCGCTTTAGGCATTGAGGGATTCTGTATAACGTTTATAACCGCGTTTTCAAAGATACTTGCCGATAAATCGGGATAAACCTCTAAAACCGCCGTCAAAAGTTCATACGAAGTCTGTGGCGAGTCACTTGTAACCTTTAACTCAACAAAGTTTGTATCTGTTAAAACTTTAGCTTCAATGGAGCCGTCAAAATACTCTTTTTCAAGATGTGCTGCCGCCTTTTCTTTCATAGTGGGGTCAACAAACACTTTTGAAAAAATTTCTGCCATTTCCACGGAAACACCATATAGGGAACTTGAAGAATTTCCTTTTGCGTTAACAACAATAGTTGCCACAGAGGTATACTCGGGTGAATAAACGCTGTTTGTTACAATGAAAATACCCATTAAACCGATAAGTATAGCTAACACAACAATCCATGCGTTTTTTATAACGTCTTTGAATATGCTATGCCATTCTAATGTAATTTTATTTTCTTCCATAATCTCAATCACCTATAATAACAGTTAAAACCGAGTGTCCTCTGACATCGTTTTTATCAGTAACATAATAATGAACTGTATATGAGCCTTCTTTGCTGACATCAATGTTAGTTTCAATAGTAACATCATCAGTCAAATCATTTCCTCTGGAATCTTCAGCACCCACAATATATTGTTCAAAGTTTATTTTCTTATTTGGTTTTGAATAAATAAGAAATTCTTTGAGTTCAATAGTCGGGGCAGAAAGGCTGGAATCTTCAATTATAAGAGGAACTGTTATTGTTGAGGTATCACCTTTGCTGTTAGTAACCGTGGCTTGAATATTAAAAACACCTTCTATAGAACTTGTGTAATCCTCGGAAGAAACAACAATATTTGAGGAAATATCGCCTTCGATACAGTCAACCGCGCCTATTGCTTTTGAAAGGTCAAGTCGCTCATAGAGGGAATAACATAAATCTTCCGACAAAGTAAACTTAGGTGATGTGTAACCATTATATCTGATTTTTCTTGTAGCGGTAGCGACGTGGCTGTTATTGTCGCAAACCGCATAGGTAATCCTGCAAAGTCCGGGCTCAATAAAGTTAGAAACAGATTCAACGATAACCTTATCTGTTAAATCTCCGTCCTTTTCATCATAAGCCGTAACACCTGAAAGCAAATCCTCTTTGGTGGCATCAATATCTACCAAAAGAACTTCTTCTTTAAGTGTAATAACCGGTACGGTTTCGTCACTTTTTATTTTTTCTGCTACTAAGAAGTATACGTAGAGTGCTGTTGTGACTACAAATATCAACGAAACAACTAACCTCAATATTCTCATTTCATCAATCTCCCCAAAAACATCTAAATCTTTTTGTCTGCAAGAATTTTCTCAGGATTCTCCGCAAGAAGCAATTCGGCATAATTCGTGGAATACCTCTCGCTTATATATTCATGGGCATCCGCAAGAATGGGCGTTCGCAAAAACGGACTGTGACCATCACTTGCCACAACATCTGCCAAGCGTAAACCCAGCATTTTTACTGCAAGGTCGTGAGCCTTTCTGCCGAACTTTCCTTCAAAACTGCCTGTGTTCAGTTGAACAAGGCACCCCATCTTTTTAAGTTTTAAAAGCGAATCAAAATTTTCTGTAACAAAAGCGTACCGTTCAGGGTGGGCTACAACAGGCACAAACCCCTCTGCAATAAGTAATTGAAGTTTTTTCAGTACACTTTCACTATGTTCTGTAAAAGAAAACTCAACTAAAGGATACCTTGAACCGTTAAGGGTAATCAGATTACCTGACTTTAAATGTTCGATAAAATCTCCGCGACATAAAATTTCTTGCCCGGGTAAAATTTTTATTGGCATTCGGGCATCGTTTATTGCACTCTGCACATCAGCAAGTTTTCGTTTGAAATCTTCATTCCAAAAATTCTGTTTTTCTTCGGATATATTGCTGTGAGGCGTAGCTACTATCACTTTTGTACCACTGGCACAGGCAATTTCCGCCATTTCTAGTGACTCCGGGAGAGTATCTGCGCCGTCATCTACATCGTATAATATATGACAATGTATATCGTACATACTTACCTCCCCAAAAGTTTTACCCATACTACCCCTTATAATTTTACAGTATATATAATACTACAAGTGCTGTCCGAAGTCAATGGAAAAACTATTATAATGCGTAATTATATAAATGCAGAATGCAAAATGCAAAATGCAAAATTTCGGGGCAAAGCCGATTTTATTTAATTGCAAATTGGAAATGGCAAGTGGCAAATTTCGGAACTACGATGGCTATTTTAATTAGGAGTGAGGAATTAGGAGTTAGGAGCTTCGGGGCAAGCCGATTATAATGCTTCGCGCAAAACAACAAAGCAGATATTTGCGAAGCCTATCCCTCATGCGTGCCTTGACTCGTAGGAGGGGGGACCGCGGCGCTTGAGCCAACTAAGTTTGCCATACGGCAAGTGAAGTTTCTGCGCAGTGATGTTGCGGGGCAGTGATGTTTGCTTCGCAAGTGACCTTAAGACAAACTTAACTTCACTTTTATCAACATATAAAAACTTCACTATG